>NZ_BAAAQD010000017.1:0-277060 GCF_039531485.1 Dactylosporangium maewongense | reverse complement strand
ACCGCGCGAACAGTCGCACGGTGGCCCTCTGTGCACTGCGGTGAGGCGCCACCGCGCGAACAGTCGCACGGTGGCCCTCTGTGCACTGCGGTGAGGCGCCACCGCGCGAACAGTCGCACGGTGGCCGCCGGTACACCAGCGACCACCGCCTCAAGAGAGACGGTGGCCGCCGGTGCGAGGGTGGTGCGTCAGCCGCCGATCAGCAGGCCGTAGTCGGCCATCGCCATCGCGATGTCGGACTGGGCCCAGAAGCGGTGGAAGGTGAACGTCGGCGCGGGGCCGGTCCCGTTCAGGTAGGCCTGCACGGCCGGCCAGTTCGGGTCGTTCTTGTAGAAGGAGCGGGTGTCCAGGAAGGACTTCCCGGGGGCGATGACGTCACCGTTGGGCATGACGCCGCTGTACCCGGACGGGATGTACAGGCCCTGCTGGTTGGACGAGGACCAGATGTCGTCGAAGCGGTTGTAGTCGGTGCGGGTCTCCGGGATGCCGACGCCCTTGCTGTCGGTGTGCAGCCAGATGCCGTCCAGGAGCTTCTTCGCCGTGGTCTTCGCCGCGGTGTTGTTGGCCTTCGCGCCGTAGTAGGTCAGCAGGCGGGCGTACGCTGCCGCGATGCCCACGTCGGTGCCGGTGCTGACCACGCTGACGTGCAGGTTGGTGTTCGCGGCCGGGCTGGCCGGGTTCCAGGTCGCCGGCGCGCCGGTCCACTGGAGCGTGTCGGGGATCTTGAAGTCGCCGTTCGCGGTGAACGTCGTGTTCGCGATCGCCCAGGCCACCCACTTGTCGAGCATCGTCTTGGCCTTGGCGTCACCGGTCGCGTAGTAGTACTCCGCGACCCGCTCCACCGACCACGCCTGGAAGCCGAACCACTGGTTGGACGGCGGGTCGTGGTAGACCGGCTTCTCGTCGTAGAACATGCCGTAGAACGTCGGCGTGCCGGCCGGCGGCACCGAGTAGTTGCCGCCCCAGCTGTTGGTGGCACCACCGGCGAACGCACCCTCGGAGGACTGCAGCCACTGGTAGAACTCCAGCTGCCGGCCGAGGCTGGTCTGCCAGTCGCCCTTCGCCGAAGGCGAGCGCGGCGCGAACCCGGTGACGTTGGACAGCACGTACGCCGCCAGGGGGTTCTGGTAGCCCTGGTGGTTGTGGCTGGAGCCGATGCGCCACGCCCACTGGCCGCCCGCGTCGCCGCCCCACGCGTAGTACCAGTTCAGCAGGTACGCGGCGGAGTCCTTGCCGGTGCCGGCGGCGCAGCCCGTCGACGTGCAGCCGGGCTTCTTGAAGTACTTGTCGTACATCGCGTACCGCAGGTAGTCGCCCATCTTGGCGGCCTTGCCCACGACGGTGGCGACGTCCGCGGCCTTGCCCTGGGCCGAGGCCCACTGCTGCGCCCAGTACGCGGCCTGGATGGCGCGCGCGTCGGCGTCGGGGGCGTTGGTGTAGCGCCACTGCTTGGCCGGCGAGCCGTCGATGAACAGCGGCAGGAAGCCGCCGTTGGCCTTCGCGCCGAAGCGGAAGTCCTCACAGGACGGGTGGGCGACGGTCTCCCACACCGACTCCTGCGGGCCGCGCTGGTAGGTGTTGATGTACGACACCGTGGAGCCCGGCTGCGGGGTGCACGAGCTGAAGCCGTAGACGTTGTCGACGTCCTCGAGCCAGTGCATGCCGTACACGTCGGTGTTGCCGTAGGTCGAGGTCAGCTCCGTGTACAGCGGGTCGACACCGACCTTCACCGACGAGTCGAGGTGGCCGCCCTGCTGCGGGTACAGGCTGGGCTGCCCGGCCTCGGGCGCGTAGTCGGCGGGGTCGTTCGGGTTGTAGCCGCCGGTCGGCTGGTTGGCGTGGGTGGGGATGATGTACTTCTCCATCGTGTCCCAGGCCTTGTTGAACGGGGCCCAGTCCTGCTTCACCCGGCCGTACTGCGCCTCCAGCCACAGCCAGAAGCTGAACGCCTCGGACGTGGTCTCGTGGCCCCAGTCCGGCGCCTCGACGACGAGCGTCTCGATCGAGTGGTAGGGCACGCCCTCCGGCGAGAAGTACCCGGAGCTGTGCAGCTTCTGGTACTGCTCGAGGAACCGCTGGACGTACACGCCGCCGGCGACGTCGTCATCGCTCTCGTTCGCCGGTACCGACGCCGACGCCCAACCCGTAGCGGTCAGGTTGATCGTCGCGGCACCGTTGGTGGTGTCCGCGTCCTGGGCGGCGGAGACGGTGACGACCTGCGCGACGTTCCAGTTCGCGGCCGTGAACGTCAGCGAGGTCGGTGACACGGTGATGTCGGTGTCGCCGGTACGGGCGACCGCGACCGTCACGTTGGAGGTGGGTGCCTGGTTCAGCTTGACCGACAGCGGCGTCGAGCCGCCCTCGGGCACGGTCAGCGGCGACGGCGTGGCCACGATCGACGGCCCGACGAACGGGTCGACGAACACCGGCACCGCCGCGGACGTGGTCACCGCGCCCTTGCTGTCGTAGGCCTTCGCCTGCAGGCTGTACGCCCCGGTCTGGCTCGGCACGCTGGCCCAGCTGTACGTGTACGGGGCGGTCGTGTCCTGCCCGAGCAGCAGGCCGTCGTGGTAGAACTCGACCTTCGCGATCGAGTCACCGGCGTCCGGGTCGCTGGCGGTGACGGCGATCGGGATCGTCGCCGGCGCCGTGTACCGGGTGTTGGCGGCCGGCGAGGTGATGGCGACCGTCGGCGCCTGGTTCGGGCCGGTGCAGGTCACGCCGTTGAGCGCGAAGCTCGTCGGGTTGACGTTGGTGCCGCTGTACCCGGCGTTGAAGCCGGGGTTGACGGTGCCGTTGGTGGGCAGGCTGCCGTTCCACGGGGCGTTGCGGATCGTCGCCTGGTTGCCGGTCTGGGTGTAGTCGCCGTTCCAGCTCTGCTGCAGCTGCTGGTTGCCGGCGAACGTCCAGGTCACGTTCCAGCTCGTCAGGGGGTCGCCGAGGTTCGTCACCAGCAGATCGCCGGTGAAGCCCGTCGGCCATTGGCTGCGTACCGAGTAGACGACCGTACAGCCGGCGGCGGCGTGTGCGGGTCCTGCCGGCATGACGAACAGCGTGCCGGCGGCCAGGAGGCCGACGGACGCCACACGCATCCAGCGTTGGGTCCGGGTGGTCATGTGTGGGGGCTCCTCGTGAAAGTTTCTGGGCGGAATACGGGCACGCGACAGTGCGGCGGCGTTGGTACATAAGCCAGTCGCTGCGTGTGCCCCGTCGGCTCCCAGACGCGAGGTGGCGCTGATTCTGGCATGGGAGCGCTCCCGGGACAAGCGTCCTGATTTCGCCTATGGTCGCGACGGCTATCGATCCACCGGAGGTGATGCCAACCCTTTTCGCGGCTCCCATCGCGAACCGGGGTGCGGCGGCCGGCGTCTGCAGCGCCGCCGCCGTGCCCACCCATTTCGTGTTAGTTCTCAGCGGTACGGGTTAGACAACCCCGATGTCGACAACGAAAGGGGACCGTCATGACCCGTCCGATCGCGGACCTCGAACAGCACCCGGACATCCTCGAGCTGCGGGCCCACTACGACCGCGCGGCGGAGACGCCGACCGCGCACATCACCGACGGCGGGCTGCTGCTCGCCGGGATCTACCTGACCCTGTCGCCCTGGATCGTCGGCTTCGCGCCGTTCGAGGGTGACCTCGCGGTCAACAACTTCATCTGTGGCGTGGCCGTCAGCTTCCTCGCCATCGGCTTCGCCGCGGCGTACGGGCGCACCCACGGCCTCACCTGGGTGCCGGTGGTGCTCGGCGTGTGGACGTTCGTCGCCCCGTGGGTCATCCAGGGCGCCCACCCGTCCGGCGGCTCCATCGCCAACAACATCGTCATCGGCCTCGTCATCATCGCGCTCAGCCTGATGACGATGATGACGACGCGCCTGCCTTCCGGCCGTGGCCGTGGCCGTGACCGTGAGCAGGACCGGCGGTGACATGGCGGTCAGGTGAGGTGACCACTGGTCACATCGGGGTGAATTCTTCCCGGCTCGGCGTGCGCCGGCCGGGAAGAGTGGCTAGACATTCACCGTGAACCGCGACAGCCGCCTGCCGGCCCTCACCGGTCTGCGCTGGGCGGCGGCGCTCGTGGTGTTCGGCCAGCACACCCTGGAGCTCTTCTACGACTCGGACCTGGTCGCCCCGCGACCGGTCCGGGCCGTGCTGTGGGCGCTGCTGGTCAACGGCGGCGCGATGGGCGTCTCGTTCTTCTTCGTGCTGTCCGGCTTCGTCCTGACGTGGTCCGCCAGGCCCGGCCCGTTCTACTGGCGGCGGTTCACCAAGATCTACCCGGCGACGCTGGTGACCACCCTCCTCGCGCTGGTCGTCGTCGGCGGCGCCTCACCGCTGCAGGTGGCCACCCACCTGACGCTCACCCAGACCTGGTTGCCGCACGCGTCGGTCTTCCGGGCGCTCAACCCGGTGAGCTGGTCGCTGTCGTGCGAGGCGTTCTTCTACCTGTGCTTTCCGCTCCTGTACCGGCTGCTGCGCCGGCTCGGACCCAGAGGTCTGTGGACGGTCGCCGCCCTCCAGGTCGCCGTGGTCCTCGGGATCGGCGCCGCCCTCACGTCCGCCGACCGCCCGTTCGCGCTCTGGCTCGGCTACGTGTTCCCGCCGGTCCGGATGGCCGAGTTCACCCTCGGGATCGCCGTCGCGCTGCTCGTGCGGTCCGGCGCGTGGCGCGGCCCGGGCCTGCGCTGGTCGTTCGTGCTGGTCGGGGCCGGCGCCGTCCTCGCGCTGAAGGCCCCGTACCCGCTCAACCAGCACGCCCTCACGCTCGTGCCGGTCACCCTCGTCGTCGCCGCGGCCGCCCGCGCCGACCTCGCCGGTGTCCGCACCGTCTGGACCCGCCCGTCGCTGCGGTACCTCGGCGAGGTGTCGTTCGCGTTCTACCTGGTGCACTACCTGACGTACCTCACCTACGACCGCCTCGGCCTGCTGCCGCACCGCGCCGGCCCGCTCGTCGCCGCCCTGATCACCGTGTCGGTGTTCGCCAGCAGCCTCCTCGGCGCCATGGCCGTCCACCACGGCGTCGAGCTGCCCGCCCTGCGCCTCCTGCGCCGCCGGCCCTCCACCGCGGCCGTCGCCGGGACCGACGCGGCCACTGTCGAGGCCCCGCTCCCGGCCGCCGCCCGTCCCTGACACCGTCCATCGCGCTTTCGCACACCGTCCGGATCGCCGTCGTGCGGCACGCCCGGACCCGTTACGCTGCCTCCCCGTGATGGACTTTCTCGAGGTGTCGACGGGGTTCCCGAGCCAGCAGGACGCGGCGTACGTGGCCCGCTCGGTCATCCACACGCGGCTCGCCGTCGCGGCGCGGGTCGAGGGCCCCGTGCTGTCCATGGGCTGGCGCGACGGCACGCTCGTGGAGGCCGAGGAGTGGCGGCTGCTGCTCACCGTCCAGGCGGAGCGGTTCGACCAGCTGGCCGCGTACATCATCAGGCGCCACCCGCGGCCCGACCCGCAGGTCGTCGCCGTCCCGCTGCGCCGGCACGTCGGCGTCGAGGCCGCCGAGCCCGCCCCGTCCGGCGGCGTCCCCCTATGACGGCAGGCGTTCGAGGGCGGCCTCGACGCGGGTGGCAGCTCCCGCGTAGTGCAGCTTGCGGGCCAGCCGCAGCGCCTCCTCGGCCTCGGCCGCGTCGCCCTTCGCCAGGGCGTGGATGCGGCGCAGGTCCGGCTCCGCGAGACCGCCCTGGCCCGGCAGGCCCCGCTCCAGCGCGGCGCCGGCGACCTCGGCGGCCTCGGTGTCCCGGCCGAGGGTGAGCAGCGCGTCGGCGTAGAGCGCCTCCAGCCGGCCGAAGCGGCGGATCCCCTCGCCGAGGGCGGCGCGCGCCTTCGCCATCCGGTCCACCCCGGTCAGGTCGCCGGTGCGGACCTCGGCCCAGCCGAGCACCATCGCCGCGAGCGCCTGGTACTCCAGGTGCCCGCCGCGCTCCGCGAGGCGCAGCGTGGCGCGGGCCGCCGTGATCGTCGCCGGCCCGTCGAACCGGTCGGCGGCGACCGCCGCGGCGTAGTGGCTGATGTACATGTCGAGGAACGGCTCACCGACCCGGGCGGCACGCTCCCGGGCGGACCGCAGGTGCCGCTCCGCGGCCTCGTGGTCGCCGAGCATCCCGCACACGATCGCCGCGGGTGCCTGCGCACCGACGACCGGGTCCCAGTTGACGATCGGGAACACCGGCAGGTCCCCGCCGGGCAGCGCCTCCAGCGCCGTCTCGAAGCACCCGCGGGCGCGCGGCAGGTCCAGCACCGACAGCGCCGCCGCGCCCTCGTGGACCTCCGCGACGATCGTCGCCCACGGGTCGGTGCTGCCCTGCTCGCTCGCCGAGCGGGCCATCGCGACGCCCCGCGCGACGTCGCCGGCCGCGGTGTGGAACGACGCGTACCCCCACAGCGCCGGCAGGATGTCCAGCACCGGCCGGCCGCGCAGCCGCACCAGCAGCGGCTCCATCGCCGCGTACTGTGCCGCCACGAACGGCGCCAGGTAGCCGTCGGTCGCCTGGTGCATGTACGCGAGCCGGATCCGCAGGTCGAGCTCCGCGACGTCGCGCCGCTCGCCGGCCGGGGCGCGGTGCAGCACCCCGATCGCCTCCACCAGCAGCGCCGACGCCTGCTCGTGGGCGGTCAGGTCGTACGCCTCGCCGGCCGCCTCGACCAGCGCGGGCACCACGTCGAACGGTGACAGCACCGGCAGCGCGGCCCGCAGGTGCGCGGCCAGCTCGGCGACGGTGGCGAGGCCCGTGTCGCGCAGCGCCTGGGCGGCCCGGGCGTGCAGCCTGGCCCGGCGCAGCGGCCCCTGGTCGAGGTACGCGGTCTGGCGGACCAGGTCGTGGGAGAAGCGCAGCAGCCCCGGGTCGTCGGTCGCGGTCAGGACCCCGCTGACGACCGCGGTGTCGAGCGTGTCGAACAGCGCCAGCTCGTCGATCTGCACGACCTCGCGCAGCACCGGCACCGACACGTCCCGGCCGAGCACCGACGCGACGGCGATGACCGCGTTCACCTGCACAGGCAGCTTGGCGAGGCGGCGGCGGACCACCTCCTGCACCCGCACCGGGACGTGCTCCGGCGCCAGGGTGTGCTCGGCGACGAGGACCCGCAGCAGCTCCACCACGAAGAACGGGTTGCCGCCGGTGCGGTCCAGCAGCATCTCGACGGTCTCGGCGGGCACGTCGGCGCCGGTCACGTCCCGGGCGAGCGCGGACACCCCGTCGGCGCCGAGCCCCTGCAGCGGCAGCCGCACCGCGGACGGGTCGGCGAGCAGCTCCCCCAGCGCGCCCGCGAGCGGCGCCTCCGGGGCGAGCTCGGCCTCCCGGTAGCCGACGGCGAGCAGCACCGCGCTGCGCCGGACCGCCTTGGCGAACATGGTCAGCAGCACCGTCGACGGCGCGTCCAGCCAGTGCGCGTCGTCGACGACGAGGACCAGCGGCCGGTGCGTGGCGAGCCGGCACAGGCCGTCGACGATCCCCTGGTACAGCCGGGACCTGGCCAGCTCCGGGTCGGCGATCCGCTCGGCGGCGGGCAGCGGCAGCGCCTCGCTCAGCGTCGGGTCCAGGACGGCGGGCAGGTTCCCGTACGGCGCGAACGCGGTGGCGAGGGCGTCGGCGGCGCCGGGTGCGGCGGCGACGGCCCGCAGGATCTGCGCCCACGGCAGGAACACCGGCGGCGCCTCCCCGTCGACGCCGGTCCCGGTGCCGACGAGCCCGGTGGCGCGGGCGGCGAGCTCCCGCAGCAGCGCGGACTTGCCGATGCCCGGGCTGCCGGAGACGAGCAGCAACCGCCCCCGGCCGGCGGCCGTGCTGGCGAGGAGCTCCTGCACGGTCCGCAGCTCGGCGTCCCGCCCGACCAGCCCGCCGTCGTCGGCGTCGCGCCCCTCGCCGGCGGGCCCTGCCACATCGCTGTCGCTCTGCTCGGCCGCGCCGCTTTCCGACGATATGTCGGACATGTCGCCCGCGGGCGGGGCGCTGACCGGCCCCGCCGGACCTGGCCGGGTGGCCGCCGGAGCGCCGGACGTCGGGGCGGCCGGCGCCGGCTCGGCCAGGTGCGGGGCCTGCCGGAGGATGTCCTGCTCGAGCTGCTGCAGGGCCGGACCCGGTTCGATGCCGAGCTCGTCCACCAGGCCGGCTCGGGCCCGGCCGTAGGCGGCGAGCGCCTCGGCCTGCCGGCCAGACCGGTACAGCGCGAGCATCAGCTGACCCCACAGCCGCTCCCGATACGGGGCCTCGGCCAGGGCGCTCTCGCTCAGGTAGGCGACCTCAGCGGCACGTCCGAGCCGCAGCAGCGCCTCCGACCGCTCCTCGACGGCGATCAGGCGCAGCTCCTGCAGGCGGCCCCGCTCGGCGCGGGCCAGCGGGGAGTCGCCGAGCTCGGGCAGCGGATCCGCGCGCCACAGGTGCAGCGCGTCGGTGAGCACCTGCAGCGCCACGGCCGGGTCGGAGCCGGTGCGGGCCTGCTCGACCGCGGCCGCGAACCGGGCGGCATCCACCGCGTCCGCCGGCACCATCAGCTGATACCCGGGCGCGCGGCTGACCAGCACCGTCGAGCGGTCCCGGGCCGTACGCCCCGGTTCGAGGGCGCGGCGGAGGCGGGACACGTACGCCTGCAGGGAGGCGATCGCCCGCTCCGGCGGCTCGTCGGACCACAGCTCGTCGATGAGCCGCTGCACGGACACGGTCCGGCCGGGCTGCATCGTCAGCATCGCCAGCACGGCGCGCTGCTTCGGGGTGCCGGTGTCGACCGGGCCGCTCTCCCCGACGACCTCGAGCGGGCCCAGGATCCTAATCTGCAGGATAGGCAACTCCCGGAGCTCCACCTCGGCCGCGGACGCTGGCTACAGCTCCACGGCGAACGATCCGTCGTCGTACGGTCCGAAGCCTGCGGCCTCCAGGAGCTCCTCGCCGTGCGCCAGAGGCGCCGCGACGAGCCTACGGGCTGGACCGGCCCGCAGGGCGTCCACCAACGAGATCAGCACCTGAACGGCGAGGTCGGAGCGTCCGCCCGGCGCGACGAGACCGACCAGTCGGACGATGGACTCACCCGGCCGGACGGCAGCCAGGGCCGCGGCGGGCTGCTCGTCCCCGTCGGCCGGGTCGATCAGCTCCCACCACTCCAGACCGTCGAACAGGAACTCGTCGACGACGGACACGCCGAGCGCGAGCCGGGTCACGGCGCGCCGCCCGGCCGGCACCCGCCGCACCAGCCGTAGTGTTTCTTTCACGTGCCCCAGCTAACCTCGCCGTTCTTGCAAACGGCTTGCTGGCCTCGCATCCGGGCGCTTATCCGCCCGAATAGCCGACACTGAGCCGGGTGCCGTCGCCCGTCCGCCACTCGATCGGCCGCCCGGCCCGCAGGTGGGTGCCCATCGCATACCAGTCGTCCACCGGCAGGCCGACGACGAACCCGTCCTCCATCGGGTCGACCGTCACCGCCGAGCCGCCCTGGATGAACAGCAGGAAGTGCACCCCGGCCTGGTTCTGCGACCGCGGCCGCGCGGCGACCACCTCGCTCGGCGCCGACTGGTCCGGCCACCACACCCGCGCCCGGCCCGTCATCGTCGTGTACCGCGGGATGAGCGCGAACCGCGGCGGCATCTGGATCCAGGCCCCGCCGAGGACCGCGTGCCGTTCCCGGTCCACGATGATCATCAGCTCGCCCGGGCCCTCCACCACCATCACGTTCTCGTCGCGGAGGTTGCTGACGTCGTCGAGGACGGTGGACCCGTCGTACGTGTCCGGGTCGACGACCGGCGGCCGGGACGGGTCGAACCACCACGGGTAGGGGAAGCACGACTCGGTGGCGGCGAGGTTCGCCAGCACCCTCCCCCGGCCGTGCCGCCCGACCGCCTCCATCTCGCCGTCGAACAGCGGGACCAGCAGCAGCGGCGGCCAGTCCGCCGGGAACCACGCGCCGTCGCCGGCGGCGTGCGTGATCAGCGCCCCGCCGATCTCCCTGCCGCCGACGTCGATCGGCTGGCCGAACCCGATGACGTCGTTGACCCGCATCCGCCAGCCCTGGTGCACCGCGGCGGAGTACATGCCGAGGATCAGTTCGATCAGCCCGCTGTTCAGCGGCTCCTTCCCGCCGCCGGGTGGCAGCACGGCCGCCGTCACCTCCGTCAGGCCCGCCGCGGCCAGCCCCACCGTGCCGTACACCCACAACCTCGTGCCGGCGGGCAGCCCCGGAAACCCGACCGGGTCGTCGGGGACCTCGCACTCGTCGACGGTGATGATGAGCGCCCCGTCCGCGGCGACCACGCGCCCCGCCTGCGCGATCGCGGGCAGCCGCACCGCCTCGTCTGCGCCGCGCGGCAACGGCGCCGGTCCGACCGGCCACCGCGGCTGCCAGTGCTGCGGGAACCGCTCGTGGACGGGCACCGGGATCGGCCCGCTCCCGCCGGGCACGAACTTCCGCATCACCGGACGGGCGGAGATCCGCAGGTCCCACTCCAGCTGCCAGGTCCGGCCGCCCTGCGTCGCGACGGCGTGCAGCCGCCACCGCAGCAGGTCCGGCTCGTCGGTGACGACCGCGAGCACGATCCGGCAGGCCGCGCCCGTCGGCACCTCCAGCGGCCACACCGGGCCCGGCCGCAGCCGCCGCCCGTACGCGTCCCGGGCCGGCCGCACCTGCGCGGCGGCACCGCCCAGCAGCAGCACCTCGAGCTGCGGGATCTCCAGCTCCTCGTACGCCTGCACCGAGCGCTCCGCGACGGGCGCCAGCCGCGGATCGAGGACCAGGTCCGGCGTCCGCGGCGTCGCGAAACTGGTGCCCTCGGCCACCAGCGGCCCACGGCCGACCACCTCGGCCGTCAGCGACCGGAGCACCACGGGGCCACCGTCGGCGGTCAGCTCCAGGAACAGGTTGTGTCCCGTGACCGGGACGTGCACCGCCACCGGTCCGACGTCCGAACCCGGGCTCTGCACGAACGTCACGTGCGAGCGGGATGTCACCTCCGCCAGGAACGGCGGCTGCTGCGCGCCCGCGGCCGGCGACGTCCGGCGGACCGGCCGGTCGAGGATCTGCGCGGCCCACGCCCGCCCGCCGCCGCTGATGCCTGTCATGCTGCTCCGTTCGCTGTCGATGTGTCGGCGATGGTGCGGAACGGGTGGCCCGCCAGGTCGACCCGGCGCACGCCGCTGCGGCCGGCGCACGTCCACTCCAGGTCGAGCGCCCATTCCACGTCGCCGCTGTCCAGGTGTACGACCAGGTCGAACACCTCCGGATCAGCCGGGGCGACCTTGAACGGGAAGTCCGCACCACCGCCGATCGGCAGCAGCCGCGGGGCGGGCTCGTCCAGGAACACGTCGAACTGCCGGACGTCCACCGACCCGAGGTGCGGGTTGAAGTCCCCGGCCGGCGTCTCCCGCCGCGACAGCACCACCGGCCGCAGCGCGTGCAGGACGACGGCGGGCATGCTGGGCGCCTCGACGACGAGCCGCACCCTGTGCCCGCTGCCGGGCACCTCCTCGAGGCCGTTCGGCCCGCGGGTGACGACGAACCCGACGTCGTGCAGCTTGACCGTCACCTCGAGCGGGGCCTCCGGCTCGACCGGGGCGTTGCGCCGCTCGGCCCGCTGCGCGGCGAGGTCGGCGAGCATCCGCAGGTGCTCGCGGCGCCAGTACGTGAGGTCCACGTCCCCGGTCCCACCGGCGTTGCGGTCGCAGGCGGCGACGAACGCCTCCACGAAGCCCCAGTCGGGCACCGTGCGGCCCTGCAGCTTGTCGTCGATCGTCGCCCGCGGGTACGGGCGGCCGGCCTGCCGGGTCAGCCGCTCGATCTCGCGCAGCGACGGCTCCCCCGCCAGGCGTCTGCAGCCCCGGAGGTGTTCAGCGAAGGCCGCCAACGCGGTCGGTGTGGACACCTGAAAATCGTAAGTTGCCGATGCCCGTCCGGATGTCCGGCAACTGTCCGGAGATCCGGACGCGCTGTCACACGTGTTTGAAGCGGGACACCAGCCGCTGCAGCTCGCCGGACAGGCCCGCGAGCTCGCCGCTGGCCTCGCGGCCGGCCGCCACGCTCCGGTTCGTCTCCTCCGCGGCCGCGGCCACCTCCGCGATCGTGGCGGCGATCGTCTGCGCGCCACCGGCGGCCTCGCCGACGTTGCGGGTCATCTCGCTCGTGGTCGCGGTCTGCTCGTCGACGGCCGAGGCGATCGTCGTCTGGTACTGCGAGATCTGCCCGATGATCATGCTGATCTGCTCGATCGCGGCGACCGCGCTGTCCGTGTCGGCCTGGATCGTGCGGACCCGGGTGGCGATGTCCTCGGTGGCGCGGGCGGTCTCCTGCGCCAGCTCCTTGACCTCGCCCGCCACGACGGCGAAGCCCTTGCCGGCCTCCCCCGCCCGGGCCGCCTCGATGGTCGCGTTGAGCGCGAGCAGGTTCGTCTGCTCCGCGATCGACGTGATCACCTTGACCACGTCGCCGATCTCGGCCGAGGACTGGCCGAGCTTGGACACGGTGTCGTTGGTGGTGGTGACGACGGTGACGGCCTGCCCGGCGACCCGGGCCCCTTCGCTGGCGTTGCGGGCGATCTCCCGGATCGACGCCGACATCTCGTCGGACGCGGCGGCGACCGTCTGCACGTTGCCGGAGACCTGGGCGGCGGTCTGGTCGGCCTCCCGGGCCCGCGCGGACACCGCCTGCGCGCTGCCGGCCACCCCGGCGGTGACCGCGTCGAGCTGGCTGGAGCTGCGGGCCACCAGCTCGGCGCTGCGCGCGAGGGCCGCGACGGTCTCCCGGACGCTGGCGGTGGCCCGGTTGACGGCGCCCGCCATGTTGCCGATCTCGTCCCGGCCGCCGACCGGCGCGGTCGTGGACAGGTCCCCGGCCGCCATCGCGTCCATGGCCCCCACCACAGGGGCGAGCCGGCGGGTGATCGACGCGGCGACGTACAGGGCCAGCGCGGTCGCCACGACCAGCCCGACGATCAGGGTGAGCAGGACCTGCAGCCGGGCGGTGGAGTACTGCGAGTGGGCGTCCTGCACCGCGGCGTCGGCGTCGGCGGCCTGGTGGTCGGCCAGCTCGGCGACCGCCGCCTCCATGCCGGGCACGACCTTGTTGAAGTCGATCGTCGCCGGCTTGCCCTGGGCGAGGTCGGCCATCGCCCCGGTGAACTGCTGCCACAGCGACGTGAACTCGTCGACGGTCCGCTGCGCGGCGGCGCTCTTGGGCAGCTTCAGGTACTCCTCGAGCGCCGCGTTGAGCTGCTTGATCGCGTCGCCGGTGCCTTTCTGCGCCAACGCGATGACCTGCGGGTCACCACCCGACCCGAGCTGCATCGCCGCGTTGTGGTTGATCAGCGACTGGGCGCCGCGGATCTTGCTGAGCAGCACCAGCTCCTGGACGTTCTCGGCGCGCATCTTGCTGACCTTGCCGTCCATCGCCGACATCCGCGACAGCGCGAACGCCCCCGTGACGACCGCGGTCAGCGCCATCGCCGTCAGCGCGAACAGGATCTTGGTCCGGATCCTGCGGTCGGCCAGCCAGCCGCCGCCCTTGACCGTTCCCGTGTCCGCCACTGTGCACCATCCCGGAATCCAGCGAATCTCGCACTTCTCGACATCGGCGCCACATCAGGAAACTTGAGCCCTCGAATGCCGCCGCACACACCCCCTACGCCGTCCTAGGACGCTAGGATCTAGGTGGTTGTGTCCAGGTGTCGCGTCGTACGGGGGATGAACATGAACTGGAGCCAGCGACTCGGCACCGTCGGTGTGTGGCGTGGCGTCACGCTGCTCGATCCGCCGATGGCCAGGTCCATCGAGGAGCTCGGGTACGGCACCGTCTGGCTCGGCGGCTCCCCCGGCTCCGACCTGCGCCCCGCCGAGGCCCTGCTCGACGGCACCGACTCGGTCGTCATCGCCACCGGCATCGTCAACATCTGGTCGTCCGACGCGGCCGAGCTCGCCGACTCGTTCCACCGCATCCACGCCAGACACCCCGGTCGGCTGCTGCTCGGCATCGGGTCCGGGCACCGCGAGGCCAACCCGGACCGCACCCGCCCGGTCGAGTCCATGGCCCGCTACCTCGACGTCCTCGACGCGCGCGGCGTGCCCGCCGAGCACCGGGTGCTGTCCGCGCTCGGCCCCCGCATGCTCGCCCTGGCCGCCGAACGCAGCGCCGGCACCCACCCGTACCTCACCGTGCCCACACAGACCCGGGAGGCCAGGACCGCCCTCGGCCCGGCCGCGCTGGTCGCCCCCGAACAGACCGCCGTGCTGGACCCCGACCCGGCCACCGCCCGCCGCAGCGCCCGCGCCTTCCTCGCCATGTACCTGCAGCGGGTCAACTACACCACCAACATGCTGCGCGCCGGCTTCACCCCCGAGGACCTCGCCGACGGCGGCAGCGACCACCTGATCGACAGCATCGTCGCCCACGGCGACGCCCCCACCCTGGCCGCCGCCCTACGCGCCCACCTCGACGCCGGCGCCGACCACGTCTGCGTCCAGCTCCAACCCGCCGACACCGACGTCATCCCCGCCCTCCGCACCATCGCCCACGCCCTCAACCTCCACCCACCCGGCTCCCCCACCGCCCGCTGATCGAATAGCGTTTTCGCTATTCGATCAACTCGCCAGGCGTTCGGACAGCCGCGCCTTCGCCGCGGGCCAGTCGGTTCGGGGCATCGTGTAGACCAGCAGGCCCGGCTCGCCGTCGACCTGCGGTTCGCGGCCGCTCAGGGTGGCACCGATACGGGTGATCGCTGCCTGGGAGCGGACGTTCTCCGGCCTGATGCGCCAGACGACGGCCGCGTAGCCGAGCGTATCGAAGGCATAGGTCATCGTCAGGAGCTTCGTCTCGGTGTTCGCCGCGGTACGCCACCACCTCCTGCCGAACCACGTGCCACCGATCTCGATGCGCCCGTCGCCGCGCTGCCAGCTGTGCAGATTCGTGGTGCCGATCGCTGTCCCCTCGTCCCGAGCCACCACGGCGAACGCGACCCGTTTCCCGTCGTCGACGTCCTTGATGCGCCCGCACACGATCTCCCGCAGTTCCGCCTCGGTACGCGGAGTGGGCGCACTCAGCCACCGCCACACCTCGTCGTCCCGCCCGCCAGCGCCGAACAGGGCGGGCACATGCGACTCGGCAAGCGGCTCAAGACGTACATGGCGGCCTTCAAGGCCTGTCGAACTGGGAGCCAACGGCATGGCGGCGACGCTACCCAGCACCCGCGCCACGCCGCAGCCCACACACGCCTTGATCCAGCACTTGCGCCGATGCGTGAGCGGCGACTGTCAGCTCAGCGTTGACGGCACGCACTGAGGGCACCCGCCGAGTCCGGCGTGAGTCGCTCCCGATGTCGCGCACGGAACCAACCACCACAACATTCACCGCCACCAACCACCAGCGCCGACCACCCCAGCCGCCGCTACAGCGCAACGGCCGGACACGAGCAGCATCGCCACCAGTTCGGCCGCCGACCGCCAGCTCCACCTACCGCGGGCCGCCAGCTCCACCTACCGCGGGCCGCCGGCCCCGCATACCGCGGGCCACCGGCGCCGGGACGCCAGCGCGCCGCTCCCCGACCGGCACCCGCCGGCCCTTCTGCCGCCGTGCCCGGCCGCCAACCGTCCACCGCCGCGCCGCCGGCGTCCCTGCTACTCGTCCGGGCGGTGGTCGCCGGTGGCGCCGTCGAGGAGCTCGCGCATGACGTCCAGGTGCCCGGTGTGGCGGGCCACCTCCTCGACCATGTGGATGAGGACCCAGCGGAGCGAGACCTTCTCGCCATACCAGGCGGTGCCGGTCGCCTCCACGTCTAAGGAGTCGATGACGGCGTCGCAGGTGGCGCGGGCGCGGGCATAGAAGGCGAGCACGTCGGCGGTGGACTCGCCCGGCTCGACGCGCAGGTCGGCCTCGGGGTCGTCGTCGCGGAAGGGCAGCGGCTCGTGCTCACGGCCGAACGTGTCGCAGAACCAGCCATACTCGACCGCGGCGAGGTGCTTGACCAGGCCGAGCATCGTGCTGCCCGACGGGGTCATCGGGCGGCGCAGCTGCTCGTCGTCGAGGCCGTCGAGCTTCCAGAGCACCACGTCGCGGTGCCGGTTGAGACTGGCATGCAGACTCTGCTTCTCATCGCCGAGATATGGCACTCGAATCGTCACGCCCGCACCGTAACAGCGAGGTACGACACTTCCGACCGAGTTAACCGGTACGGTCGCTGCGTGACGCGGGACGAGCTGATCGCACACTGCATGGCCAAGCCCGGGGCGTGGCAGGACACCCCGTGGGAGGACGACCTCGTCGTCAAGGTCGGGCCGAAGATCTTCGCCTTCCTCGGCAACAGGACGGCCGTGGGCGTGAAGTGCGCGCCGACGCGGGAGGCCGCCGACGAGTGGCTGCGGCGGTTCCCGCAGGACGCGGCCGCTTCGCCGTACATCGGGAAGTCCGGCTGGAACACGCTGACCGTCGGCGGGAACATCCCCGACGAGGAGATCCTCGAGGCGGTCGACGAGTCGTACCGCTGGGTGGTGTCCAAGCTGCCGAAGAAGGACCGGCCGGCGTAGCGACCCGTCCGGGCGGGCGCCGGCTCCGAACCACGTTCATGGATTCGGGGACGGTCGCCGGCCGGTACCGGCTGATCAAGGTCATCGGCACGGGTGGGATGAGCCGCGTGTGGCTCGCCCGCGACGAGATCCTCGCGCGGGACGTCGCGGTCAAGGAGGTCCTGGCGTTGCCGGGGCTGGCGGACCTGTGGGGGCGCACCATCGCGGAGGGCCGGGCCGCGGCGCGGCTGGCGCACCCCAACGTGGTGCGGGTCTACGACGTGCTGTTCACCGGCGGCCGGCCGTGGATCGTCATGGAGTACGTGCCGTCCCGCTCCCTCGAGGAGGTCGTGCGCGCCGGCGGACCCCTCGCACCGGACGTCGCCGCGGGCGTCGGGCTCGCCGTGCTGGACGGGCTCGCCGCGGCACACCGGGCGGGCGTCCTGCACCGCGACGTGAAACCGCCGAACGTGCTGGTCACCGGCGACGGGCGGGTCCTGCTCGGCGACTTCGGCATCGCGGTGCTGCACGACGAGGTCGACGGGCCGGAGGTGCCGCTGGTCGCGTCGCCCGCCTACGTCGCGCCGGAGCGGGTCCGGGACCGCGTCTCCAGCGTCGAGACGGATCTCTGGTCGCTCGGCGCCACGGTGTACTGGTGTGTCGAGGGCCGGACACCGTACGCGCGCGGGACGACGGCCGAGGTCCTCGACGCCCTGGCCACCGCGCCGCCGGACCCGGTCGAGCGGGCCGGGCCGCTGCGGGAGGTGCTCGAGGGGCTGCTGCGCCGCGACCCGGCCGAGCGGCTCACGGCCGATCAGGCGCGGGCGATGCTGTCGGAGGTCGCCTCGGCGCCGGCCCCGGCAGCCCCATCGACGGCGACGTTGCGGCTGCCAGGTCCGGCGTCGGCGGCGTCGGTACCGGCAGCGCCCGCCGATCCCGTGGCAGGTCCGACGCCGGTACGAGCCGGAACCGCGCACGGGGTGAACGGCAGGGACGCCGACCGGCGGCGGACGGTCGCCCGGATCCTGGTGGCGGCGCTCGGGCTGCTGCTGGTCGGCGGTGGCGTCGCCGGTCTGGTCGCCGCGACCGGCGACGACGGGACTGCCCAGTTCGTGGACCGCGCGCAGGTTGACGCGACGGCCACCGCCGCCACATGCGCGGACGGCGCCACGCCAACTGGCACCGTGCCACCGGACTACCGCGCGAGCTGTTCCGTCCGCTCGCCGGATCCTTCGCGGCCTGACCCGGAGCGCCCCTGAATCGGCCGCGCCGCCGCCCCGGGCACGTTAGCGTTGGAGGGGCCTGGGGGCGAGGCTGCGGGGGTTCACAGGTGCGGAAACCGATCGCGGCCACGTTGCGCCCGCAGTTCACCTGGCTCATCCTCCTGCTGCTGTCCATCGGCGCCGCTCGGCTGCTCGCCGGCCACTACCTCACCGGCGTCCACGACGAGCGGCTGCGGGGCCTCGACGACGCGCGGCAGGCCAACCAGCGGATGCTGCGGGACCTCACCGACATCGACACCGCCGCGCTCAGGTACCAGCTGACCGGCGACCCGGCCTACCTGGAGGCGTTCCGCGCCGGCTCGGCGGACTACCCGGTCGCCCGGTCGGCGGCGCTGCGGGCCGCACCCGACGACCGGACCCGGGTCCTCGTCCGCGACCAGGACCAGGCCGCACAGCGGTGGCTGGCGCAGGTGGCCCTGCCGATCAGCGCCCTGCCCGCCGGCCGTCCCGGCGTCGACGCGGACCGCAGCGCCCGGGGCAAGGACCTGTTCGACGCGATCCTCACGGCGAACACGGCCGTGACCGCCGCGGTCGAGGACACCCAGAAGACCACGACGGCGGCGTACCGCCGAACCGGCCGCGTCCTCGAGGCGGCGCTCGCCCTGCTGTCGCTGCTGCCCGCGCTGATCGCGGTGCGCGTCTACCGCTCCGTCCGCCGGCTGCTCACCCCGCCGCGCGCCCCTCTCGACGAACCGGCCACCATCGCCCCGTTCGGCGAGCCCGCCGTGCATGACCTTGACGTGCCGACCGGTAGGGGTCGGATCGCCGGCGCCGACCTGGGTGCGGGCGCCCTGCCGGACCACGTTCACCGCCCGTGACCGCTCTTCCGGCAGCTCCCGGCGCTCACCCGCGCTCCACCGCTCGGCTGCGCCCCGCGGCCACCACCACGACGGCCAGTACCCCGGCGAGGACGAGCAGCCCGACCGGGTCGACAAGCCGGGTCCCAACCTCCCACGGCGGCGCGCTGTTGCGGATCCACGGGTGCCCGAGCGGCAACAGCCCGTCGATCGCCGTGGCGACCACGGCGGCGGTGACCATGGCCGCGACAACCCCTCCGATGACCGTTGCCGCCGATGTACCGGCATCGCCCGCCCCGACCGACCTGCCCGCACGAGCCGGGTCGCCCTGCCGTCGAGCGATCAGGCGGACGGCCACCCCGCCGGTGGCCATCATCGCCAGGATCGCCGGCACGACGGTCGCCGCGACCTCCGGCAGCACCGCCGCCAGCCCGAGCCACACCACACCCGCCCCGAACCCACACCCCACGGCGATCCCGGCGGCCTCAGACCGGACGCTGGTGCGGCGGCCGGTCACGTGTACCGCGGCCGCCAGCACCAATCCAAGCAGCACCACCCATACGACGAGGACGGTGGTGGCGTCGCCGGTCCTCGGTCCCCCGCTCCTCGTGATCGGTGGCACCACCCTGAGCGCCTGCGCCACGCCCAGCACTTCGAGCGCGACCACACACGCGACCGCCGCTCGCACCACCCCGGCCAGGCTCCCCCGCGCCGCCACGGGTCCGACAGGCACCGCGGCGACCAAAACAAGGACCGCCACGACCCCGACCATGACCTCGACCCGGTGCCGCATCACCTCGAACCCGACACCCTGAGCCACGAACACCGCCGCGACCAGCGCACCGGCCGCCCCCAGCCACAGCAGCGCCGCGACCCCATGCCCGCCCCACCGCTTCACGCGCGTCATGGCTCTAACTCTATCTAGATAGAGTTGATGTCGGAAGCCCCCACATTGCAGCTGACTCGGCGGCGGCGAGGTGCTGGATGTGCGGGAGCCGTTTCCGTTCAGGATCGACACCGCGTCACTGCCGCGCTGAAAGCACCTCGCCGCCGTCGGGGTTGCTACTCCGCGTAGGGCTGGTCCTTGCCCTGGGCGCTGAAGGCGAGGCTCCACACGTAGCCGTCCAGGTCGGCGAAGGTGGCGCCGTAGCCGCCCCACTGCAGGGCGGCGGGTGGCTTGAGGATCGTGGCGCCGGCCTTCTCGGCCTCGGCGATGATCTCGTCGACCCGGTCCTCGCTGCGGACGATGTACTGGAGGACCATGCCGCTGAAGCCGCTGCCGTCGGCGCTCGTGCCGACCTGGTCGGCGAGGCCCTCGCGGCCGTAGAAGCCAATCAGCGAGCCGCCGTCCTGCTCGAAGAACACGGACACGCCGTAGTTGTGCTTGACGGTCCAGCCGAGGCCCTCGGTGTAGAACCGGGTGGCGCGGTCGAGGTCGCGGACTCCGAGCAGAATGGAGCTGACGTGCGCTTTCATGGGTTGTCTCCCGATCGTCGACGGTGTGCTGTCACAACCGGCCTGGTTCGCCGGTCATCTCCTATGACAGGCCGCGACGGAGGAATGTGACGGATGATCGGGAAAGATTGGGTGAGCGAGCGGTTCGCCGAGCACCAGAGCCGCCTGCACTCGGTGGCGTTCAGGATGCTCGGCTCGTCGGCCGAGGCCGAGGACGCGGTGCAGGAGGCCTGGCTGCGGGTCAGCCGGGCGGACACCGGCCAGGTGGAGAACCCGGCCGGGTGGCTGACGACGGTCGTCGCCAGGGTGTGCCTCAACATGCTGGAGGCCCGCAAGGCCCGACGCGAGGATCCGGTCGGCGCGCTGCCGCCCGAGCCGGCGACCACCACGGTGCGACCCGCGGACCCCGAGGGTGAGGCACTACTGGCCGACTCGGTCGGGGTGGCGCTCATGGTCGTGCTGGACACGCTGACGCCCGCGGAGCGGCTCGCGTTCGTGCTGCATGACGTGTTCGCCGTGTCGTTCGACGAGATCGGTCCCGTCATCGACCGGTCGCCGGCGGCCTCGCGGCAGCTCGCCAGCCGGGCTCGGCGGCGGGTGCAGGGCGCCGCGGCCGCGTCGGACGCCGCGCAGTCCCGGCGGCGGGAGATCGTCGACGCGTTCCTCGCCGCCTCCCGCAACGGCGACTTCGCCGCGCTGCTCGAGCTGCTGCACCCGGACGCCGTCTCCGGCGACGCCACTGGCGCCCACGCGGTGGCCGCGATCTTCTCCGGACGGGCGCAGGCGGCCCGGCTCGCGCTCGTCGACGGTGTGCCGGCGGCCGTCTGGTCCCACCGCGGCCTGCCGAAGGCCGTCTTCGACTTCACCATCACCGACGGCCGGATCTCCGGCATCGCCATCGTCACCGACCCCGACCGGATCAGCGACCTGGACATCGTCTTCCTGAGCAGGTCCTCCGACGGCGACGCCGACCAGGAACGGACCTGAGGCGCCGCCCGGCAGCGCCAGCGGTCACGGTCAGGGGCAGGCCGACTTCGTCGGCTGGGACGTGACCCTGGTGCACGGCGGCGGGGCGGCCGACAGGCGGTTGCCGGCGGCGACCGTGATCCCGGCGAGGGTCAGGACCGAGGCCGCGACGAGCAGGCACGGCGCCAGGAACGTCCGGAGGACGCCACGGTCGGTCAGCTCTTCGACTTCTGCAAGCGGTTCGAGTAACACGTTGGCAACGATCTCATGCCTGTCAACCGTCCGTGTCGGCCGGGCGTGTGGATCTTCCACAAGGCCGCTGACCGAAGCGAGGCCCCCGACCGAAGCGAGGCCCCCGACGGCGGCGAGGCACTCGACCGCAGCCAGGCTGCCGACCGGAGCACGGCCGGCGGCCCGGAGGTCAGGGGCGGACGGCGGCCCTCGCAGCGGTCGGGGTGTCGGCGGCGAGGGCGGCCTTGGCGAACTGGACGCACTCGTCGTACGTGTGGGCGGCCAGGGCCTCCCGCACGGCCGGGATGCTGCGCGCCGCCATCGACAGGCTCGTGATGCCGAGACCGACGAGCACCAGGGCGAAGTCGGGGTCGGCGGCCGACTCGCCGCAGACGCCGACGGGTTTGCCGGCCTCACGGCCGGCGGCCGCGCAGGCGGCGATGAGCGAGATGAGGGCGGGCTGCCACGGGTCGAGCAGTTCGGCGAGGTCGCCGCACATGCGGTCGGCGGCGAAGGTGTACTGGCTGAGGTCGTTGGTCCCGATGCTGAGGAAGTCGACGTCGCGCAGGACGGCGCCCGCACGCAGCGCCGCGGCGGGCACCTCGATCATGACGCCGGCGGTGCGCAGCCCGTGCTCGCGGCACGAGGCCGCGAACGCGGCGGCCTCCCCCGCCGTGGCGACCATCGGCGCCATGACCCAGACGTCGGCGGACGTGGCCGCGGCGGCCGCGGCGATCGCGGACAGCTGGGTGTCGAGGACGGACGGCATCGTGCGGGCGACGCGCAGGCCGCGGATGCCGAGCGCCGGGTTGGGTTCGTCGGCGAGGCGCAGGAACGGCAGCGGCTTGTCGGCGCCGGCGTCGAGGGTCCGCACGACGACCTTGCGGCCGGGCAGCGCGGCGAACACCTCCTGGTAGGCGGCGACCTGCTCGGCGAACGCGGGCGGCTCGGTGCGGTCGAGGTACAGCAGCTCGGTGCGGAAGAGCCCGACGCCTTCCACGGAGGGGGCAAGGTCGCGAGCCGAGCCGATGTTGGCCAGCAGCGCCACTGGGTGGCCGTCGGACGTCGCGCCCGGGCCGGTGGACGCGGAGCGCCGCGCCAGCAGCTCCCGCTGCGCGTCGTTGACCGCCCGCGCGGACAGTTCCGAGATGCCGGGTGCGACGGCGCCGCTGGAGCCGTCGAGGCTCACCAGTACACCATCCGAAATCTCCAGAATGGAACCGCAGCGCACCACGGCGGGGATGCCCAGGGTCCGGGCCAGGATCGCGGTGTGGCTGGTCGGCCCGCCCTCCTCGGTGATCAGGCCCAGCACGACGGCCGGGTCGAGGCCGGCGGTGTCCGCAGGCGCCAGGTCGCGGGCGACCAGGATGAACGGGTGGCCGGGCGACGGCACCCCGGGCATCGGCAGCCCCAGGGACGCGGCGACCAGCCGGTCGCGGATGTCGTCGAGGTCGCTGACGCGTTCGGCCAGGTAGCCCCCGGCCGCCTCGAACGCCGCGCGGTGCTCGGCGAGCGCGGCGTCGAACGCGTGCGGTGCGTCCGCGCCGCCGTCGACCGCGGCGTCCACCGCCTCGAGGAGCATCTCGTCGCCGGCCATGAGCACCTGCGCGCGCAGCACCTCGGCGGCGGTGGCGTCGCTCGCCAGGTCGGCGCGGCGGGTCAGGTCCGCGCACACGGCGGCGACGGCGTCCCGGGCCCGCGCGCGTTCCGCGTCGGCGTCGATCACGGCCGGCGCGGGCGGCAGCGGGGGCGGCGGGGCCAGCCGGTGGACCGGCCCCGCGGCGCGTCCGGGGCTGACGCCGATGCCCTGCAGCTCACCCATCTTCGGCGTCCAGGTCGCGCTCCAGGAGGTCCGCCAGGGCGTCGACGGCGGCCTGCGCACCGTCGCCGTCGGCCTCCAGGGTCACCTCGGTGCCCTTCTTCGCCCCGAGCGACAGCACGGACAGCATGCTGCGCGCCGGGACGGCCTTCTTCTCGCCGGTACGGATGGTGACCGGCACGGGCTGTTTGGCGGCCGCGGCGACGAACAGCGCGGCGGGGCGCGCGTGCAGGCCGCTGGCGGAGCCGACGAGGACGGTCCGGGTGGGCATCAAGCACCTCCTACGGTTCGATGGTGACCTTGATCGCCTCGCCGCGGGCCACGATGCCGAAGGCGTCGAGTGCGTCGGCGAGGGGCAGGCGGTGGGTGATGAGGTCGGCGACGGGCACGGCACCGGAGGCGATGAGCCGCAGCGCCTCCTTGTTGTGCTCTGGGCTGGAGCCGTTGGCGCCGACGATCGTGAGCTCCCGGTAGTGCACGATGTTGGAGTCGACGGAGACGACCGGCTTGTCCTTCGGCAGGCCGCCGAAGAAGCTGATCCTGCCCTGCCGGGCGGTCATCTGCAGCGCCTGCTCCTGGGCGGCACCGGACGCGGCGGCGGTGATGACGACGTCGGCGCCGCGGCCCTCGGTGAGCTTCATGACGGCGTCGACGACGTCGGTCTCGGCGCCGCAGATCGCCGCGTCGGGGCGGACGAGGTCGGCGGCGAGGTCGAGGCGCTCCCGGTTGAGGTCGACCAGGAAGACCCGCTTGGCGCCGCGGGCCCGGGCGAGCCGGACGTGCAGGCAGCCGATCGGGCCGGAGCCGACGACGACCACGTCGTCGCCGTCGCCGACGCGGGCGAGGTTCTGGCCGTTGAGGACGCAGGCGAGCGGTTCGGCGACGGAGGCCTCGGCGTAGCTGACGCCGTCGGGGATGCGGTTGAGGCCGTCGACGTCGAGCACGTTGCGCGGCACCACCATGTACTCGGCGAAGCCGCCGTCGAAGTGGTACCCCATCGACACCTGGTTGGAGCAGACGGTCATGTGGCCGCGCGTGCACTCGCCGCAGCGACCGCACGGGATCGCCGCGATGACCTGGACGCGGTCGCCGGCCTGCCACCCGGTGACGTCGGCGCCGACCTCGACGACCTCGCCGGCGATCTCGTGGCCCATGACCCGCGGCGGCACGATGTGGTGGTGTCCATGGTTGTAGATCTTCACATCGGTGCCGCATGTTGAGCAGGCCCGGACGCGGATCTTCACGTCGGCGGGGCCCGGGGTGGGCTCCGGCGCGTCCTCGATGCGGACGTCGCCGGGGGCATGGAATGTCAGGACTTTCACTGGTTTTCCTTTGTAAGAAGGCGTTGTACGAAGCCGGCATCCGTCGCGTCCCGCAGCGCTTCGGCTTGATCGGGGTCCATGAGCACCTCGGCCAGGGACGCCAGGATGTCGACGTGGCCGTCCCCGGCGGCGGCGATGGCGACGCAGACGCGCACGTCGTTGCCGTCCCAGTCGACGCCGTCGGGGAAACGCAGCACCGCCAGGGCGTCGCGGCGCACGTTCTCCTTGCTGTTCAGCGTGCCGTGCGGGATGGCGACGCCCTCGCCGATGTACGTGGAGACGCTCCGCTCACGGGCGAGCATGGCGTCGACGTACTGCTCGCCGACGGCGCCGACCTCGACGAGCACCGCGCCGCAGCGGCGGATCGCCTCGTCCCGCGATCCGGCCCGCTCGTGGAGCCGGATCGCGTCGCTGGTCAGCAGGCCGGCCGGCTGGTCGGCATGGTCGGCATGGTCGGCCAGCTGGTCAGCGTGTTGGGTCGGCTGGTCAGCCATTGAGCTCACCGCCGCGCTGGACGGCATTGACCACCTTCGTCACCGCCGGGTCGCCGATGAACACCTGGATGGGCACGATCACCTTGTCGGGGGCGCTGACCCGGGCCCGGGCGGCGAGGCCCGCGTGGCAGATGACCACGTCGGCGTCGGCCGGGATCTGGTTCACCGGGGTGTGCTCGACGGTGACGGCGCTCTTCGACAGCTGCCGGCGCAGGGTGCTGGCGAGCATGACGCTGCTGCCCATGCCGGCGTCGCACGCGACGACGACCTTCTTGATCGCGGTGCCGTTGATGGTGGGCATGCGCTAAACCTCCTGGCGGGCCGTGGTTGTGCGCGGCAATCCGTCTGTTGGTGATGGTCCACCGGTGGAGACCGCGTCCGTGGTGCGTGCGGTTCCTTCTTCGACGACCGCGGCGTCCGCGGCGGCGGCCGTGTCGTCGTCGACCCCGTCGGCGGGCGGCTCGCCCCGGCCGAAGCCCATCAGGACGGAGGCCACGGCGAAGGTGACGGCGGCGGAGATGACGATGCCGAGCAGGACCGCGACGTAGCCGCCCTTCGGCGTGACCGCCATGTAGGCGAAGATGCTGCCGGGTGCGGGGGTGGCGACGAGCCCGGCACCGGTGACCATGAAGGTGCCGACGCCCGCGGCGCCACCGGCGATCATGGCGAGGATCAGCTTCGGCTTCATCAGCACGTACGGGAAGTAGATCTCGTGGATGCCGCCGAGGAACTGCACGATGATCGCGGCCGGGACGCTGGGCCGCAGGGCGCGGGGGCCGAAGAGCATGAACGCGAGCAGCAGGCCGAGGCCCGGGCCGGGGTTCGACTCGATCATGAACAGGATCGACTTGCCCTTGTCGGCGGCCTCGGCGACGCCGAGCGGGCCGAGCACGCCGTGGTTGATGGCGTTGTTGAGGAACAGCACCTTCGCCGGCTCGACCAGCACCGACGTGAGCGGCAGCAGGTCCTTGTCGACGAGCCAGTCCACGCCGGAGCCGGCGCGCTTGGTGAGCCACTCGACGACCGGGCCGATGCCGTACACGCCGCCGATGGCCATCGCGCCGCCGATGATGCCGGCGCTGAAGTTGTCGACCAGCATCTCGAAGCCCGGCCGGATCCGGTTCTCCACCAGGCCGTCGAAGAGCTTCAGCAGGTACGCCGTCAGCGGGCCGATGAGCATCGCGCCGAGGAACATCGGGACGTCGGCGCCGATGACGAGGCCCATGGTGGCGACCGCGCCGACGACCGCGCCGCGCTGCCCGTGGACGAGCCGGCCGCCGGTGTAGCCGATGAGCACGGGCAGCAGCACGCTGATCATCGGGCCGACGAGCCCGGCGAGCTTCTCGTTGGGCAGCCAGCCGGTCGGGATGAACAGTGCCGTGATCAGCCCCCAGGCGATGAACGCGCCGATGTTGGGCATGACCATGGCGGCCAGGTAGCCGCCCACGCGTTGCACGGAGGCCTTGAAGCCACCGCCTTGGACCTGCGGGGTGTAGGTCGACACGGGGTTCTCCTTCAGGAGGGCGGGCCGGAGCGCAGCAGGGGGCGGAGCTGGTCCGGTTGGGGGTGGATGGTGACGTTGTGGCGGATCAGGTCGGCGGGGCCGGGCATCCGGCTGCCGGGGAGGCTGACCGCGGCGGCGCCCCAGGCGAGGCCTTCGGCGAGCGCGGCGGCGCCGCGGGCGCCGGCGGCGAGGAACCCGGCGAGCAGGGCGTCGCCGGCGCCGACGGTGCTGCGCGGGCGTGTGACGGGGCAGGTGCCGGTGACGACCCCGTCGGCGTCGACGAGGACGGCACCGTCGGCGCCGAGGCTGGCGACGACAGCGTCCGCGCCCCACGCGCGCAGCTGCTGGCAGGCCTCGACCACGTCGCCGAGGGCGGCCATGCCGCTCAAGGGCGCGCCGACGACCTCGGCGAGCTCGTCGCGGTTGGGTTTGAGCAGGGTCGCCCCGGCCGAGGCGGCCTCGCGCAGGGCGGGGCCGCTGGTGTCGACGGCGACGCGGATGCCGGCGGACCGCAGCCGGCGGCACAGCTGGGCGTACGCGTCGGCAGGCAGGCCCGGGGGGACGCTGCCGCACAGCACGACCCAGTCGGCGCTGCCGGCACGGGTCAGGACGCGGTCGGTGATCTCGTCGAACTCGGCGCGGAACATCGCCGGACCCGGCTCGTTGACCTTGGTGACGGTGCCGTCGGGCTCGGCGAGGGTGATGTTGGACCTGGTCCTGCCGGTGATCGGGACGGCGAGGACCTCGACGCCTTCCGCCTTCAGCAGGCGCACGAGCTGCCCGCCCTCGTCGCCGCCGCACGGCAGCACCGCGACGGACGGCACGCCGTTGGCGAGCAGCGCCCGGGAGACGTTGACGCCCTTGCCGCCGGGGTCGAGGTGGGCGGCGGTGGCGCGGATGACCTCGCCGCGCGTGAGCGCGTCGACCTCGACGGCCCGGTCGAGGCTCGGGTTGAGCGTGACGGTGACGATCATGCCCGGGTCACCCTCACGCCGGCGGCCTCCAGGTCGCCGACGAGGTCGTTGTCGGCGACGGTGTCGGTGATGAGCAGGTCCAGGTCGGCGAGCTCGCCGAACCGGGCCAGGTAGTCGTTGCCGAGCTTGGTGTGGTCGGCGAGCAGGACCGTGCGCCGGGCGGCCCGGATCATCGCCCGCTTGACGGCCGCCTCGGCCGGGTCGGGCGTGGTGAGGCCGCGCTCGACGGAGATGCCGTTCGTGCCGACGAACGCCACGTCCACGTAAAGGTCCGCGAGGGGCCGCAGCGACCAGTCGTCGACGGTGGCGAGGGTCTTGCCGCGGACCCGGCCGCCGAGCAGCAGCACGTTGAGGTTGGCGCGGACTCCGAGGGTGGTGGCGATGACCGGCGAGTTGACCACGACGGTCAGCTCCCGGTCGGCGGGCAGCAGCCGCGCCAGGCGGGCGGTGGTGGTGCCGGCGTCGAGGATGATGGCGCCCTCGTCGGGCACCTCGGCGAGCGCGACCTTGGCGATGCGCTCCTTCTCCTCGATGAGGACCGCGTCGCGCGTCGCCAGGGCGGGCTCGAACCCGATCCGCTCGACCGGGATCGCCCCGCCGTGCACCCGGCGCAGGACGCCGGCCCGCTCCAGCATGGTGAGGTCGCGGCGGATCGTCTCGGTCGTGACGTTGAGCTCGTCGGCCAGGCCGGCGACCTCGACCCGGCCCTGCGCGCGGGCGATCCGGAGGATCTCTTGCTGCCGTTCTTCGGCGTACATCGTGTTGTTTCACCGCCGTTTCGTTTTGCTTGTGCTTTGTTTACGCCCGCTTGTGTTGGAAGTCAAGAGTGGGCCCACAACGAACCAGATGACGAGCACCATCGACACCTGACCCA
Organism: Dactylosporangium maewongense; assembly: GCF_039531485.1. Classification (NCBI taxonomy): domain Bacteria; kingdom Bacillati; phylum Actinomycetota; class Actinomycetes; order Micromonosporales; family Micromonosporaceae; genus Dactylosporangium; species Dactylosporangium maewongense. The sequence continues at coordinate 248,875 of NZ_BAAAQD010000017.1, read as the reverse complement.
TGCCGTTCTTCAGCGCGGCGGTGCGCGCCGGGTCGCCGATCCACCAGATCCCGACCGCGAGTAATGCGCAGGTCACGGCCCATGCGATGGCCGCGAGGCCGAACAGGCGCCACTCGTGCGCCCGCCGGTTGGCCGGCTTCTCGGGCTCGGGTCCACCGGCGAACCGGTGCGCGAACCGCACGTCCGCCCAGCGCACCACGGTGTGCGCGAACGCGAGGGAGAACCCGAGGTACAGCGCGGCGAGCGCGTGCGTCGAGCCGGCGGTCGCGCCGTTGTGCAGGTCGACCGCGCAGGCGACCAGCAGCGCGAGATCCACCAGCGGCACGCCCGCCAGCACGACGGCGCCGGCGGTGGGGCGGCGCAACGGGTACCGCAGCAGCAGCCCCAGACCGAGCACGATCCAGAACGCGATCTCACAACCGATGATGAATCCGATGACCATGCTCCTGAGCGTTCCGCTAGTCAGCCGCGATGGCATCGGTCTTGAGACGGCCCAGGGCCTACATCCTTCGTCGCATACCGCCGGCGCCGCTTGTTTGATGGAATCGAGGCATGCGGGGACGGATGGTGGACGTGGTGCTGGCCTTGGCCGGGCTGGCCGTCGGCGTCCTCATGTTCGCCACCGGGCAATATCAGGCGCGGTTCGGCGTCTGGTGGCTCGTGCCGCCCCTCGTCGTGTGCTGCGGGGCCGTCCTGCTGCGCCGCACCGCCCCGGTCGCGTCGGTCCTCGTCGGCACCGCCGCGCTCACCGCCGACGTGATCGTCGGGCCGTCCCTGGCGACCCCACTGGTCTACACGCAGGTCCTCTACGACGCCTGCGTCCACGGCCGGCAGTCCCTCGCCCGGGCGCTGCTCGCCTGCTCCGTCGCCGGCTCCGTGATCACCGCCGTCGTCGCCCTGGTCGTGTTCCGCGACGTGCGGGCGCTCGGCCTCGCCGTGCTCCTCGCCCTGGTCACCGTCGTGCCCGTGCTCACCGGCACGCACGTGCGCCACCACCGGGAGCAGGCGTTCGTCGCGCGGCAGCTGGTGCGCCTCACCGAGCTCGACCGGACCAACGCCGTCGCCGCCGAGCGCGCCCGCATGGCCCGCGAGCTGCACGACGTCATCGCCAACCACCTCAGCGCCGTCGCCATCCACGCCACGGCGGCGCTCAGCACCGACCTCGGCCCCGACCGCACCCGCGAGGCGCTGCGCGTCATCCGGGAGAACAGCGTCAGCGGCCTGGCCGAGATGCGCCAGCTGGTCGGGTTCCTCCGCGACCCCGCGGGCGGGTCGGCGGCCGAGGACGTCACGGCGGGCCTGGCCGACCTGGAGGACCTCGCCGGGAGGGCACGGCGTTCCGGATTGGCCGTTGCGGTGTCTGTACGGGGCGAGCCGGCCGCCCTGCCGACCTCGGTGGACCTGGCCGCCTACCGCATCGTGCAGGAGTCCCTGACCAACGCCCTCAAGCACGGCTCCGGCGGCCCGGTGTCCGTGTCGGTCGCCTACCTGCCGTCGACGGTGGACATCACGGTGGCCTCCCCTTCGGCCGCTCCGGCCGGGAAGCCCGACGGCCGCCCCGACGCGGACACCGACGCGGCCGGCGCCGGGGCGGGCGTCATCGGCATGCGCGAGCGCGCCGAGCTGCTCGGCGGCTCCCTGTCCGCAGGCCCGCACGCCGGCGGCTGGCTCGTCTCCGCCCGCCTCCCCCGCACGGTGAACGCATGACCCGCCCAGTGCACCGCCCTGAGTCGTCCCGGCAGCGGACGCACGGCACAGGTGACGCCACGAGCCGCCCGGAGCACCGCCCTGGATCGGCCCGGCAGCAAACGCACGGCACAGGTGACGCCATGAGCCGCCCGGAGCACCGCCCTGGATCGGCCCGGCAGCAAACGCACGGCGCAGGTTTCGCCATGAGCAGTTCGGAGCGCCGTCCTGGATCGGCTCGGCAGTGGACGCACGACGCGGGTCTCGCCGCGAGCTGCTCGGAGCACTTCCTGGATCGGTTCGGCAGCGGACACATGGGCGCCGGTGACGCCGTGAGCGGCCCAGCACCGGACGGGACCGGCGCCCATCGAGAGCACCGCGCCGAGCCGGTCCGGGCCCGAACCTCGGCCGAGGTGACGCCATGACCAGGCACGGCCGCTCACCGGCAGCGCGGCGACGACAGGGCTCTGCGGTCATTCGGTCGTGGGTTCTCTCAGGCAGCCCGGAATCGCCGCACGTCCGGCTCGGATCACCGCGGCCGAGCGGTCACTTGGCGTCGACAGCGCGTCAGGGCGGCCCGGCACCGGAACCCCGCAGAGACGCCGCAACGACCGATCCGGAGCACACCGGGCGCTCATGTGGGATCGGCAGCGCTTCGGACCATCACAACACCGAAACGCAACCAAACCAACGACAGCACAACGCCGGGGTAGGCATGCGGCGTCGACAGTGCGTCGGGGCTGCCCGGTGTCGGAGCGTGGCCGAGGTGGTGGCGTGACCACGCGGGTGCTCGTGGCCGATGATCAGGGTGCGGTCCGGGCCGGGCTTGTGCTCATCCTCGGGTCCGCTCCTGATCTCGACGTCGTCGGGGAGGCGGTCGACGGGCGGCAGGCGGTGGAGATGGCCGCGGCGCTGCGGCCCGATGTCGTGGTCCTCGACGTGCGCATGCCGCGGCTCGACGGCATCGCCGCGACGCGTGAGATCGTTGCGCTCGGGGTTTCTGGCGTGTTGATTCTGACCACGTTCGACCTTGACGAGTACGTCTTCGGCGCGCTGCGGGCCGGGGCCGCCGGGTTCCTGCTCAAGGATGCCGAGGCCGCCGACCTGCTCGCCGCGGTCCGGGCCGTGGCCCGGGGTGACGGCGTCATGGCGCCGGCCGTCACGCGCCGCGTCATCGCCACGTTCGCCGGGCCGCCCGCGCCGCCGGTCGACCCATCGGGGCTCACCGACCGGGAGCGTGATGTGCTGCGCTGCCTCGGCGACGGGCTGTCCAACGCCGAGATCGGCAGCCGCCTCGGGATCGCCGAAGCCACCGCGAAGACCCACGTCAGTCGGGTCCTGGCCAAGCTCGGCCTGCGCAGCCGCGTCCAGGCCGCCATCGCCGCCCAGGGCCTCCCCATGACCTGAACCACGTCCGACCGACGATCCCACCACCGCGGCCGGCCGTCCGGTCGCGGTGGACAGGCGGCCCCGCGCCCCGCAACAGCCGGCGCCGGGCCGTTCGGATCGGGCTGGTTCGGCCGACGTCCCGCCGACCAGCGACGGCAACTCCACCGAGCTGCCGAGTCCGGCCACCGCGGCGCCGCATGTGCTGCCCGCCCGGCGACAAGCGGACGTGGGGTGCATGTGCTGCCCGCCCGGCGACAAGCGGACGTGGGGTGGAAGACGACCGCCTCCCACAACGTCGCACGGCGGCGACCGCGGCCGCTCGCCTTCGGCGTCCTCGTCCGGGAGCCGGTCGTCCTCAGGCCACGACCTCCGTCGCGCGCGAGCTGGGTCAGGTCAGCTCGCCGGGCAGCAGGCTGTAGATGAGGCTGTCCCGGCGGCCGCCGCGGAAGGGCATGTGGGAGCGCAGCAGACCCTCGAGGGAGAACCCGCACCGGGTCGCGACCCGCTGCGACGCCGTGTTGTCGGGCCCGCACGTCAGCTCCAGCCGGGCGATCCTCAGCTCCGCGAACGCCCACCCGGCCAGCAGCCGGACCGCCTGCGTCGCGGCGCCACGGCCGCGGCCGGCGGGCGCGAGCCAGTAGCCGATCGCCGCGCTCCCCCGCGTCGGCCGCACCTCGTGCAGCGAAACCTCGCCGAGCAGCACGCGTTCGTCGCCCGGCTCGACCACCGCCAGGCTGAGCGCGTCACCGTTCGATCGCGCCCATTCCTGCCCGGCCAGGTGCTCCCGCGCCTCGGGCTCCGTGAACGGCTCGTCCCGCCAGGAGAACCGCCGGATCACCGGATCCTCGAACGCCCGCACCACCCCAGGCACGTCCTCGGCACGCCAGGCCCGCAGCCGCACGACATCCCCGGCGAGCGCGGGCGCGGGGAGCTGGAGTTCTGCCATGACGGGATCCTCCCCGAATCGGCGCGGCGGCGCCGTGCGGGATCAGTCGCGAGGCTTCGCGTGGCGGGCGAGCTGCGCGGTGGCCCGTTCCTGGCCCTGTGCCTGCGGCGGCACCGCCACGAACGGTGGCACCGACGGTGCCGGGGCGGACGCGCCGGCGGAGCCTGCCCGGTGCAGCTTGTGCCAGCGGAGCCGGGCGCCGGTGAGGGCCGTGCCGAGAGACTGGAGGAGCACGAGGTACATGAGCTGGCGGTACACGATCTGCTGCAGCGGCAGGACCCACAGGACGCGGAGCTTCTCCCTGTCCAGGCGGAAGGCGACGACCGCGGTGAGGACCTGCAGGGCGAACATGACGAGCCAGGCGCCGGTGGTGGCCTTCCAGCCGGAGAAGCACAGGCCGTACACGAGCAGGATGTCGATGAGCGGGGCCAGCAGCGGGAGCGCGATGCCGAAGAACGCGATGAAGGGCAGGCCGATCCGGCCGAACCGGCCCGAGGGTCCGCGGTCCACCAGCGAGCGGCGGTGCTTCCACATCGCCTGCATGGTGCCGTAGCTCCAACGGTAGCGTTGCAGCCACAGCTGCCGGAGGGTGGCGGGGGCCTCGGTCCAGGCGCGGGCGCGCTCCTCGTAGACGACGCGCCAGCCGGTGCGGCACAGCGCCATGGTGGCGTCGGTGTCCTCGGCCAGGGTGTCGTGGCTGATCCCGCCGATGTCCTGCAGCGCCTCGCGGCGGAACGCACCGATCGCGCCCGGGATGGTGGGCATGCAGCGCAGGATGTCGTACAGGCGGCGGTCCAGGTTGAACCCGATGACGTACTCGATGTGCTGCCACCGGGCCACGATCGAACGGCGGTTGCCGACCTTGACGTTGCCGGCGACCGCGCCGACCGAAGGGTCGGCGAACGGCTGCACCAGGTGCCGGATCGCGTCCGGTTCGAAGACGGTGTCGCCGTCGACCATGACGATCAGGTCGTGCTGCGCCATGGCCACGCCGACGTTGAGGGCGTTGGGCTTGCCGCCGTTGGGGATCCGGACCACCCTGACGTTGGGGATCCGCAACGCCTCCACCAGCGATGCCGTGTCGTCGGTCGAGCCGTCGTCGACGACGACCACCTCGATCCCGCCGGCATGGTCGCCGCCCGCCAGGGACCGCACCGCGGCCTCGATCCCCTCCTTCTCGTTGTAGGCCGGCACGATCACCGAGACCGGCAGCTGCACCGGTGGGCCCCACCGCCACGACGCGGCCCGCCGCCGCCGCGCGTGCCGGCCCGCGAGCAGGAACAGCGCCACGGTGCGGGCGATCGTCAGCAGCCCGGCGGCCAGGAACAGCACGCGGAGGGTGGCCGTCACCCAGTCCGCCAGCACGACGGCCGTGGCCAGGGCGAAGGCGCGCCGCTGGTCGACCGCGCCCGCCGGCGCCTCGACGACCGCCGGCCCGGCGAGCGTGCGGGCCAGGCCCTGCGAGACGGTGGTGAAGGTGTAGCCGCGCCGCTGCATCAACGGGATGAACTTGTCCAGCGCCGCGACGGTCTGCGCGCGGTCGCCGCCGCCGTCGTGCATGGGCACGATCGCGCCCGAGTCGCCCGGCGGGGTCGCGCCGGCGACGATCGCGTCGACGCCGGGCGTGCTCCAGTCCCGGCTGTCCACGTCGGCCATGATCGTCAGGTAGCCGAGCCCGCCGGCCTCCCGGATCAGCGGCCACTCGGTGTTGTCGATGGCGCTGGGGCTGGAGGAGTACGGCAGCCGCAGCAGCGCCGACTTGATGCCGGTGGCGTGGACGACGGCGAGCTGGGTCTGCGAGTACTCCAGCTCCCGCTGCCACCGTGGCAGGCGTTCGAGCTGCGGGTGCGTGAAGGTGTGGATGCCGATCTCGTCGCCGTCCCGGGCCAGCTCGCTGACGATGTCCGAGTGCCGGAGCACCTGGGAGCCGACGACGAAGAACGTGGCGTTGACGTGGTGCCGGCGCAGCACCTCCACGATCCGCGGCGTCCACTCCGGGTCCGGGCCGTCGTCGAAGATGAGGGCGATGGTGCGGTCCGGCAGCCGGTAGGAGCGCACCGTGCCGTTGCGGGTGTCGATGATCGGGCCGCCATGGATGACCTCGGCCGGGACCTTGGTGTGCTGCCCAGGCCTCGCGGTGTGGTCGGGGTGGAACTCGGCGTTGGCGTATGCCTCGGCCAGCAGCGCCCCGACCAGCACGATGAACGCGACCAGACCGAAGATCAGGCGACTGAACGACACCCGCTTCCGCACACGGGTCACGCCGGGCCCACACCGATGACCACGGCGATGCCGAGGGTGGAGCTCGGTGAGGCGCTCGGCTGCGGTGTGGTCGACGTGGTCGGCGCCGTCGATGCGGTCGGCGTGCCCGACGCGGCCGGCGGTGAGGCGGAGGGCGCCCCGCTCGTCGTCGCCCCGGACGGTGGGGCGCTGGACACGGAGCCGCTCGGCCGGACGGACGCGCTCGCCGAGGCGGGCGCGGAGCTGCTGCGGGCGGTCCCGGCGCCGGTGGGCCGCTTGACGGGCTGGCCGGGCGCGGGCGTGCTCTTCCTGGCCGGCGGCGTCGCGGACGCGGACGTTCCCGGCGCCGGGAACGACAACAGGTCCAGCGGGCCGGTGAGCAGGAACGCGGCGACCAGTACCAGGGCCGCGTAGACCAGTGCCGCCACGCCGCCCAGGTGGAAGAAGAGTCGGATCCGCCGTCCACGTCGGCCCGTGGAATCTACGAAGACAGGTGCTGAAACGTCAGCGGTGGTGGTGACGTCGGCCGGGGCATTCACGGACACCGCGCCAGCATAGGAGCGGCCGGCCGCCGAAATCGCAGGAAGAACGGCCTCGGCGAACGGCATCGCCGAATCTCCCATCCCGCTCACCCGGCGATTCCCGCGGTCTCACCCGGGCGGTACCACGGCGCCGGCGCCGGACTCACCCAGCGATGGGAGTCTGCCCGCCGGACTTGACATGTGACCTTTGGGTCACATAACTTCGAGTAGTGGATGACGACGACCGCGTCTTCAAGGCCCTCGCGGACCCGAGCCGACGGTTCCTGCTTGACCTGCTCTTTGAGCGTGACGGCCGCACGCTGACGGAGCTGGAGTCGGAGCTGGAGATGTCACGCTTCGGGGTCATGAAGCACTTGAAGGTGCTCGAAGAGGCGGACCTGGTCGTGACCCGCCGGATGGGGAGGGAGAAGTTGCACTTCCTCAACCCGATCCCGATCCGCCAGGTGCACGACCGGTGGATCGACAAGTACACCGAGCACCACGTGACTGCACTGCTGGAGCTGAAGACCGACCTCGAAGGGGACGACGAACCATGAGCAGCACGCAGGTATACAAGGTCTACATCAAGGCGAGCCCGCAGAAGATCTGGGACGCGATCACCACGCCGGAGTGGACGTCGCGGTACGGGTACCGCGGCGCCAACCACATGGAGCTGCGCCCGGGCGGTGCGTTCCGGGGGATGTCGAACGAGGGCATGATCGCCGCGGGTGCGCCGGAGCTCGGCGTCGACGGCGAGATCGTCGAGGTGGAAGCGCCGTTCCGGCTCGTGCAGACGTGGAGGATGCTGATGGACCCGAACCACGTGCCGGAGGGCTTCACCCGCCTCACGTACGAGCTGAAGGAAGGCAAGGACGGCGTTACCTCGCTGACCGTCACGCACGAGATCGGCGACGAGGCGGGTCTGGCGGAGATGCTCGCCGGCGAGCTGGAGGACGTGGGCGCGGGCGGCGGCTGGCCGTGGATCCTCAGCGACCTGAAGTCGCTGCTGGAGACCGGCGTCGCCATGACGGACTGACACCGCGACGGCCGGTGCCACGGGGGCGCCGGCCGTCACCGCAGGCCCATGCCAGCCAGGGTCAGCGCCACTCCTCCAGGTGCGCGGCGATGAACTCGCCCATCGAGGTCGGGCGTCGTCCGGTGATGCGTTCGACGTCGGGCGACAGCGGGGCGAAGCCGCCCGCCCGGACGCGGTCGTAGAGGTCGGCGAGGATGTCCCGCAGCCACGGGTCCAGGCCCTCGAGGCCCTGCTCGGCCGGCGGGTCGTCGGCGCGGACGGCCACGCCGAGGTGTGCGGACAGTTCGGCCGCGACCGCCCGTACCGGCAACGCGGCGGGACCGGTGATCGTGTACTCCCGCCCGTGGTGGTCGAGCGGCGACAGCAGGACGGCGACAGCGACCGCCGCGATGTCCCGCGCGTCGACCCAGGCGATCGGCGCGCCGCCGGACGGCAGCCGAAACACCCGGCCGGCGCGGATGTCGTCGCGGTAGAAGCGCGGGTCGGTCAGGACCTGGTGGAACCAGGAGGGCCGCAGCACGGTCCAGCCGGCGGCGCGGCCGGTGACGGCGTCCTCGACCCGCCGGGCCCAGTGTCCGGCGGCCAGCGAGCCGGCGCCCTGCTCCGACAGCAGCACGACATGGGCGGCGGGGTTGAGGTCGACGAGCCCGGCCACGTGCTCGGGCGCCTCCGGCACGTCCGGCCGCATCAGGTACACCGCGTCCACGTCCTTCACGGCGTCCGGCCAGGTGCCCGGATCGTCCCAGGAGAACGGGACCGCCGCGCCCGGCTGCGACGACCCTTCCCGGACGACCAGCCCGGGCCGCCGCCGCAGCCGGGCGACCACCTCCCGCCCGGTCTTGCCCCTGGCGCCGGTCACCAGCACCGTGCGGCTCATCGCGCCCCCTCCAGCCGTGCCAGGTGCCACTCCCGTGCTGCCACGCCCATGCCTGCCTCCGACGTAGATACTTGATGCAATCAAGCATCATCGTAAGCACGAGAACTTGAGGCAATCAAGCTTTTTGGTAGACTGATCCCGTGGCCGTTCCGTCGGGCCCGGTGACCGCGTCGACCGACGCCGAGCGGGCGATGTTCCAGTTCGTCGACGCGTATGACCGCGCCTACGAGACCGCCGCGACGAAGCACGGCCTGAGCGTGGCGCAGGCCTGCGTCCTCGGCCGGCTCGCCGACCCCCGCGGCATGCGTGAGCTGGCCGACGAGCTCGGGTGCGACGCGTCGAACGTCACCCAGATCATCGCCCGCCTCGAGGGCCGCGCGCTCGTCCAGCGCCGGACCCACCCGAGCGACCGCCGCTCCCGGCAGATCGTCCGGACCCCTGACGGCGACGCGCTCTACGCCGGCTTCGAGGAGTCGTTCGCCTTCGCCCGCGCGGCGATCGCCAACCTGAGCCCCGAGGAGCAGGACCGCCTCACCGCCCTGCTCCGCAAGGCCCTCGGCACCACGGACTGAAGGAGTCATCCTACGTATCTGGCAGCGGGAAGCCGTAGATCACGGATAGTCTCGGACGAAGTAGAGACCAGGCAGGCATTGACGAAGACAGACGTCCAATGTTAACTGCTTGTCACACGAGACTCGACGGCGCGAGGCTCCCGCTCCACGTATGCGAAGGAGAGTTCCTGTGGGCAAGCCCCGCCGACTCGCCCTGCTGGCGGCCGCCACCGCCTTGATGGGCACGTTCATCACCATGATCCATGGACAGAGCGCGACGGCGTCGACCACCGACGAGGTGTTCAACCCCGGCACCGGCGCGCTCGACGTGAACTACGGCTCGTACCTGAGCAAGCACGACATCGTCTACAACAGCCCCCAGACCAACCCGCTGTACGGGCTCACCGTCGGCAACGGCAAGACCGGCGCGATGGTCTGGAACGCCAACGGGCTCACGATGCAGGTCTCCGGCGTGGACCTGTCGCCGCAGTCGGCGTTCGCGGCGGGCCTGGTGAACCTCAACACCAGCCCGGCCCTCGACGCCGGTTCGAGCTCGTATCAGCAGCGGTTGTCGCTGTACGACGGCACGCTGACCACGAAGTACGACAACAACCGCACCGTCACGATCATCGGCGTGCCCGGGTCCGAGGTGATGGGCGTGCACGTCGAGGACGGCCGCACCGGGCTCGGCACGACCACCCTCGACCTGAGCATGTGGGACCCGGCGAGCGTCACCAACAGCGCCGACGTGCCGAACCTGGACACGTGGAAGCAGGTGAGCACGTTCGCCGACGCGACGGCCGCCGGGTTCAGCCGCGGCCAGAACGACCCGAACAACTTCGGCTACACCCTCGCGGCGACGGTCGAGGGCGCCGCGTACACGACGCAGGTCGTCAACGGCACGCGGGTACGGCTGAACATCACGCCGACGGCGAACTACACGATCTGGTTCACCGCGGCGAGCCGGGTCAACTCCCCCGGCGCCAACTCCGTCACGCAGGCGCGCAACCAGCTCGCCGCGGCCAAGAGCACGGGGTACCTCACCAACCTGAACAACTACCTCGACTGGTGGCACGCGTTCTGGGCGAAGTCGTTCGTCCAGTACTCCGGCGCGGCGGGTACGGGCGACTACCTGGAGAACGTGTACTACCTGTCGACGTACATGATCGCCGCCGGTGGGTACGGCAACTACCCGATGCACTTCATCAACGGCGTGTTCCGGGCGACCGAGGACCGCACCAAGTGGAGCAACGGGTACTGGTTCTGGAACCAGCGGGACGTCTACAACTCGTTCCTCGCCTCGAACCACGCCGACCTGTTCGCCACCGAGAACCGCCTGTACAGCCGGAACCTCGCCGCGTTGAAGGCCTACACGCAGACCAGGTACGCGATCGACGGGCTGTGGGTGCCGGAGACGATGGGCTGGGACGGCAACGCGCGCGGCACCATCAACAGCGACTACGTCAACGACATCTACTCCACCGGCACCGAGGCCGCCTACAACATGTACCTGCAGTACCGGTACACCAACGACACCGGCTACCTGCAGAACACCGCCTACCCGTACATGCGGGAGGTGGTGAAGTTCTACCAGTCGAAGCTGAGCTACGACTCCGGCACCGGCCGCTACTACATGGCGACGTCCAACGCGCACGAGACGTACTGGGACGTGAAGAACGCGATCACGGACCTGGCCGCGGTACGGCTGATCTTCCCGCTCACGATCCAGGTCAGCAACCAGCTCGGCCTCGACGCGGGGCTGCGGGCAGGCTGGCAGAACGTGCTGGACCGCATCGAGCCGTACAAGACCAGCAACGGCGCGTGGCTGCCGCACGACCCGCCGGCACCCGCGCAGCAGCGCAACGGTGAGAACGTCACGTCGGAGCTGATCTGGCCCTACGACCTGACCGGCATCGGCGCGCCCGACTTCCAGACCGCGCTCAACAGCTGGAACACGCGGCCGAACCCGTACAGCAACGTGTGGGCCAACGACGCGGTGCAGGCCGCCCGGCTCGGCCTCGGCGACCAGGCGCTGCAGGGCATGAAGCTGATGCTGCAGCGCTACCAGAACTACCCCAACGGCATGACCAACAACACCAACGGCGTGTTCGAGTACCTCGGCGTGCACCTCGCGGCGATGAACGAGACGCTGCTGCAGTCGTACAACGACAAGATCCGGGTGTTCCCCGCGGCGCCGAACGACACGAACTTCGTCGGCAGGTTCACGCTGCTGGCGAAGGACGGGTTCCTGGTCAGCTCGGAGCGGGAGGGCAACGAGACGAAGTACGTCGGCCTGAAGAGCCTCTACGGCAAGCAGGCCCGGGTGGTGAACCCGTGGGGCACCGCCGAGATCCGGGTGCGGCGCGCCTCCGACAACGCGGTCCTCGCGACCACGACGTCCGGCGAGGTCACCTTCGGTACCGCCGCCAACACCGTGTACATCGTCGAGCGGACCGCGAAGCCGCTGACCTCCTACAGCTCGACGTCGCTGTCGGGCACCGCCAACAACGGGGTCAAGGCGCTGTCGGGCACCGCGTCCACGCTCGGCACGGGCGGCGCCGGCACCCCCGGCCTCGTCAACAACACGGCGCTGACCTACGACGCGAACTGGCACCTCACGACCGGCCGCGGGTACGGCGACTACAACGACGACACGCACCACTCGACGACCGTCGGCGCCGCCGCCAGCTACACGTTCACGGGCACGGGCGTCGAGCTGCTGTCGGAGCGGTTCAGCGACATGGGCAACATGGACGTCTACATCGACGGCACGCTCCAGACGAACGTCAACCTGTACGTCGCCGGCGCCCGCCAGGCGCAGCAGGTGGTGTACAGCAAGACCGGTCTGACGAACGGCACCCACACCATCCGCGTCGTGAACAAGACGACGTCGGTCGGCATGATCGACGCCCTGCGGATCATCACCGGCGGTACGCCGCCGGCCGGTGGGCAGTCGCTGATGGCGCAGGTCAACAGCCGCTACGTGACCGCCGGTTCCAGCCCGTTGATCGCGAACTCGACGACGGTCGGGACGGCGCAGCAGTTCGAGGTCGTCGACCTCGGCGGCGGCAACGTCGCGCTGAAGGCGAAGGTCAACGGCCAGTTCGTGTGCGCGGAAAACGCGGGCGCCAACCCGCTCGTCGCGAACCGTGCCACGGCCGGTTCGTGGGAGACGTTCCGCCTGATCCGCAACGCCGACGGCACCGTCAGCCTGCAGGCGACCGTCAACAACAAGTACGTCGTCGCGGAGAACGCCGGTGCCGCCGCTCTCATCGCCAACCGTGACGCGATCGGTCCGTGGGAGAAGTTCCTGCTCTCCTGACCCCGCAGCGGGGCGGGCCCGCCAGCCCGCCCCGCTTCCCCGGAAGGGACACAACTGCATGCATCTGACCCGACGCGGGTTGCTCGGCGCCTCCGCCACGGCGCTGGGCCTCTCCGTGCTTCCGCTCGCCCCGCGCGGCGCCTCGGCCGCCGCCGGGCCCGCGCCCAACGTGCACGTCTTCTACTACCCGTGGTACGGGACCTACCGGCACTGGGACCAGGGCGGGCACACGCCGCCGCAGGATCTCGGCGCGAACTACTACCCGGTGCGCGGCGCGTACAACTCCGGGGACGCCGCCGTCGTCGAGCAGCACATGGCGTGGATCGCGGCCGCCGGCATCGGCGTCGTCGTGACCAGCTGGTGGGGGCAGGGCTCCTACGAGGACAACCTGGTGCCGCTGATCCTCGACGCCGCCGCCAGGAACGGGCTGAAGGTCGCCTGGCACCTGGAGCCGTACTCCGGCCGGACCGCCGCGTCGACCGTCGCCGACATCAACTTCATCATCGCCCGGTACGGGTCGCACGCCGCGTTCTACCGCGACACGGCACACGGCAACCGCGGCGCGTACTACGTGTTCGAGAGCCTGCGCATCGCCGACTGGACCGCGCTGGACCAGGTGCGGGGCTCCTCGATCGTCCTCGCGCAGACGACCGACACGAGCAAGGTCGCGCACTTCGGCGGGATGTACACCTACGACGGGATCGCCGCGGCGACCGCGCCGGGGTGGGCGAACGCGAACGCGTACTGCCGCGCGAACGGCCTGGTGTGGGCGCCGTCGGTCGCGCCCGGCTACATCGACGACCGGGCCGTGCCGGGCAACACGACGCCGACGCTGGGCCGCGACAACGGCGCCGCCTACGACCGGGCCTGGAACAACGCCCTCACCCAGGGCGGCGCGCCGTCGTGGGTGTCGATCACGTCGTTCAACGAGTGGCACGAGGGGTCGTCGATCGAACCCGCGTCGTCGAACCCGCCGTCGGGGTACGGGTACCTCACCTACTCGGGTGCGTACGGTCTCACCGGCACCGCGGCGGAGACGGCGTACCTGACCCGTACCAAGTACTGGGTCGATCGTTTCGTCCCCGGTACGGGTGGCGGCATCGGCCTGCGTGCAAGGGCGAACGGCCGGTTCGTCACCGCGGCCACCGGGACGCTGATCGCGAGCGCGACGGCGTGGGAGCCGTTCGAGCAGGTCCCGCTCGGCGGTGGCAACGTCGCGCTGCGGGCCAGGAACGGCCTGTTCGTCTGCGCCGAGAACGCGGGCGCCGCGCCGCTGGTCGCGAACCGGGCGACGGCGGGCGCATGGGAGTCGTTCCAGCTGCTCAACAACGGCGACGGCTCGTTCAGCCTGCGGGCGAACGTCAACGGCCGCTACGTGTGCGCGGAGAACGCGGGGGCGGCCGCGCTGATCGCCAACCGCACCGCGATCGGGCAGTGGGAGAGGTTCGACCTCGTCACGCCCTGACCGTCACCGGCAGGGGCCCGCGCCGGCCGCGCGGGCCCCTGCCCGGCCTTCAGCCGGTGCGCCCCGACCGGGTGAGGAAACCGCGGGCCGTCCACAGCACGCCGAGCACGATGGCGCCGACGACGGCGAACGTGGCCAGGCCGCCGGAGTCGAGGAACGCGAGGATCGCGATCGCGGCGCCGTAGCAAACGGACAGGACCAGCATGATGTTCATCGACATCCGGGGATTCATACCCGTGATCGTGAACGAGCCGGCCGCCGCCGCGCTGCCACCGGTCGAGGGCACCGCGACTCCGACGACAGTTGGATGCGGGCGACCTCCGTGGTGCGGGATGCTGTCCGGATGATCGCCGTCCATCCCCCGGCGGCCGCAATGGGCGGCGTCGATCCGGGGCAGCACGAGTGGTACCGGCTCGCCGGGCGGTGGCACGCGGCGTTCGCGCTGCTGGACGTGCTCGCCGCCGGGCTGGTGGCGGTCGACGGTGAGCTCGGGGCCGGGCGGCGGGTGCTCGGCGTGGCGCTGCTCGCGGCCCTCGCCGGCTGGTACGCGGCGGTCGGGGCGAAGCGGTTGCGGCTGCCCCGCTCCACCGGCGGCTGGCGCTACGTGGCGGTGGCGGGCGGCCTCGCCACCGCGGCGTTCGCGGCGGCGCCCCCGGCCGGGGCGCTGCTGGCCGTGCTGTTCCCGCACGTGTGGGCGATGCTGCCGACCCGGCACGCGGTCGCCGGGACGGCCGGGATCGTCGTCGCGCTCAGCGGGGTGCTCGCCGCCCTGGTAAAGAGCCACGTCATGCGCATCTTCGACAAGCTGGGCGTGAAGGACCGCACCGCGGCGGTCACCACCGCCATGGCCCGCGGCATCCTGCCGCCCGCTTAGTTCGAGCCTTGACTGTTAGACCTCTAACTTTTAGAGTTCTCATCATGGACGCGCCGGAGCTCACCACGACCCTCGACCTGCTCCGCTGGATCGGTTGGGCGCAGCGGAAGGCCGGCGAGGACTGGATCCGGGCCCGCGAGCTCAGCCACGAGCAGAGCTTCGTGCTCGGCTACCTGGTCCAGCACCCCGGCGCGATCCAGCGTGACATCGCCGAGATCACCCGTACCAGTGCCGCGAGCGTCACGAGTCTCCTCCAGGGGCTCGAGCGCCGGGAGCTGGTCGAGCGCCGGACGGAGCCCGGCAACGAGCGCAGCAAGCGCGTCTACGCCACCGCGGCGGGCGCCGAGCTGATCTCCGGGTTCGACACCGCGATGGCCGCGGCCGAGGCGACGATCCTCGCGCCGCTGGACCAGGCGGAGCGGGCCACCCTGCACGCCCTGCTCACGAAGATCACCTCGGAGCTGCCGCAACCCACGCGGTCGTGACCAGGCCGTAGGCCACCCAGCAACCCCTCACCCGCGTCGACGGCTCCGTCGGCGCGCGGATCAACCCGCACCGCGCCGGCGGTTCCGTCGGCGTGCCCACAAACCTGTCACCGTGCCGGCGGACGCCGGCGCGTGCTCAAGCCTGCCCGGAAAGGAGCGGTCCCATGAGCAGCGCGACCCTCGAATCCCCGGTGGCCACCGACGCCGCCGGCACCAACCGCTGGTACCTGTCGACCGCGCCGATCGTCCGCGCCCTCGTGCACCTGTGCGTGCCGATGGCCGCCGCGATGATCGTCACCGCCGTCTACAACCTCGTCAACGCCGGCTTCATCGGCATGCTCCACGACACCGCACTGCTGGCCGCGCTCACGTACGGCGCACCGATCCTCGGCCTGGTCATGGCGGTCGGCAACGTGTTCGGCGTCGGCGGCGGCGCCCTCGTCTCCCGGCTGCTCGGCGCCGCCGAGCACGACCCCGCGAAGGCCGGCGGGATCCGGCACGTCGCGTCGTTCTCGGTCTGGGGCTCCGTCATCGTCGGCGCCGTGTCCGGCGGGCTCGGCCTGGCCCTGCTGGACCCGCTCGTGTCGCTGCTCGGCGCGGACGCCGCGGCCGTCCCGGCGACGAAGGCCTACGTCGGGGTGATGCTCGCGTTCGTCCCCGTCCTCGCCGCCGCCGTGTGCCTCGAGCAGCTCGTGCGGGCGGAAGGCGCCGCTCGGCAGGTGATGACCGGCCTGATCGCGTCCACGGTCGCGAACCTCGCCTTCGACGTGCTGTTCATCCTCGTCCTGCACTGGGGCGTCGCCGGGGCGGCCCTGGCGATGGGCCTGGCCAACGTCGGCGTCATCGCGTACTTCGCGACCTGGCTGCACCGCAACAGCGAGCACATGCGCATCGCACCGCGCTGGTTCACGCTCGCCCGCACCGTCGTGGCGCCGGTCCTCGGGGTGGGCGTCGGCACCCTGCTGCAGTCCGCGTTCCTGATCGTCACGTCGCTGGTGCTCAACAACCTCGCGGCCGCCTACGGCGACGGTCCCCTCGCCGCGATGGGCGTCGCGGTCCGCATCGCGCAGGTCCCGGAGTTCCTCGTCATGGGTGTGACGCTCGGGGTGCTGCCGCTGCTCGCGTACGCCTACGGCAAGGGCGACCGGCAGCGTCTCACCGCCGCGCTGCGCGGCTCCGCGATCACCGTCGGCGGCATCGCCGTGACCTTCTCGGCGATCGTGTTCCTGCTCCGCGAGCAGGTGTTCACCGCGTTCGTGGCCGACCGCTCGGTCCTCACCACCGGCCTCACGATCCTCACCGCGCAGCTCGTCGCCATGGTCGCCAACGGCTTCACCGGCCTCCTCACGTCGCTGTTCCAGGCGACCGGCCGGGCCGTCGCGGCGACGGTGATGTCGATGACGCAGGGCATCCTCTTCGTGCCCGTCGTGCTGCTCGGCAACCTCTGGTTCGGCCTGCCCGGCATCATCTGGGCCCTCACCGTCACCGAGGTCACCGTCCTGCTCGCCGGTGTCGTGCTGTGGCTCGCCTCCCGCCGCGCCATCGACCGCGGCCTCGCCGAGGGCAGCCCGGAGCGCGCCGAGCAGGCCCTCGAAGCGGCATGAGCATCGTCAGGCGGCCCCGGGCTCCCGGCTCGGGGCCCCTCGGCGCCCACGTGAGGTCAGCGGACGTCGTTGCAGCGGTGCAGCGTCCAGCGGGGCGCGGGCCAGGCCGTCGGGTCGCCGCCGGTCGTCCACTCGGTGACCGACGCCGGCGCCACCGCCAGGTCGAACGCCCGGTCGAGCGGCCGGGCGGCGAGGGCGTGGAAGGAGCTCTCCACCGTCTCGGCGTGGCCGACCAGGATCGCGGTGCCGCCGCGGCGCAGGTGCGCGATGTCCAGGATCGCGCGGCCGGTGCGGGCGATCAGCTCGGCCCACGTCTCGTTGCCCTCCTGGGACGGGCGGAACACGCCACCGCCGGGCACCCCGTGCGCAGCGTGGAACTCGCGCATCGGCATGCCGTCGGCGTAGGACGGCGTATGCCAGGTGCACAGCCCGCAGTGCTGCTCCGGGACGGCGGCGAACGCCGCGGCGATCGGCTCCGCCGTCTCCACGGCCCGGCGCAGCACCGACGAGTACACGGCGACCGGACCGGCGACCTCCTCGCGGAGGCGCTCCGCGAGGAGGCGGGCCTGCCCGTGGCCGGCCTCCGTCAGGCCCTGGCAGCCGTTCGGCCCGCCGACGACCCCGGCCGTCTTGTGCACCGACTCGCCGTGTCGCACGAAGAGCAGCCGCGTTTCCATCCGGTCATGATGGCAGCGGGCGCGTGCGGCAGGATGGGCGGCGTGGAACTGGACCTGCACCGGGGTGAGCTGACCGCGTACTGCTACCGGATGCTGGGGTCGTTCCACGACGCCGAGGACCTGGTGCAGGAGACGTTGCTGCGGGCCTGGAACGCGCGCGACCGGTACGACAGCGACCGCGCGTCGGTGCGGACGTGGCTGTTCCGCATCGCCACGAACGTGTGCCTGACCGCCCTCGAAGGGCGGGCGCGGCGGCCGCTGCCGTCAGGGCTGGGCGCGCCGAGCGACGACCCCGGCGCGCCGCTCACGCCCGCGACCGACATCCCGTGGCTCCAGCCGTTTCCCGACGCGCGGTTCGACGCCGACGCCCGCACCGACCTGCGGCTGGCGCTGATCGCGGCGATGCAGACCCTGTCGGCACGCCAGCGGGCCGCGCTCGTGCTCCGCGAAGTCCTGCAGTTCAGCGCCGCGGAGGTCGCCGAGCAGCTGGACACCACGGTGCCGGCGGTCAACAGCGCCCTGCAGCGCGCCCGGGCGGCGGTCGCCGCGTGCGACCCCGGCGTGGTCGCCGAACCCGGCGACGCCAAGGTCCGCGGGGCCGTCGACCAGTACGTCCGGGCGTTCGAGGCCGCCGACGTGTCCGCGCTGGTGCGGCTGCTGACCGACGACGCCGTGCTGGAGATGCCGCCGGTGCCGCTGTGGTACCGCGGGCGCCGGAACTACGGGCGGTTCATCGAGCGGGTCTTCCAGATGCGTGGCACCGGCTGGGTCATGACGCCGCTGACCGCCAACGGCCAGCCGGCGGTCGCCGCGTACGCGCCGCAGGCCGACGGCGTACACCACCTGCACACGCTGCAGGTCCTCACCGTCGTCGACGGTCGGGTCGCCCACAACGTCACGTTCGCCGACCCGGCCGTGCTCGAATTGTTCAATCTGCCGAAGGTGCGATGAGTTCCGCCGGTGCCGCCGGTATGTACGGGTGAGCACCGACAGAAGGGACCATCATGAGCGTCATCGTCATCGAGTTCATCACCCTCGACGGAATCGTGTCCGACCCGGACGGGTCCGGCGGCACCCCGGCGGGCGGCTGGGCGTTCCGGCACGGCCCCGCGTCCGTCGCCGGCGACAAGTTCCGCCTCGGGCCGCTGCTGGACGACGGGGTCATGCTGCTCGGCCGCACCACGTGGCAGCTGTTCTCCACGCTCTGGCCCAAGCGCGACGACCCGTTCTCCCAGCGGATGAACGCCGTGCCGAAGCTGGTCGCCACCAGTACCCTCGAAGACACCACCGCCTGGCCCAACTCGCGGGTCCTGGAAGGCGACCTCGTCGCCGCCGTCAAGCAGGAGCAGCGGGACATCGTCGTCACCGGGAGCCTGAGCGTCGTGCACACGCTGATGGCGGCGGACCTGGTCGACGAGTACCGGCTGCTGACCTTCCCGACCGTGCTCGGCACCGGCCGGCGGCTCTTCCCCTCCGACGGCCCGCCCACCTACCTGGAGACCGTGTCGGTCGAGCAGGTCGGCGCCGCGGTCCTCACCCGGTATGCCCGGCCGGGGACCGCCTTGACATGATCGCCCGATGGGCGTCATGTACGACTACTTCGCCGCCGGGTCGGACGAGCGGGCGGCCACGGTCCTCGACCTGCCCGCCGGCCCGGGCGGTCCGCTGCCCGCCGTGCCGGGGCTGATGGACCGGGTCCGCGCCGGGGACATGGCCGCCCTCCAGGAGCTGCGGACCCCGCGGGTCCGCTGGGGCGAGCACGGGTTCCAGGTCCTGGAGGTGAAGGGCCTCGACCCGATCGTCACCCTGGCGACCCTGGAGGAGCTGATCACCGGGGTCGCCTACGACGACATCGTCGAAGGCCCGCGCGCCGGCGCCGACATCGCGTCGGCCGACGACGGCGAGCGGATGGTGGTGACCGTGACCGACGAGCTGCAGCAGGCCCTGGCCCGGTGCTCCCCCGACGAGCTGGCGCGGGCCGCCGCGGCCTGGGCGCGGACGGAGGAGCTCGGCGGCGACGACGACGTGGAGCCGCTGACGGTCTTCCTGGGCGAGCTGGCGATCCTCGCGCGCGAGGCCCTCGGCCGCGGCGAGCGCCTGTACTGCTGGGTCTGCGTCTGACCGGCCGAGGTTGACAGCTCCCCGCGGCCGGATCAGAGTTGTCCGGTGCGGGAATGAACTCCTCGCCTGGGTCGAGGCGCAGCTGGACGGTCGTCAGGCGATCCGGGCCGTGCGGTCGCTGCACGGCGGCGAGAGCCCCTGGTGGATCGATGTGGCACCGGCGTCCGCGCTGGTGCTGCGGTGCCCGAGCAGCCGGATCACCGCCGAGCAGATCGCGACGAACGCGGCGGCGCTGACCGTCGCGGAGCGGCACGGCCTGCCGGCGCCCCGGCTGCTCGCGGCGTCACTGGACGGTCCCGCGCCGCGGACCTTGGAGACCGTCGTGGCCGGGACGAGCACCTGGCCCGCCGCGTGCTCCGCCGAGCTGCTCCGGGCGGCGGGCGCCGCGCTCGCCCGGGTGCACGCCGTCGCCCTGGACCCGCTGCCGCGGCTGCCGTTGCGGCCGCGGCCGATCGCGGTCGACGACTTCGCGGCCGACCGCCGGGCGGGCCGGATGCCGGCGACGCCGCTGCTGCTGCGGGCCGATGCCGTGGTACGGGTGCTCCCGGCACCCGGTGGGCCGGCGGTCTTCGTCCACGGCGACGTCTGGCCCGGCAACACGATCGTCGTGGGTTCCGCGGTGCGGGCGCTGATCGACTGGAAGACCGCCGGCGCCGGCTCTCCTGGCGTCGACCTCGGCGAGCTGCGCAAACAGGTCGCCATCCTGTACGACGACGACGCGCCCCGGCTTGTCCTGGAGGGCTGGGAACGCGCCGACGGGACGCGCGCCGCCGACGTCCCGTACTGGGACGCCGTGGCCGCCCTCAACACGCCGACGGCGCTCTACAGCCCGCATGCGACGTCGCGACGCGACGCGTTCCTCCAGGCCGCGATCGCCCAGTTGTGACGCCGGTCAGCGGATACGGCTTGCTGTGACGTTGGTCAGCGGATGTGGCTTGCTGTGACGCTGGTCGGCGGATCGGCTTGCTGTGACGTTGGTCAATACCTGAACACGGACACCGTGCGGCGCAGGTCGCCGGCGATGCCGTTGAGCTCCGCGGCCGTGTCCGCCGTGCCCTGGGCGACGCCGGTGGTCTCGTCGGCGACGGTGGCCACGCTGGTGACGTTGGCGTTGATCTGGTGGGCGCGGCCGGCGACCTGGCTCACCGTGCGGTTCATCTCGTTCGTCGTCGCGGACTGCTCCTCGACCGCCGCCGCGATGCTCGTCTGGGCGTCGCGGATGGTGGTGATGACGCCGCTGATCTGCTCGATGGCGGTGACCGCGGCGGTCGAGTCGCGCTGGATCGCCGCCACCCGCTGGGCGATGTCCTCGGTGGCCCGGGCCGTCTCCTGGGCCAGGTCCTTCACCTCGGTGGCGACGACGGCGAAGCCCTTGCCCGCGTCGCCGGCCCGCGCCGCCTCGATGGTCGCGTTCAGGGCGAGCAGGTTGGTCTGCTCCGCGATCGACGTGATGAGCTTGACCACGGTCTCGATCTCCCCGGACGACTGGCCCAGGCGGTGCAGCACGCCCGCGGCCTCGGCGGCGTCCCGGACGGCCCGGTCGGCGGTCCCGGCCGCGTCGGAGGTGCTACGGGCGATCTCCCGGATCGAGGCTCCGATCTCCTCGGAGCCCGTGGCGACCGAACCGATGTCCTGGCTGATCTGGTCCGTCTCGCGGGACGCGGCCCGGGCCTCGACCGCCGACCGCTCGGCGCTGCCGCTCATGCCGCCGGCGGCCTGGCTGAGCCGCTCCGACGCGGAGGAGACCCGCCCGACGAGCTCGTCCACCCCGCGCAGCGACTCGCCGAGGCGCTCGAGGCCACGGTTGAGCGCGGCGCCCATCCGGCCGACCTCGTCCCGGCCGGCCACGTCGAGCCGGCCGCCGAGGTCGCCCTCGGCCATCGACTCCAGGACGCCGACCGTGGCGCGCAACGGCCTGGCGATCATCCGGCTGATGGCCCACACGAGGGCCGCGGCCAGCAGCACCGCCGCCACGATCATCCCGGCGATGAGTGCCCGGGAGCGGTCGTACGCGCGCTGCGACGTCGCGAGGGTGTCCCGGGCCTTGGCGTCGACGGCCGCGTCGAGCCGGTCCAGCGCCTGCTGGCCGGCCGCGAGGAGCGGGTCGGCCTTCGTCTTGCGCAGCGCGGTGAGCTGCTCCAGGTCCGCGTCGGCGACCTTCGCCAGCGGCAGCACCTCCTGCTCGAGCAGCGCGCGGTAGCCGGAGAGGGCCTCCTCGAACCGGGTGTGGTCGGCCGGGTCACCCGCCGCCGGCAGCACCTTGAACTCGTCCCACGCCTTGTCCAGCGAGGCGTTGGCCTCGTCGATCGAGGCGAGCGCGGCCTGCCGGTCGGCGTCGGAGGTGACCATCGCCAGGTTCGCGACGTGGTTCTGCACCATCAGGAAGTGCAGCGCGACGGCGTCGAGGTCGGCGATGTCCTGCAGATTGTCGCTGTACATGCCGCGCAGCCGGTCCTGGGCGGCGCCGAGCTGGCTGACCCCGAGCATCCCCACCGCGACGAGCAGCACGCACACCACGGCCACCGTCGACGCCAGCTTCCCGGCGATCGGAAGGTTCCGAACCATCCCAACACCCCCTTGCCCCGCCAATCGGCCGCGCGGCGCCCGGCTTGAGCGTTGCCGCGCGAAGGGTCAGGCGTCCGCCTCGACGGCGAAGGTGTTGCCGTCCGGGTCCCGGAACCAGGCGATCCTCCCGCCGCCGGCCCGCGCGGTGATCCCCTTGGCGTCCTGCTCGTACTGCTCGTAGCGGCTGAGCTCGACACCGGCCGCGACGAGCTCGTCGACGACCTGGTCGATGTCGTCGACGTACCAGGTGGCGAGGGTCGCCGACGTCTGCCCGGCGGTGGCCGACTGGTACACGTTCAACGCCGGCCCGCCCCCGGACTCGTAGACCCGGCTGCCGCCCGCGATGTGCGCACTGGGCCCGGACCACACCGCCCGCAGCCCCAGCCTGCCCTCGTAGAACGCCACCGCCCGCTCGATGTCCGACACGGCGACCGACGTCCTGACAGGGTACGCACCCAACGGCATACCCCACCTTCTCACGCCCACGGCGCCGGCGTCGGGGAGTGTGGCGGCTCAGTAGCCGAGCGCGGCGGCGGCGACGGAGCGGAGTTCGGCGGCGACCGGGGCGGGCAGGTACAGGTCGGCGAGGTCGCGGGGTGAGTCGCGGAAGACGATGCCGTAGAGGGTGACGGCGTCCAGGTAGCGGGCGGTGTCGTTGGGGTGCTTGCCGTCGGGGTCGATGAGGAACGGGGCGCCGTGGGTGGCGATCAGTGTCTCGAACGCGTCGGCGATCGGGGCCACCACGTTCGGGGTGGGCAGGGCGGCTGACAGGGCCGCGTAGTTGGTGTCGATCGCCGTCTTGGCCGCGGCGCGGGACGGGAACGGGGCGGGGTCGACCAGGGCCCAGTTCTTGAACAGCACGACCCGGCCGCCGGGCTTCAGGGTGCGGCGGAAGGTCGGTGCGTACAGGCTGAGCAGGGTGCCTTTCGCCGCGGGCAGGTTCGTGGCGACGAGCGTGCTGTACTCCTGCAGGACGATGACGTCGTAGCGCCTGCCGCCGCCGAGCGCCCGCGCGACGAGGCCGCCGTCCCAGGTCTGCCGCAGCGTGTAGCCGGAGTGGATCACTTCGGTGACGGCGGCGGTACGGCCGGCGGACGAAGCGAGCCGCCGGACCAGCGCAGGCGTGTCCTCGCCGGTGGCGGTGGTGAACGAGCCGAGCAGGCTGTTGCCGACGAACAGCACGTCCAGCACGTCGGCGCGGGCGCTTCCCTGGGACGTCCGCGGCGCCACCCACACCAGGACGGCGGCAAGCAGCACGACGACGGCGATGTACGCCCGGTGACGGTATGGCATCAGGCGCGACCCCCGAACGCGACTACAGACTGTGCTCGATCAGCGTGGGGACCGTCGCGCCGGCTGTCAATCCACCGAAGGGTGCCGCAAGGTAGGGCAAACCCCCGACGGAACCGGCCTGCTGCCTGGACTGCGCCGGCCGGGTGGGGCCGGGTTTGCTGGTACCCGTGCAGCGGGGATCACGAAGCGGACGGCGGCAGCTCGTCCTGGGCGCGACGGCCGTCGGCGTGCTGGTCGTCCTGCACTGCCTGCCGGGCTCCGGCGGTGTCGACCCGGTCCACGAGACCCTGTCGGAGTATCCGCTGCGTTCCGTGGACGTCGGGCTGCCGTATGCGATCGCGCTGCTGAGCGCGAACGCCGCCACCGCCCTGCTCGGCGCCGCGATGGTCCGGCAGGGCGTGCTCCGCGGCCGGCTCGTGACGGCGCTGCTGGTCATCTGGTGCGCGAGCCTGCTGGGCCTGACCGTGTTCCTCAAGGACCCGCTCGGCTCCGACGGCACCTGGTACGGCACGGTCCACAAGCTCTGCGCCGCCGTCAACTTCGCCAGCCTGCCGGCCCTGTGCGGACTGCTCTGGTGGCGCTTCCGGAGGTCCCGGCGATGGCGCGCCTACGCCCGGACGGTCGGTGTCCTCGCCGCCGCCACCATCCTGTGCACGGCCCCGTTCGCCGCCGCGTTCCTGCTCCACGGCGGCCACGTCGCCGCGACCGGCACCGCGCTCGGCCTGGTCGAACGCGCCGTGGTGGCCCTCGACGCCGCGATGATCGCCACCCTGGCAGTCTGGTCCCGCGCCATGCCCGCACCGCCCGGCACCCGGGCACCGGCCCGCCCGGCCCGCGGGGCGAAGCGCCGCCGCACCACCCGGCTGCGGGGTGCGGACATGCGCGCCGCTCAGGCGGCGTCCGGCGATCTCCTCCGGGCGAGCGCGCCGAGGGCGGTCCCGGTGCTGCCGACCACCGTGAGCGCGGCGAGAAGCACGCAGATCCAGCGGTCGTCCGCCGGACGCTCGTCCGTCTCGATCCGCACGTGGTCCGCCTCGATGCGGATGGGCTCGCCCCGGTAGAACGTCACCCGGACGGGACGGTCGCCCGCGTTCGGCGGGTACTTGACGTTGGTGCTCATCGTCAGATGGCGCCCGGCGACATCCACCTGCGCGAGGCTCGTCGTGACCGAGGCCAGCGTCCCGTCGAGCTCGGCCAGGCATCTCGCCGGCGTGAACTCCTGCTCCCGCGTGCACTGCGGCGCCGTGCGCAGCCGCTCGTCCTCCACGTCGCTGCGCCAGGCGAGCAGCAGCAGACCCGCACCGACGACCCATCCCACGGCCACCATGACCAGTAGCTCTCCGTTGGTCCAAGGTCGCTGCATCGCCCGCATGGATCAATGCTCGGGCACCGAGCGAGCCGCCGCAAACGCCTTTGCCGCCGCGGTACACCGGACGGCACCCATGAAGCAGTGGCTGAGTCGCGACCGCGTCGGCGGTGCTTCAGGCCTCACCGTGCTCGGCGGGGGTATGGAGCGCGACGGCGGCGAAGGTGGCGACGAGGGCGGCGTTGACGGCGACGGCGAGCCAGCCGATGTTGGCGATGTGCGCGACGGGCCAGGCGAGGGACGCGACGGCGAGCAGGACGACCGTCCACAGTGGCTGGGTGCGGCGCAGGACGGCGGCGCCGAGCAGGAGGGTGAGGGGGAAGAACAGGCCGAGCGGCTTGATCAGGGTGGCGACGCCGGACGCGTCGACGAGATCGGTGTCGCCGAGGGAGACGTGGATGGTGTTGAACCCGTAGGCGACGTTGCCGGCGGCGCCGAGCGCGCCGACGACGAGCAGGACGGCCGCAAGGGCGCCGCGGCCAAGGGCGACGAGCCGCAGCATGAGCAGGATGTACGCGGTGGCGCCGAGCACGTGGAAGACGGCGGCGAGGGGGTCGTCCCAGCCGCGGACGGCGTACAGGACGTCGGCGATCAGGTAGATCACCGGGGCGACGAACAGTGCCGCGGTCAGCACGCGGTCGACGGGCGTGGCGGGGCGTACGGTCATGTCGGACTCCTGAGAGAAGCGGGTACCCGTACCGTGGCCGCCACCACCATCGGGAGGCATCGGGGCCGGCCCTGGAACATTGCCGGGTTAACCCTGCATCCGTCGGGCGCCGGCGCTGGCACGATGTGGACGTGGCGCGCGACGGGACGCTGGGCAGAGCGGCGGTGGGTGCCGCGACGGCCGTGCTGGTCGCCGGCGGTGCCGCGCTCGGCTGGCACGTCGGGAACCTGCACAACGGGCTGATCGCGGCGGCGTTCACGGCGGTCGGGCTGTTCGTGCTGCGGCGCAGCCCGCGCAACCCGGAGGGGCGGCTGTTCGTCGCCACCGGCGTCGCGCACGCGGTGATGTACGCCGGCCGCCAGTACGGGCTGCATCCGGGGCCGCTGCCCGGCGCGTCCTGGGTCGGCTGGTGCGGGGTGTGGCCGCTGCCGCTCGTCCTGGTGCTGATCGGCGTGACGGTGATGGGCTTCCCGACCGGGCGGCTGCCGTCGCGGGCCTGGCGGCCGGTCGTCGGCGTGCTCGGCGCCGTCGGGCTGGTCCTGTCGGCGGTGTCGGCGCTGTGGCCGGTCGAGTACGGGCGGACCGGGCTCGTCGCCGCGCACCCGCTGCACCTGCCGGGCGCCGCGGCGGCGGAGGCGTTCTACGGGGTGGCGCGGCCGGTCGGGTACCTGCTGCTGCAGCTGACGTGGGTGGCCTGCGTCGTCGTCCGGATGCGGCAGGCGCGCGGCGACGAGGCGCGGCAGCTGCGCTGGTTCGTGTACGCGGTGACGGTGTCGGCGGCGGTGATGCTCGTCGGGCTCGCGGTGTGGCGCTCACCCGTGCCCGGTGCGCTGACCGCGCCGCTGATCGGGGCGGCGGCCGGTGCGGCGATCCTCAAGTACCGCCTGTACGACATCGACCCCGTCATCAACCGGTCGCTGGTGTTCGGCGCGATGGCCGTGGCGGTGACCGCCGGCTACGCCGTCGTCGTGACCGGCGTGGGGCGGCTCGTCGACGGGCACGGCACGCTGCTGTCACTGGTCGCCACCGGGGTGGTCGCGGTCGCGTTCGAGCCGTTGCGGCGCAGGGTGCAGCGGGTCGCGGACCGGCTCGTGTACGGGCGGCGCGCCACCCCCTACGAGGCGCTCGCCCGGCTGTCGGCGCACCTGACGGCGCCCGCCGGCGGGCTGCTCGACGGGATCTGCACCACCGTCGCCGATGCGGTGGGCGCCCGGGAGGTCGTCCTGTGGACGGGACCGCCGGACGCGCTGCGGGCGGTGTCGGTCTGGCCCGCGGCATCGCCCGTACCGGACGGGGCGCGGCGGCTGGAGGACCTGGTGGCGGTGCCCGTACGGCATGACGGCGGGTTCCGCGGCGCGCTCACCGTGACGAAGGCGCCCGGCGAGCCGCTGTCGGCCGCCGAACAGCGGCTCGTCGGTGACCTGGCCGCGCAGGCGGGGCTGGTGCTGGAGCTGCGGGCGACCGCGCAGCGCCTGGTCGCGGCCGGTGACGCCGCCCGGCGGCGGCTCGAACGCGACCTGCACGACGGCGCGCAGCAGCGCCTGGTGACGGTCGCGATGGAGCTCGGCGGGGTGGTCCGCTCGGCGACCGCCGCCGGCGCCGACGACGTCGCCGCCCAGGCCTCCGCCGTACGCGAGCAACTGCTGGAGGCGACGGCCGAGCTGCGGGAGATGGCGCGCGGGCTGCACCCGGCGGTCCTCACGCAGGACGGCCTCGAGGCCGCGGCCGGCTTCCTCGCCGACCGCTCGCCGCTGCCGGTGCGGCTCACCGTGTCGGTGGGGCGGCGGCTGCCGGCCGAGGCGGAGGCGACCGCGTACTTCGTGGTGAGCGAGGGCCTGACGAACGCCGCCAAGCACTCCGGCGCCACCGTCGTCTCGGTGACGGTCTCGCTGACCGCCGCGGGTCTCGTCGTGGAGGTGGCGGACGACGGCACGGGCGGCGCGGCGGTGCGCCCCGGCAGCGGCCTGGAGGGGCTCATGGACCGGCTCGCGATCCTCGACGCGCGGCTGACCGTCGACAGTGGACCGGCCGGCACCCGGCTGCGGACGGTGATCCCGTGCACGTGATGCTCGCCGACGACGGCGTCCTGTTCCGCGAGGGCATGGCCCGCATCCTGACCGAGGCCGGCTGCACCGTCACCGGTCAGGCGGGTGACGTCGCCTCGCTGCTGGCGCAGGTGCGCGCCGCTCCCCCGGACGTGGCGGTGATCGACCTGCGGATGCCGCCGGGCTTCGCCGCCGAGGGCATCGAGGCGGCGGCCGCGATCCGCGCGTCGGCGCCGGGGGTCGGGCTGATGCTGCTGTCGCAGTACCTGGAGGTGCACCACGCGCTGCGGCTCATCACCGAGTTCGACGGCGGGGTCGGGTATCTGCTGAAGGACCGGGTGTCGGACCTGACCGCGTTCGCCGTGGACCTGCGCCGCGTCGCGCACGGCGACACCGTCATCGACCCGGAGCTCGTCTCCAGGCTGGTCGCCCGCCGCCGCGAACGGGACCCGCTCGACGACCTCACCGACCGCGAGCGCGCGGTGCTCGCCCTGATGGCGCAGGGCCTGTCGAACGCGGCGGTCGCCGCCGACCTGCACCTCGCGATCAAGACCGTCGAGGCGCACGTGACGTCCATCTTCACCAAGCTCGGCCTGGTCCAGCACGAGCGCGAGCACCGCCGCGTCCTCGCCGTCCTCACGTTCCTGCGCGCCTGAGGCTACTTCCTGCGCGCCCGAGGCTACGATGCGCACCGTGAGCTCCTCGCTGACGGTGCGCCCGGCCAGGGTCGAGGACGTCGCGCAGATGGCGCGGGTGATCGTCCGGTGCTGGCGGGAGACGTACCGCGGGCTCATGCCGGACGATGTCCTCGACGACCCCGGTCTCGTGCCCCGCCGGGAGCGGTTCTGGACCGCGGCGCTGACCGACGAGCGCTACCGCGGCAACCGGGTGGCCGTCGCCGAGCGGGACGGCTCGCTGATCGGCGTCGCCATGTCCGGCCCTCCGATGGACCCCGCGGCGGCGGCGTGGGCACGGCAACTGTACGTGCTCTACGTGCACGCGGAGGACCACGGCACGGGCGCCGGGCCTGCCCTGCTGGAGGCGGTCCTCGACCCCGGCGAGTCCGCGGCGCTGTGGGTGGCCGACCCGAACCCCCGCGCGCAGGCGTTCTACCGCCGGCACGGCTTCGCCGCTGACGGGACCGCTCAGGACGACGACGGCGTCCGGGAGATCCGGATGGTACGCCGCCGGCACCGCCACCCCGACCTCGGCGCGTTCGAGGCGTCGCCGTTCGAGTGGCGCGCGTTGTCCCCGGTGCGGCTGGCCGGCACGGACGAGGTGACGCTCGTCCTAACGCCGATCGCCGGCGTCGACGACGGCCAGAGCCCGCTCTTCGACACGGCGGCCGGCGTCGTGCGCCGCCTGGAGCCGCACGCGCTGCGGCGCACCGTCGCCGAGGCCTGCCTGGAGCTGTACAACGACACCTGGCGGCAGGACGACGCCGAGCTGGACGAGCCGGCGTTCACCGCCCGCATCACCCCGGCCGCCGTCGACGTCACCGAGGAGGACGTCACGGTGTACCTCGACGACGGCGGCCTCTTCGGGCAGCACTCCATCGTCGTGTACCTCGACCTGGACCTGACGGTCATCGACGTGAAGCTCGCCGGCTGACCTGGACGCCCTCACGAAGCGCGCTAGGCGAGCGCGACCTCGCGCGGCGGGGCGGTGAAGTCGCGGACCGGCAGCGGGGCGAGGCCGTCGTGCTGGACCGCGGCGACCGCGCCGATCGCTGCCTCGGGCACGCCGGCGGGGATCCCGGCCTGGCCGGTGCGGGCCCACGGCGCGGTCGCGATCATGCCGGCGGTGGCCAGCTGGGGTCCGGTGATCACGACGGAGCAGGCGCGGCGGCTGTCCATCACGCCCGACTGGCCGGCCACCGGGCGGCCGACGGTGGCCCGGACGGTGGTGGCCGGCACGGCACCGGCGCCGCAGCGGTCGCCGAACGCGGACGTGTCGCCGACCGGGCAGCGGGCGGCGTCGATCGCGGCGCGGGCCACCTCGGGGCGCAGCACGGACTCGCAGTTCGGGCCGACGCCGGGCACCTGCGCGCCGGT
This sequence comes from Dactylosporangium maewongense, assembly GCF_039531485.1. Lineage (NCBI taxonomy): Bacteria > Bacillati > Actinomycetota > Actinomycetes > Micromonosporales > Micromonosporaceae > Dactylosporangium > Dactylosporangium maewongense. The sequence continues at coordinate 219,090 of NZ_BAAAQD010000017.1, read as the reverse complement.
GGCGTCGGTGACCTTGGCGGCGGGCAGCGGGTCGCAGTGGGTGCCGTCGGCGGCGAGGGTGGCGTACGCGTTGGCCAGGTCCAGCGTGCTGGTCGCCGAGACGCCGAGGGTGAACGCGCCCCACGTCGCGCTGTTCTTGCCCAGCATCTGGTCCTCCTTGGCGCGGAAGGTGATGCCGAGGCGCTGCGCGAGGGCGACCGCCTTCTCCACGCCGATCCGCTCCTCCAGCTCCACGAAGTAGGTCACCACCGTGTGCCCGAACGCGTCCCACATGGTCCGCCGCCCCGACTGGTACGCCTTGTCGCCGGCGTTCGTGGGGCAGTAGTACCCGCCGTTGCAGGCGGCCGGGCTCTGCGGGTCGATGCGGAACTTCGACTGGTACACCTTCTTCGTGTCGATCGCGTGATCCAGTGTCAGCCCGCCCTCCAGCGCCGCGGCGAGGGTGAACATCATGAACGGCGCGCCGGCCTGCGTGCCGGGCATGTTCTCGTCGCCGGCGACGAGCGAGTCCGTGGCGTCCGGCCCCGTGTACGGCCACGCCGGCGGACCGTCGCCCGACGGCACGCCGGTGCTCGCGGCGGCGGCCGCGCGGCGGAAGTTCCTGTTCACGGCCATCGCCCGGATCAGCCCGGTGCCGGGCTCGATCGACGCGACGGAGAACACGTTCGGGTCGGCGACCGGCACGACCGTGTCGACCCGCTGCTTGGCGGCGGCCTGCAGCTTCGGATCGAGCGAGCCGACGATGCGGTACCCACCCTGCCGCAGCCGGCCGGTGCGCTCCGCCTTCTCGGTCCCGAACGCCTCCTGCCCCTGCCACCAGGTGACGACGGAGTCGCAGATGAAGCCCCAGTCGTTCACCGGCACCCGCAGGCAGCTCTCCCGCGGGTCCTCCGTGTCGAACCGCGCGATCAGCGTCGTGCCGTCCGCTGCGAACAGCTCCGAGGCCCGCGCCGCGGGCGCGGCGGTCCCCTTCGGCGGGTCGGTGTCCCTGGACCGCCAGACCACGACGCCGACGACCGCGGCGACGACCAGGACCGCCGCCAGCAGCACCGTCCGCCGCCCGCCCGGCCTGTCCTGGTGCGCCGACTCGATGATCGACACGTTCGGCCCGTCCCCCGCCACCACAGCCCCCGTCGTTCGTCGTTCGTCGTTCGTCGTGAAGGTCGGATGTTATCGACTCACGCCGCTGCCCGCTGCCCACCGAAGGTTCGTGCAAGGAATACCGAAGGTCGGCGGTCCACCGTGTACGGGCGCCACCACCGGCGCTTGTCCACGAAGGGCCCGTCATGTTGCAGAAGCTGCTCGTCGTCCTCACCACCGCCGGCCTGCTGGTCGGCCTGTCCAGCGTCCCGGCCCACGCCGCCCTCGTCAGCACCGACCCGATCAAGATCACCGAGCAGGAGCTCGACTTCGGCGCCGACCCGTGGATGATCGGCGCCCCGCTCAACAGGGCCGTCCTCGGCTGGGACAACACCAACGGCCTGCGGAGCGCGATCCTGTCCGGCACGCTGTACATCAACAACGCCTCCGGCACCTGCGCCCGGATGCGGCTGGAGTCCTACGACGCCAACCACAACCTCGTCAACAGCCGCAACGACGGCACCTTCTGCGCACCCAACGGCGCGCTGCACTCCCGGATCGTCTACTTCGCCGCCCCGGCCAGCGCCAGCATCACCCACGCCCACGCCGTCCTGCAGGTGCAGAACTCCAACGGCACCTACTCCGACGCCGGCACCGACTACGCCGACTACTGATCGTCGCCCGGCCGCCCGGCCCGCCGCCGCACCGAGCGGGCCGGCCGTTCTCCTCGTAGGGTCGGAACGGACGAGGAGGGATGACGATGGAACAGATCACCTCGAAGGACGGCACGACGATCGTGTTCGACCGGATCGGGCAGGGGCCGGCGGTGGTGCTGGTCGCCGGGTCGGCCTCCGATCGCTCGGACAAGTCTCCCCTGGGGGAGCACCTCGCCCCCGACTTCACCGTCCTGAACTACGACCGCCGCGGCCGTGGCCCCAGCGGCGACACGCAGCCCTACGCGGTCGAGCGCGAGGTCGAGGACATCGCGGCGGTGATCGACGCGGCCGGCGGCGAGGCCGGGCTGTTCGGAGGGTCCTCGGGCGCGGCCCTGGCGTTGCTCGCGGCGAGCGCCGGCCTCCCGGTCACGAAGCTCGCGATGTGGGAGCCGCCGTACCTGCCGGAAGGCATGCCGACGCCACCGCCGGACCACGTCCAGCAGCTTGAGACGATGGTCGCCGACGACCGGCGCGACGCCGCGGTCGAGTACTTCATGTCGACGGTCGTCGGCCTGCCGCCGGAGGCCGTCGCCGACATGCACCGAAAGCCCTTCTGGGCCGAGACCGTCGCGCTCGCGCACACGCTCGCCTACGACGCCCGCATCCTCGGTGACTACCGGCTCCCGGTCGACCTCGCGAAGCACCTGACGCTGCCGACCCTCGTGCTGGCCGGCGGCAGGGACATGCCGTTCATGCGCGACACCGCGACGGCCCTCGCCGCGCTCCTCCCGGCGGGCGAGGCACAGTTCCTCGACGGCCAGCCCCACAACGTCGACGCCGCCGCCCTCGCCCCCGTCCTGAGGGCCTTCTTCACCGCCTGAACCGACGCAACCAACCGACTGGGCGGCGTCCAGTTGATCGAATAGCGGATCCGGTCGCCATGGCAGCCGGATCCGCGATTTGATCATGCGCAAGCGACGGGATGCTGCGCGCAGCTGGCACTGAGCAGCATGACAGCGCACGCCGGCCGCGGAAGGCGCCTTCCGCGACCGGGGTGCCTACCCTGCTCAGCGTCGGCGTCGCCTTGCAGGGTGTCGTCCGCAGGTCTGCGAGCGGTGGGTCCGCTCATCGAACCATGGACAACCCTCGACACTGAGTGAACATCGGAGGTATCGGTTCGTCAAGAAGGGTGCCGAACTTCTGTCCGCGCGAATAAAAGCGACAGGCTCCAAGATTTTGGCCCTTGCAGAGCGGTGGCGAAGCCTGCTAGACATCGGATGTCTTCGCACGGCTTGCGGTACCGGAGAGAGGGAGGGGCCATGACCAACCGATTCGTGTCGCTGGACACCTACGACGTACGGTTCCCGACCTCCAGAGCGCTCGACGGCTCCGACGCGATGAACCCCGACCCGGACTATTCGGCCGCCTACGTGGTCATTCGTACCGACGACGGGGCCGGCAAGGCGGAGCAGGGCGAGGGGCACGGGTTCGCGTTCACCATCGGGCGCGGCAACGAGGTCCAGACCCGCGCGATCGAGGCGCTCGCCCCCTATCTCGTCGGACGTCTGGTGAAGGAGGTGCTCGACGATCTCGGCGGCCTGTACCGCGAGCTCGTCTACGACTCGCAGCTGCGCTGGCTCGGCCCGGAGAAGGGCGTCATGCACATGGCGATCTCCGCGGTCGTCAACGCGCTGTGGGACCTGAAGGCGAAGCGGGCCGGGCTGCCGCTGTGGCGGCTGCTGTCGTCGATGCCGGCCGAGGAGCTGGTCGACCTCGTCGACTTCCGGTACCTGTCGGACGCGCTCACCCCCCAGGAGGCGCTGAAGCTGCTCCGCCGCGGCGAGGACGGCCGGGAGGAGCGGATCCAGACCCTGCTCCAGCGCGGCTACCCCGCGTATGCCACGTCACCCGGCTGGCTCGGCTACGACGACGCCAAGCTCGCCACCCTCTGCCGCGAGGCGCTCGACGCGGGCTTCACGCAGATCAAGCTCAAGGTCGGCGCCGACCTCGAGGACGACCTGCGCAGGATGAGGATCGCCCGGGAGGTCTGCGGTCCCGACGTGCGGATCGCGGTCGACGCCAACCAGCGGTGGGACGTCGGGACCGCGGTCGACTGGGTCCGGGCGCTCGCGCCGTTCGACCCGTGGTGGGTCGAGGAGCCCACCTCCCCCGACGACGTCGTCGGGCACGCCGAGATCGCGCGCAGGATCGCCCCGATCCCCGTCGCGACCGGGGAGCACGTGCAGAACAGGGTCATGTTCAAGCAGCTGCTGCAGCTCAACGCGCTCTCGTTCGTCCAGCTCGACGCCGCCCGCGTCGCCGGGGTCAACGAGAACGTCGCGATCCTGCTCCTCGCGGCGAAGTTCGGCGTGCCGGTCTGCCCGCACGCCGGTGGGGTCGGGCTCTGCGAGCTCGTCCAGCACCTGTCGATGTTCGACTACGTCGCCGTGTCGCGGACCATGCACGACCGGGTCATCGAGTACGTCGACCACCTGCACGAACACTTCACCGACCCGGTGCGCATGGACCGGGGGCACTACCTGGCGCCCCTCCAGCCAGGGTTCAGCTCCACCATGCGGGCCGAGAGCCGGGCCCGCTACGCCTTCCCGGACGGCCCCGTCTGGAACACCCCCTGAAGGAACCTGAGGAATCCGCCATGAAGCTGTTACGACCGGCCCTGCTGGCCACCGCCCTGGTCGTCTCGCTCACCGCCTGCGATTCGTCCACGACGCCCAGCGCCGACAAGACCGACGCCAAGGGCGGGCAGATCGCCGTCGACCTGCCCCGCGCCGACTCCGACTTCTGGAACTCCTACGCCAAGTACATCCCGCAGTACGCGAAGGACTCCGGCATCAACCTGATGACGCCGACGAACTCGCAGAACGACATCGCCAAGCTCGTCGCGAACACGCAGGCGCTCACCAGCCAGGGCGCGAAGGCGATCGTGATGGCGCCGCAGGACACCGGCGCGATCGCGACGACCCTCACCCAGCTGGAGCAGAAGAAGATCCCGGTCGTCACCGTCGACACCCGCCCCGACAAGGGCAACGTCTTCATGGTGGTCCGCGCCGACAACCGCGCCTACGGGCAGAAGGCCTGCGAGTTCCTCGGCACCAAGCTCGGTGGCAAGGGCAAGGTGATCGAGTTCCAGGGCTCGCTGTCCAGCGTCAACGGCCGGGACCGGTCGGAGGCGTTCGCGGAGTGCATGTCCAGCAAGTTCCCGGGCATCACCGTCTTCGCCGAGCCCACCGACTGGGAGGGCGCGAAGGCGTCCGCGGCGCTGCAGACGCGCCTCGCCCAGCACCCCGACATCAATGGCATCTACATGCAGGCCGGCGGCGTGTTCCTCGCCCCGACGCTGCAGCTGCTGCGCACCAAGAACCTGCTCGTGCCGCCGAGCGACCCGAAGCACATCTTCATCGTGTCCAACGACGGCATCCCGCAGGAGTTCGACGCGATCCGCAAGGGCGAGATCGACGCGACCGTGTCGCAGCCCGCCGACCTGTACGCGAAGTACGCCCTCTTCTACGCCAAGGCCGCGGTGGACGGCAAGACGTTCCAGCCCGGCAAGACCGACCACGACAGCACCATCGTCAAGGTCCGTGAGGGTCTGCTGGAGGACCAGCTGCCCGCCCCGCTCGTCACCAAGGACAACGTCGACGACTCGGCGTTGTGGGGCAACCAGATCGGCAAGTGATGACCGACGCGACCGGCGCCTCCACCGTCCCGGCGGTGGAGGCCGTCCACACGAGCAAGCGCTTCGGCGCCACCACAGCGCTGCACGACGTCTCGATGTCGATCGCGCCCGGCAGCACCCACGCGCTCGTGGGCCGCAACGGGGCCGGCAAGTCGACGCTCGTGTCGCTGCTCACCGGCCTGCAGAGCCCCGACGCGGGCGCGATCGCCTTCGACGGCAAGCCGGCCCCGCCGGTCGCGGACCGGTCCGCGTGGCGGCGCCGCGTCGCGTGCGTCTTCCAGCGCTCCACCATCATCCCCGACCTGTCGGTGGCCGAGAACCTGTTCCTCAACCGCCAGGGCGGCGACAACGGCAGCCTGGTCCGCTGGGGCGCGCTGCGGCGGAAGGCGGCGGAGCTGCTGCAGGAGTACGCCGTCGACGTCGACCCGGCCGCCCGCGCCGGCGACCTCGGCGTCGAGCAGCGGCAGCTCGTCGAGATCGCCCGCGCGCTGTCGCAGGGCGCCCGCTTCATCATCCTCGACGAGCCGACCGCCCGGCTCGACGCGACGGCGATCGACCGGCTCTTCGGCCGGCTGCGGGCACTGTCCGCGACCGGGGTGACCATGCTGTTCATCTCGCACCACCTGCAGGAGATCTACTCGGTCTGCGACACCGTGACCGTGCTGCGGGATGCGCGGCACGTACTGACGGCGCCGGTGGCCGACGTGGACCACGACGCACTGGTGGCCGCGATGACCGGTGAGGCGGTCGGTCTGACCGAGGTCGAGGCCCGCCCACCCGTCGGCGACGACACCCGTGTCGCGTTGGGCCTGAAGGACCTGACGCTGCACGGCTCGTACAGCGGCATCGACGTCGACGTGCGCGCCGGGGAGATCGTCGGCGTCACCGGCTCCGGCAGCAGCGGCAAGGTCGCGCTCGCCGAAACGGTCGGCGGGCTGCGGCGCCCCACCTCGGGGACCGTCAGCGTCGGCGACGCGCCGGTGCCGCCGGGGAGCGTGCCGGCCGCGCTCGCCGCCGGGATCGGGCTCGTGCCCCAGGACCGGCACCGCGAGGGGCTCATCCCGCTGCTGTCGATCGCGGAGAACGCGACGCTGCCGATCGCCGGGTCGTTCGGCCGGTTCGGCTACGTCGCACCCGGCCGGCTGCGGGACACCGCGCGGTCGTTCATCGACCGCTACGACATCCACGCGGAAGGCCCGTCGGCGCCGGTGAGCAGCCTGTCGGGCGGCAACGCCCAGAAGGTCGTGCTGGCCCGCGCCCTGAGCACCGCACCGTCGGTGCTCGTCCTCATCAACCCGACCGCGGGCGTCGACGTGCGCTCCAAGGAGTCCCTGCTCGGCGCCGTCCGGGCCGCCGCCGACACCGGCACGGCGGTGCTCATGGTCTCCGACGAGCTCGACGACCTGCGCCACTGCGACCGGGTGCTCGTCATGTTCCACGGCCGCGTCGTCGCGGCCCTGCCCGCCGGGTGGAGCGACACCGACGTGGTCGCCGCCGTCGAAGGAGTCAACCGATGACCACAGTCCCGGCCCGGCTGTCCGGGATCCGCCTGGCCAGGATGCGGGACCTCACCCTCGTCCCGGCCATCCTGCTCCTGCTCGTCGTCGGCGCGATCGTCGACCCCGTCTTCCTGTCCAGCGCCAACATCGTCAACGTCCTGCAGCAGCAGACCGAGCTGTCGCTGCTGGTCCTCGCCGAGACGATCATCCTCATCGGCGGCCGGTTCGACCTGTCCCTGGAGTCGACCGTCGGGCTCGCCCCCGCGCTCGGCGTCGCGCTGGTCATCCCGGCCGCCAGCAACGGCCTGGGCACGTCGTGGCCGTCGGCGCTCGCGGTGCCGATCATCCTGCTCGTCGGGCTCCTGGTCGGCGCGCTGAACGGGCTGCTGATCCTGCGGTTCGGCCTGTCGGCGTTCATCGTCACGCTCGGCATGCTCATCGTGCTGCGCGGCCTGCAGATCGGCATCACCGGCGGCCAGAACCTGTTCGAGCTGCCGCCGTCGGTGCTGTACCTGGGCAACGCGACGTGGCTCGGGCTGCCGCTGTCGATCTGGCTGTGCGGGCTGCTGTTCGCGATCGGCATCGCCGCGCTGGGCTGGTTCCGCCACGGCCGCGCCGTCTACGCGATCGGCGGCAACGTCGACGCGGCCCGCGCCGCCGGTATCCGCAGCGACCGGGTCATCTGGATCGTCTTCATGGTCGGCGGCACCCTCGCCGCGCTCGCCGGCCTGCTGATGACCGGCCGGCTCGGCTCCGTCGCCGCCGCCCAGGGCCAGGGCATGATCTTCACGGTCTTCGCCGCGGCGGTCATCGGCGGCGTCAGCATGGACGGCGGCAAGGGCACCCTGTTCGGCGCGCTGTGCGGCGTGCTCGTCCTCGGCCTCATCAACAACATCCTGACCCTCGCGGGCGTCTCCGCGCAGTGGATCCAGGCGGTGTACGGCCTGATCATCCTCGTCGCCCTGATCCTGGCCCGCGTGACGACAGGCAAGGCGCAGGACTCCTAGCGACACCTCTGGACCGGCGTGGTGGGCGGTGTCTTGGCGGTCACCGCCCACCACGCCTTTTGCGGAAACTTTCACGGTACTGCGGCCGTTTTCGCTGCTCAGGACCGCCGCAAACTTTCGAAATACCCGATCCCACAGCCCGCTCCCGCATTCGGCGACAGTTTGCGCTGACTGCATCGAAGGGAGCAGGCATGAACCATTCCAGACGCCTCCTGCTGGTCGGCGGGGCGTGCGTCGCGCTCGTCGCCGCCGGCGTGGTCGCGCTGACCACCGGCACCGCCAGCGCCGAGGCCGACCGGACCGTCACCGCCAACACCACCGGCACGCACAACGGCTACTTCTTCTCCTACTGGAAGGACACCGGCAACGTCACCATGCAGCTGGGCGCCGGCGGCTCGTACAGCGTCCAGTGGAGCAACATGAACAACACCGTCGTCGGCAAGGGCTGGAAACCCGGCTCCAGCCACACCGTGAACTACTCCGGCACGTTCAACGTGAACGGCAACGGCTACCTGGCGCTGTACGGGTGGACGCTCAACCCGCTCATCGAGTACTACGTGGTGGAGAACTTCGGCAGCTACAACCCGAGCACCGGCGCGCAGCGGCTCGGCTCGGTGACGACCGACGGCAGCACGTACGACATCTACCGCACGCAGCGCGTGAACCAGCCGTCCATCATCGGCACCGCGACGTTCTACCAGTACTGGAGCGTCCGGCAGCAGAAGCGGACCGGCGGCACGATCACCACCGCCAACCACTTCAACGCCTGGGCGGGTCTCGGGCTGAACCTCGGCACGCACGACTACCAGATCCTCGCCACCGAGGGCTACCAGAGCAGCGGCAGCTCCAGCATCACGGTCAGCGAGGGCCCCGGCCCCGGCCCGACCACCACGTCGCCGCGGCCTTCGCAGGGCACGTCGAGCCCGCCGCCGGGCGGCGGCACCGCCTCGTGCCAGGTGACGAACGCCGTCAACGCCTGGAACACCGGCCTGACGGACAACATCACCATCACCAACACCGGAACGGCACCGATCAACGGCTGGTCGCTGCGGTTCAACCTCGCCTCCGGCCAGACGATCACGTCGGGCTGGAGCGCGACGTACTCGCCGAGCACCGGCCAGGTCACCGCGACCAACGTCAGCTACAACGGCTCCCTCGCTCCGGGCGCCTCGACGACGATCGGCTTCCAGGCCAACCACACCGGCAACGCCGGCGCGCCGAGCGGGTTCACCCTCAACGGCGCCGCCTGCCGCTGAGGTTCCCCGGGCCGCGCCGGTTCCCGTTCCGGCGCGGCCCGCTGCATGCCTCGCACCTTCAGCGGGTTGCCGGCGGGTCGAGCAGTGCCGCGGCGACGGTGTCGACGTACCAGCGCTGGAAGCGCTCCGGCGGCCAGCCCCGCTGGCGGACGAGCCAGTCGTAGTTGCGCACGTCCATGGCGAGCCACAGCACGTCGGCCGCCGTGCCGGCGGTGTGCTCCGGCCGCAGCTGCCCGGTCGAGGCCAGCTCGGCGGCGAACATGCCCATGCCGGCGCGGCGGTCGTCGACGTTCTTGCGCCAGATCGCGGCCGCCTCCGCGTCGGCCGTCGCCGCGCCGGCGAGGGCGAGCATCACCTGCGCCGTCCGGGCGTGCGTCTCGGCAAGGTGCCGGGAGTAGCGCTCCAGCTTGGCCCGGGCGTCGCTCAGCGCCTCGATGTCGGCGACGAACTGCCGGTCGGGCAGCGCCACGGGCTCGTCGTCGCCCGCCACCGTCACGTCGACCAGCGCGGACAGCAGCGCCTGCTTGCTGCCGAACACCTTGTAGACCGTCTGGATCGCGACCCCCGCCTCGGCCGCGACGGCGGTCAGCGGCGTGGCCGCGTAACCCGGCTCGACGAACAGGACCGCGGCGGCCCGCAGGATCGCCCCGCGGGTCTGCTTCGCCTGCTCCTGTCGGTGAGCCGACTCGTAACGCCGCTTGACGGCCATCGGGTGAGTGTAGTCCTCTATTCGTTAGAGCTTCACTCTACCGAAGGAGTCGTCCGATGTCCGCATCCCCCGCGCAGGGCGCGCGGGTCATCTTCATCCCGCCGCCGGCGTACTACGCCGTAGGGCTGGCGGGCGGCATGGCGATCGACAGCGCCGTCGCGGCGCCGCTCGGCGCGCACCCCGCCGTCGGGATTGCCGTCGCCGTCCCGGGGCTGGCGCTGGCCGCGGCCGGCGTGGCCGCGGTCGTCCGCCACCGCACCACGATCGTGCCGCACCACCCGGTGTCCACGCTGGTCACCGGTGGCGCCTACCGGCTGTCCCGCAACCCTATGTACACCGGCCTGGCCGTCGTCTACCTCGGCCTGGCGCTGCTGTTCGGCTCCTGGTGGCCGCTCGTCCTGCTACCGCTCGTGCTGCTCGCCGTGCGCCTGCTGGTCATCCGGCCCGAGGAGCGGTACCTCACCGAACGCTTCGGCCAGACCTACACCGACTACCGGTCCCGCGTGAGGCGCTGGCTCTGACCACGGTCCCGGGCCTTCGCGAGCCCGGCGGTCAGGGCGCCTGGTGCAGGGCCACGAGCAGCTCCGACAGGGCGGCGGGGTCGCAGGCGCCCAGCGGGACGCGGCGGGCCGGCTGCAGGTGGTTCGACCAGACGTCGTCGACCCACAGTTCGGTGATGCGCTGCTCGGCCGGGTTGCCCATGCTATACCTGGTGAGGCCCGGCGAGATCTCGGCCACCAGGGCGAGACCGCCGGGCAGGGCGCGGGCCAGCTGCGTGTGCGGGCGCTGCGACAGCCCGTCGCCCTGCCAGCCGCCACGGTCCAGCAGCGCCACGATCCGGTCGGACGCCACCGGGCGGAAGCCCGCCAGGCTCGTCGCGGCGCGCTGCGCCTCGGTCAGCAGCACCACGGGCCGGCCCAGCTGCGGGAAGGCCGGCAGCAGCTCGTAGTCCGCGACGATCCGCGCCCAGCGCTTCAGGTCGCCGCCCAGGTCTGCGGGGTGCACGATGCCGAGCATGCCGTCGGTGCTCGCGGTCGCGTCGTCGATGTCGGCGAAGCTGCCGTCCTCCGCGACGCGCAGCGCCCGTGCCAGCCGCCCGGCGGCGTCGTACTCGCCCCACAGCAGCCGCCTCGCGAGCGGGCCGAGGATCGGGTGCGGCAGGAGCACCTCCCGCACGTCCCGGGCGGGGCGGAGGCGGCGGGCGAGCATGTCGCGCTGCAGCCGGGCGGTCTGTGCCACCGCGGTGGCCCGCAGGTCCTTCTTATACTGCAGGAACTGCTCATACGCCTCGGGGTTGGTGTCCCCGGCGCCCGGCTTGGGCGGTCGCGCCAGCCGCGTGCCGCTCTCGTCGAGCGCGAACGCCGTCAGGTGCTCGTCGGCGACCACCGTGAACGTGCGCGGCCCGTAGTCGAAGGTCACGCCCGTGTCGAGGCCATGGGTGATCGCCAGCCGGTCGGCCACCTGCGTCACGGACAGCCCACGTCGCGCGGCCGCCTGCGTGAGGTACGCGGTGGCGCGGTCGTTCGTCGGCCCGCCCGACATGTTCTCCTCGATCGCGAGCAGGTGCCGCAGCGCCACGTCGGTGCCCACGGTCGCCAGCACCGCCAGCCCGTCGATGGCGCGCGCGTAGCGGCTGCGCGGCGGCCACGACCGCACCAGCGGCGCGAGCACGTCCATCGTGGTGTCGTCGCCGACGTGGGCCTGCGCCAGCACCACCCAGGCGTCCGCCGCCTGCATGCCGTCGGCCAGCCAGGCGTCCAGCAGCGCCCGCCCGAAGGCGGCGAGGCTGCCGCGGTCACAGTCGGCGATGAGCTTCTCCGCTTCCGGTTCCGCGTGGTGTACGAACGGCTGCGGCGCCTCCGTCGACTCCACCGCCAGCGGCACGCCCCCGGTGTCCGGCGCCGGATCGCCCGGTGCGGGCTCGGGTGCCGCCTCGAGCCGTGACCAGGTCAGCGCCTCCACGAGCCGCCCGGTGTCCTCCTGCGGCATGGCTTCGCCGGTGACCAGCCGGATCTCCGGCAGCGTCCACGCCTTCGCCTTCGCCTTCCGGGCCAGCCGCACCCCGCCCTCGTCGCGCCGTGCCGCGAGAGCGCCCGTGCCCGCTGCACGCAGCGCTGCGAGCGCGGCCGCGCCGTGCCGTCCGGCGGCCTCGACCACGGTGGCTTCGTGGCCTCTCGCGACGAGGTGACGCAGCGCGTCCTCGGCCTGCTGCCGGGGCCTGCCCGGGCGGCCGACCGCTGCCGGCACCAGCGCCGACGCCGCCAACTCGGCGTGCCGCTCCAGCCACAGCCGCGCCCACAGCCGCGCCGAGCCGAGATGCCGCAGCCACCCGGCGACCAGCGAGGCCATCTCAGGCCCCCGGAACGGCAGCACCAGGAAGCCGAGCCGGTCGGCGCCCGAACTCACGTCGCGCAGCACCAGCGGCCACGCGTCCAGCTCGAACCGCGCGACCGCGACCCGGTCCACGTCCATCTGCTGCCGGTGGTGCAGCAGCACCAGCGACTTGCCCAGCAGCGCCCGCGCGGACGACTCGGGCCCGCGCACCAGCAGCCACGACTGCTGCTCCGGGGTCAGGTCCGACAGGCGGTCGGCGCCCGCCACCGCCGCCGCCCAGTCGTCCTGCTCCCGCCCGTGCTCCAGCGCCGCCGCCCGCGCCCACCAGCGCTCCCGCTCCCCGTCCTCCCACGCCATGACGGTCGGCTCCGCACAGACCAGCCCTTCGACCACCACCGGCTTGCCCGCCGCCATCACGCCTCCCATGTACGCCCGCCGCACGACCGTACTCCCCGGCCCGGCGGAACTTTTTCCGCGGAGCTGTCGAGCCGGCGCCGTCCGGTCCGACCTCTGTGCAGGAACCGGCACCGGGCCGGTCGGACCAGCACCGGAGGTCATCATGTCCGCGACCATCACCACCACCCGCACCTCGACGACCGGCTCGCTCGTCGGCACCGGGCTCGTCGCCATCGCGCTGGCCAGTGCTGCCACGGCCGTCGTCGCCGCGGCGGGGAACGCGGCCGGGATCAGCCTGGACGTCGGCGGCGCGCCGATCCCCGTGTCCGGGTTCGCGATGCTGACGGCGTTCTTCTCGCTGATCGGGCTGGCGCTCGCGATCGTCCTGTCCTACAAGGCCCGGCGGCCGCGGCTCACGTTCGTGCGCACCACCGTGGCGCTCACCGTGCTGTCGCTCGTGCCGGACGTGACCGCCGACGCCGCCACCGCGACGAAGGCGCTGCTGATGCTGACCCACCTCGTCGCCGCCGCGATCGTGGTGCCGGCGATCGCCCGCCGTCTGAGCGCCTGAGCGCTACGGCTCGGCGGGGAGTGCGCCGGTGCCAGCTCCACCCCGGCGCACCCCGCCGGCGGCAGGTTCGATCATGGCGTAGTGCCACCGGTCTATCATCGGGGCATGACGGGGGAAGCGCTCGCGTCGCTGGGGACGGACGCCGATCACCGGGACGTGGAGCGGGCGCTGCTCGCGGACGGGTGGGCCTGGTGCGGCACGGGTGACTGGGCGGTCGCGCTCCGCTCGCCGGACGGCGAGGTCGTCGCGCGGATCAGCCCGTTCGACCCGACGGGACCGTACGCCGCGGCGCTGTACCGGGAGGCGGCCCACACCCGGCAGGTCCCGGCGCTGTTCGCGCATCGTCGCCTCGCCGGCGGCGGCGACCTGCAGGTGCTCGAATGGCTGCGGCCCGTCGGCGGGGACGAGGCCGCCGCCTTCCATCGCGCCGTCGCCGCCCGTACACCTGACGTCGCCGCGCTCGTCGACGTCGTGCGCCAGGTCCACGACCGGGCGTGCGCGGCCCTGCCGTGGTGCGGGCCGCTGGACACCAACCCGGCCAACGTCATGCGCGCCGCCGACGGGCGGCTCGTCCTGGTCGACCCGTACTACGCCGACGGCCCGAACCTGTACGCGACCGCGGCCAACGACCCGGACCGGGTCGCCGCCCTCATCCCGGAGTCCGAGCGGCGCTTCATGACCGAGATCCCCCTGGCGGGCTCCGGCCCCTGGCTCCCCGAGGACCGGGAGGCGATGCGCGCCGCCCTCGCCGCCGCCGACGCCCGCACCTGACCGACCGCGGATCTACCCTTGCCGGCGGACCATCTCGGCGATCCAGACCGGCGCGAACGGGGACGTGCAGTTGGGTGGGGTCGGGTAGTCCTTGAGGACCTGCAGCCGCTCGCCGATCGCGACGGCACGGGCGCGGTGGTCGGGGTGCTCGATGCCGATCTGGGCGAGGCAGTGGTTCATCGCCCACTGCAGCCGGTCCGGGGCGTCCTTCATGTGCGCCTCGATCGTGTCGAGCAGCGCGGCGAGGTCGAGGCCGGCGGGCCGCTTCGCGACCCGGTCGGTGGTCAGCGCCCAGCCGCCGCTCGCGACGACCGGGTCTCCGTCCGCCAGCCAGGCCACCCGCAGCGTCTCGACGGCCGGGTGCTTCTTCACCACGTAACCGACGAGCCAGTCGTGCACCTTGGGTGCCCGGGCGTCGCGCAGCATCGCGTCGAGCTCGTCGCCGGTGAACGCCTTCGGCCGGCAGATCAGCAGCGCCAGCAGGCGGGCCGCCGTGTCGCCGGTGCCCCAGAGCCCGACGGCGAGGTCCTGCTGCGTCTTCAGCCGCTTGGCGATCGCCCGCAGCTTGCCGAGGTTCACGCCGTGGTCGTCGCCGTGCTTCTCGTTCACGGCGCGCGCCTTCGGGTCCTCGAGCGCCGCCAGCTCGGCCAGCACCTCGGCGACCGTCGTGTCAGCCATCGCGGCGACCGCCAAACCCGGGTGCCGGCTTCACGCGGCTCAGCCACGCCGCGGCCTCTTCGGCCGGGACCGCGGCGTCCACCCTGAGCAGCGGCGTCATCAGCGGGTAGGCGCGGCCGGTGTCCCAGCTGCGCGAGTACGGCTCGGCGTCGAGCACGACCACCCGGACCCCGTCGAGGTGCGGGATGTCGGCGGGCGTGCCCTCGTTCCAGATCCACCCGCCGTGGGCGTCGGCGAGGTTCCAGTTGCCGCGCAGGCCGCCGGCGGGCTGCAGGTCCTCGCCGGTGCCGGCGGCGGCCGCCTCCACCGCCGTCGGCGGGCGGCCCGGGAGCAGACCCTCGGCGGGGTCGCCGATCAGGGCCGCGGCGAGCAGGGTGTGCAGCTGGAAGTTGTCGCCGATCCCGCCGATGGTCACGCGGAACCCACGGCCCGTGCCGGCGAATCCCCGGTCGAGGACCAGCAGCTGCTCGCCGTCGAGCACCCGCAGGAGGCCGCCCAGCCAGGACGGTGCGCCGTGCGTCTCGGCGACGCCCTCGACCGCCGCCGTGAGCCGGTCCCGCTGCGGGAGCGCCGCCCGTACGTCGGCGCGCTGACTCAGGTACAACACGGGCTGCACCAGATCGTCGGCGCAGAACCACGCCTGGACCAGCGCCGCGGCCTCGTCCTCGGCGAGGCCGTGCCCGGCGCCCGGACCGGTGAACCGCTCCAGCGTCGCGTCGATCTCGTCGTGCGCGCCGGGCGACGGCGGCTCCCCGAACGCGGCCCGGTGCAGCTCGGCGAAGCGCGCGGCCGCCTCCATCGCCGCCGCGGCCCGGTCGACGAGCGCCGGCACGACCACGCCGGGGTCGGTGCCGAGGCCCGCCATGGCGCCGACCAGCGGCGCCAGGTCGCCGCCGATGAAGAACGGCAGGCGGCCGAGGTACGGCGCGATGCGCGCCAGCGCGGCCTGCACCTCGTCGGGGGTGGCGCCGGGCACGGCACCCGCGATGCCCGGCATTGCGGCGTTGAAGCCGTCGAGGTCCTGCCCGTTCAGGGCCGCGAGCAGCGCGTCGACCTGACCGGCGAGCGGCGCCTTCGGTGCGTCCATGCCAGCGATCGTAGCGACCGCCGCCGTGGCCTGAGCGTTCTACGCTGCCGCAATGAGCAGCCGGCTCGCGCAGTCCCTGACCTTCGGCCGGCGACCCTGCCTTCTCCGGCGAGCCGCGACCGATCATGATGATCACATGCGGACCAACCAGCGGGCACAGGAGGCACGTGCATGACCGCGCCGACGACGTTGCTGCTGGAGGGGCTGCGCCGGGCCGGGCTGCGGGACGTCGACGCCGTGGAGCCGGCCGGCGGCGGGCTCGCGGCGCTCGCGGGCATCGCGAGCCGCCGGGAAGGGCCGCCGTTGTTCGTGAAGGCCTTCGCCGACGCGCCGGGCGACGACGTGTTCGAAACCGAGGCCGAAGGGCTGGCCGCGCTGCGGGAGCTCGGCGGCCTGGCGACGCCCGACGTGGTCCTGGCGGGCCGGGAGCTGCTCGTGCTGTCGGTGCTGGCACCGCGGCCGGGCGGCGAGGCGTTCTGGGAGCAGTTCGCGCACGCGCTCGCCGGGCTGCACACGGGCACGACCCAGGCCCGCTTCGGCTGGCACCGCGACAACTGGCTGGGCCGCCGGCGGCAGCGCAACGCCTGGGACGACGACGGTTTCGCGTTCTTCGCGCAGCACCGGCTGCTGCGGTGGCTCGGGGAGCCGCGGGTCGACGCGGCGCTCGGACCCGCGGACCGGGCGGCGCTGGAGCGGCTCTGCGACCGGCTGCCGGAGCTGCTGCCGGACCGGCCCGCCTGCCTGACGCACGGCGACATGTGGGCGCAGAACGTCATGGCCACCCCCGACGGGCGGCCCGCCGTGATCGACCCGGCCGTCTCGTACACGTGGGCCGAGGTCGACCTCGCCCACGTCTGGTCCACCGCTCCCCCGCCGGAGGCGCGCCGGTTCTTCGAGGTGTATGCGGAGCTGACCGCGCTCGACGCCGGCTGGCCGGACCGGATGCCGATCATCCAGCTGCGGCAGCACCTCGCCGTGCTGGCCCAGTTCGACGACGACTGGGGCGCGGCCGACCACATCCGTGCCACCCTGGCCCCGTTCCGGACACGCACCTGACGACGGGCGCCGATTTGCGCATCGGTTGATCATCGGAGCAACCTTTGGGCGGCCGCGGTCGTCATGTTCGCCGCGTCGCTGTCGTCCGGAAGGGGTGTTTGTTGTGGTGTCGTCGGTGGTGGAGGGGCGTTCATTGAAGCAGGCGGGGCTCACCGGGCTGTACCTCGGCGTGTTCGCGACGGTCTGGTTCAGCGTGCCGAAGTCCGACGGGTTGCTCCGGACGCTGCTGGTGATCGGGAGTGTGGCGGGTCTGGCCACGGCGGTCTGCGGCATGGCTTTGCTCGGCCGGGCCAGGCGGGAGCCGGCGGTGGAGCGGGACCGGGCCGCGGACCGGCGGTATCTGCTGATCGTGGTCGCCGAGTTCGCCGCGGCCGGGCTCGGGGCGTGGCTGCTGGCCGTCGCCGGGCAGCGGGAGTACATCCCGGTGCTGGTGTCGGCGGTGGTCGGGGCGCACTTCTTCCCGCTGGTGCCGGTGCTTCGCGACCCGCGCCTGCGGGTGCTCGGCGCGGCCGTCTGCGCCGTCGCGGCCGCCGCGCTGGTCACCGGGTTCGCCACCGCGGTCGAGGCCGGGCTGGTCGCGGGCGCCGGGACCGGGCTGGCGCTGCTCGGCTACGCGGTGTCGACCCTCGCCGGCGCGCTCCGTCGCGGCTGAGAGCACGACTGCACACCGAACCGCCCAGCCGGGCGCTGAACGGTGTGATCCGGGCGGCCGGAGCGCCGATAGTGAGCGTCATGCATGCCCGGGTACGGTGTGGCCATGAGCGACGCGGTGGTGGCTGACGGTGTTGTGGTGCAGGTGGTCGAGGTCGGCGGCGGGCGGGAGATCTCGTGGGGCGACAACGCCGTCGAGCGGCTGCGGGACCGGCTCGGCGACGTGCAGTCGGCGGTCGTCGCCGGGGTGCGGGCGGTCGCCGCGAACGTCACGCCTGACCTGTCCGGCTGGGAGGTCGCGGAGCTGCAGGCGAAGTTCGGCGTGACGCTCACCGCCGAGGCCGGTGTCGTCGTGTCGCGGGCCACGACCGGTGCGACGTTCGAGGTGACCGTCACGCTGCGGCGCAAGCCCCCGGCGGAGCAGACGGACGCGGCCGGCGGCCAGACCGGATGATCGACGGGCGCATCGTCGCCGGTGGCAGGGATCTGGGCAGCGGGTTCGTCCTGACGGACCGGATCGTCGCCACGGCGGCGCATGTGGTGCGGGACCGGCTCGCCGGGGACCTCGAGTTCGTCACGGCGGCAGGTGTACGGCTCCCGGTCGAGGCGGTCCAGGCGGAGCCGACGCTCGACGTCGCGACGCTGCGGGTCGCGGAGTCGCTGGCGATCGTGCCCGCGCTGACGCACGCCGTGCTGCGCGCCGACTGGCGGGTGACGGCCCGGCCGAGGGGCCACGACGCGCAGCTCACGGGCACCGTGACCGCCACCGACCACCTCATCGTCAACCAGGGCGGCGACGAGATGACCGTGCTGCAGCTGCACGTGGCGGAGGCGCTGCACGACTACCGCGGGTACTCCGGCAGCGCGGTGACCGTCGACGGGGCGGTCGTCGGCGTGCTGGTCGAGCAGGTGCGGGAGCGGGTCGAGGGCGGGCGGGCCGCGAACGTGCTGTACGCGGTGCCCGTCGCGCACATCGTGCGCAGGTTCCGGCTCGGCGTGGCGGTCGGCCGGTCGGACCGGGCGCTGCCCGTACACCAGCTGCTGGACACGGCGTACTTCGACCTCGACCTGATCAAGACCGAGATCCTCGAGGCGATGGCCGCGGCCGGCGGGCGGTTCCTCGCGTTCGGCGTCGACGCCGGCGAGCAGGCCGTGGTGGAGAACCTGTGCGCGTGGCTGCGGCAGTACGTCGGCGAGATCGCCCGGCAGCACTGGCTGGACCTGAGCGCCGAGCTGCACTCCGTCGACACCGCGGTGCGGGCGGTCACGCGGTACACGGGCGTGCTGCGGGCGCGCAACGTGATCTGTCCGGTGTCGGTGCGGGGCACACCGGCCGCCGACGTCGCCGAGCTCACCCGGCGGGTGCGGGAGGCGTACGGGCAGCCGAAACGCTGGTGCATGCTGTTCCTGCTCGGCGTGCCCGACGGCGGGTTCCCGGACGGGGTGACCGCGTTGCCCCGGCCGCGGTTCGCGCACCGCGACGTCGAGCGGTGGGCGGCCCACGTGACCGTGTACAAACGCTGGCCGCGGCCCCTGGCGGCGGCGTGGACGAGCGACATCGTCGCCCGGATCGGCGAGGACCTCGACGTGCGGTACACGTACGAGGAGCTCGCCGAGTGCATCGACCGCGTCCGGTTCCAGCCGGACGAGCTGCGCGGCTACCTCGAAGACCTCGAAGACCAGGAGGCCTGATGCTCACCCGCCACAGCGTCGACACGTCGCTGCGCTTCGACCGGCTCGCGGAGCTGCCGGACCGGCGTGACATCGAGGCCGCCGGCTCGTCCGGTCCCCAGCCGCGGTTCGAGTCGCGGCAGCGGGAGCCGTACCGCGCCTCCGCCGAGCTGGAAGAGGCGGTGAACGTCGCGATCGCGCTCGGCCGGCCGCTGCTGCTGCAGGGCGACCCGGGTGCGGGCAAGACCCGTCTCGCGCACGCCGTCTCGTTTGCCCTGTCGCTGCCGCTGGAAGAGGCGTACATCAAGTCGACCAGCCGCGGGCAGGACCTGCTGTACGTGTACGACGCGGTGCGCCGCCTGTACGACACCCAACTCGGCCGTGGCGTCGGCCGCCGCCTCGGTCGTTCGGCTCCGGACGAGCGTGACTACGTGCGGCTCGGGCCGCTCGGCCGGGCGATCGTGCGCGCCGGGCACGGCCGCCGGTCGATGGTGCTCATCGACGAGATCGACAAGGCCGACATCGACTTCCCCAACGACCTGCTGCGCGAGCTGGACCAGCTGGCGTTCGACGTGCCCGAGGCGCACGGCGAGCGGCACGCGGTGCCCGCCGACCGGCCCGACCTGCGGCCCGTCATCGTCGTCACCAACAACGAGGAGAAGGCGCTGCCGGCCGCGTTCCTGCGCCGGTGCGTGTTCCACCACGTGCGGTTCCCCGACGCCGCCGCCGAGCTCGACGCGATCCTGACCCTGCACGGCATCGGCGACGTCCAGCTGCGCGCGGAGGCGATCGACACGCTGCTGCGGCTGCGGGCCCTGGACCTGGCCAAGAAGCCCGGCCTCAGCGAGCTGCTCGACTGGGTCAGCTACCTGCAGGCCGTCGGCGAGCGCCCCGGTCACGGCCGGCTGCCCTTCGCCGGCGCCCTCGTCAAGCAGCAGTCGGATGCGCTGCGGCTGGAGCGCTGAGCCGTGCCGCCGTTCGTCCACGCGCTCATCGACCAGCTGCGCCGGCGGGGCCTGCCGCTCGGCGTCGACGACTGCGACGCGCTGCGCCGCGCCCTCGCCGCCGGGTTCGGCTGGACGTCCGGCGCCGCGCTGACGGAGCTGTGCGTGACGCTGTGGGCGAAGACCGCGGCGGAGGCGGACATGGTGCGGGCGGCGTTCGCCCGGATCGACGCTCCACAGTGGATCCTCACGGCTCCCGCACCGGTTGCCACGGTGGATCCCGCACCTTTACCACCGCCGTCCATTGTGGATGCGCCGGCGGCGCAGCCGGCCTCCCCGGAGCCCGCGCCGCCGCCTGTCGCCGCGCCGAACCGGGACCTTCCCGCGGCTCCTCCCGGCACCGGACGGATCGACACGACGCTGGTGCTGACCCCGCAGTACCCGCTGACCGAACGCGAGATCGTCCAGGTGTGGCGCGGGCTGCGCCGCCCGACCCGGCACGGCCCACCCGTCGAGCTCGACGTCGACGAGACCCTGCGCCGCTCGGCGCGCCTCGGCGTGCCCGTGCCCCCGGTCCTGGTGCCGGCCCGCCGCAACACGACCCGGCTGCTGCTGCTCGTGGACCGGCAGGGCTCGATGGCCCCGTTCCACCGGTACGTCGAGCACGTCGAGCAGGCGGTCCGGCGCGCCGGCCGGCTCAGCGCGCTCACCGTCGTCTACTTCCACAACACGGCCGGCGCGGCGGATCCCGCACTGCTGTCCGCCGTGCCGGACCCGTTCGACCCGGCGCTCGACGCGGTCCTGCCGTCCGTCGAGCCGCTGCTGGACGGCACCGTGTACGGCGATCCCGCGCTGACCTCGCCGCTCCCCCTGCGCGAGGTGCTCGACACGGTCGCCGCGACCACCGGCGCCGCCGTCATCAGCGACGCCGGCGCGGCCCGCGGCACGCTCAGCCCCGCCCGGCTGCTCGACACGGTCGCGCTCGGCAAGGCGCTGCGGTCCGCCGCGGGCGCCCTCACCTGGCTGAACCCGGTCCCGGCGGCCCGCTGGCGGCGCAGCACCGCCGAGCAGGTCGCCCGGCACGTGCCGATGTTCCCGCTGACCCGCGCCGGCATGTACCAGGCGGTCGACGTGCTGCGCGGCCGCCCGTTCCCCGTGCCGAGGCCGCTGTGACCGCCGGCTCGTGGGTGCGCTCCTCCCCCGTCGCGGCCGGCCTCGCCGCGGCCCGGGCCCGCCTGCCCGCGGGCGCGCTGGAGCTGGCCTGCCACGCGGCGGTCCCGGTCGCCGTCGACGCGGGCCTGCTGCACCTGCTTCGCATCAACTTCTTCCTCGACCCGCCGGCCGTCCTGCCGTTCGAGGCCGAGGCCGCCCTGCTGCTGTCGCCCGTGTTCCGCGAGGTCGGCGAGGACCTGTACGAGATCGACCCCACCCTGCGCGACGCGCTGCTCGCCTCCCTCGTGGCCCGCTTCGGCCCCGAACGACCGGCGCGCGTCGCGGTGCTGCTGGAGCAGTACACCGACCAGCACCCGACCTGGCACACCCAGCCCGAACTCGAACACGCCCAGCGCCTCACCGCCCTGAACCTGGTCGACCCCGCCCGCGCCGCCGACTGGCTCGCCGCGAACCGCACCTCCGCCGGCGGCCCCGCCCTGACCCGCGAGTGGTTCGTCGCCATGACCGGCCGCCTCCGCCCGCGGACGTCGCTGGACGACCGGCTCGCCAAGGCCCTCACCGCCGCGGACGCACCGTCGCTCGAGCTGCGACTGTCGGCCGTCGCCGAACTTGGCGAGCTGGCGCTCCTGCCCGGCACCGACGTGCGGGCCATCGCCCTGCAGCTGGAGCGGACCACCCGCAGCGACCCGGACCTACGCCCGCTCGCCGGCGACGTCCTCGAGACGTTGAAGCGGCTCGTCCCGCCCCCGCCCCGCCGTCCACTCGTCGAAGAGTCCGCCGACGGCCTCCAGGCCGTACCGTTCCCCACCCTGTACGGCATCGACCCGCTGACCTTCGACCCCGCCGCGACATGGACCACGCCCGGCAACCTGACCGTCCCGATCGGCACCGACCCGGACGGCCGCCCGGTGCTGCTCGACCTACGCGAACCTGGCCACGGCGGCACGGGCCCGCACGGCCTCGTCGTCGGCGCGGTCGGCTCCGGCAAGTCCGAGCTGCTCCGCACCCTGATCATCGGCCTCGCCGTCACCAACAGCCCGGCCGAGCTCAACATCCTCCCCGTCGACTTCCGCGGCGGCGCCACCTTCGCCGGCCTCGAGACGCTCCCCCACCTCGCCGGCCTGGCCCTCGACCTGGGCGACGACCTGTCCCTCGTCGACCGGTTCAAGGACGTCGTGCAAGGCGAGGTGGTGCGCCGTCAGGAGCCGTTCACCGAACGCCGCCCGCACCTGCTCGTCGTCGTCGACGAGTTCGACGCCATGCTCACCACGGACCCGTCGCTCATCGAGACGTTCGGGACGATCTGCCGGCACGGCCGCGCTCTCGGCATCCACCTCCTGCTGGCCGGCCAGCGCGTCCAGCGGGGCTGGCTGCGCGGTCTCGAGGCCGACCTGTCCCTCCGGATCGCCCTGCGCACCGGCTCCGCGTCCGAGTCCCAGGACGCCATCGGCACCCCTGACGCGTCCGCACTCCCGTACGGTCCGGGCCACGGCTACCTACGCACGCGCGACGACGCCCCGCACCGCTTCCGCGCCGCGTACGTCTCCGGCCCGTACCCGCCGCCGCCCCCGACCTGGGACGACGTCTTCGACCCGTACCGGCGCCCACGCGCGGACACGCTGCTCGACCTCCTCGTGCGCGCAATGGCCGGCCAGGGCGGCCCGGTGCACCAGGTGTGGCTCCCGCCGCTGCCGAAGGAGCTGGCCCTCGGCGCACTACCGGCCGACGGCGTCGTCATCGGCGAGGTCGACATCCCCCGCGAACACCGCCGCCGACCGTTCACGATCGACCTGTCGGGCGCCTCCGGCCACCTCGCCATCATCGGCGGGCGCCGTTCGGGAAAGACGACGGCCCTTCTGACGGTGGTCACCGCCCTGAGCCGGACGATGCGCCCGTACAGCGTCTACTGCATCGGCGGGGGGCTCGGATCCCTGATCGACCTGCCCGTCGTCATCGACGTCTTCGAACCGTGGGACGACCTGGTGGCCACGACGATCGCGTCGCTGCGGCGCCACCCGTCGCCCTACACAGTGCTGGTCGTCGACGGCTGGAACAGCGTCCGTGACCGGTATCCGGACCTCGGGGAGCTGCTGCGTGGTCGCCAGACGGTGATCGTGGCCGCCGACGAGCGCTGGAACCGGTTCGACGAGGCCGACCTCGCAGAGTTCGGCACGATGATCGAACTCCGCCTCGACGAACCGGAGACCTCCGAGATCTCCGCCCACGACGCCCGGCAGCTCTGGCGCGACGAACCCGGCCGCGCCCTGACCGGCGACGGGCGGCGACGCCTGCAGATCGCCCTGCCCATCAGCGAGCTCGGCGGCTCACACGAGGCCTTCGTCCGCGAACTCGCCGCCGACCGCCGCGCGGAGCCGCTCCGACGGGTCCGGCTCGGCACCTTCGAGTCGGACGGTGCCGAGTTCGCCGTCGACTTCGCCGCCGACCCGCACCTCCTCGTCTTTGGTGGCCTCCCCGAGGACCGGCTGAGGGTGCGTCAGGCGATCGAGCGATCCGTCTCCGGCGAGATCGTCAGCCCCGATCAAGCGGAACGCCTCGCCGAAGAGCTGCGGCAATCGACCGGCACCAGGAGAGCCGGCCCCGACCTGTGGATGCTCGCCGACCTGTGGGTGCTCGCCGACGGCGATCGGGCGAGGCTGAGCGCACTGAGCAGCTGGCTCGTGCACGGCCGTGACCTGCGGCTGCACCTGATCGTGTTCGCCCGGTCATCCGCCGACAACCCCGTGGTATCGGAGCTGAGCTCCCTCGCGGTTCCGGTGGTCGTCCTGCCCGCCGACCCCACCCGACGCGCCACCGGCGAGCTGCTGGCCGCAGGTCACCGTCACCCGGCGCGGAAGTTCGCCCTCGATCCGCCCATCCCCACCGCAGACGAACCGGCCGCCCTGTTCGGCTTCGACCCGCTGACGTTCGACCCCGAACAAGCCTGGTCCGTGCCCGGCAACATGACCGTGCCGGTCGGCACCGATCCGGACGGCAACCCTGTTCTGCTCGACCTGCGCGACCCGGGCGAAGGCGGCACCGGCCCCCACGGCGTCCTCTTGGACGCCACGGGCTCCGATCGGACCGGGCTCCTGCGAACCATCGTCCTCGGCCTCGCACTCACCAACAGTCCGGCGGACCTGAACATCCTCGTGGTCGACCTCGACGAGGGCAGCGGGTTCGCCGGGCTCGAGTCGCTTCCGCACCTCGCCGGGCTCGTCCTCGGCACGGGCAGTGCGCCGTCGCTCATCGAACGGTTCGAGGAGGTCGTCGCCGGCGAGATCGACCGCCGGCGACAACCGGCCGCCGGGCGCCTCCCGCGCCTCCTCATCGTCGTCGACAAACCCAGCAGGTTGGACGCCACGCGGCCCTCGATCCTGGACACGCTCATCGACGTCTGTCGCATCGGGCCGTCGGTAGGCATCCACCTCCTCGTGAACATGCCGACCGTGCGCGCACGTCTGCTGGGAGGGCTGAGCGACTACCTGACGTTTCGACTGATGGCCGGGGACCTCGAAACATCCGATCCGTCCGCGGCGCTCGAGGAGGGCTACCTGTGGAGCGCAACGGATGACAGTCGCCGCACGTTCCAGGTCAGGCTGCTGCCCGATCTCCTCGCCGCTCGGCTCGCCGGGCTCGGGGGGCCCGTGCACCAGATCTGGCTGCCCCCGCTGCCCGAGGTCGTCGCGCTCGGTGACCTGCCGGCCGACGGCGTCACGATCGGCCTGGTCGACCTGCCGCGGGAGCACCGCCAGGCACCGCTGACACTCGACCTGTCCGGACACGTCGCGATCGTCGGCGAACGTGGCAGCGGCACCACGACCGCCTTGCAGACCGTGGTGCTCGCCCTGGCCCGCCGGGGCGAGCCCTGTCACGTGTACTGCCTCGGCGGCGGCCTCAACACCATTGCCGGCCTGCCGTTCGTCGGCGGCGTCTTCCACCGCGACGACGACCCGGGACTGCGCCGGCTGGTGGCCTTCCTCAAGCGCCGCCCGGCCGGCGAAGGCCCGCCGGTCGTGGTGGTCGTCGATAACTGGCGCAGGGTCATGCGTCACTGTCCGGAGATCCGCGACCTGCTCTTCCTCGGCGATCACGTCCGCCTCGTGACGACCTGCCCGGAGTGGGTCGGATACCGATCGGACCTCGCCAGCATGGACACCCTGGTCGAGCTGTCATTGGAGGACCCCACGACGTCACGGTTCTCCGTGGACGACGCCCGCCGGATCCAGCTGAGCCGCCCGGGCCACGGCCAGACCGACGGTCGTGGGCGGGTCCAGCTGGCGGCACCGACTCGAGAGGTCGGCGGCAACCACCATGCCTATATCGGCGAGCTGGCAGACGCCTGGTCCGGCGGGTGGGCGCCGCGTGTCGAGCCGGATCTGCGGTTGCGCATCGGCGTGTATGAGGACGACGGCAGTGAAGCAGTGCTCGATTTCGCCCAGGATCCCCATCTGATCATCGAAGGAACTGGCGCCGTCGTCGAGCAGTTTCTGGCCGTGATCGCCGACTGGGCCGACGGCTACATGTTCCGCGGAGGCGCTGCCGACGTGCTGGACCTTCGCGACATACTCCGCAGCCGCCAACCGAGCCGGACCGTTTCGGCTCAGGACCTGCTGATGCGGACCTGGTGGACCGGAGCGGAGATGTGGGTCGTCACCAGCGAGGTCGGTCCCGATGCGGTCGGGCCGATGGAACCGGTGTTGCCGTTCCTGCCTCAAGCCCATGATCTCGGCTTCCACCTCGTGCTGGCCAGGGATTCGACGCAGGATGAGCCGTCCCTTGCCGCTCGGGAGCTGTCAGACCTCAACACGCCTGCCGTCGTCTTCACCGACGCCGCGATGACGCTCGATGGGCGGCCGGTCAGGCTCGACGTTCAGCGTTCGTGAACGACCTGGCCGTCGATGAAGACGAGGTCGGCGGCGGTGTCGTAGAGCTTGGCGTCGGGTTCGAAGGGGTCGCGGTCCAGGACGACCAGGTCGGCGGCCTTGCCGGGCTCGATGGAGCCCGTCAGGTCGTCGGTGCCGTTCACGTAGGCCGAGCCGAGGGTGTACGCGGTCAGGGCCTGGTCCAGGGTCAGCGCCTCGCGCGGGAGCATCGGGACCTGGGAGGTCGGCCAGTCGGCCTCGGCGGAGACCGGGGGTTCGGTGCGGTGGACGGCGACGTGGATGGCCCACCACGGGTTCGGGGTCGTCACGGGCCAGTCGCTGCCGGCGGCGAGGCGGCCGCCGGCGCGGGCGATCGAGCCGAACGGGTACTGCCAGCCGGAGCGTTCGGGGCCGAAGAACGGGACGCAGAGGGTGTCGTTCTGCTCGTGGTGGGTGGCCCAGAGGGCCTGGATGTTGGCGGTGACGTCGAGGGCGGCGAACCGGGGCACGTCGGCGGGGTGGACGACCTGCAGGTGGGCGAGGTGATGGCGGGCCCGCGAGGGGCCCACGGCGGCGACGGCGTCCAGGCACTCGCGGACCGCGCGGTCGCCGATCGCGTGGAAGTGGACGCCGAAGCCGGCGGCGGACAGCAGGGAGACGTACCGGGCGAGGTGGGCGGGGTCGACGTTGGAGTGGCCGCAGTGGGCGCCCTGACCGACGTACGGGTCGATCATCGCGGCGGTGAAGTTCTCCGCGACACCGTCCTGCATGATCTTCACGGCGGTGGCGCGGAAGCGGCCGTGCGCGGCGGCGGCGCGGCGGGACTCGAAGAAGGCGATCTGCGATTCGTCGCCCGCGCGGTCCCACCACAGCGCACCGGTGACGCGGGCGCGCAGTACACCGGCGGCATCCGCGGACAGGTAGGTGTCGAACTGGTCGCGAGCGCCGGCATACGCACCGACGATCGCGTCCTGCCAGCCGGTGACGCCGAGGCTGAACAGGTACCGCTGAGCCTCGGCGAGCGCGCGGTCGTAGTCCTCGGCGGTGTCGGCCGGCAGCAGGCCGGTGACCAGGTCCATGGCGCCCTCGTGCAGCACCCCGGTCGGCTCGCCGGCGGCGTCCCGCTCGATCCGGCCGTCCGGAGGGTCCGCCGTGACGCGGGAGATGCCCGCCAGCGCCAGCGCGCGGCTGTTGACCCATGCCGAGTGGTGGTCGCGGTTGGGCAGGAAGACGGGCCGGTCGGGGGCGACGGCGTCCAGGTCGTCGCGGTGCGGCAGGCCGCCGGGGAACGCGGCCATCGACCAGCCGCCGCCGGTGATCCAGCCGGAACCGGGGTACGCGGCGACGGCGGCCAGGTACTCGGCCTTCGTGTGCCACGGCGTGAGGTCGCAGCGCAGCCGCTCCAGGGCCCCGGAGACGGGGTGGATGTGGGCGTCCTGCAGGCCGGGCACGAGCGCGCGTCCGTCCAGGTCGATGACGTCGAAGGCACCGCCGGCCAGTTCGGGCAGCACCGTGGCGCGGGGACCGACGGCGACGATCCGGCCGTCCCGGACGGCGACCGCGTCCGCGGCGGGCGAGCCGAAGATCCGGCCGCCGATGAACAACAGCGCACTCATGCAGGGCAGCATGACGGCAACGGTGGGGGTACGCAAAGGGTCCGCCCCGTTGACCGGCATGCCCGTCGATGTGATGGTGCCATCACCACATCGACGGTCGGCGAAGTGTTCGCGGTATCCCCGCGGGCGCCCGCTGCGTTTCCCCCCAACCCGAAGGGACCACCCACCCATGCGCACAAGACGGGTCATCGCGATCGGCGCGGCAATGCTCGCCGTCGCCGCGAGCGTCGTCGCCGGGCCGGCACCCGCCCAGGCGGTCCAGGTCACCGGTCTGACGGCGACGATCGCCCTGAACAACTGCTCCGGTGCTCTGGTCCGGTACCCCACGTCGGTCGACAGCGACCGGGCGATGCTGCTCACCAACGGGCACTGCTACGAGGGCGGCTTCATCAACGCCGGGGTCGTGCTGCAGAACCGGACCAGCTCGCGCACCGGCACGCTGCTGGGCAACACCGGCAACTCGCTGGGCACCGTGCGCGCCGACAAGCTGATCTACGCGACGATGACGAACACGGACGTCGCGCTGTACCAGCTGACCCAGACGTTCGCGCAGATCAAGACCAGCTTCAACACCACCGCCCTGACGATCGCCGGCACCCACCCGGCCGACGGCGCGGCGATGACGATCCCGTCCAGCTACTGGAAACAGGTCTGGACCTGCACCATCAACGGCTTCGTGCCGACGCTGCGCGAGGACCAGTGGACCTGGCACGACTCGATCCGTTACAACACGGGCTGCCAGACCACGCACGGCACGTCCGGCTCGCCGATCGTGTCGTCCGCGAACAACACCGTCATCGGCATCAACAACACCGGTAACGACGACGGCGCCCGCTGCACGCTGAACAACCCGTGCGAGGTCGACGCGAACGGCAACGTCACGGTCGTGCAGGGCCAGAGCTACGGTGAGCAGACCTACTGGTTCACCACCTGCCTCAACTCGTCGCGGGCCATCGACCTGACGATCGCCGGCTGCCTGCTCACCAAGCCCGCCGGCACCGGCAACACGGTCACCGTCACCAACCCGGGCGCGCAGACCGCGACGGTCGGCACGGCGAAGTCGCTGCAGATCTCGGCCTCGTCGTCCGGTTCGGGCCAGACGCTGACCTACTCGGCGACCGGCCTGCCCGCGGGTCTCACCATCAACTCCAGCACCGGCCTCATCTCCGGCACCCCGACGACCGCCCAGACCACCACGTCGACGGTCACGGCGACGGACACCACGGGCGCGAGCGGCACGGCGTCGTTCGGCTGGACGGTCACCGGTGGCGGCGGCGGCACGTGCAGCGGCCAGAAGCTGCTCAACCCCGGCTTCGAGTCCGGCGCCACCTCGTGGACCGGCACGACCGGCGCCATCGGCCAGTGGGCGTCGCAGGGCCAGCCCGCCCGCACCGGCACGTTCTCGGCGTGGCTGCTCGGCTACGGCTCCACCCACACCGAGTCCATCTCCCAGTCGGTCACCATCCCCGCCGGCTGCTCCGCGACCCTGACCTTCTACGTCCACATCGACACCGCCGAGACCACCACGACGACGGCGTACGACAAGCTCACCGTCACCGCGGGCTCCACCACCCTCGGCACGCTCTCCAACCTGAACAAGGCCACCGGGTACCAGGCCAAGACCTACAGCCTGAACGCCTTCGCCGGCCAGACCGTCACCCTGAAGTTCAACGGCACCGAGGACTCGTCGCTGCAGACGTCCTTCGTCCTGGACGACCTGGCCGTCACGGTCAGCTGACCCGCGGGGGCCCGCACCCGGAGTAAACCGGGTGCGGGCCTCATGCCGGGCGGTCACGGACCGATGGTGCGGCCATGAACGTGACGTCCCCGCCCTCTGACGGTTCGGTGACGCCGCTGCGACTGACCGCACCCCTGGCGATCACCGCCGGTCTCGTGGTGGTGGCCGCCCTCTGGTTCGCGGTCGGTCTGGTGTACCGGACGCCGGCGCTGCTCGGATGGTCGACGCTGCTGGTCAGCGTCCCGGTCGCCGCCACCAGCTCGTGGCGGGCCGGCGGTCCGCAGCGGACCTTCTGGCGGTACGTGAGCGTCGGCCTCGTGCTCGTCGGCTGCGGCGCGATGAGCAACGCCCGCGACAACCTGGTCGGCGTGGACCGCAACCAGCACGTCAGCGGCGTCACGTCGGCGATCTACCTGAGCGGCCTGCTGGTCATGATGATCGGCCTGCTGCGCATCCCGGGCATCCGGCGGACCGGCGGGGCGTGGACCCGCTTCGGCCTGGACATCGCCACGGTGATCGTCACCACCATCACGTTCGCCTGGCATCTGGTGTACCCGCGGTGGGAGTCGTGGTTCGCGGGCAGCGCGGGCGACACCTGGTCGGCGCTCACCGTGGTCGGCGGCGGCTTCATCTGCGTCTTCGCGTTCATCAAGGTCGCGTTCACCGGCACCGGGCCGATCGACCGGCGGGCGCTGCACCTGCTCGCGCTCACCGGCGCGGTCGGTGCGGGCGGCGGGTCCCTCGCGCCGCTGCTGGCGTCCCGGCCGCACCTCAACACCTCCCACCTGATCCTGCCGGCGACCTGCCTGGTGCTGTGCCTGGCCGCCGACCGCCAGGTGCGGGCGCTGGGTGTCCCGCCGCCCCCGGACCGCCTGCCCGGCCGGCGGCTGAGCGTCATGCCGTACGCGGCGGTCGTCGCCACCGGCGCGCTGCTGCTGGTGTCGACGATCCAGGACTCCGCGGACGTCGTCGTCGTGGCCGTCGGCGCGATCACCGTCACCGTCCTCGTCGCCGCCCGGCAGATCATCGCGCTGCGCGACAACGCCGCCCTGCTGCAGGAGCTCGACGCCCGGCTGCACGACAACGCCCGGCTCGTGAAACAGCTCGACTCCCGGTTGCGCGATCTCCACTCGTACCAGCGCAAGCTCGCCCACCAGGCCGGCCATGACGCGCTGACCGGCCTCGCCAACCGGACGGTCTTCGCCGAGGCGACCACGACGGCGCTCGGCGGCGGGTCGGTGGCGCTCAGCGTCGCCGTGATCGACCTGGACAACTTCAAGGGCATCAACGACCAGCTCGGACACGCGGTCGGCGACGCGCTGCTGCAGGCGGTCGCCGCCGTGCTGACCGCGCACGTGCCCGCCGGCAGCACCGTCGCCCGGCTCGGCGGTGACGAGTACGCGCTGCTGCTGCACGGCACCGACCAGGCCGCGCACGAGTCGGCGCTGAACACGCTCACCGCGGAGCTGCGCCGCCCACTGCAGGCGGCCGGGCACGACCTCGTCGTCGAGGCCAGCATCGGCCTCGCCGGCGCCCGGCCCGGCGACACCGCCGCGGAGCTGCTGCGCCGCGCCGACGTGTCGATGTACGAGGCGAAGAACCAGGGCAAGGGCCGCTTCAGCGTCTACACGTCCGCGATGGACCAGCGCGGCGCCGAGCAGGCCCGCGTCGCCGCCGACCTGCGGACCGCGCTGGACACCGGGCAGCTGCACCTGGTGTACCAGCCGATCGTCGACATCACCGACGGGTCCCTGTACGGCGTGGAGGCCCTCGTCCGCTGGAACCACCCCGAGCGCGGCCCGATCTCGCCGGCCGAGTTCATCCCGGCGGCGGAGCGCACCGGCCTGATCGTGCCCCTCGGCGCGTGGATCCTCGCCGAGGCGTGCACGCAGGCGGCCCGCTGGCAGTTCGAGCTCGGCCCGGACGCCCCGGCCATCGTCAGCGTCAACGTCTCCGCCCGCCAGCTGCGCGAGGCCGGTTTCGCCGCCGACGTCGCCGCCGTCCTGCACCGCACCGGCCTACCGGCCCACCGCCTCACCATCGAGGTCACCGAGACGGCCGTCTTCGACGGTGGCACCGCCGTGGAGACCCTGCACGCGCTCAAGGCGCTCGGCGTCGCGGTCGCCCTCGACGACTTCGGCACCGGCCACTCCTCGCTCGGCCTGCTGCGCACCTGCCCCGTCGACCTGCTGAAGGTCGACAAGTCGTTCGTCGACACGGTCACCCACGGCGGCGAGCACGCGGTCATCGCCGCCGCGCTCATCGACATCAGCAACGGCCTGCACCTGCGCGCCGTCGCCGAGGGCGTGGAGACCCCCGAACAGGCCGCCGAGCTGCGCCGCCTCGGCTACCGCTACGCCCAGGGCTACCACTACGCCCGCCCGCTGCTCCCCGCCGACCTCGAACGCCACGCCCTGCGGCGCCCCGCCCACGCCTGACCACCAGGGAGGTCCGATGCCGCTGACCGTCCGCCCGTGGCGGCCGAAGCTGCGTGACCAGCTGCTCGCCGCGTACGAGGGACGCTGCGCCATCAGCAGCGTGGCCACCCGGGACGTGCTGGAGGCCGCCCACATCGGACCCGCCACGGGCCCCGCGGCCGACGCCGTGACCAACTGCCTGCTCCTGCGGGCCGACCTGCACAACCTCTTCGACGCCCACCTGCTGTGGCTCGACGACGACTACACCGTCCACGTCGCCGAGTCGATCACCGACGCCACCTACCGCCACTGGCACGGCCAGTCTCTTCACCTGCCGATCAACCCCCGCGTCTGGCCGGATCTGGACGCCCTGCGCCGCCACCGCGACGCCCGCCCCGCGCTCTAAGCTGCCCGCATGACCGAGTGGCCGCGCAGCAGGCCGCCGCCCGGTGGCGGGATCACGCGCTGTCCGGCGCCGCTCCGCCGCAGGCGCGGGCCGCACTCGTCGCCCACCGCGGCCTGTACGTGCTGCTGCAGCGCCTCCGTGGGGCGCGGTAGGTTCTTCAGGGACGCGATGATGTCGAGGCCGAGGAGGGGCACGTGGCTCAGGTGTTCACCCGGGGACAGAAGAGCCCGCTGTCGGCGCTGACCAGCGCGGACGAGCTGTACGTCGGGGTGTTCCTGGACGGGCCCGGGCTGACGTGGGACATCTCGTGCTTCGGGCTCGACGCGGCCAACAGGATGGCCGACGACGCGTACTTCATCTTCTTCAACCAGCCGAGCTCGCCGGAGGGGTCGATCCAGAAGGTCGGCCCACAGGGCGGGGACACCGAGGGGTTCCGGGCCGTGCTGAGCAGGGTGCCGGAGAAGATCGCGAAGCTGTCGTTCTGCGCGTCGATCGACGGGGCGGGGACCGCCCGGCAGCTGCGGTCGGGGCACATCCGGATCATGGCCGGTGGGCAGGAGGTCGTGCGGTACGGCTTCACCGGCGCGGACTTCGGCGCCGAGCGGGCGATCATCATCGGCGACGTGTACCGCAAGGGGGTCTGGCGGGTCGGGGCGGTCGGGCAGGGGTTCGCCGGCGGGCTGGCGGACCTGATCCGCTCCTACGGCGGGACCGTGGACGAAGAGCCGGAGCCAGCACCGCCGCCTGTGCAGGCGCCACCGGCATTCGCGCCACCGCCCGTGCAAGCAACGCCGCCAGTCCAAGCGCCGCGGCCCGTACAAGCGCCGCCGCCTGTCCAGGCGCCGCAGCCCTTCGCGCCGCCGCCGCCCGTACAACACCGGCCGCCGCAACACGGTGGACCGGTGCCACACGGTGCACCGGTGCCGCCGCAGCCTGAGCGGGTCCGGCCCGGGGTCATGACGAGCCTGGACAAGTACCGGGAGGCGCCGACCACCGGCCGGTGGACGAAGCAGAGCAGCAAGATGGTGAAGGTGACGCTCGGGCCGGAGGTGCACGCGCGGCGCGGGTCGATGGTCGCCTACCAGGGCGACGTCGAGTTCATCTACAAGGGCTCCGGCGGCCTGCGGGCGATGTTCGAGGGCGCCGTCACCGGCCAGGGCCTGAAGCTGATGACGTGCAAGGGCCAGGGCGAGGTGTTCCTCGCCGAGAACGCCACCGACCTGCACATCGTCGAGCTCAACGGCCAGTCGTTGTGCGTCAACGCCGACAACGTGCTCGCGTTCGACGCCACCCTGCAGACGGAGATCGCACGGATCGAGAGCCCCGGCATCCCGGGCGGCGGCATGTTCCACCTGGTGGTGTCCGGGCAGGGCGCGATCGTGGTCATGACCCGGGGCACGCCGGTGACGCTGCTGTGCCAGGGGCCGACGTTCGCCGACATGAAGGCCGTCGTCGCCTGGACCTCCGGCATGCGGGTGTCGGTGACGACGCAGGTCAGGGTGTCGCGGCAGCTCTACGCCGGCGACAGCGGCGAAGGCCTCGCGCTGCAGTTCATGGGGTTGCAGGGCCACTTCGTGGTGGTGCAGCCGTACGAGGTCTGATCACTTGATCAGCGCGGTGCAGCGGGCGATCAGCTCGTCGCTCTGGAACGGTTTCATCATGTAGTCGTCGGCGCCGGCGTCGAGGCCGGCCTGCAGGTCGGCGGGCATGGCGTAGGCCGACAGCATGAGGATCGGCACGCCTGCGGTGGCCGGGTCGGCGCGCAGCGCGCGGCAGACGTCCAGCCCGTTCAGTCGCGGCATCACGAGGTCCAGCAGCAGCAGGTCCGGGAGCTCGGCCCGCACCTCGGCGAGCGTCCGCGCGCCGTCCGGTGCGGTGCGGACCGTGAAGCCGGCCCGGGTGAGCAGCAGGGTCAGCGCATACGTCAGGTCCTCGACGTCCTCCGCGATCAGTACCGTCGCCATCGCCGCCGTCAG
Source organism: Dactylosporangium maewongense (assembly GCF_039531485.1). Lineage (NCBI taxonomy): Bacteria > Bacillati > Actinomycetota > Actinomycetes > Micromonosporales > Micromonosporaceae > Dactylosporangium > Dactylosporangium maewongense. Next base: position 184,839 of record NZ_BAAAQD010000017.1, on the reverse strand, counting down.
CTCCCTGAGGACGCCGGCGGCACCGGCTGGCGGGTCGGCAGGCGGACGGTGAAGATGGTGGCCGGCTCGTCGGGCTCGCTGACGGCGATCGCGCCGCCGTGCTGCTCGACGACGGCGCGGGCGAGGGTCAGGCCCAGGCCGGTGCCGGGCACGCCGCTGTGGCGGGCGGAGTCGGCGCGGAAGAACAGGTCGAAGAGCCGGGGACGGTCCTCGGCCGGGATCCGCTCGCCGATGTTGGAGACGCTGAGGGTGGTGGTGCGCTCGTCGCCGTGGACGTGCACCCCGACGGTGGAGCCGTCGGCCGCCCAGGCGAGCGCGTTGGCGAGCAGCTCGTCCACGACGCGGCGCAGCCGTTCGGCGTCGCCGTCCATCGGCACCGCGTCCGGGGCGTTGACGTCGACGGTCACCGCGTTGGTGATGCCGGTCCGGGCGCTGTCGGCGGCGGCCCGCACCACCGCCGCCAGGTCCATCGGGGCGGGCACGTGCCTGATGTGACCGGACCGCATGCCGGCCACCTCCAGCAGCCTGCCGACGAGGGTGTGCAGCGTGCCGGCGTTGCGCTGCATCACGGCGAGCATCTGCCGGTGCTCGTCGGCGAGCCCGGGGTCCTCCAGCATCAGCTCGGTGTAGGAGTGCAGGGTCGTCAGCGGGGTGCGCAGCTCGTGGCCGACGAGGGCGATGTACTCGTCGCGGGTGCGGTCCAGCTCGGCGGTGAGCCGGACCGCCCGCCGGCGCTCCAGGAACTCGCCGAGGTGGGCGCCGACGCCGGTCACCATGGCGAGGCGCACGTCGTCGGGGACCTCGACGAGATCGCTGTAGCAGACGAGCACACCGAACACCGCCGACCCGGTGGGGATCGGCACCGCCAGCGCGACCTTGACCGACCCCCAGCCGTCCTCGGCGCGCAGGTCGCCCTCGTGCACGGGCGCGGCGGCCTGCCAGGCCCGGCCGGGGATGCCTTCGCCGCACGCCAGCGGGTCGCGCACCGGGCGCGGCAGCTCGTGGTCGCGGTCGACCCAGTGGGTGGCGCGGCGCAGCACGTGCGCCACGGCGTCGACGGTCCAGAACTCGGCCGCGGCCCACTCGGCCTTCGAACCCACCAGCTCCACGACCCGGGCGAGGATGCCGTCGACCGGCCCCGGCCCCCTGATGGCCTGACCGACCAGGATCTCGCACTCCTTGAGCGCCGCCGCGCGGCGGTGCGCGGTCACGTCGTGGATGGCGGCGACCGCCGCCAGCCCCGGCTGGCCGAGCACCGCCCGGCCGTTCACGCGGAAGTGCCGGCGCGGCACGCCCGGGGTGCGCCGCACGATCTCGGCGTCGCGCACCCGTTCGCCGCGCAACGCCCGCACCAGCGGCAGGTCTTCCGGGGCGATCGGGCGCCCGTCCGGGTGGTGCAGGTGCAGCGCCGGTCCCCACTCTGTGGGCGGCACGGCGATCTGGGCCCCGAGCAGGTCGCGGGCGGCGTCGTTGGCCAGCACCACCCGGTCGTCGTGGCCGCAGCCGACCACGGCCGCGTCGAGGCTGTCGAGCAGCGCCTGCAGCACCTGATGCTCCTCGTGCAGCCGCTGGTGGGCGAAGACCTCCGCCTCCGCCCGGGCGTTGCTGCTGCGCAGCTGCTCGGCCAGCTGCGCGAAGCGCAGCCCGTCCGGCTGGGACTCCACGTAGGCGGTGACGTCGTCCACGCGGTGCACGATCCAGCGCAGCCGGCCGTCCTCGTCGCACACGGGCACGCTGACCGGCGCCCAGAACCGCTTCTCGAAGCCGCCGCCGACGCGCGGGATGTCGTACTGGTGGATCGCCATCACGTCGGTCGTCTGCTCCCGCAGCACGCGCCGCAGCGAGGCCTCGAGCGACGCGACCCCCGGCGCGTCCGGGTCGTCGGGGTTGACGGGGAACGCTTCGAACACGTGCCGCCCGATCAGGCCGTGGCGGGTGCGCATCGTGGCGGCCAGGTACGCGTCGCTGGCGTCGACGATCGTCAGCTGCGGATCCAGCACCAGCAGCGCCGCGGGAGCGTGCTGGAACAGCAATCGGTAGCCGACCGTCGTAGTCGTCTCCACCGGCATCGCCCCCGTCGTGCCTCGTATCCGGACATTTTACGCTTATCATCCAAGCAGGGTGCGGAGATCCCGGCGCCGCGCGGCCCGTGGGACGATCGGTGCCATGGCCGAATGGATCTACTTCATTCACCCGCCGCGGGCCGACTTCGCGGCGACCATGACCGACGAGGAGCGGGCCGCCTGGGGCCTGCACTTCGAGCGGTTGCAGCGGCTCCTGGCCGACGGGGTGCTGATCCTGGCGGGTCCGACGCTCGGCGAGACCAACACCGGCGTGGCGGTCTTCGAGGCGCCCGACGAGGCGGCGGCCCGGCGGATCATGGAAGAGGATCCCGCGATCGCCGGCGGGTTCGCGACCGGCGAGCTGCGGGAGTTCCGCGTCTCGCTGCTGCGGGGGCGCCCGTGACCCCGCGGATCCTGCTCTGCGCGGCGCTGCTGCTGGCCGGCTGCACCGCCGCGGACGACCGCGTCGAGTACACGATGGCCACCGACGCCATGAAGCCGAAGTTCAGCGCGGATCAGCGGTTCACGGCCAAGCGCGTGCCACCGGGCTCGTACCAGCCGCACGCCGGCGACGTCGTCGTCTTCACCGCACCCTCGTCCTGGGACCGGCGCGGCGCGTCCGTGGCGCGGGTCGTGGCGGTCGGCGGGTCGGAGATCGCCTGCTGCGACGTCCGGGGGTGGGTGACGGTCGACGGGATCGCCCTCGACGAGCCGTACCTCGGCGAGAACTCCGACCTCGACGTCCTCCCGGACGACCGGTGCGCGTCGCGGCGGTTCGGGCCCGTGCACGTCGCGACCGGCCACGTGTTCCTGATGGGCGACAGCCGCGGCATGTTTCGATGGACTCGCGTTGTCTCGGCACCGTCCCCAGCGACCGGATCGTCGCCGTGGCCGGGTGAGCGCCGACCGGCGACATCTGCGATCATCGCTGGATGCGCCGGCCCCCGCACTCGCTGACGTCATCCGAGCGGCAGGTCCGGGCGGGGTTCCTCGCCGGCGATCTGGTCGACCTTTCGGCGGCGGCGGCGTCGGTACGAGCGGCTGCGCTCGCCGACCTGTTGAGCCGGCCGGTGGACCGCGCGGCACACCCACGGGCGGCGCTCCGGCTGCGCGGCGCCACGGTCACGGGGCCGCTCGACGTCGCGCACGCCGTGGTGGCGGTGCCGGTCGAGTTCCAGGACTGCACGTTCGACGCGCCGGTCGACGTCTCCGGCGCTGACCTCGTCGACCTGCACCTGGTGCGCTGCCGGCTGCCCGCCCTGCAGGCCCGGCTCGCGACCGTGCGCGGCGACGTCAGCTGCGCCGCCTCGGAGGTCGGCGGCGCGCTCGACCTCCGCGACACCCGGGTCGGTGGCGACCTCGACCTGTCGGAGGCGCGGCTGCACAACCCGGGCGGCAACGCGCTCGCCGCCGCCCGCCTCACCGTCGGCGGCAGCCTCCGCGGCTACGGCCTGCACGCCGCCGGCGAGCTGTGGCTGGGCGGCGCCCAGATCGGCGGGAACCTCCTGCTCGACGGCGCCACGCTGACCAACCCCGACGGCCGGGCGATCGGCGCCGACCGGCTGTGCGTGGGCGGCAACCTGCGCGCCGGCGGCGGCTTCACCGCCGACGGCGACCTGCTGCTCATCCACTCCGAGATCGGCGGGCAGGTCCGGTTCGTCGACGCAGGAGTCCGCAGCCCGGACCGCTGGGCGCTGCACCTCGGCGGCACCACCGCCGGCAGCCTGTGGATGTGCTTCCGCACCCCACCCGACGGCCGGGTCCGGCTGTCCGGACTCAAGGTGGACACGCTGTTCGACGACCCGCGGGTGTGGCCGGAGCGGCTGGACCTCGTCGGCTGCACGTACCGGCTGCTGATCCCGCGCACCTTCGACGACGGCGCCGACGACCCCGGCCACCTGGCCACGGTCGACGTCCGGCAGCGACTCGACTGGCTGCGCCGCAGCCCCGACGGTTACGCGCCGCAACCCTACGAGCAGCTCGCCTCGGCGTACCGCGCCGCTGGCCAGGACACCGAGGCCCGCCGCGTCCTGCTGGAGCAGCACCGCCGCCGCCGCGCGACGCAGCACTGGCCCGGCCGGCTCGCCGGCTACCTGCTCGACGCCCTCGTCGGCTACGGCTACCGCACCTGGCTCGCCGCCCTGTGGCTGCTGGCCTGCTGGGTGCTCGGCACGCTCGCCTTCACCGTGTGGCCGCCGGACGCCCGTACCCCGGCGGACTCCCCGGACTGGAACCCCGCGCTCTACGCGCTGGACCTCCTGCTCCCCATCATCGACCTCGGCCACGACTCGGCCTGGCACGCCACCGGCTCCACCCAGTACGTCGCGGCCACCCTCATCATCATGGGCTGGGTCCTCACCACCGCCGTCGTCGCCAGCCTGTCCCGCCTCCTCAACCGCTGACACCACCCCGGATCAGAACGGCGGGTCGTCCGCGCCGGTGAATGCCGGATCGATCCACCAGTCGCGGTACGGTCCGTTGAGGGTCCAGGCGAGGGAGTCCTGCGTCCAGGGGTCGGCCTCGGTTCGCCGGCGGTCGCGGAGCAGGGAGTTCAGGCCGCCGAGCGCGTGCTCGCGCACCGCGGTGGCGGCGTGGGTGCGGACCAGCGGGTCGGGGTCGTCGAGCAGGTCGCGGACCGCGCCTTCGATGACGTCCCGCTCGCGGTCGTTCCTCGGAAGTTTTCGGGCCAGGATGTACGCGGCGCGGCGGCGGCGTTCGAGGTCCTCGCCGGCCAGGGCCGGCAGGACGTCAGCGAGGGTGAGCATCCCGAGCGCCGTGAGTGCCTCGATGTCGGGTGGGGTCTGCGACCTCGCGTGCCTGGCGATGGCGTCAGCGACGGCCTTCGCGGGGGTGCGGCGAGGGTCACGGTGTTGCCACCGCAGCAGCTGATACAGGTGCGCCCGGACGGTGGGGTCGCCGTCGGTGGACATCGCGTCGGCGACGGCCGTCCGGGCCTGTTCGCTGATCACCGGCGACAGCAGCAGCGACTCGCCGGCGCGGGTGCGGCGCTGCGGTGACGGATCTCCGGCAAGGGCCGCGATCAATGCGGGCTCGTCCAGTGGGAGCCGTTCGCCGAACCAGCCGACGTCGTAGCCGGCCATGACCTCGTCCAGCCACCGTTCGTACCAGGCCAGGAAGTCGGCGTCCTCGACCACGTACGGGCCGAGTCCATCGGTGTCGAGGTTGAACAGCCGCCCCCGCGCCGGCCCGGTCACGACCAGGCGCGTGTACAGGGTGCACCCGTGGAAGGCGATCGGCAGCGTGCCGCGCAGGAAGATCCGGTCCATCGCCGGCGGGTCCTCGTAGCGTTGCTCCCAGTCGTCGGGGTACCGCGGTCCCGGCAGGTACGGGCTGGGTTGTGCGAGGTGCCCCGGCCGGCACCGCGCATCACTGCACGCGCCCGCAAAGCTCAGCAATTCGCAGCCGGGGCCGGCCCCACCGCCGCCGAGCTCGGTGATGAACAGCCGGTACGCCGGGGGAAGCGTGACCTCGTGCCGCTCCTCGAACGCGGTCACCGCCGCCTCGGGGACCGGCGGTTCGAGCACGAACTTGTGTGATTCCACGCCGAACGCGGGTGGGAGCGACGGCAGGGCGCGGGCCGCTGTCAGCTTGGCGGAGATGCGGGCCAGGCGGGCGCGGTCGGTGTCGGGCACCCGGTGAGCGTAGGGCCTAGGCTGCAGGCGTGGTCGATGGATACCGGCTGGGTGTGGACTTCGGGACGTCGAACACCGCGGCGGTGCTGGCCGGACCGGATGGGCGGCGGAGCAGGCTGGTGTTCGGGCGGGACAACCTGTTGCCGTCGGCGGTGTGTGCGCAGGAGGACGGGAGCCTGCTGGTCGGGCGGGATGCGTTGCGGGCCGCCAGGATCAGGCCGGAGTGCTTCGAGCCGCACCCGAAGAAGCGCGTCGACGACGGCAGGGTGCTGCTCGGGGCGCACGAGGTGCGGGTGGAGGACCTCGTCGGGGCGGTGCTGGGGCGGGTGTTCCGGGCGGCGGGCGAGCTGACCGGGGGCGAGCGCGTGCGGCGGGTGACGCTGACACATCCGGCCGGCTGGGGGCGGCTCCGGCAGGACGTGCTGCGGGTGGCCGCGGAGTGTGCCGGCGTGGCGGAGGTCGACCTCGTGGCGGAGCCGGTCGCGGCCGGGACGCACCTGGTGCGGCACGACGTGGGCGTGCGGCCCGGGGCCCGGGTGCTCGTCTACGACTTCGGCGGTGGCACGTTCGACGCGTCCGTCATCCGCTGCGACGAGCACCTGACGGTGCTGGCCTCGGCGGGGCTGCCGGACGCCGGCGGGCTCGACATCGATCAGGCGATCTTCGACCATCTCGCCGAGGTGTACGGCGACCGGCCCGGCTGGGCCCAGCTGCGGGCGCCGGGCGACGCCGCGTCCCGCCGGGCGGGCAACCTGTTCCGCGACGACCTGCGCGAGGCCAAGGAGGCGTTGACGGAGGCCGGCTCGACGTCGGTCCACGTGCCGATCCTGGACACCGACGCGGTGCTCGGGCGGGAGACCCTGGACCGGCTGGCCCGGCCGGTCGTGGAGCGGACCGTCCGCGCGGCGTTCGAGGCGGTGCGCGACGCTGGGCTGCGCCCCGGCGAGCTCGACGCGGTCTATCTCGTCGGCGGGGCGAGCCGCCTGCCGCTGGTGTCGACGATGCTGCTCGAGCGGTTCCGGATCCCGCCGGTGCGGCCGGACCAGCCGGAGTTCGCCGTCGCCGAGGGCAGCCTCACCGTGGCCCCGCGCCGGACGACCGCAGGCGGTGCACCAGCGCCCGACGAGCCGGCAGTCCCGCACGAAGACGACGGCGAGCGGCTCCACTACGCCGAGTACCAGTACCGGCACGGGAGGCTCGTCGAGGCGGAGCGGACCATCGCCGGCCTGGTCGGGACCGCGCCCAGCGACGCCGGCCGGCTGCTGTGGGGTGAGCTGCTGCTGCTCCGGTACGACCAGGAAGCCGCCGCCCGGCAGTTCCAGCTCGTCCGGGACGCGCACGGCGCCGGCGACCGGGTGGCGTTGCAGGCCCGCCACCACCTGGCTCGGTGCCGGGTGGAGGAGGTCGGACTGTCGCGGGCGGAGCGGGTACGGGTGCTCACGCGGGTCAACGCCCTGCACGACGAGCAGCGCCGGGCGGCCGGCCCGGACGACCCCGACACCCTGGCCACCCGCGCGCTCGCCACCGTCGTGGAGATCTCGCTCGGCGAGTCGCGGGCGCGGACAGAGCCGGCACTCCGCGCGGTGCTCGACGCGCAGCGCAGTCGCCTCGCCGCGGACGACCCGGCGACGTACCGGACGTGGCTCGCGCTGGTGCGGGCGCTCAGCGCCTGGAAGGACTGGGAGGCCGCGCGGACGGAGGCGGCCGCGCTCAACCGGCGGCTCCGCGAGCACGGCGACGGCCACCCGCTGCGGCTGACGGCCGCCGACGCGTACTGCCACCTGCGCACCCGGCAGGCGCGGGCCGTGCCCGCCGGCCCGGCCCGCGCCGACGAGGTCAAGGCAATCCACGCCGACGCGGTCCGCGTCGCCCGGGCCGCGCTGGGCAAGCACCGCGACCTCAACGGCGACGCCCATCCCCGGACGGTCCTCGCCCGGTTCCGGTTCGGGGACTGCCTGATCGAGGCGGGCGACCGCGCCACCGGGATCGCCGAGCTCCGCGCCGCCCTGCGCACCGCCGACGAGGTCATGGGCCGCGACCGGCCCCGCACGTGGCAGCTGCGGCTGGAGCTGGCCGGCCGGCTCACCGACGGCGGCGACACCGACGAGGCCGAGCAGATCTACCGGGACGCCGCGGCGGCGCTCCCCCGGCTGCTCGGCGACGACAGCCCGCTGGCGGCGAAGGCCCGCGACCGCCTCGCGCACGTCGCCGAGCGCAACGCCACCCTGTCGCACCGCATCAAGCGCCGGCTCCGCGGCCTGGCCGAATAGCCGGACGTCATTGGTTGACCAGGGCGCCGGCGAGGCGTTGCTGCTCCTCGGCGACGATCATCCGGGCCAGCTGGACCTCGGAGATGTCCACGGCGCCGGGCGAGGCCTGCGCGATCGTGCTGTGCCGCACGTACGCGTCGAAGAGCTGGGCCTTCGAGCCGAGGATCTCGATCATGCGCTCGTCGACGGAGTCCGCGATGAGCAGGCGGTGGACCTGGACGGCGCGGACCTGGCCCATGCGGTGGGCGCGGGCGATCGCCTGGGCCTCGATCGAGGGCTTCACCTGCGGCTCGCACAGGATCACGACGGAGGCGGCCTGGATGTTCACGCCGACGCCGGCCGCCTCGATCTGGCAGACCAGCACGGCGGGCTTCCGGGAGGCGGTGAACTCGTCCACGATGCGCTGCCGGTCGGCCACCGGCGTCGACCCCGTGATCGGCCCTCGGGCGTCGGCGCCGAGCGCCGCGTGCACCACGGCGAGGACGTCACGGAAGTACGAGAAGACCACCACGTGCCGCTTGGCCGCCAGCGCCTCCTGGGTGAGCTCCAGCAGGCGGGTCAGCTTCGCCGAGTCACGCGGGCGGCGGGTCACGAACGCGGCCCGCCGCATCGCCATGAAGTTGCCCTCCTGGACCGCGGCGCGGTAGGCGGCGGCGTCCTCGGCGCCGAACTCCTCCCACTCGTCGACCTGCACGAGCTCCGGCAGCTCGGTGAGCACGTCGGGCTGGTTACGCCGCAGGTACACCGGTGCCGCCGCCCGGCGGAACGCCTCGACGCTGATCGCCGCGTGCTCCGGCCCCATGTCCGCGGCGATCTCCGGCCGCAGGTGCTCGATCAGCGCCCGGAACTCGTCGATGCGGTTCTCCATCGGGGTGCCGGTGAGGAACAGCACCCGGTCGGACTCCGCCGCGACCCGGTTCACCGCCTGCGAACGCTTCGCGTCGGGGTTCTTCACGTAGTGCGCCTCGTCGACGACCAGCAGCGCCGGCCGGGGCGGCGGCAGCGGGACCGCGCCCAGCGACCCGAACGTGACGACCCCGACGCCGCCCTGCGCCCGCCACCGGGCCGCCGCCCGCGCCCGCCCGTTGCCATGCAGCGTGACGACGGGAATCGTCGAGTGGCGGGCGATCTCGCGGGACCAGTTGATCAGTACACTCGCCGGGCAGACGACCAGGAAGTGGGTCGCTCCCCGGGCGGCCAGGTGCGCCATCGCGGCGATCGCCTGCACCGTCTTGCCCAGCCCCATCTCGTCGCCGAGCACGACGCGCCGCTGCACCAGCGCGAACCGCGCACCGAACGACTGGTAGCCGCGCAGCCGCAGGCTGTCGCTGAGCCGGGACGTGTCCAGCTGCTGCGCGCCGACGCGTTCGACGATGTCGGCGGGCAGGAACCCTTCGCTGGCCGCGACGTCGCCGCCGAGCCCGACGACCTGGCTGAGCAGGCCGTAGTAGTCCGCCGAGTGCCGCTCGAAGTCCCGCCACACCCACCGGTCGCCCGGCGTGCGGACCTTGCGCACCTCCCGCGCCGCCTCCGGCAGGCCGGCCTGCTCCGCTTCCTGCAGCGTCGCCTGTACGGCCTGCGCCGCCTCGACCGCGGCGGCCCTGTGCGCGGCCCGCATGAACATCCGACGCCACGGGCCCGCCGCGGCCGGCCCGGCCATCGGCCGCTGCGCCTCCAGCCGCTCCTGGCACCGTTGCGCGTCGGTCTCCTGCGCCCCGGCCGCCTGCCACACCCCGCGCCACACCGCGAGGGCCCGCACCAGCCGCGTCATGTCCGCGTTCTTCGGGTCGAACTCGATCCTGAACTGCAGCGAGTCCGTCGCCGCCCGCTTGAGCTGCTCCGCGGCGGTCATGGTCTTGCGGGCCGTCTCCGCCCCGATCCCCGGCACCTTCGTGAGCCGCTCGGGCCCGGACCGCAGCACGTCCGCCACCGAACAGATCCCGTGCGCCGGCAGCTCGTCGAGCCGCGCCCGGCCGTCCACGGTGTCCTTGACCGTCTCGATCGACATCTTGCCGATCGCGTCCCACACCTGTGGCTCGCGCGCCACCTCGTACGCCGCGACGACCTCCTGCCGCGCCGCCGCCACGGTCCCGGTGACCGTCTCGGCGTCGCCCTGCATCTCGCCCGCCCGCGCCAGCAGGGCACGCGCCTCCCGCGGCCTCATGCTCGCTGCGCCGGCATACATGTTCTTGAAGGTACCGATACAGCGCCGGTGCCGCTCGGCGGGTCACTCCGGGAACGGTGGGGTGCGGGTCACGCCGTACACCTGCCAGAAGAAGTCGTTCATGGCCGCGGCGACCGGAGCGTGCCGCGCGACGATCTCCGCGTGCGGTGCGGGGAGCCCGCCGGGTGCCGCTCCCGCCGCGCACCGGCGCAGGTAGGCGTGGCGCTCGGCGGGCCCGGTGATCCCGGCGACGTTGGCGACGATCCAGTTGAGCAGCTCCCGCACGGCGTATTTCGCGTCGTGTTCCCGGTGGTGTACGACGAACGCCCGCTCCTGCGCGGTCAGCTCGAACCGGGGCGACGTGGCCAGCCCGAGATCCGTCAGGTAGAGCCGGTCGCCGTCGGTCAGGATGTTGCCGAAGTGCGCGTCGAAGTGCAGCAGCCCGTTGGCGTTCATGAAGGCGACGGCGGTCTTCAGGCGGCGCTCCACCGTGCCGACGGCGTCCGGATGCTCGCGCAGCCACGCGTCCAGGCGCTGCGGGACGTACTCGAGGAACAGCACCACGCTCGCCGACGCCGCCGCGAGCGCCTCCAGGCGCCGCCGCACCGCCGTCGAACCGTCCCAGTACGCGACGGCCCGGTCGATGTCCTGGTGCTCCTCGGCGGGCGGCGGCGCGCCCGGCAGCACGCGCCAGTGGTAGAGCAGCGGGAACGCCTCGGTCCTGCCGTCCAGCACCCAGCTCGTCGTCATGGTGTTCGCCGCGAGCTCCCGCCACGCGCCGAAGCCGCCGCCGCCGTGCGCGACGACGCTGTAGTGGCAGGACGTCGGCAGGTCGAACAGGTTCGCCGTCGAACGCACGTGCCGCGGGAGCCGCTCCAGGTCGGTCAGCGCGAGCCGCTTCGCGAAGACCGGCGTGCCGGCGACGTCCACCAGGGCCGAGGCGCCGCCGACGCCGACGCCGAGCGCCTGGGCGTTGTCGACGAGCTTGGCGAGCCTGGCGTCGCTGAGCAGGGCCAGCTCCGTGGAGACCGCGCAGAACCTGCTCAGCCGGGACATGGCGGCAGCCTAGCCCGTGCGCGGCGCCGCCGGGGGCGGGTGGCGCTCCGTACGATGCGCGCATGGGCAACGACGGCACAGAGGGACGCTCCTACCGCAAGGCCGCGGTGCGGCGGGCGGAGATCCTGTCCCAGGCCATCGCGCTGTTCGCGGAGCGGGGCGTGGACGCGTCGTTGCGCGCGATCGGTGCGGCGATCGGGGTCTCGCACGCGGCGCTGCGGTACTACTTCTCGTCGCGCGACGAGCTGCTGGTCGAGGTGTACCGGGCGCACGAGCAGGTCGAACACGGCGACGCGCCGCAGGACGGGGTGTCGGCGGTCCGGCTGATGGAGCGCAGCGCCGAGCGCAACCGCACGATCCCTGGCCTGGTCGAGCTCTACGCCACGCTGACCACGGACGCCCTGCAGGCGGGGCAGCACCCGCTCACCCACGAGTTCGTGCGGGACCGTTTCCGGCTGCTGCGCTCGCACCTCGCCGAGCGGGTCCGCACCGGCCAGCGCGCCGGCGCGATCGCCGCGGACATCGATCCCGACGACGCGGCGTCGCTGGTCATCGCGGCGTCCGACGGGCTGCAGCTGCAGTGGCTCCTCGATCCCGAGGCGGTGGACGTACGGCGCGCGCTGGCCCTGCTCGAGCGGCTGCTCCCCTCGTCGCCGGCGGACGGGCCCGGAGCCGCTTGACCCCAGATTCTTCCATTGGAAGAATCACGCCGAGCCGCTGCCCCGCAGCGCGGAGCGGAGGCACGCAGACATGGTCCTTCCCGAGCAGGTCGAGCCGGCGGATCCGGCGCTCGACAAGCCCACGGCGCACGCGTCGGCGCTGCGGCTGACCCTCGCGTCGCCGCTCTACCGGGGCGCCACGCTCGCGGTGTTCCTGTCGGCGCTCGGCTTCTCGGCCGCCGCCCCGCAGATCGCGACGTTCCTGGTCAACGACCTGCACGCCTCGCTCACCGCGGCGGGGCTGTTCTACCTGACGAACCTGGCCGCGCCCGTGGCCGGATTCCTGGTCGGCCGGCGGTCCGACCGCACCGGGCGCCGTCTCGGGCTGTTCCGCGTCTGCGCCGCCGCCGGGTTCGTGGGCTGGATCGGCATCGCGTACTCGACCGAGCTGTGGATGCCCTACGTCATCAGCGCCGTCGTCGGCGGGTTCGGCGGCGCCGCGACGTCGCAGCTCTTCGCCGCCGTCCACGACGAGCTCAAGGCGCACCCCGGCCCGAACAACGACGGGGTGGTCGCCGTCGTGCGGATGGCCCTGACCGGCGGCTGGGTCGTCGGCCCGGTGGCCGGGTCGTTCCTGGCGGCGCAGACGTCGCTGCGCACCATGCTGGTCGCCACGGCGGTCTGCACGCTCGCCCAGATCGTGCCGCTCGGCGCGCTCCGGACAGCACCGGCGGCACCGGCCGGACCCGGCGACGCGCCGGGGGCCGGCCACCGCGGCCCCGGCCTGCGGGCGATGCTGCCGCTGCTGGCGTTCACCGGCCTCTACGTCCTCGTGTACGCCGGCGAGCCCGTCAAGTACGCGTACCTCCCGCTGTACATGAACGACCAGCTGCACTTCCCGGCCGGCCTCAGCGGCGCGGTCATCGGCATCCAGCCGCTGGTCGAGATCGTGCTGATGCCCGTCGCCGTGGTCGTGGCCCGCCGGACCGGCATGATGGAGCTGATGGTCCTCGGCGCCGGGTTCGGCGTGGCCGCCAACGTCTGCTTCGCCGTCACCGGCAACGCCGCCGGTCTGTTCGCCGGGCAGATCCTCATGGGCGGCGTGTGGGGCGTCTTCGCCACGCTCGGCATCATCGTCGCCCAGCGGCTCCTGCCGACCGCCGTCGCCACCGCGTCCGCGATCTTCATGAGCTCCACCGCGCTCGCCTCCGCCCTCGGCGGTGCGGCCGGCGGCACCGGCGCCGCCGCCATCGGGCTCCCGCGGGTGTTCCTCATCCCGGCCGCCCTCGCCCTGCTGGCCGTCGCCGGCCTGGCCGTCATGGCCCGCTCCACCGACCGCCACCGGTGACGAGCCGGGCAGGTCAGTCTTGTGTCTACGTTAAGTGTGGCTTAGATCGAGCGCCGGCAGTGTGGTCCGGCGTTACGTTTGGGCCGGCCTGCCGGACATCGCCCGCCCCGCCGGGGTGGCCGGGCAGCCACCGCCGAGTTGTCGGTCGCGCGGGCACGATGCGTGCGGCCGGTGAGCCGGGGAACCAATCGGGGCTTCCCCATGGGGTGAATCCGCGCCCGCCACACCGGGGCGCGGTAGGGCGCGCCTTCTTCTCGCCCGAATCCGTCAGCTAACCCGGTAGGCGGTCAGCGAAGAAGGACTGTGCCGTGTTCAACGGACGTACGACGCTCCGCGCCTCGGTCGTCGCGCTGGCGGTGGCGGCAATGATCGCCCCGGCCTGCGCCGCGCAGGCGGACCCGACGCCGCAGGAGCTCCAGGCCCAGATCGACAAGGGCAACCAAGAGGTCGAGCACGTCGTCGAGCTGTACAACAAGGTCAACGGCGACCTGGAGACCACCCAGGCGGCGATCACGAAGCTCCGGGCCGACATGGCGCCGCTGCAGGCGACCATGGCGACGGCGCAGGACAACGCCTCGGCGCTCGCGGTCAACGCGTACAAGACCGGGGGCGACCTCGGCACCCTGTCGCTGATGCTGGGGGCGACGTCGACCGACACGCTCACCGCCCGCGTCGGCACCCTCCAGCAGATCTCGCACAGCCAGCAGCGGGACCTGGCGGCGTACACGGCGGCGAAGGGCGCGCTCGACACCGAGCAGCGGCGCCTGGACGAGACCCTCGCCGCGCAGAGCCAGCAGAAGACGGAGCTGGAGACCCGCCGCAAGAAGATCGAGGGTGACATCGCCCGCCTCGACGCGCTGCAGGCCAAGGCCGAGGCGGCCGCCGCGGCGGCGAAGGTCAAGACCACCACCCCGCCCCCGGCGACGACCCCGGCCAAGCCGCCGGCCGTGTCCGGCAACGCCGGCAAGGCCGTCAACTACGCCTGGGCGCAGCTCGGCAAGAAGTACGTGTGGGGCGCGGCCGGACCGAACACGTTCGACTGCTCGGGCCTGACCATGATGGCGTGGAAGGCGGCCGGCGTGACGCTGCCGCACAACGCCGCGCAGCAGTGGTCGAAGGTCCGCCACATCTCCCGCAGCCAGCTCGCCCCCGGCGACCTGGTGTTCTACAACGGCCTCGGGCACGTGGGCATCTACATCGGCAACAACCAGATCATCCACGCCCCGAACAGCCGCACGGTCGTCAAGGTCGCTCCCGTCGACATCGACACGCTGTACGGCTACGGCAGGGTCGCGTAGTCACGGACGGTAGTCTGCCGGGCATGCGCATGTTGCATCTCGGGCTGCGGGTCACGGATCTGGAGCGCTCGCTCGCGTTCTACACCGCGGTCGGCTACGCGAAGGTCGGCCACGTCCCGGAGACCGGGTTCGGCAGCCTGACGATGCTGCAGCTGCCCGGCGACCCGTTCGTCAGCCTCGAGCTGGTGCACGACCCCGCCCGGCCGGTCACCGACACCGGCGCCGTCAGCCACCTCGTCATCCAGGTCGGCGACCTCGGCACCACGGTCGCCGACCTGGCCGGCAGGGGCATCGCGGCCGAGCCACCGACCGACCACGGCGAGGGCATGGCCACGTCCTGGCTCACCGATCCCGACGGGTACCGCATCGAGCTCGTACAGTGGCCGCCCGGCCATCCGGAGGGCATGACCGCGGCCGACTTCGCCTGACCGCCGGCCTGTCATGCGCCCGGCCGCCCGGCCGCCCGGCTGCACGGCGTGGCGGGTGGTGCGCGGAAACGGTTCGACAGGCGCGGTGACCGGCTGCCACGATCGGACGGTGATCACCGACGTCGACGCCGCGACCCGCTCGTTGCACGGGACGGCGCTGGGCGACGCGTTCGGCGAGACCTGGTTCTTCCGGCCCGCCGACCAGATGCGGTGGCAGATCGAGGAGCGGCTGGTGCCGCAGGGCACGTGGCCGTGGACCGACGACACCGCGATGGCCGTCTCCCTGTACCGGACGCTGCGCGAGCACGGCCGGGTCGAGCAGGACGAGCTGGCCGGCCGGTTCGCCGGCGCGTACGCCGCCGACCCGTACCGCAACTACGGCCCGTCCATGCACGGCGTGCTCCAGGCCATCGGCGACGGCGAGGCCTGGCGGTCGGTCACGGCCGCCCAGTTCGACGGCCAGGGCTCGTGGGGCAACGGCGCCGCGATGCGCGTCGCCCCGCTGGGCGCCTGGTTCGCCGACGACCTCGACCTGGTCGTGGAGCAGGCGACCCTGTCTGCGGCGGTCACCCACGCGCACCCCGAGGCGGCCGCCGGCGCGGTCGCCGTGGCCGTCGCGGCCGCGCTGGCGGCACGGCGGGTGCCGGCCGGGGAGCTGCTGCCGCGGGTCGCCGACCGCACACCCGACAGCGAGGTCGCCGCCCGGCTCCGCCTGCTGTACCGGCGACCGTTCGACCGGGATCCGCGGTGGATCGCCGGCGAGGTCGGCTGCGGGACGCTGATCTCCGCCCCCGACACCGTGCCCTACGCGATCTGGTGCGCGGCCCGGCACCTGGACGACCTCGCCGAGGCGCTGTGGGCGACGGTCAGCGCCGGCGGCGACATGGACACGACCTGCGCCATCGTCGGCGGCATCGTCGCCGCCCGCACCGGCCTCGACGGCGTGCCCGCCGAGTGGGTCGACGCCTGTGAACCGCTTCCAACCTGGTAGGACACGACCGAGGAGTCGACCGTGACCAGCAGGCCCGACCGCTGCCGGGTACAGCTCGCCGTCCTGCACGGCACCGACCCGGGACCGCCGGCCGTGCCGGCCTACGCCTGGCTGCTCGACGCGCCGCGGGCCGTCAGCCCAGCAGGTCGAGGGTCCGCCGGATGAGCAGCGCCGTCGCCTCCGGGTCGTAGGTCGGCAGGGAGCTGTCGGCGAAGTAGTGCTGGTCGCCCGGGTACAGGAACAGCTCGCCGTCCTTCGCCTCGGCGACCAGGTCGCGGGCGGCGTCGATGTCACCCTCGCCGACGAAGATCGGGTCGGCGTCCATCCCGTGCACCTGGACCGGCACGCCGGCGGGCCAGGCGGCGCCGAACTCGGTGACCGGCACGCACGAGTAGCACAGCAGCGCGCCGCGGGCGCCGGGGCGGGTCTGCGCCAGCATCTGCGCGGGCAGCACGCCGAGGGAGAAGCCGGCGTAGACGAGCTCGGCCGGCAGGTCCGCGACCGCCCGCGCGCCGCGGTCCAGGATCTCGCCGGGGAAGCCGAGCTCGGTGGCGAACGCCATGCCCGCCTCGATGCTGTCGAAGGTGCGCCCGTCGAACAGGTCGGGGGTGTGCACCGTGTGCCCGGCCCGGCGCAGCGCGTCGGCGAACGCGACGATGCCCGCCGTCAGCCCCTGTGCGTGGTGGAACAGGACAACCTCAGCCATACCCCCACCATATATGCGTTGCCACCCAGCCCCCGGGTGGACGGGCAACGAATGCGTCGACGTCGAATGGTGTACTGGTCGTACCGACATCATGATCGATCGGCGTGAGGTGAGGAGCGGGGCATGCGGTGGTTCCGGCGCAAGGCGGCCGGCAGGGCTGTCCTGGTCGACCCGGCACGGCAGGAGGCGCTGCTGGCCGACGTCCGGCAGCGGTACGGGCCGCACGTGGCCGGCGGGTGGCAGCAGCAGGCGGCCTCGCTGGCGCAGGTGTTCGCCGGCGACGACGGGCTGTCCGCGGCGACCCGGATCGTGCACGACACGGCCGAGCACGCCCACGCCGACGTGCAGTCACAGGTCCGCGGGCACCGCGTGGACCGGCGCGACTACCGGGCGCTGTACCGGCAGATGGGGCCGCACCTGCGGTACCGCCTGACGGAGCTGCCGACGGGGCTGTTCCCGTACGTGCACCTGGCGGCGGCGCTGACGGCCGTCGAGGCCGACGCCAAGCGGGCCATGGTGCTGACCGACCCCAACCTGCTGCTGGTGCACACGCTGGAGCTGCTCGACCTCACCGTGTCCGGCTGGGAGTACGGCCGGGTCCCGGTCAACGCCGACGCCGCCCGGCTCGTGTCGCTGCTCATCGCCGCCGCGACCCGGATGCGCCTGACCGAGGATGACCCGCCGGCACTGCCACCGGGCATCCGCGAGGTGATGCGCAGCAACCGGAGCACGGACGTGTACGACCACGCCGGCACGCTGGTCGGCACCATCAACGTGGGCGCGGAGACCCGCCGGTCGTTCCTGATCTGACGGCGGTTTGACCTTGCCCCTGGGCCCCGCGAGACGTACTGGACCGACTTCGCCTCCGCCGCGCCCGGCGACGAGGTCTTCGACGTCGCGTTCCCGGTGGCCTGATCCCCGTCACGCGTCTGCGGTGCCGCCCGGGCCCGGTGGGCCCGCCGGCCGCGGGTCGTACTCCTCGTCGGTGACCTTCTCCAGCCACTCGACGGCCCGGCCGTCCCGGACGCCGGTGAGGGCGAGGTGGGTCATCGGCGACGCCGGGCCGGCACCGTGCCAGTGCCTGACGCCGGGCGGGCACCAGACGACATCGCCGGGGCGCAGCTCCTCGACGGGCCCGCCCTCCTGCTGGGTGCGGCCGGCCCCTTCCGTGACGATCAGCCGCTGGCCGGCCGGGTGGGTGTGCCAGGCCGAGCGGGCACCGGGCTGGAACGTGACGTACGCGCCGCTGTACGGCGCCGTCTCCTCGGGCGCGAACAGCGGCTGGACGCGGACCTCGCCGGTGAAGTTCTCCGCCGGGCCGGGCGTGGACGGCTGCGAGCCGTAGCGGGTGATCATCGGCGGCGGGCCTCCGGCCGCAGGAACGGGCTGACCCAGCCGTTGCCGGCGGGGTCGCCGCATGAGACGCCCGTCCGGCCGAGCGGTCGATGCTGCACGGTGGACTCCTTCCCGCGATGCCGGCAGACCGTTCACCGGCTACCCCGGCGCGTCCGATCCAATCGCGTGCGGTGCGGACGTCCGCGGCTCGGTATCGTGGGCGCCTTGAGCCTTCTCGACGCCATTCCGGACGGACTCGACGCGCCGGCGCGGAGGCGGGCGATCGCCCGGTTCGCGCTCGGGATGAGCCAGCAGGAGTACCAGGAGCTGCACGCCCGCCTGGACGGCGGGGACATCGACGAGCGGCACGACGGGCTGTTCGTCGCGGTCGTGCGGCGGGACGTCGCCGCGGTGGAGCGGGCGCTCGGGGACGGTGAGCTGCGGGGGCGGGCCCTGTCCGCGGCGATCCGCCTGCCGGTGTCCGACGCGGCGCTGCGACGGCTGGCGTTGACCACGCCGTTTGCGACCAGGCGGCAGGTGTACAGGGTGCTGCGCCGCTCCGCACGGCGCGGGCTCGCCGGGTCGCTGCTGCCGGAGGTGCCCGAACGCGACCGGCCGCTGCTGCTGGCGGCCTGCGCCGCCGGGGTCGTCGAGCGGTGGCTGCCGGCGCTGCCGGTGACGATCGACGACCTGCGCCGGCTCGCCAGGACGGCGCCGGTCGCGGTCGCGCGGCGGCTCGCCGAGGACGGCCACACGGACGGCAGGCGGCGCTGGTCGCCGGGGCGGGCCGGCGTCGAGGCGGCGGTGCGGCGGGACCCGGCGGCGGCCGCGATCGTCGCGGAGGGGCAGCGCTGGCAGGATCGCGGGACCCCGGACGCCGTGGCCGCCGCGCTGCGGGCGGGCCAGTTCTGGTCGGTCGAGCCGCGGCCGCACGGGACGGGCCAGCTGCCCCGCCGCGCCCGCCGGACCGTCCGCGCGCTGCCGGCGACCGACCTGGCGGGGCTCGCCCGCCTCACCGACGGCGACGGCCGCGCCGCGCTGCTCGACGCGCTCCCTCCCGCCCGCCGGCGGGCCGCCCTCGAAGCGTGGCCTCTCGACAACCAGGCGTTCACGCCGGAGCTGTGCGTGCTGCCGTTCGCCGACCGGGTGGCCGTGGCGCGGGACCGCCTGGCGCGGCGCCCCGAGGATCCCGAGATGCTCGCGCTGCTGCCGTACGCCGAGGTGCGCGACACGCTGCTCGCCCTGACCCGCAGCCACCGCGCCGGGCAGCGGGAGGCGGGCTGGCCGGCCCTGCTGCGCAGCGCGATGCTCGACCCGGACCGGACCGCGTTCGCCGACGCGATCGGCCGGGCCGGCCGCGCCTGGACCGACCAGCACGACGTGCAGCAGAAGGTGCTGGACCGGCTCGCCGCGGCGCCCGCCCGCAGCGTGGACGCGGTGCCGGTGCCGCTCGTCGCCGCCGTCGTGCACGCCACGCTCACCCGGCCCGACGGAGCGCCCCGCTCCCGGCAGCACCTCGACGACTGGCTCGGCCGGACGCTGGCGGTGGCGCTCGCCGCGGCGAACCGCCCGGACGCCGGCGCCGCGGCCGTCGACCGGGCCGCCGAGGTGTTCCTGCAATACGCCCGCACCGTGCGTGGCCTCGGCCGGTGGTACGACGCGCCGCGCCTGCGCCCGCCCGTCCGCGCCGCGGTGTCGTACATCGCCGGCCGCCGCGACCTCGACGACCGGGCGCTGCTCGGGGTCGCCGCGCAGCTCGGCCCCGACCTCGACGCGCTGCCGGGCCTGCGCGACCGGCTCCACGGCATCGTCCTTCATGGTGCGGATGCGGAGTCGGTACGGGAGGCGGCGCGCCTCTGGGTCGGCGGCGCCCCCGCGGACCGGGCCGAACGGGTGCGGACGCTGCTGCGGCACGACCCGGCGCTCGCCCGCGAGCCGGAGATCGCCCGGCTGCTCACCACCCGCCACACGGACCTGCTCGACCTGCCGGAGGTGCGCTCGCTGCGCCCGCTCGTCCCGGCGACCCCGGCGGCGCTGCGGGCCTGGCGTCCGGCGCAGCGGCGCTGGTACCGGCAGGCCGCCGCCGAGCAGGCCACCGACCCCGCCGCCGAGCCGGCCGACCGGATCGCGGCGATCCGCGTGCTCGACGACCCGGACCTGCTCGCCGGGCTGGCCGGGTCGGACGAGGGCCGGATCGCGGTGGCCGCGCTGAGCGCGATGGCGCGCCTGCCGCACGGCTTCGCCCGCCTGGCCGACCGCGTCGACGACCCGGTCGGCTACCGGGCCCGCGCCGCCGCCCGAGCGCTGCGCGCCGCCCTCGACACGGTCACCGAGGCGGCCGCCGTGGGGCTGCTCGCCGGCACGCTGCGCAGCGCGAAGGTGGCATCGGCGAAGGAGTCCGCACGGGCGCTCGGCGCGCTGCGCACCCCGGCCGCCACCGGCGCGCTCCTCGACGCCTGGCACCGCCCGGACCTGCACCGCGACGTCCGCGCCACCATCGCCACGGCCCTGGTCACGTCCGCCGCCGCCGATGCGGGGCGCACGGTCGCGGACGTCCTCACCGCCGCGGTGCGGCCGGGTGCGGAGCCCGACGCCGTCCGTGAGGCGATCCTCGCGACGCCGGTCGAACGGATCCCGGTCGACCGCCGCCCGGCCGTCGCCCGCCTGCTGGCCGCCGCCCTCGACACACCCGACCCGGCGATCCTTGCCGCGTACGGGCGCTGGTCCCGGTACGCGCCCGAAGGCCTCGACGCGGTGGCCCGGCTCGTCGGCGTCGACCAGCCCGGCGAGGTGTTCGAGGCCGCCCGCGCGACCCTGGGCGCCGCGCTCGGCACCCCCGCCGGCGACCTCGCCTGGTCCGCGGCCGTGGACCTGCTCGCCGCCCAGGCGGCCCGGGAGCGGCTGCGCGTCATGACCGCCGCCGTCCAGCGCGACGCCTGGTCCGTCCTCCCTGCCGCCTTCCGCGCCGCCGCCCACACCCTCGAACGCGCCCTCGCGCCGCTGGACCTGCCGGGCGTACGAGCGACGCTGCTGGCGCGGCTGGCCTTCGCCGGCCTCCTCGACCAGCCCGCCGGCGACCCGGACCTCGCGCTGTGGGACCGCCTGCTGGCCGCCACCGCCGACCGTCCACATCGGATCGACCTCGACACCTGGCGGGCCCTGCACGACCACGCGGACCCGACCCGCTTCCCCGCCGTCCTCACCCACCTGGAGCGGCACACCGGCCTCACCGCGACCCTGCTGTGGCTGCGCCTCGCCACCATCCAGGGCACGTGGACCGAGCCCCAGCTGCACCGCCTCGACACGCTGCGCCACCACCCCGACCCCGACATCCGCGAGGCCGCCCACGACGTCCGCCCGGCGCACCGTGACTGACCAGCAGGCGGCGACAGACCGCGCCGTGCCTCCCAGTGGTACACATGAGACACACCGCACCAACGGCCCGTCACGCCCGCGAGGTCGACAATGATTGAAGTTCGGCGCACCGATCGATGCTCCGGCGCGGTGGATGACCGTGCATGACCACGGGGACCGGCTGTCCGTGTCGGCGCCGGACGCGCGAGGGTTGCAGATCGGTGACCGCAACAGCCAGACGAACGTGCACCTGGACGCTTCGCTGCTGCCACCACCGCAACGGATCACCAGTGACGGACCGGTCCACAATCTGCCACCGGCATCCGGGGTGTTCGTCGGCCGCGACCTCACTCGGCTCGCGATGCTGCTGTCCGACTCCGGCAGCGGGGTCGCGGGGCGGGCCGCCATCCACGGCCTCGGCGGGGTCGGCAAGACAGAGCTGGCGCTGCAGTACGCGCTGAGCTACTCCAGCCGGTATCGGCTGGTGTGGTGGGTGACCGCGGACACCGCCGAGAACGTCGATCTCGGACTCGCGGCACTGACCGGCCGGCTGCATCCAGTCGCGACGCTCGCCGACGCGCAGGCGTGGGCGGTGGGCTGGCTGCAGTCACACACGGACTGGCTCCTGGTCCTGGACAACGTCGAGGCCGTCGAGGACGTCACCGGACTGTTGGGGCAGGTAACGGGCCGGGGGCACGTCCTGGTGACAACCCGTCGCGATCTGGGCCAGGCCTGGTGGGTGCGGCTGCGACTGGCACCGCTGCCCCTTGGCCCGCTGCAACGGGCCGCCGGCGTCGAGCTCCTGATGCGGCTGACCGGCTCACAGGACATGGCGGCGGCGGACCGGCTGGCAGCGGATCTCGGCGATCTTCCGCTCGCGCTGGAACAGGCCGGCGGCTACATCAGTCAGCACCACGGGCTGGCCTTCGACGACTACCGGGAGCGGCTCGCAACGCAGTTCGCCCGGATGGCGAACGCATTCGGGCCGGTCGCGACGGCGCAACGCACCGTCGCGTCGGTCTGGCAGGTCACCATGCGCGCCGTCCGGGCCAGCTCAGAGCCGGCGCACCGGGTGATGCAGGTGCTGGCCTGGCTGGCACCGGAGGCGCTGCCGCAAGCCGTGCTGCTGCCAGTGATCGACGACCCCGTCGACCTCGACGACGTGCTCGCCCTGCTGAGCTCGTACAACATGATCGTCCGCAGCGACGGCAGCGTCGGCATGCACCGGCTGGTCCAGGCCGTGATCCGTGTCGACGCCACAACGGACCAGCTGGACGCGGCCGTCCGGCTCCTTGATGCGTCGCTGCCGGGCGATCCGGTCGCGGACGTCGCAAACTGGCCCCGCTGGAACGAGCTGCTACCCCACATCGATGCCGTGCTGGCCCGGCTTCCCGCCGGTCACACCGACACCACGGCTCTGGACGTCGGCGAGCGCGCCGCCACCTACCGCCTGCATCAGGGGCACATAGCGAAGGCGGTCGCTGCGTTCGAACAGATACTCGCCGATCGGCAGCGCGTGCTCGGCGAGAACCATCCAGACACCCTGACCACCCGGGGCAACCTGGCTGACGCCTACCACGACGCGGGCCGGATCGACGAGGCCATCGCCGTGCTCCAGCAACTGCTCACCGATCAGCAGCGGCTGGTCGGCGATGACGACCCGAACACCCTGAGCACCCGAGGCAATCTGGCTGTGTGTCACCATGCAGCAGGCCGGGTGGACCAGGCCGTTGCGGCATTCGAGGAGCTCCTCACAGATCGGCGTCGCGTGCTCGGTGAGTATCATCCCGACACCCTGACCACCCGCAACAACCTGGCAGATGCCTACCTTGACGGGGGTCGGACCGACGAGGCCGTCTCGGCACTCGAACAGCTCCTCACCGACCAGCGCCGAGTGCACGGCGACAACCACCCGCACACTCTGGTTGCCCGCAACAACCTGGCGTCCTCCATGCGGATCGCGGGCCGCCTCGACGAGGCGATCACCGCATTCGAACAACTCCTCACCGACCAGCGGCGGGTGCTCGGCGACGACCACCCGCACACTCTGACCACCCGCAACAACCTGGCGTCCTCCAACCGGGTCGCGGGCCGCCTCGACGAGGCGATCACCGCATTCGAACAACTCCTCACCGACCAGCGACGGGTGCTCGGCGACGACCACCCCGACACGCTCCACACTCGCGGCAACCTTGGCGTCGCCTTTCGGGCAGCGGGCCGCGTCGACGAAGCCGTCGTGATGTTCGAGCAACTGCTCGCGGATCATCAGCGCGTCCTCGGCGACGATCATCCCGACACGCTGAACACCCGCGGAAACCTGGCCGGCGCCCGTTTTGCGCTCGGCCGTGTCGACGAGGCCGTCGCCGAGTTCGAGCGCCTGCTCGTCGACTCAGAACGAGTGCTCGGCAACGAGCATCCCCGCACGGCCGCGATCCGCCATCGCATCGAAACCGCGCGGGGTCTGCCCGGCGGGCAGCATGGTCGATCATGAGTTGGTGACCAACGCCGACGCGGTGTCCTTCTCGCTGGCCGTGCCGCCGCTGTTCGCCGCGCTCGCCCCGGCGCGCAACGTGCTCATCGCCGGGGCGGGTGGTGGGTTCGACGTGTACGCCGGGCTGCCGCTCGCCCTCGCGCTCTGGGAGGGTGGGACGCGGGTGCACCTGGCCAGCCTGTCGTTCTCGCAGCTGGAGCTGCCTGTACCTCGACCGCGTCGAGCACACGATCGGCCGCCGCCAGGTGATCACCCGCATCCAGGCCTTCCGCGACGAGGTCGCCACCGCCCGCGTCCCCCGCGCCTTCCCCCACTGACCCCACGGGGTTGAGCGGCCGGCCCGGACAGGGCATCGCGGTGGGGCGGTTTGTGCGAGACTGGCGCGGCTTTCGAGGATCTCGCTCGCACGGAGACATGATGACGCTGCAATACCGCCGCCCCAAGCTCTGGCTGCTCGCGATCTACTTCCTCGCCGGGTGCGCGGTCATCTGGCTGTCGCAGACCGGCGTCGAGCTGACCGTGCTCGTGTTCGTCAACCTGGGCTCGACGGCGCTGCTGATCGTGGGTGGGATCGTGATCCTGTTCACGCTGTGGCAGCTGCGGGAGGCGTTCCGGCCGGACCCGGTGGTCATCGGCGAGGCGGGGCTCCAGCTGAAGGTGGCCGGCATCAACCGGCTCGTGCCGTGGGGCGCGATCGACGCCGTGTTCCTCGAGCCGTACGTCAACCCCGGCAGCGACACCCGCACGCACCGCCTCGTGCTGACCCCGGCGCCCGGCGTCGACCTGGGCGCGAAGACGGACTACGGCAACCAGGCGGACGGCCGCCCGTCGATCGTCCTGCTGGCGGTCGACGAGACCCTGCAGACCGCCCCCGAGGTGGCGCAGGCGCTCGCGGCCTACGCGGGCCCGCGGTTCCTGCCGTCGCCGCTCAGCATGGAGAAGTGACCCCGGACCGCTGGGCGCGCTGCTGGACCCCGGCCGAGGTGGCCCGCCGCCTGACCGGGGTCACGCAGCCCTGGTACGTGGCGGGCGGCTGGGCCCTCGACCTGTTCCGCGGCGAGCAGACCCGCGAGCACCACGACATCGAGATCGGCGTGCCAGCGGGGCGGTTCGCCGAGCTCCGCTTCCCCGGCCTCGTGTTCGACGCCGTCGGCGGCGGTCAGATCTGGGAGGCTGCGGACCAGCCGGCCCTGGACGCCACGCGGCAGACCTGGCTGCGCGACCCGGCGACCGGCGACTACCTGGTCGACGTCTTCCGCGAGCCGCACGACGGCGACACCTGGATCTACCGGCGGGACGAGACGGTCCGCTACCCGTACAGCGACATCATCCGGCACACCGCGGACGGCGTCCCGTACCTGATCCCGGAGCTGGTGCTGCTGTTCAAGGCCAAGGAGCTACGCCCGAAGGACCAGGCGGACTTCGACGCGGTGCTGCCCCTGCTGGGCGCGTCACAGCGGCGGACGCTGGCCGGCCTGCTCGCGGCGCACCCGTGGCGCGCGGCGTTACCGTAGCCGGCAGTACTCGACGTGCAGCTCCGCGGGCGGGTTCCGGCGGTCGTGGTAGCGCCCGATCCGGCCCAGGTTGATCTCGGCGCAGCAGTGCGTGCCCGGGGTCACCGCGAGGTGCGCCGGGCAGTCCTCGGCGAGCTGCCGCAGCTGCTCGGTCTGCAGGTCGAACGCCTCCCGGCTGCCGGTGAGCACGAGGGTGTCGGCGGCGATCTGCCAGCGGAGGTGGTCGCGGTAGCCGTCGTTCCACACCCGGCGGTGGTCGGCGACCGGCCGGTCCGGCCACGCCCCCGCCGGCAGCGTGACGGTGTACGGCGCGCCGGCGCCCAACCGGCCGCGGATCTGCTTCCACCGTGACGCCGGCACGGCCAGCCGGTGGTGCAGCAGCACCAGGTCGAGCGGGCGGCCCCACCAGGAGCACCGGTCCGGCCTGCGGGCCGCGCGGACCGGCAGGAACACGATGCTGTGCGGGGACCGGGCCGCCAGTCCCCACGCCGTCGCGAGCGTGGCGGCGGTGTGCTTGTCCAGGCAGAACTGCGCGCCGAGACGGCCTTCGTAGAGCCCGCCGAAGCCGACCGCCCGGGCCGGACGGATCACCCGGTACTGGCGGTCGCCGAGCCGGACGGTGCTGATGCGCACCGCCCACGTGCGCTCCGCCAACGGGACGACCATCGCACGAGCATTGCGGCACGGCCCGCCCGCGGCAACCGACTTCCGCGGCTACGGGTCGAGGGCCGGCGTGTTCGCCTTGTCGAACACCACGGACCACGGGCCGGGCGAGCCGAGGATGCGGCCGGGGCCGTCGGCGCGGGGGCGCAGCACGGCGCCGGCCAGCTCGCCGAACCGGGCGGCGGCCGGGTGCGGGGCGCGGCGCGGCCACACCGCCGACGTCTCCTGCCACAGCGGGTCACCGGCGAGCGGGCGCCACGCGACGCGGGGTTCGCGGCGCACGGTGTCCTCGCGCTCCAGGCCCACCCCGAGGCCGGCGAGGACGAGCCCGCACAGGAACTCGGGGTTGCGGGCGTGCCGCACCCGCGCCGGCACGAAGCCGAGGTCACGGCATTGGCCGAGGAGGGTGTCGTACCAGGTGGGCGCCGTCACCCGGGGAAACACGACGAGACCCTGCCCGGCGAGCTGACCGGCGGTGACCTCGGTGAGCCGGGCCAGCGGCGAGACCCGCGGCAGCACCACGCCGAGGCGGACCCGGGTGACCGGGCCGCGGCGCAGGTCGGCGGCGTCGACCGGGTGGTGGACGAGGCCGACGTCGAGCCGGGCGGCGGCGAGCAGGTCGAGCTGCTCGGCGGTGGTGAGCTCCTGCAGGTCGACGTCGACGCCGGGCGCCTGCTCGCCGAGGCGGCGCAGCAGCTCGCCGAGCGCCGCGGCCGGCGTCTCCGGGGGCACGCCGGCGCGCAGCGTGCCGAGGTCACCGTCGCGGATGCTGTGCATGAGCGCCCGCAGCCGCCGTTCGGCCGCCAGGAACTGGACCGCCTCGTCGCGCAGGGCGCGGCCGGCGTCGGTGAGCTCGGTGCCGCGCGGCAGCCGGTCGAAGAGCGTGACGCCCAGCTCGCGCTCCAGCCGGCGCATCGCCTGGCTGAGCGGCGGCTGGGCGATGCCGAGCACCTCGGCGGCCCGGCTGAAGTGCAGTTCCTCGGCGACGACGAGGAAGTACCGCAGATGCCTGGACAGGTCGGCCATAGGCTGACCCTATGTTGATCGAGGAGACGTTCGCCGCCGCCGGGGTGCGGGGCCGGCTGCACGCGCGGGACATCGACTCGGACCGCACGGTCGGGGTCGGCGCCGGCGAGCAGGTCGTGCTGTCGTCGATCGTCAAGGTGCTGCTGGTCCTCGAGTTCGCCCGGCAGGTCGCGTCGGGGGCGCTCGACCCGGCCGAGCGCGTCGTCGTCGGTGCCGGCGACCGCTTCGGCGGCTGGGGTACCGCCGGGTGCGCCGACGACGTCGAGCTGTCGCTGCGGGACCTCGCGTACTTCGCCATCTCCATCAGCGACAACACCGCCGCCGACGTGCTGCTGCACCGGCTCGGCGGCCCGGACCTGCTGGCGCTGCTCGCCGCGGAGCTCGGCCTGGACCGCACGCGGGTCGTCGGCGGCCCGCGGCAGATGCTGGAGTCGATGTTCGCCGACATCGGGGCCCGCGACGACGCGGAGTTCGCGCGGCTGTTCCCGACGCTGCCGCCGGAGCGGGTGGCGGCGCTGCGCGTGTTCGACCCGCGGCGCACGACGTCGAGCACGCCGGAGGAGTTGACCCAGCTGCTCGGCATGCTCTGGCGTGACGAGGCGGGACCGCCGGCGGCGTGTGCCGCGGTCCGGGAGCTGATGGGCCGTCAGATGTCGTGGACGAGGCTCCGGTCGGGGTTTCCGGCGCTGGTACGGGTGGCCGGCAAGACCGGCACGCTGCCGGGGCTCGCGATGGAGATCGGTGTCGTGGAGTACCCGGACGGCGGGCGTTACGCGGTGGCCGTGTTCGTCGACGGGGGCGGCCGCACGCCCCGCATCGACGTGGACACCGCACTCGGCCGCGCCGCGGCCGTAGCCGTCGGCATGCTGCGTGACCAGCGCTGATATCCAGTCGCGTATGGGCGGTGCGGTGAGCTGGTCTTGGACAGCCCGGACGCGCCGGTGCTTGGGTGGGCGTCATGTCCGAAACACGTGATCTGAACCGCCGCGCCCTCATCCGTACCGCCGTCGCCACCGGGGTCGCCGCCACCGGGGTCGCCGCGGCGGGGCCCGCGGTCGCCGCCCCTGCGGGCCGGACCGGCACCGCGACGCTGCGGTGGTTCGGCACCTCCGGCTGGCGCATCGACGTCAACGGGCGCACGGTGCTCGTCGACCCGTACCTCACCCGCTTCCCGACCGGCCTGTTCACCGGCGCGTTCGACCCGGCGACGCCGCTGCGGGTCGACGCCGACGCGATCGGCTCGCGGGTCGGCGCGGCGGAGACGGTGCTCGTCACGCACACCCACTGGGACCACTTCAACGACGTGCCGCACATCGCGAAGACCGTCCCGGGGGCGCGGATCCTCGGCACCCTCACCGCCTACCACCTCGCGCTCGCCTCGGGCGTGCCGGGCGGCCAGGCCGTCCCGGTCAAGGGCGGCGAGCACCTCGACTTCGGCGACTACACCGTCGAGGTGGTCGCGTCGCTGCACAGCCGCAACGCCGCCTATTCCCTCGCGTTCCCCGGCGTACGGATCACCCCTCCCGCGGCGCCGCGGACGATCGGCGACCTGCCCGAGGGCGACACCCTCGCGTACCAGGTGACGGTCGCCGGCGGCCCGAAGCTGTTCTTCATGGGCGGCAGCGACTTCGTCGAACGCAACCTGGCCGGCCTCGCTCCTGACGTGGCGATGGTCGCGCTGCCGTCGGCCGGCGTCGTGTACGACTACACCCGCCGGCTGCTGGCGGCGCTGGACCACCCGCGGGTCGTCGTGCCCGTGCACTGGGACAACTTCGAGACCCCGCTGCGCAACCCGCCGGCGGTCGCCGCCGGCGACGCGGCCAAGCTCGACGCGTTCGTCGCCGCGATCCGCGAGGCCTCACCGCGCACCCGGGTCCTCCTGCCGTCGTACGACACCCCGTACACCTTCTGACGTTCACGGGGGAACGCGCGGACCGGCGTGCCCGGGCGGTCCATGGGCTGGGCGGGCCTCAGCACTCGAACACCGACCAGCAGATGTCGTTGCGCAGTCGCTGGTCGTCGAGGACGAGCTCGTGGATGGCGTCCGGCAGCTGGTCCCGCTGCCACTGGCACTCCTGCCGCGCCGCCGCGTCGCCGGTGCCGTCGGGTGCGGCCGCCCGCGCGGCCTTGATGGCGTAGGCGGCCGCGCCCAGCTCGTGCGCGGCGACGTGGGCGACGACCGCGGCCTGCCCGGCGGCGTACGCGGCGTGCCGCGCGGCACCGCGCAGATCCCGGGCCGCCCCCATCGCGTGCCCGCCCGCCGCCCGGGCCTCCATCATCTTCACCTCGCCCCGCACCCACGCCCGGGCGGCCTCGATCGCCCGGCGTGGCCGGAGGTCCCCCGGCCGGGCCGCCTCGAAGTGGCCGAGCACGTGCTCCGCGCACACGGCGGCCCACAGCGCGAGCAGGTGGTGGTCGTCGTCGGTGAGCGTCCCGCCGCGCCGGATCGTGATGAAGCGGGGATCCCGAATCTTCGGCAGGATCATGCTGCGTTCCCACGGTTCATGCCTGTCAACCGTACCGTTGAACCGCCGGTTGAGACTTCAGCTCACCCGCGCCGCGGCACGTCGGGTCGCGGCGGCGTGGAGTACCTGATCAGGGCATCGATGCCCCAGCCGCCCAGGAACGACAGCCAGGCCAGGGGCACGCCGAGGAGGCCGTCGTACCAGAACAGCCAGCCGCCCGCGCCCGCCCCGGTCACGAACGCCTCGCGGTAGCCGGGGATCGGCAGCAGCACGTCGATCAGCACGTACGCGACGCCGACCAGGACCGACATGACGGGTGTACGCACCAGCCACGCGTACAGCCAGGCCGGCCCGGCGGACGCAGCGACCATCCCCACGAAGAACCAGGGCGCGTCGCCGCGCAGGATCGTCATCCCGGCGGTCGGCAGCGCGATCCCGATGGTGGCGGCGAGCGCGACCCCACACCTCACCCACGCCCACCGGCTCATCGCAGCACGATAGCCGTATCGTGCTGCGGATGCGCCCCAGACTGATCGCCGAGTCCTGCGTCGGGGCGGCATCCGGCCAGGTCAGGCCCGTGGCCGGCGGCGGCTGGCTGGTCACCGACCCGGACGACGACGCCACGCGCCTCCTCTGCCGGCGGCTGCACGCCAGGGCGACCGTCGACGGCGGCTGCGGCGTGGTGTCCAGCGACGGCACCCACCTCGGCACCGTCACCGATGGCGTCGTCACGGTTGAGGACCTGCACGGCCGGCAGGTGTGGCGGAAGGCCCTCGAGGGCGTCACCGAGTGTCACCTGGACGGGCGCGGCGTCCTGTGGACCCTGGCCGGCGATCGGCTCGGCGCGCGGGAGACCGCCACCGGCCGCCTGATCGGCGAGGCCCTCCTCGGTGTCCACCCCGGCTGGTCCACCTGGATCGACGACCCACGCGGCGACTGGACCGGTCTCGCCGGCGACCGCAGCTGGCTGGCCCGCCCCACGACCGCCGGCATCGCGGTCCGGCCGGTGCCCGACGTGACGCTCACCGACCTGCACCGCACGGAACCCCGGTATCTGGCCAGCACCCGCGACGGGACCCGCCTCACGGTCCGGGACGTCGCCACGAACGCCGTCGCGGCCGACAAGCCCACGGACCCGGGCGCGTGCCTGCTCGCGTCCACCGCGGTCAGCGAGTCGCTGGTGCTCGCCGCGTACAACCTCGACGACCACGGGACGGAGCTGGAGCGGCACCTGCTGCTGTCGGCGGCCACGCTGAGCGTGCGCTCCGCCGTCCGGTATCCGGCGCCGCAGCGTGACGTCCACCGGTCGGCGGAGCCCGGCACGTGGCTGACGAGCGACGCCGAAGGGCTCCGCCTGTGGCGGCTCGACGGTCTGCTCGACGACGACCCGCTCCCGGGGCAGCAGGCGCTGTTCTGAAGCAAGGCGGACACCGCTGCGAGGCTTTGTCCACTACTGTTGTCGATGCGCGGCATTCGACAAGCGGGGGGCATGGACGAGCGGGGCGACGAGACCGGGTTCGGCGAGGCGGGGACCGACGAGGAGCTGCCGGCGGCGCCGGGGCGGTCGCGGTGGATCTGGCTGGTCACGGCGGTCGTGGCGGCGCTCGTCGTGGTCGGGGCCGTCGTGTACGTGCGGCTCGGCGGCACCACGCACTCGCTGCCGGAGGCCGTCGCGCCGAAGACGTCCGCGACGCCGTCCGCGCTGGTACTGGAGCCGAGGCCGACCGGTGCGGCGTGTCGCGACGCCCGGCCCGGCCAGTGCGGCGACGACGAGCAGGGGCTCGCGGCCTTCCCCTTGACGGTGCAGGACTGGGACTTCCGGATCGAGCACCGGTTCCGCCCCGCCTACGGGCCGCAGGTCCGCGAAGGGCTGCTCGAGGGCACGACCTCGACCGAGATCGCGTTGCCTGGCGACGTGTTCGGCGCCGACGGGCAACCGCTGCCCAGCGCCGAGCCGAAGACGACGAGCGCCGACGGGCGGGTCACCATCGTCTACGACAAGGACCGGCACCTGCGGACCATCGAGTGCCGGGTCGACATCATGGCCTCGACCCGGCAGGCGCCCGACGGGCTCCAGCTGCTGCAGGCGTGTGTTCGGGCGATCGTCACCGACGACATCGCCGCCGAGACCAACACCTGGATGGCGCAGCACATCCGGCCGACGGACAGCCCGACGGCCGTGGTGAGCCGCTGGGCGTGCGGCTGGCTGGCGCTGGAGCTGACCGTCGGTTTCCGGGACAGCGTGGTCACGATGTCGGCACCGGCCGGGCAGCACGCGACGCCCTGCGCTCAGGTCGACCGGAAGTAGCCGGCGCCGCGCGGTACCGTCGCGGGATGATGGATGAGATCCGCCGCCTCGCCGCCGAAGTCGACACCACGGCGCTGTGCGACGTCGGCGACGACGTGCGGGTCATGTCGCCCGCGCTGCGCTGCCGGTCGGCGAATCCCGTCCTGTGCGGCCCGGCGGTCACGGTCCGGTGCCGGGACGACTTCTTCGGCGTGATCCAGGCGATCGAGCTCGCGTCGGCGGGTGATGTACTGGTGGTCGACGGCGGCGGCCGCGAGACCGCCCTCGCCGGTGAGCTGTTCGCACGGGTCGCGCTGGGCAAGGGCCTGGCCGGGATCGTCGTCGACGGCGGCTACCGTGACCTGCGGTTCGTGTCCGGGTGCCGGCTGCCCGTCTACAGCCGGCACGTCACCCCGAAGGCGGGCACCACGACGAAGCCCGGCATCCTGGGCGCCACGGTCAGCTGCGGCGGCGTGCCCGTCCACCCCGGCGACATCGTCATCGCCGACCACGACGGCATCGTGGTGCTCGACCCGGCCGTCGCCGTCGCCCGCCTCACCGCCGCCGCCCAGGTGATGGCGACCGAGGCGGAGGTCGCGGAGCGCCTCGCCGCCGGCGCCTCCCTCGCCGACGTGCTCAACACCGCGGAGCACGCGGACCGCCTGACCCGCGGCGAGCCGTCACGGCTGCGGTTCACCCTCTGACGGCAGGCGCAGCGGGCCGGGACGGGTCGGCGGCGAGCGCCGCCGGCGTCAGGCGGACGGCACGAACCGTAGGGCCGCGGTCGCACCCGACGGGTCGAGGACGAGGCCGGTGGTGTCGGTGAACTCCGCGAGCCGGGCGAGCGCGTCGTCCGGCGCCGTGACGCCCGGCAGCGCCACGAGCAGGCCGGCGAAGGTGAGCGTGGCGTCGGCGTGGACGGGGTCGGCGCCCAGGCGGTCGACGTCGCCGGACAGGGACACCGCCGCTCGCAGCGACGGCCCGTCCTGCTCGCCCAGCCGGAGGTCGACGGCCTCGAACCGGTGGTGGATGTAGTGGTAGACGGTCGCCTCGGCGGGGTCCGTGAACGCGGCGCTCGTCAGGTGCAGCCCGCCCATCCGGCGCCAGCTGTCCGTCGGCGCCGGCATCCACTCGACGGCCAGGCTGAGCGGGCTGAAGTCGTCATCGTCGGGCACGTCCTCGAACCGGAAGTCGAAGCACCAGGTCAGGCGCGACGGTAGGGCCTGGTTCGCGAACAGCAGACCGTGCCACCGGCCGCCTTCCGCGGAGACGAAGTCGAGCACGGCACCGAGTCTGGCACACCGCACCGGCTCGCCGGCCGCCGTGCGGCGGCGCCTACACTCCGGGCGTGGCTGCGGGCGGGGTGGTGGATGTCAGGGCCAGGCTCCGGGAGGCGTTCGTGTGGCGGGGGGACCGGACCGACGAGAGCCGGTACGCCGACATCACCGGCTGGTGGCGGGACGCGGAGCTGCTCGGTCTGCTCGGGCCGGCGCTGGCGGGGTTGTTCGCCGGTGCGGAGCCGACCGTGGTGCTCGGGCCGGACTCGCGGGGGTCGCTGGTCGGGCCGCTCGTCGCGCTGCACCTGGGGGTCGGGTTCGTCGAGGTGCGCAAGGACCGGGCGCCGGCCGGTGACAGCGACCAGTGGATCCGTCGCACGACGCCGCCGGACTACCGGGACCGGCACCTGGAGCTCGGCTTCCGGCGCGACCTGGTGCGGCCGGCGGACCGGGTGCTCGCCGTCGACGACTGGGTGGACACCGGCAGCCAGGCGCGGACGGTCCGCGCGATGGTCGACGGCGCGGGCGCCGGCTGGGTCGGGTTCGCCAGTCTCGTCGACGCGCTCGACGACGCGCGGCTGCGCCGCGACCTGGGGCTCAGGTCGCTGCTGCACCTGCGGGACCTGTGAGGGGACCTACCGCCAGCCGGCGCGGTCGCGGGCGCCGCGGATGCGGTCGATGCGGGCCTCGGCCGTTGACGGTGCGTCGATGCCGAGCCGGGCGCGGCGGCGCAGCTGGAACGTGAGCATGTCGGCGAGCGGCGCGTCGCGGTACTTGCGCCACCGTTTCGTGAGCCACATCGACTTCTTGGCGAGCAGCTTCGTCTCGGCGGCCTCCGACGCCGTCGCCGAGGCGGGACCGGTCGCGGCGGCGAGGACCTGGTGCGAGCGGTGCCGGTCGGCGCGGTTCGGGTGGCGCTTGTTGCGGCGGATGTTCTTGCGGGAGCTCTTGTCGTTCTCGCCGTAGTCGTTGCGCCGGTCCTTGGCGTAGCTCAGCGCCTTCTTCTCCTGCGGGCTCCTGCGCGCCACCGCCGTCACCTCCCCGTCTCGGCCGCCGCCGGCCAGGGTATGCGCCGGGCGGCCCGGCCGGCACCCGGATTCCGGCGTGGGAGACGCCATGAGGTCAGGTGTTGCGCAGGATGCGGTGGCCGAGGGCGGGTGACAGGCGCATGATCGGCGGCAGGAGCCTGGACCTGCCGACGAGGATCTCGTCGGTGCCGCGGGCGAGACCGTCCAATATGGACGCGGCGGCCGCCGCGGGGGTGATCTTGTTGGCGCCGCGGCCGCTGGTCATGTCCGTGTCGACGAGGGTCATGACGGCGTCGACGACGCGGACGTGCGGGGCGGCGTCCTGGCACTGGTAGCGCAGGGCGCGGGTGAAGGAGCGGACGGCGGCCTTCGTCGCGCAGTACACCGGGGCGGAGCGCTTCGGGGCGAGGGCCAGGCCGGTGGTGACGTTGACGATCGCGGCGGACGGCTGGCGACGCAGGTGCGGCAGCAGGCCGGTGGACAGGGCGACGACCGCGTCGAGGTTGACGGCGATCTCGCGGCGCAGCACCGGGCGCAGGTCGCGCGGGTCATCGGTGAGGAAGTCGGTCAGGGTCTGCACGCCGGCGTTGTTGAAGACCACGGACAGGTCGGGGTGCCGCTGCGTGACGCGGTCGGCGAGGTCGGCGACGGCGGCTGGGTCGGCGAGGTCGATCGGCCAGTGGGTGACGCGGTCGCCGGCGGGGCCGTCGAAGCCGCGGGCGACGGCGACCACGTGGGCGCCGCGGGCGACCGCCTGCCGGGTCAGCTCCCGGCCGATGCCGCGGCTGGCGCCCGTTATCAGGACGGTCCGGTCGTTCAGGTGCATTGCGGTGTCTCCTGTACTGGGCGGGCGAACGCGACTGGAAGGGCGGAAGCCGCTGGGCGGGCGGATGCCACCGGACGGGCGGATGCCAGTGGACGGGCGAACGCCGACCGGAAGGCGGCGGGGGTCATCGCGGTCCGGCGGCGGAACTCGCGGGTGAAGTGGGGCTGGTCGGTGTAGCCGCTGGCGAAGCCGACGACGCCGAGCGCGTGCCGGGTGTCGATGAGCAGGCCCGCGGCGGCGTCGGCGCGGGCGGCGGCGAGCAGCCCGCTGAACCCGCCCTCGGCGCGCAGGTGGCGCTGCGCGGTGCGCGGTGACATGCCGAGCTCGGCGGCCAGGTCGCGCAGCGTCCAGCGGCGGACGAGGTCGCCGGCCAGCAGCGCCCGCGCCGGGTCGGTCCCGGCCCGCGACGGCGCCGGGGGCGCGGCGACCGAGGTCCAGGTGAAGTGCCACGGCCCGCCCCGGTGGTCGGGTGGCGGCGCGGTGAACGTCCCGTCGGCGTGGACCGGCCACGGACCGAACGTCAGGGAGAGTCCGTGGACGCCGGCGGCCGTCAGCAGCGCCGCCAGTACACCGGCGACCAACGCGTCCTCGGCGGGCGTGGGCGGCTCGTCGGCGGGGCCGGTGTGGGACGCGGTGAGGGTGCGCTCCCCCGACGCGTGCACCACGACGCGGTGGCGGGAGTGCACGAACCGTTCGAGCCTGGCCCAGCGGGCGAACAGGTCCTGCGGGCCGGTGGCGGCGGCGAGCGCAGACATCGCCGGGTCGGGCGGCAGGCGGGGCAGGATCAGCCCGACGCGCAGCAGCGGCAGGAGCCCGTGCGTGGCGGCCACGTCGGCGAGCAGGCGGCGCTTCACCGCCAACGGGACCAGCGCACCGCCCGGCGCGGGTGTGGAGACCGCGATGCCGTCGTCCGCGAGGGACCGCAGCACAGCGGCGACCAGCGCCCCGCTTGCGAAGTCGTCCATGACCGGCAACGGTAGGCGCTGCCGGTCCGCGTGTATTGAACGATCACGCCGCGATCGGGTACCGGCGGAGCTGGATCCGGGTGTGGTCCAACGTGCCGGGCAGCGGCGGGCCCAGCGGCTGGACGGCCGTGTACCGGTGGGTGCGCAGCAGCTCGGCGAGCAGGGTGGTGGTGACGAGCAGGACGAGGTTGCGGCCGGCGCACCCGGCGGGGCCGGCGCTGAACGGGAAGATCTGCGGGCTGCGGCGGGCCGCACCGCTGAGCCAGACCTCGGGGGCGAACCTGTCGGCGTAGTGCATGCCTTCGTCGCGATGGAAGAACGAGCTCATGACGATCAGCGACGTGTGCGCCGGGAGGGTGGCGCCGTCCCAGTCGGTCTCGCGGGTGCTCTCCCGCAGGATGGCGAGCGTCGTCGGCCACAGGCGCAGAGTGTCCTGCACGCACGCGCCCAGGAAGCGCAGGTCCGTGGCGGCGGTCTCGGCGCGGGACGGGTCCGAGCCGAGCAGGGCGAGGGTGCGGAAGGCGGTGGCCGCCGCCGCGTCGAACGCGAACAGCCAGTGCGGCACCTGGCCGGCCGGGTCGACGTCGGTGGTCGACGGGGTGCCGGCCATCATGCCGGCCAGGCTGCCGGGCTCGGCGCGGGCGACGTACGCGTCGACGCGGCGCTGGAACCGCTGCCGCAGGCCTTCCTGGCGGGGGCGCAGGTAGGCCCAGTTGGCGGCGTCGCGCAGCCGGTCGAGCTCGCGGGTCAGCCGCTCGTCGTCGCGGGCGGCCTCGCCGAGCGTGACGCGGCGGGCGATCCGGGCGAACATGGTGGAGAACCGGCGCCAGTCCAGGGCGTCGCCGGCCGGGTCGCCGCGGCGGACCTCGTCGCGGATCGCGGCGACGATCGCGTCGGCCTGGCGGTGCTCGGTCTCCTGGGTGTCGAGGACGCGTTCGTTGTACATGCGGCGGTGGGTGCGTTCCTCGCCGGTGCTGATGAGCACGCCGTGCGGCTGGAAGTGGCGCATCGCCGCGCGCTTCTCGGTGGTGGCGGGCGTGAACGGGTCGGGGGTCTCCCGCAGGATCCGCTCGACGTCGGTGGCCGACAGCACCACCGCGAACGACCGGCCCGGCACCTTCAGCATCAGGGGGCTGCCACCGTACTGGCGCCGCAACCGCTGCAGGAGCCGCCCGGCTCGCTTGTCGGCGTCGAGCCGCCGCGCGAAGCGCACCATCCGCGGTCGCCGGCGGATGACGCCCTGGAGGAGCGTCGGGGCGACGACCGCGAGGGCGACCTTCGCCGTGTCGAGGGCCGACGCCGTCGCGGGCGGCGCGGACGGGGCGGTCCGGGCGGGCGTGGCCGTCGATGCTGTCATGTCGTCCCGGCTACCCGGCCCCCGGTCGGGGAAACGCCGCGGCGGCCGGGCGCTGGGGAGCAAGCCGTCTCGTCCGTCACGATCGCTGGGCGCTGACGAACGCGTTCGTTACGATCGTGTTCGTGAGTCCGAGACAAGGTCCCGTCAGCCGCCGCAGCCGGCCCGCCAAGGCGCCGCTGAGCCGCGAGGGCGTCGTGGCCACCGCCCTGCGGCTCATGAAGGACGAGGGCCTTGAGCGGGTCACGATGCGGCGGCTCGGCGCCGAGCTGGAGACCGGGCCGGCGTCGCTCTACGTGTACGTCCGCAACACCGCGGAGCTGCACGGGGCGCTGCTGGACGAGCTCCTCGCCGAGCTGCTCGCCGGCGTGGACCGGCCCGCGCCCGGCCAGCCCTGGCGGGAGCGGCTCATCTCGCTGCTGTCCGCCTACACGGAGCTGCTGTTCGCCTACCCGAGCCTCGCCCGGTCGGTGCTCACGCTGCGCCCGTCGGGGCCCAACTACCTGCGGCTGATCGACACCGTCCTCGGGCTGCTGCACGCCGGCGGCGTGCCGGCCGGGCAGGCGGCGTGGGGGGTCGACCTGCTGCTGCAGCACGCGACCGCCACCGCCGCGGAGCACGGCAGCCGGGCCGAGGCGGCCGAGGCCGAGCGGGAGGCGGAGGACCTCGCCATGGCGGTCGCCGACGCGCCGGCGGACGCCTACCCGCACATCGCGATGGCGCGGCAGGAGCTGTTCGCCGGCACCGGCGGGCAGCGGCAGCGCTGGGCCCTGTCCGCGATCATCGAAGGTTTGCGCGTGCCGATCCCGTAGTCCGTTTTCGCAGCCATCACGAACATGTTCGTCACGAACGCGTTCGTCAACCCGTCAGGAGTAGCCATGACCACCATTAGCATCGTCGGGGCCGGACTCGGCGGCCTGACCCTCGCCCGGGTCCTGCACGTCCACGGCATCCCCGCCACCGTCTACGAGCTGGACGAGTCGCCGTCCGCCCGCACCCAGGGCGGCATGCTCGACATCCACGACTACAACGGCCAGGTCGCGCTGCGCGAGGCCCACCTGTTCGAGCGGTTCCAGGCGATCATCCACGCCGGCGGCGAGGCGACCCGCATCCTCGACCGGCACAACACCGTCCGGCGGGAAGAGGCCGACGACGGCGAGGGCGGGCGCCCGGAGGTCGACCGCGGCCGGCTCCGGCAGCTGCTCCTCGACTCGCTGCCCGCCGGGGCGGTCCAGTGGGGGCGCAAAGTCGGCGGCGTCCGGGCGCTCGGCGGCGGCCGGCACGAGCTGACGTTCGCCGGCGGCCCGGCGGTCACCACCGACGTGCTGGTCGGCGCGGACGGCGCCTGGTCCCGGATCCGGCCGCTGCTGTCCGGCGCCGTGCCCGCCTACGCCGGGGTGTCGTTCGTCGAGGTCGACCTGCGCGACGCCGACACCCGCCACCCCGGCCCGGCGGCCGTCGTCGGCACCGGAATGCTGTTCGCGCTCGGCCCCGGCAAGGGGTTCCTCGCCCACCGCGAGCCCGACGGCAGCCTGCACATCTACGCCGCCCTCACCGTGCCGCAGGACTGGGCGTCGACCGTCGACTTCACCGACCCCGGCAAGGCCAAGGCGGCGCTGGTCGAGCAGTACGCCGGCTGGGCGCCCGAGCTTCAGGCCCTGATCACCGAGGCGGACGGCCCGCTGGTCCCCCGCCCCATCACCGCGCTGCCGATCCGGCACCGCTGGGACCGCGTGCCCGGCGTGACGCTCGTCGGCGACGCCGCGCACCTCATGTCGCCGTTCGCCGGGGAGGGCGCCAACCTGGCGATGCTCGACGGCGCCGAGCTCGGCAAGGCGATCGCCGCGCACCCCGGCGACGTCGAGGCCGCCCTCGCCGCGTACGAGCGGGACCTGTTCCCGCGCAGCGCCGAAGCCGCGCGGGAGGCCGCCGACAACCTGGCGCTGTGCTTCGAGGACAACGCCCCGCAGGGCCTGCTGGACCGGTTCGCCGCGCTCAGCGCGCAGTGACTCCGCCGTGGGCGTCGGTGTCCCGTCCCGCGACCGGGTCGCTCTACGCTGTGATCCATGCGGGACCCCGAGACCGACGCCCTGGACCTGCTGCACGACCTCGTCCGCATCGACAGCGTCAACCCGGGCCTGGTCCCGTCCGGCGCAGGCGAGGCGGCGATCGTCGAGCACCTCCGCGCACGGCTGCGTGGCGCGGGCTTCGACACCACGGTGGTGCCGGCGGCCGGCCGCACCGACCGCCCCAGCCTGGTGGCGGTGCCGTCAGTGCCCGCCACAGGCCCGGCCACAGGGCCGACGGTCGTGTTGAACGGGCACCTCGACACCGTGGGTGTGGACGGGATGCCGGCGCCGTTCACGCCCCGGCTCGACGGCGACCGGCTCTTCGGCCGCGGCGCCGCCGACATGAAGGGTGGCGTGGCGGCGATCGTCGCCGCCGCGGAGCACCTGGTCGCGGTGGGGGCGCCGGTCCGGCCGGTGCTCGCGCTGGTCGCCGACGAGGAGGACGCGAGCCTGGGCAGCGAGGCCGTGATCGACGCGCTCCCCCGGCTCGGGATCCGGCCGGACGCCTGCCTGATCGCGGAGCCGACCGACCTCGCCCTGACCAGGTCGCTGCGCGGGTTCGCCGTCGTGCGGGTGCGCTTCGCCGGCCGCGCCGCGCACAGCTCGCAGGCGGACCTCGGCGTCAACGCCGTCACCCACCTGGGCCGGTTGCTGCACGCGGTCGACCAGCGGGCCCTGACCGCGAACCCGGCCGTGCGGGCCGGCGGCGGCGACCTGATGGTGACGGTCGCGCGCGGCGGGTCGTCGCCGTTCGTGGTGCCCGACCACGCCGAATGCCTGGTCGAGCAGCGCACGACGGCTGGCCGGTCCAGCGCCGCGGCGCTCGACGAGGTGCGGTCCCTGCTGGACCCCGAGTGGCACGCCACCGCCGAGCTGCTCGCCCACCGCGACGGCTGGCGGCTCGACGACACCGGGCCGGCCGCCGGGCTGTCCCGCCGGCTCGGGGCCGAGCTGGGCACCGGAGCGACGTTCGACGCGCCGTACTGGATGGAGGCCCCGCTGTGGCAGCGGCTCTGCCCCACCCTAGTGTGCGGCCCGTCCGGCGGCGGGTTGCACGCGGTCGACGAGTGGGTCGACGTGCGCCAGGTCCGCGCGCTCACGTCCGCCCTGATCGCGGTCCTGTCCGACTGGACCCCCGACGACGACTGGACCCCCGGCGACGGCCGGGCACCAGGCGCCGGCCGGACGCCCGACGGCGTTCAGAACTCCGATGCCGGCTGGAGGTCCGATGCCGACTGACCCGCGCGGGTTGCGTGGCGACGCGCCGCTGCTGGATGCCTGGCTGCGCTTCGGCGAGCGTCCGCCGTCGCCGTTCACCATCCCGGGCCACAAGCAGCGCCACGACCTCGTCGGTGATGTCGTCGCCGGCGACGTCCCGCTGTACGCCGGCCTCGACACCATGAAGCTCAGCAGCGGCGTCCTCGCCGACGCCGAGGCCCGCGCCGCGCGGCTGTGGGGCGCCGACTTCTGCCGCTTCTCCACCGGCGGCGCGACGCACGCCAACCAGGCCGTCGCCCTAGCGGTCGCGGGCGACGGCGACCGGGTCGTCGTGAGCCGCACCCTGCACCGTTCGCTCCTGCTGGGGCTGGTGCTCGCCGGCCTGACGCCCGTCTGGGTGCGCCCCGAGGTCGACCCCGCCACCGGCCTGCCGCTGGGCGTCGCGCCCGCCACCCTGCGCCGCGCCCTGACCGCGAACCCGGACGTGCGGGCGGTGTTCGTCGGCGACCCGTCCTACGTCGGCACCGTCGGCGACATCGCCGGCCTCGCCGACGCGGCGCACGAGGCGGGCGTGCCGCTGGTCGTCGACGCGGCGTGGGCCGCCCACTTCGGCTTCCACCCCGACCTGCCACGGCACCCGCTGCAGCTCGGCGCCGACGTCATGGTGACCAGCGCCCACAAGACGCTCCCCGCCTGGAGTCAGGCGGCGCTCGTGCTGGCCCGCACCGGCCGCGTCGACGCGGCGCGCCTGGACGCCGGCGTCGAGGCGACCGCGACCACCAGCCCGGCCGGCGCCGTCCTCGCCAGCACCGACGCCGCCCGCGCGCTGCTCCGGCGCGACGGCCACGCGCTGCTCCGGCGCGACGGCCACGCGCTGCTCGGCGACGCCATCGCGGCCACCCGCGAGGCCCGTGACCGGCTCCGCGGCGTCGACGGCCTCACCGTCCTCGACGGTCCCGGCGTCGACCCGTTGAAGCTGACGCTGCTGCTGTTCGGCACCGGCGCCGACGGCAACCTCGTCGAGCGGGACCTCCTGGCCGCCGGGCTGCCGGTCGAGTCCGCCGACCGCGACGTCCTCGTCGCCGTCGTCTCCCTCGCCGACACCCCCGCCTCCCTCACCCGCCTGACCACGGTCCTCGCCGACTCGGTGCGGCGGCACCGGGGCGCACCAAGGCCGGTCGTCGGACCGGCGGTCTACGGGGTCGACCCGGTCACGTCGATGCCACCGCGGCAGGCGTTCTTCGCCGCCACCGAGACCGTGCCGGCCGAGCGGGCCGTCGGCCGGGTCTGCGCCGAGCTCGTCGCCCCGTACCCGCCCGGCATCCCTGTGCTCGCGCCCGGCGAGCAGGTCACCGCCGCCGCCCTCGCGGCCCTCGACCAGGCCAGGCGCGCCGGAGTCAGGATCGCCTACGCGGCCGACCCGTCCCTGCGCACGCTGCGGGTGGTCACGAAACGGGCGGGCCGGGCTGATGCTGCGCGGTGAGGGCACCGCCGGCAACCAGGTCCTCGACAGCGACTTCTTCGACAACCACGCGGGGACCGGCGCCGGGGTCGGGCTCGCGGTCAAGTTCGGCGGCGGCGACGGCAACGTCGTGCGGGGCGTCCGCGCGTACGGCAACGGCGAGAGCGGCATCGACGTCGGCGAGTTCACGGGCGCGGTCACCGTGGAGCACACGTGGGCGTGGGGCAACGCCGGCAACGGGTTCACGCTCGGCGGCGGCGACCCGGTGCCGGCCGCGGCGCACGTGCTGCGCGACAACGCGGCCTGGGACAACGCCGGTGACGGGTTCTCCGACGCGCGAGTTCCGCGGCGCGATCCGGCTCACCGCCAACACGGCGTGGCGCAACGGCGACGCCGGCTTCACCTGTACCGACGCCGCCGCCGCATTGCAGGGCAACCTCGCCGTCGCGAACCGCCGGGCGCAGGCGGTGCCCCGCGCCGACGGCAGGCCGTGGCCGGCGGGCGCGGTGGCGACCAGGGCCGACTTCCGGTCCACCGACCCCACCGTCGCGGAAGGCGCCCGCCAGGCCGACGGGCGCCTTCCGCTCACGGACTTCCTGCAGACCTCATGACGGTCACATGGCGATGTTCGCCTGCGGACCGCCGTAGGTCCTGACCAGGTTCGGCACGTCGGCGGCCGGGTCGAGGGTGTAGGAGTAGAAGCTGCCCGGGTTGAACGCCGAGCCCCTCGTCTCCTGCCGGCCGCTGCTGTTGACCACGATGCTGCCCGACTGCTTCAGCTGCGCGTTCGCGTCCGGGTAGTACGGGTTGTTGACGTGGTCGAAGTAGCTGTTCTCCAAAACCATCTTCGTCGCGCCGCGGGCGTAGTTGCCGTAGCTCGTGACGTTCTGCAGATAGTTGTTGTACAGGTGTGCGTAGGCGAGATTGTCCGCGCTGGGGTTGCGTTGCGTGGTGTCGTGCAGCCAGTTGTGGTGGATCGTCATCCGGGCCACGACGTTCTCGGTCCAGCCGATGCCGAAGGTCTTGTTGTGGTTGCCGAGGATGTTCCACGACACGGTGACGTTGGTGGTGTCCTTGCGGGAGTCGATGTACCCGTCGTTGATGTTCGTGAACGTGTTGTGGTCGATCCACACGTGGTCGGCCGTGTCCATCTGGATGCCGTCGTAGTCGAAGTCCTTGTCGTCGGGGTCGTCGGAGGCGACGGCGGTGTCCCCGATCGTCAGGTTCCGGATGATGACGTTGCGGACGCCCGCGCCGAGGAAGAACCCGCCGTTCTTGATCCGCCCGCTCTTCCCGACACCGACGAGGGTCTTGTTCGACGCGACCGGGATCTCGTACCCGTAGTTGGGGACGGTGATCGTGCCGCTGATCCGGATGATGTACGCGGGGGCGGCGGTCGCGTACTTGAGCAGGTCCGCGTACGTGGTCACGGTGACGGCCGTGCCGCCGGCGCCGCCGGTCGTGCCCTGCGCGAAGCCGTCGGCGGTGTTGGACCAGGTGCGGCCGCCCTGCATCGGCGTCGGGGTGGTGCCGGTCGTGGCGTTGAACGACCACTGCATCCGGGCGACGTCCGAGCACGGCTCCTGCACGATCGGGTTGTTCCCCGCCGTGGACCCGTCCTTGTTGCTGACGCACAACCCGTTCGCCGCGCTCTTCACCAGGTACTTGCCCGACGCCGCGCCGCTGGCGGTCAGCTGCCACGTCTGGTTCGCCGACGCCCCGCACGTCCACTGCCACAGCTGCGTGCCGGCCGTGGTCGTGTTGTTGGGCACGTCGACGCACTTGCCGCTGCCGGCGTTGACGAGGCCGTACGCCCCGTTCTGCGCGACGACGGTGAACCGCTGGGCGGCGGTCGTGGCGGCGCAGGCGACCTGGGTGAGCAGGCCGCCGTTGCCGGTGCCGGCGGCGACGACGCACTTGCCGCTGGACGCGGACGCGAGCGTGTAGACGCCGCCGTTGACGGGGGTGACGGCCGCCTCCGACGGCCACACGGTCACGGCGACGACGCCGGCGGACGCGGCCAGGACCGACGCGAGGAGGACGACTGTTCTGCGGTGCTGCACTTCCGTTGCTCCTTCCCTGCAACTGCTTGTCGCTGAGAGAGATGCATCGGACCGCCCACCGATAACGGCTTTTCCGCCAGGCGTCCCGTTCCCTTCGGCCGGCGGTGAAACTTCCACCCTCGGTTCCGCTACGGGCAGGCCTTTCGCACGAACCGGTACTCGGCACCGTTGTCCGGGTCGCCGACGGTGAACAGCAGGACGAGCCGCTCGTCCCGCACGACCTCGTCCCGCACGACCTCGTCCCGCACGACCTCGTCCCGCACGACCTCGTCCCGCACGACCACGTCCCGCACGACGGAGACCAGCCGCGTGCCGTACGCCTCGGGCCTGCCGTTGAGCGTGCGGAAGTGCAGGTCGATCTCGGTGGCCGGGCCGCGGCGGTCCGTCATGCGCGGGACGACCTTCCAGGTGCCGGCGCCGTCACTGCGCCAGGTCTCACCGGCCGGGCCGGGCCGGAACTTCTCCACGGCGGGCGCCAGAGCCACGTTCAGGATGTCGCGGGCGGTGAACCGGTGATCGGCGCCGAACACGAGCTCACCCCGGTCCGCACTGCACCAGGTGCCGACGACGTCCGCGTCGGTGAGCGGGTCCCGGTCACGGTCCAGGTAGGCGAGTCCGCCGCAGACGGCCAGCGCCGCCGCAGCCAGCCACCACCAACGCCTCATCACCGCACAGTAGACCGCACGGTGCGATGCCCA
The DNA here is from genome assembly GCF_039531485.1 of Dactylosporangium maewongense. Lineage (NCBI taxonomy): Bacteria > Bacillati > Actinomycetota > Actinomycetes > Micromonosporales > Micromonosporaceae > Dactylosporangium > Dactylosporangium maewongense. Next base: position 140,108 of record NZ_BAAAQD010000017.1, on the reverse strand, counting down.
GGTGTGCGCGGCGTGAAGATCCTGTGCCGGCCGGCTACTGCATGTCTTCGATGGATGGTGTACCGGGGCAGCGGGTGCACCCAAGACGCGCAGCGAGCCGTGACGGCTGACCAGCACGCCGGTCGGCTCGTCCGCGCCGTTGCGCCCGGGCCGCTGCCGGCCACGGCTCCCCGTCGGGCCACAGCAACGGCCCGCCCGCGTGACTGTCCTGCATCGTGACCTCACCGGCCGTCGGATGCAGCCGCGTCGCCGTCCTGGCGTGCCTGGCCAGCGACGGGAACAACTCCACCAGCGGCGAGGTGATCACCGCGCCATCGTAGTTCTTGACCTCAACCAGGCTTGAGCCCCTACGGTCGCCGACATGTCGATGTCAGACGCCGAACTCGCCGCCCAGCCCGCCGCCTACTGGACCGGCGTCGCCTACGAGTCGCTGATCGCCTTCACCCGGGCGCGGCAGGCGGAGCTCGGCTTCACCCAGCCGCAGTTCTGGCTCCTGCGCAACCTGTCCGCGAACGACCTCTCCCCCGACGGCCAGGGAATGACGATCCCCGAGCTCACCACGGCGATGCGCACCTACCTGCGCCGCGAGGACGACCTGACCGCCGAGTCCGAGGTCCTCCTGTCCCGCGGCTGGCTCACCCGCGACCCCGCCGGCCGCCTCTGGATCACCCCCGCCGGCGACGAGGCCCGCGCCACCTTCGCCCAGCACGCCCCAGCCGTCCGCGCCCACATCCACAACGGCATCCCCGACACCGACTACGTCACGACGGTGAAGGTCCTGCAGCAGCTGATCCGCAACACCACTCCTCCGCCCCCACAGCCCTGACCGCCGGTTCGGCCGGTCCCGGTCACCTACGGTCCGGCCATGCCTTGGTTGGGTGCGATGTCGACAAAGTCTCGGGCGGCGAGGGCGACGACGGCAGCCTCGATCGCCGCCTCGGTGACTTCGGGCACGACGATGACGTTCCGGCCGAAGAAGCGGCCGGCCCGCCGGATGTCGTCTTCGATGCACTGGCCCAGCCGCACCGGATCGTAGAACTCAAGCAGCTGCTCGCCGCCGTCCCACCGCACGGTGACGTCGATCCAGCCCTTCTTACCGGTCATGTACCAGTCGTACTCGTCCAGATCGGCCGGATAGATGATCGCGTAGTCCATGGGCTCTCAGTAGTTGTCGGGGTCGAACGGGTGGAAGACCGCCAGCGTGCGCCAGTCGAGCGGCTCGACGACGGCAGCGAGACGGTCGAACGGGTCCTCCGACGGCGGCTGGAACCACACCACTGACAGTTCGGTGTGCCCGCCGAGCCTGCAGTCAGGCGGGATCCAGGCAGAGGTCAGCCGGGCCTGGTGCCGCTCGCGGGGCATCCACTCGTCGGTGCGGGCCTCAGCGTCCGCCCTGATCCGGTCGAGGTCGTGGACGTGCAGCCCGGCCGTCGACGCCAGCTCCTGCTCCAGCCTCCGCACGACGAACCGGCGATGCATCGCCGGAGTGCCTTCGATCATGCCGAAGTACTGGTCGCGGAGGGTCAATTCGCGCAGCTCCACCCGCACGTCACCAACCTGGAACACCCTCAGCTCCTGCACCGCGACAGCGTAACGGCACGAACGGCCCGCCCCTGACAGCATTTTCTGCTCGGCCTCCTTCACGAAATGATGGGCGTCACCGGCATGCCCCAGAGGTCATCCGCCGACGGACTGACACCGTCCATTCGGGCACCGTCAGACAGTGCGTAAGGCGTCGGTCGGGGGGATGCGGGCGGCGCGGAGCGCCGGATACAGGCCGGCAACGGCGCCCGCGGTCAGCGAGACGGCGAAGGCACCCCACACCGCTGCGGGTGGGACGAGGACGGCCCAGCCGTGGTCGGCGGCGATCGCGAAGGTGACCACGACCCCGATGGCGATGCCTGCCACGCCGCCGATCGTCGACAGGACCAGCGACTCGGTGACGAACTGCGTGGCGACGTGGCCGCGGGTGGCGCCGAGCGCGCGGCGCAGGCCGATCTCGGTGCGGCGCTCCAGCACGGAGATCACCATGACGTTGGCGATCCCGATGGCGCCGACGAGTAGAGCGATCGCCCCGAGACCGAGGAACAGCCCGGCGCCGGCCTCCTTGACCTCGAGCTGGGCCGCGAGGGCGTCGGAGGGCCGGCCGACCTGCACACGGGAAGGCTCCTCCGGGTTGGCGGCGCGGTGCAGCACAGCGGCGACATCAGCGACGTGATCGGGGTCGGCCCGCAGGTAGATGCGGCTGGCGACGCCGTCGTAGCCGAGCAGGTCCGCGGCCGAGGCGAACGAGACGAGCGCCGACCGGTCGATCTCCGGTGCGAGCGGGAACGGGTCGAGGATGCCGACGACGGTGTACCAGTGCCCGCCCAGCCACACCCGGGGGCCGTCGGCGACGTCGTCGATGCCGAGGACGGCGGCGGCCTGCGCACCGAGGACGGTGACCGGGTAGCGGCCGTCGTCGAGGAACGTGCCGGTGCGCAGCGCGCCGTCGAGCGTGCCGAGCAGCGAGGCATCGCAGGCGCGGACGGCGAGGCCGCCGGTGCGGCCCTGCGGAACGCGGTCGTTGCGGTACACGGTGACCGCGTCCAGGCGCGCGGTCGGCGCGACGGAGCGGACGGCCGGCAGCATGCCGATCATCGGCGCGGCGGTGCCCGGCAGCGGCTCCTCGGCGCCGTCTTGCTCGACGCCACTGGCGACGGTCAGCAGGTTGGTGCCGAGCCGGTCGAGCTGGGCGAGGACGTGCGACTGGCTGGAGCGGGTGACGCCGAGGACCGCGACGATGGACGCGATGCCGATCGCGATGCCCAGGCCCGACAGCAGCGCCCGGGCGGTGCGGGACCGCAGCCCGAGCGTGCCGAGCGGCAGCAGGTCCGCCGGCCGCAACATGCTGCGTCGCAGGTCATGACGTCGCACGGGGCACCCGCACCTTCTGCCCGTCGGCGAGGCCATCGCCGCGGACCTCGACGAGCCCGGCGCGCTCGTCGAAGATCCCGGCCTCGACCGCGACCCGCCGGGTGGCGCCACCGTCGACGACCACGACCTCGTACCCACCGCCGGCGACCGGATTGAGCGCTGTGACGGGCACCGCGAGGACCCTCTGGTGCACGGCGACCGTCACCGCGACCTGCACCTGCGTGTGGTCCCGGAGCCCGGTCAGCGCACCCTCCACCAGCACCGTCACCGGCGCGGACGCCTGGTTCTGGCCGCCGTTCTGCGACGGGTTCTCGTCGCCGGCCGGTGTACTAACGGCGCCGATCTCCTGGATCGTGCCGGTGCGGGACGTGCCGTCGGGAAGGGTCACCACCACGGCGTCGCCGGCCTTCGCGGCCGGCAGCTGCCGCGGCACCAGCTGGAACTGGACGGTGAGGGCCGCGCCGGTGCCGTGGGAGACAACCACGCCCGCGGCGACCTCGGCGCCGACGGGTAGCGATGCGGTGCCGACGCGGACGGCGTCGGGAAGGAACACGACCCGGCCGAGGGGCACCTCGCCGGTCACGGGCAGCCCGGCGGCCCGCTGCCAGCGGCGCACGGCCTGCGCGGTGGCGGCGGTGAAGCGCCGGTCCACGGTGAGGCCACCGCCGTGGCCCAGCGCGACCAGGTTCGCCTCCAGCTGCTCGACGTCGGCGCCGTCGGTCATTCCCGGCCCGAAGGGCCGCCACGGTGGGCGGGACCCATACATCAGCAGCACCGGCACACCGTCGGTCTCATACAACGCGCCGCCCCGCGCGATCACGTCGCCGGCCGCGGGCAGCCTGGTGAGGATGCCCGGGCCGGGCGCCACCACCGCCGTCTCCCCGGCATAGCCGAGGGTCCCGGTGACCCAGCGGCGTTCCGCAACGTCGCCACGGCGCACGTCCGCCGTCGCCTGTGCTGCCGCCGCAGCCTCCTGGGATGTCGCGCTCGTCCCGGCCCGTCCGTCGTGGACGGCGAACCCCGCGGCGCCCGCCACCCCTGCCGCCGTCACCGCGGACAGGACCTTCCATCGCTTCCCGCTCATGGCACCCACTGTGCTCGGGGCGGCGTGCCGCCCGCCGCCCCCAAACGTGGCGCTGTGGCGTCTCTTTCCCGGGTGGCCCACCACCCCCGAAAGAGGTGACGGATCGAGTACCGACGCGGGGCCTCGCAATCCCGCGTTCTGCGTAGCCTGGGTCCATGATGTCGAGGCTGGGCCTGCGCTCCAGCATGGCGGTGTCCTACGTGGTGGTGTCGGCGATCGCTGTCTTTGTCGTCGAGGCCGTCGCGCTGGCCGTCATGCTGCCGCGGTTCGTCGCCGCCCGCGACAGCGTCGAGCAGGCCCGCCAGCAGGTCGCCGACGCCGAGGTCGACGCCGCACGCGCCAAGGCCGAGCGCCTTGCGGTGGCGACCCCCGCCGCCGTCGACGAGCAGGTGTCCCGCGCGCCAGTGAATCCTGGTGGGACCGACGCCGAGCTCCTCATGACCCTGGTGCGCGGCGGCGGACTGTCGAAGGACCTCAATTCCGACTCCCGCCCCGAGCTGCTTGTGGCGTTGACCGATGTCAACGGCTTCATCCTGGCGGCATCGCCGGCGTCGCTCCTGCCCACCGGCACCGCTGTGTGGAATGCGGCCGCGTGCACGTCCGTGCGCAGCGGCCGCACGACCGTCGACGGGCAGCCCGCCGGGTGGGCCGCGTCGCCCGTGCAGATCAGGATGCAGAACGACAACGCACGCTTCGTCGGCGCCGTCTACGTGCGGCTGATCGTGGCCAAGAACTTCGCGGACGCGAAGCCGGGGTCCGCCTCCGCGACGGCCGGCTTCGAAGGGCTCCTCATCCCGGGCGGGATCGTGATGCTGATGCTGGTGCCGGTCGGTGCGCTGTTCGGTCTGCTCAGCACCGGCCCGCTGATCCGCCGCATCCGCCGCCTAGCCGACGGCACCGCGGCGATGGCCGGCGGCGACCTGCGGATCCGTCTGCCGGTCACCGGCAACGACGAGGTCGCGCGGCTGGAGCGGTCGTTCAACGCGATGGCCGAGCGCCTCGAGGAGGCTGTCGCCTCGGACCGGGCCGCGGCCGGCGCGCAGGCCCGCCGGGCCGAGCGGACCCGGATCACCCGCGAGCTGCACGACTCCGTCTCCCAGGACCTGTTCTCGGCCAGCCTGCTCGCCGGCGGGTTGCGCAAGGCGCTGCCGGCCGGATCCGAGCTGCGGCATCAGGCGGCGTCGCTGGAGGCGTCGCTGGAGCGCACGAAGCGGGAGATGCGCGCGATGCTGCTGGAGCTTCGACCGGTCGCGCTGGAGGATGCGGGGCTGTCCGAGGCGCTCGACGAGCTGTGCCGTGCGTACCAGGAGCGGCTCGGCATCGCCGTCACCGCCCGCGTCGAGGCCGGCCACCTGGACCCGCCCGTCGAGCACGCGGTGTTGCGGGTCGTGCAGGAGGCGTTGGGCAACGCTGTACGTCATGGAGCGCCGGACACCGTCGAACTGACCGTGACCCGTGCGGCCGGTCAGGTGACAGTCACGGTGCACGACGACGGCCGCGGGTTCGACCCGTCCGAGGCCGACGGGCGGCACGGAATGGGCATTCAGTTGATGCGCGACCGGGTTCGTGAACTCGGCGGCATGGTCGACGTGGTCAGCGCCCCGCAGGCGGGCACGACGGTGAAGGTGCTGTTGCCAGCGGGTGCCGCGTGATCCGGATCCTGGTCGTCGACGATCACGAGGTGGTGCGGCAAGGGCTGCGGTTCGCCCTGGAACAGGAACCTGACCTGACCGTCGTCGGCGAGTGCGTGGACGGCGCCACGGCCCTGGCCGCCATCAGCGAGCTGCGCCCCGACGTGGTGCTGCTCGACATGGTGATGCCCGGCATGGACGGTCTCGGTGTGCTGCACGCGCTGCGCGAGCGCGACGATCCGGCCGCGGTCATCGTGTTGACGTCGTTCCCGGCGGAGGACCGGGCGCTGGACGTGGTCCGCGCCGGCGCGGTGTCGTACCTGTCGAAGAGCACCGCTGTCGACCGGGTCGTGGAGGCCGTCCGCGCCGCGGCGACCGGCGGCAGCGTCCTGGACCCCGACGTGGCGGCGCTGCTGGTCCGCGGGGTCCGCGCCGGCGACCAGGGCCCGCTGTCGCGCCTGTCCGCCCGCGAACGCGACGTCCTGGCCCTCATCTCCCGCGGCAGGTCCAACCGCGAGATCGCCCGCGCCCTGATGCTCGGCGAGCAGACCGTGAAGTCGTACGTGTCGAGCGTCCTGACCAAGCTCGACCTCCAGGACCGCACCCAGGCCGCCATCTTCGGCCTGCAACAGGGTGTCGTTGCCCTGGGCGACGCGCTCAAACCCGACCCGGACTGACCACGCGTCGGCCCTCATCCGTCGGGCGTCCTCGTCCCCTTGGCCGGCACGTCCCTAGTACCCGAAGGCCCCGGCCTGCCACAATCCTCGTCCCATCGCCGGCTGTGCGGCCCTCTGCCACGACGAACCCGGCGGTCTCCGTAACGACCTTCCGCACGGCCTCACCTCACCGGCGCGCGACGACCCTCCGCGCGACGGCCTCCGTCACGACCCTCCTCTCGCCGCCGTCCGGACGGCCTTCCGTCACTACCTCTCCTCAGCACCGCGCGGCCTGCCCGTCGTCGGCGAGCCGGCCGTCGTGCATGACGACCGTGCGGTGGCAGGCGTCGGAGACCGCTTCCTCGTGGGTGACGACGACGAATGTGGTGCCGTCGGCGTTCAGCTCTCGGATCAGGTCGAGGATGCCGGCGCCGGTGGTGGAGTCGAGGTTGCCGGTCGGCTCGTCGGCGAAGACGATCGCGGGGCGGCCCACGAGCGCGCGTGCGATCGCGACCCGCTGGCGCTCGCCGCCGGACAGCTTCGTCACCCGGTGCCCGCCCCGGTGCGCGAGACCGACCCGGTCGAGGGCCTCGGCGGCGGCCGCCCGTCGGGCCCGGGCCGGGACGCCGCGGTAGATCAGGCCGGTCGCCACGTTGTCCAGCGCGGTCAGCGACTCGAGCAGGTGGAACTGCTGGAACACCACACCCACGCGGTGCGCACGCAGCCCGGCGAGGGCCCGGTCGCTCAACGCTTCCACGGCCTGGCCGTCGAGGCGCACGCTGCCGCTCGTCGGCCGGTCCAGCGCCGCCATCAGGTGCAGCAGCGTCGACTTCCCGGACCCGGACGGCCCACGCACGGCCAGCATGTCGCCGGCGTCGACGGTCAGGGTCACCCCGCGCACCGACTCGACCGGCGGCACTCCCGGGTAGGTCTTGCGCACTTCGCGTAGCTCCAGCACGGTCACTGGCGTCCTCCTGTCGTCCCCGTCCATCCTCGGCCGGCTCCGTCCGCGCGACCTCCCCCGCTGGTTGGTCGTGCGCCCCCTCCTTCGGGGGTACCGCCGCAACCACCCCTGAACGTGGGTGCCATCAGCCCACTTTTCGGGGACGACCCCACGAGCGGATTCCGCGACTGTTGAGCCATGACACTGCGCACGCTTGTCACCGCCGGGCTCACGATCCTGACCCTCGCCGCCTGCACCGGCACCCCTGCCACCAACACGGCCGCCGGTCCGTCCCCCACGCCCAGCTCGAATCAGGCCGCCGCGATCAGGCTGGCGGAGTGCATGCGCGCCAACGGGTTCCCCACGTTCCCCGACCCGGTGAAGGACGACCGCGGCCGCTGGAGCTTCCCGCCCGAGTCGACGGGTGACTGGCTGCCACCCGAGCCGTGCCGCCCGCTCGTGCGCGACTGGAAGGTGGCCTTCTCCGACGTGCCCCCAGCGAGCGCCGAGGACCTCGCCAAGACCCGCGACTACGTCACCTGCATGCGCGAGCACGGCTTCCCGGACTTCCCCGACCCGGACGAGGACGGCAACATCGAGCTCACAGACCGATTCAGAGTCCTCGCCGACACCGACGACGCCGCCTTCATCGCGGCCCATGAGGCCTGCAAACACCACCTCCCGCCCAAGCCGATGAAGTAGCCAACCGATGCAGCTCCACTCGATGAGTCGCCCGGCAGACCTCACCGCGAACGGGCCGGAAGGCTCCGCCGTCCATGAGAGCGGCGCACGAATCTGGCCAACAAGCGGACGCCGACCAATCCGTAGCACGTACGGCCTGCAGACCATAGCCTTGCGCCGATGGCCGAGCTGAGTCGTGCAGTAGCGTCGCTCCGTGTGACGGGCGAGGACTTGATTCCGGACGAGGTGAGTTCCTTGCTGGGAGCTCCTCCCTCGATGGCGTACGGTCGCGGCGACACCATTGCGAGCAAACTTGGCACCGTACGTGTCGCGAAGTTCGGTCTCTGGACCTACCACGCGCCAGAGACCGAGCCTGCCGACGTTGACGCAAAAGCGGTCGAGCTGTTGGGGCGCCTCACGCCGGACATCGAGGTCTGGCGACAGCTCGCCAGCAGGTTCAACATGAGTCTCTTCTGCGGCTGGTTCATGGAGCGCGCGTGAACGAGGGGTTGGAGATCTCGCCCAACACGCTGATGTCTCTTGCGGACCGTCGAATCACGCTCAGCCTGGACATCTATGGTGCGTAGAGGAAGCAGCTGATACACGGGGTCTGATGTGGCGCAACGAGACTTGACCGCCGACCGTCAAGAGGTTGCCAGGCGGGCACTGCGCGAGCGGTGCGGCCTCTGTCGTGAGCGGCTGGTGCTGCAGGGCCGTGACGTGTGCTGCATCAGTAGTCCGGGCCGGGAACTGCAGCTGTTTCTGACTGCCATTGCTGGCCCCGCGCCGCCAGCGTGGCGTCCAGGTCCGCCCGAGCAGCACCGAACTCCTCATCGAGGCATGCTCGGGCGTCGTGGCGGACCCAACCGTTGCCGTCATCCTCCACCGGACGTCGGGGTGCAGGTGGGTGAGGCCGAGCCTGTCGACGACCGCGATGCCGGTGCGTCGCAGCACGGGATCAGCGTCGGCGAGCAGGCCGCGGACCACCTCGTCGATGACGTTCTCAGGGCCGGCGCCCCGCACCAGGTGCCACGCGGCTTCCCGCCGGCGGCGCGGGTCGGTGCCTGTCAGTTCGGGCAACAGGTCGTTCCAGGTGAGGCTGCAGAGCAGGTACAACGCGGCGATGGCCGGAGGGTCACACTGGCGCGCGTAGCTTGCGGCTCTCGTGAAGGCTTGACCGCCGGAACGCACGGAAGATGGGCGGCGTCCGGCGGACCTCCGATCAAAGCGCGGCTCGCGCTGCGCGTTGGCGACGTACCGTAGGAGCTGTGGCCGACGACGAGACCCGGGCTGGGCTGGGTCAGTTGCGGGCGGCCGTTGCCGGCGAGGTGGACAGGCTCGAGGCGGACCTGCGCGCCGTGTTCGAGGCGAGTCAGGACTCCAACGCCGACGACGAGCATGATCCCGAGGGGAGCACGATCGCCTACGAGCGTGCGCAGCTCGCCGCCGTCCTCGACGCGACCCGTCGCCGGCTGGCGGACCTGGATGACGCACTGGCGCGGCTGGACTCGGGAGAATACGGCATCTGCGAGCGCTGCGGCCGGCCGATCCCCGCTGGTCGCCTCGCGATCCGTCCGTTCGCCCGCACCTGCGTCGCCTGTGCGTGATGGCGTGTGCGTCGGATTCCGTACGGAGTGTGGGTGCGCGGCGGGGCGGTCCCTACCGTGGCCGCATGACGGACTTCTTCGATGTGCCGGCCGGTGACTACGGGCACGAGGGTGCGGGCGGCGAGATGGCGCACGACTACGGGCACGGCGACGTGCATGACGGTGCGTTGCACCGGTACTCGGAGCCGCCGGAGCCCGACAACCTGCTGTACGACTCGGACGGTGACGGCGACATGGACCGGATCTTCGTGGACAGTGACCGGGACGGGGACATCGACCTGATCCGCCAGTTGCCCGACGAACCCGGCGGCGTCGAGGAGGACATCGTGCCCAGCGACGCGTTCGGGCACCCGCAGGACAGCCTGGGGTACGCGGTCGACACCGACGGCGACGGCGAGATGGATCAGGTGGTCATCGGGCACGGCGGGCACGAGACCGTGTACGAGGACCTGGATCACGATGGCGACGTCGACCGTACGTACACCCGCGACGCGCCCTCCGGTATCAACCAGCCTCGCCGGCCCTGACCTGCGCGGCGGCGCGGCGGCGCGCCGGAGGCCGGTGTGGTGAAGGCGTGAAGATGCTGTGCAGGCGGGCGCTCGCGGGGCGGCGGGGCGGTTTGATGCGGGTATGTTCGAGTCAGTACGGGGCGCGGTGTACGGGCTGTACGCGCGCCGATTGAGCCGGCGGCTGGCCGGTGGGCGGCTGCCGCGGCACGTCGCGATGGTCATGGACGGTAACCGGCGGTGGGCGCGGCAGATGGGGTTCGACGACCCCAGGGTCGGGCACCGGTACGGCGCGGAGCATCTCGACGAGGTGCTCGGCTGGTGCGCGGAACTCGGCATCCAGCACGTGACGGTGTTCGTGGCGTCGGTCGACAACGTCCGTAAGCGTGACGCCGGCGAGGTCGGGAACCTGATGCGGATGATCGAGGAGGTCGTCGCCGAGCGGTTGCGGCGGCCGGCGAGTCCGTGGCGGGTGCATCTGGCCGGTCGGTTGGACGTGTTGCCCGACTCGACCCGGCACGCGTTGAAGCTGGCCGAGGAGTCCACCAGGGACAGCGGGGCGCCGTTCGGGCTGACGATCGCCATCGGGTACGACGGGCGGGAGGAGATCGTCGCGGCGGTCAGGGCGCTGTTGGAGCAGGAGGCGCTCGCTGGTCGTACCGTCGACGACATCGCACAGACGTTGAGCGTGGAGCAGATCGCCCAGCGTCTTTACACCGGCGGGCTGCCCGATCCCGACCTGGTCATCCGCACCAGCGGCGAGCATCGCATGTCGGGGTTCCTGCTGTGGCAGGCCGCGTACTCGGAGCTGTACTTCTGCGACGTGTACTGGCCGGGCTTCCGTAAGGTCGACTTCCTGCGGGCGCTGCGGTCCTACGCCGCTCGGCACCGCCGGTTCGGTGGTTGACGGGCGCCGGCCGGCTGACCGGCGCCCGAACCGGGTCAGATCGAGGTGGAGGAGATCGAGGACCGGGCCGCGGCGGTGGTCGTGGTGCGCGGCGGGATGGACGACGTGTCGAACGCGTAGGTGATCACGGCGGTCGCGATCGCGTCGGCGTTCGTGTCGAGGGCGAACGTGTTGACGTTGCCGACGAGGGTGTACATGCTGCGCAGCTGGGCGTAGAGGGCCGGGTCGCCGCCCTTCTGCGTGACGCGGAACAGATCGTCGCACGCCTTGTGGTAGCAGGGGTCGTAGGCGACGCCGGCCACGCCGCCGAACTTGGCGACGTCCGCGGCGGTCTTGATGACCTCCGCGCCGGTGAAGAGGCCGCCCGCAGGGATGTTCACGCCCGCGGCGATGAACGGGCCGTAGTCGGAACGGCCGGTGAAGTCGGCGGCGTTCGTCTGCTGGCCGCGGGATGCGAAGAACGCCTCGAAGAGGGCCTCGATCTGGGCGGAGCCGGCCGGGCCGGGGCCGGCGCCGGCGGCCGCGGAGTCGTCGCCGTCGTAGACGCCGAACTGGTAGTTCGGCGAGGCGATCATGTCGAAGTTGAGGTAGAGCTTGATCTGCGTCTGCTGCGCCGGGGTGAGGCTGTTGACGTAGAAGGTCGAGCCGACGAGGCTGGCCTCCTCGGCGCCCCACCACGCGAAGCGGACCTTGTTGACCGGCTTGCTGCGGGCCATCTGGAGGGCGACCTCGAGCAGGGCGGCGCTGCCGCTGCCGTTGTCGTTGATGCCGTTGCCCTCGGGCACGGAGTCCAGGTGGGAGCCGGCCATGACGACGTTGCCCGCGTTGCCGCCCTTGGTCTCCGCGATGACGTTCTCGGTGTCGCGGATCTCGGCGGTGGTGGAGGTGGTGAGGTGGGCGGTGAGGCCGGCGGTGGTCGAGAAGGCGGCGCCGGTGTCGTACGAGACCCCGACGGCCGGGATCCCGACCGGGCTGCCGAGGGTGCCGAGCAGCAGCGAGTACCGGTCGGGTGCGGTGGCCCGGTCGCCGTTGCCCTGGTTCATGACGATCGCGCCGGCGGCGCCCGCCGCCTCGGCGTTGGCGACCTTGGTGCCGAACGGACAGCCGCCGCGCTGCATCAGCGCGATCTTGCCGGTGACAGCGGCGGTGAAGTCGGTGGCCTCGCAGCCGGAGGTGACGGCGACCCGGGGCTCTGCCAGGTTCAGGTCGACAGGGACGACGGCGGCGGTGACATCACCGGAGCCGGAGCAGGTCATGACGTCGTAGTCGGTGCCTTCGACGTACGTCGTGGCCGCCGGCGCGGTCTGCGCGAAGGACGAGCTCGACTCGTCGCAGAAGTTGAACTGGAACGGCTGCCGGGTGACCTGGTAGCCGGCGTGCTGCAGGAGGGCGGCGACGTAGTCGGCGCTGCGCTTGTGCCCGGGCATCCCGGACGCGCGGTTGCCGCCGTTGAGGTCGCCGATCAGTTGGAACGCGAGCAGGTGCCGCAGGACGCCGGGCAGCGTCACGGCCTTGGTCAGCTGTTTCGGTGTGCTGATGGTGGGGGCGGCGGCGGCAGGTACTGCCAGCCCGACCGACCCCACCATGACCGCGACGGTCGCCGCGCCCACGAGCCTGCGAAGCACCACGTGCTCTCCCCTCCTCGTCGAGGTACAAGAGGAGGACTGTAGGCAGACTCGCAAGATCGACGGTAGTTGATGCATGCCCGTTTGTGCGCGATGTGCACACGCCGGGGTGGGGCCTTACGCGGCGGCGAGCACGTCCACGACGAACCGCAGGGCGCCGGCGGGCCTGCCGCCCTCGGGGTTGTCGCCGTACGCCATCGCGGCCGGGATGTCGAGCTGGACCCGGCTGCCGACCTTGACTCCGACGAGGCCGTCGTCCCAGCCCTTGATGACCCTGCCGGCGCCGACCTGGAATTCGAGGGGCTGCGACCGGTTCCAGGACGCGTCGAACTCCTTGCCGTCGGCGTAGGTGACGCCGACGTAGTTGGCGGTGATGGTCTGCCCCGCCTGCACGGCCGCGCCCTTGCCCTCGACCAGCGTGGTCGAGACCAGCTTCGTGACGGCCCCGGTACCGCCGGTCACGGTCGGCTTCGTCTTCAGCGCCGGGTCGGCGCCGTCGGGCAACGGCGGGAAGGCCGCGTCCGTCGCGCCCTGAGCGGGATCCTGAGTAGCGCCGGCGCTGCTGTTCGTGCCGGCCGCGGGCGTCGACGGGTCGTCGTCACCGGACTGCGAGAACCAGACGATCCCGCCCACGACGAGCAGCACCGCAAGCGCCGCTCCGATCATGCTCAGCACCCGTCGGCGCTTCTCCGCCGCCACCGCCTTGGCCCGGGCGGCCTTCGCCGCCGCGCGCTTCGCGGCCTTGGACTTGTCCACCTGGATGCTGCTGCTGGCGCGCTTGGTCGCTGCGCCACGCTGCGGGTTCGCCACACGTTCGGTCACCGCAACACCATACGGCGGTGATGTGCCCATGACCACTCGCACTTGATCTCAATCGGTTTCAAGCGGGTGGGCCGTCGCCGATCACGCCGCGCACGTGGTCCAGGGACAGCGCCTCGGCGTCGAACTCGGTCAGCAGCCAGGTGGCGCCCGCCTCGACGTACGCGGCGGGATCCGCACCCGGCGGCAGGGCGACCGCGACGTCGTCCGGCACCGTCATCTTCGTGAGGGCCTCGGCGAGCTCGTCCGCGTGCTGGAGGTTGACCGGGAAGAAGCCCTGGTGGCGGGCCGCCCGCCGGAGCGGCTTCACGCTGCCCGGCATGGCGGCCACCCACACCGGCACGCCGGGCCGCTGCACCGGTCGCGGGAGGAACACGACGTCGTCGACGACGTAGTGCGCGCCGCGGTGGCGGACGGGCTCGCCGGACCACGCGGCGGTGAGGATGTCGAGGGCCTCGTCGAGCATCTGCCCGCGCAGCCGGTCGTCGACCTGCTCGCCGAACCGGGACAGCTCCCCGCCGAACCGATCGCCGCCGAGCCCGACGCCCAGCGTGAGCCGCCCGCCGCTGAGCCGGTCGAGGGTCGCGGTCTCGCGAGCCACCTTCGCCGGCCGGCGCCGCGGCAGCGGCGTGACCATCGGTCCGAGCCGCAGCCGTTCAGTGCCGGCGGCGATCGCGGCGAGGGTGATCCACGGGTCCGCGGCCTGCCGGACCGGCTCGCGCCAGCGGATGTGGTCCCAGACGAAACAGCCGTCCCAGCCGGCCTCCTCCGCCTCAGCGGCGAGCCTCGCCGCGACGCGGGGATCGGCGAGGGCGTCGAACAGCGGGAGCCAGATCGGCGCCCGGGTCACGGCGCGTACCCGTGCAGGCGGTCGGCGAGCTCCACCGGCCGGCTCAGCGCGACGCAGTGCCCGGCGTCGATCTCGTCAGGCGTGATGCCGAGCCGCTCAGGCACCAGCCGCCGGAAGAGGCCGGGCGGGAAACACCGATCCTGGACACACAGCAGGAATCGCGTCGGTACCGCCGGCCACGCGGCCAACGGCCAGGGCTCCGCGGCCGCGGTCTCCGACGGGTGCGCGCGCTCCCGGCGCTTCGCCTCCTCGGCGAGGTCGCGGGGCACGTCGTGGTAGAAGCAGACATCGGGGTCGTCGTTGCCGGTGCGCCCACCGTCGCGCGCGGCCTGCTCCCGGACGGCGTCCCGGTAGCCGGCGCCGCCGCCCCAGTCGCCGGGCCGCTCGCCGGGCACGGGGATCATGCCGGCGACGAGCACGAGCGCGTCGGCGCCGATCCGGTCCGCGACGAGCGGTGCGGTGAACGCGCCGAACGAGTGGCCCACGACGACCAGGTCCCGCCGGTCGCCGGCCGCTTCGACGACCGCGTCGGCGTAGGTCGTGAGGTCGGCGCCCTCACCCTCGGGCAGGTCCGGCGTGACCGCGTCGTGCCCACGGGCGCGTAGCGCATCCGCGACGAGATGCCAGGACCAGCCCGAGTCTCCCGCGCCGTGGATCAGTACGAAGGTGCTCATGCCGATCACGCTAGTTTCGCTTCTCCATGCTGAAAAGCGATCGTTCATGATGCTATCCATCGCCTACACCGATATACACTCGGCGTCGTGACCGACATCGAACTGCGGCACCTCGCCACCATGACGGCCGTCGTCGACGAGGGCTCGTTCAGCAGGGCCGCCGCCCGTCTCGGCTACACGCAGTCGACGGTCAGCCAGCAGATCGCCGCCCTCGAGAAGACCGTCGGCGGCGCCGTGTTCGACCGCCCCGGCGGGCCCCGGCCGGTGCGGCTCACCCCGCTCGGCCAGGTCGTGCTGACCCACGGGCGCGACCTGCTGACCCGGACGCACGCCATGGTCGACGCCATCGACCGCTTCCGCGCCGGCGAGGGCCGCATCGACATCGGCACGTTCCAGAGTCTGTCGATCGCGCTCCTGCCGCGGCTCGTCGTCGCGCTGCGCGAGGAGTTCCCGGCCTGCGACATCCGGCTGTTCGAGGAGGAGAGCGACCCGCCCCGCGTCGACGACGTGGACCTCATGTTCTATGACGGCCGCACCGACGGCGACGTCGAGCACCGCAAGCTCCTCGACGACCCATACGTGCTGGTCGCCCGCCGCGGCGACTTCCCCGACGGTCCCGTGCCGCTGGCCGGCCTGCACCTCGCCCCGATGGTCGCGTGGCCCGCCGACTGCGACCAGCCCCGGATCGAGGCCGCCTTCGCCCGCGCCGGCGTCCACCCCCGCATCGTGTTCCGCAGCGCCGGCAACGACGCGGTGTTGTCGATGGTACGAGCGGGCATCGGCTCCGCCGTCCTGCCACGGCTGGCGCTCAGCAGGGTCGACGACTCGCTGACCGTACACGAGCTGGACCCGGCGTTCCCGCCCCGCGAGATCTACCTGCTGTGGCGCGCCGGCCGCACCCACTCCCCGCTGGCCGCCCGCGCCATCGAGCTCGCCCTCGGCATCGCCGCCACGCTGCCATGAATTCCCGCACCACGTCGCCGCAACCCGGCTCCGGCGGCCGGCGGCGCGCCTGAGGCGGCTACCAGGCCGGGCGGCGGCGCTTGCGGCCGGTCAACCGCTCCGCGGTGGCCACACCCTTGCGGAGCAGGCGGGTGGTGCGGGTCGCGCCGCGGCGGGCCTCGATCCGCTCACTGACCTTCCTGGCACCGGCGATCGCGAGGGGCACCGCGATCGCGGCGACCGCCCACCGGGCGATCATCTTCGGCAGCATGGTCGTCCTCCGTACGTCGACGTCCCGACACCTACCGGGGTACCCGCCCGCCCGCACCACGAACCGCCCGGCTTTCTCAGCCGGCCGAGGCACCACCGGACGCCGCCGCGACGGCCTGCTCGGCGTCCTGTTCACTGCCGCCGGCCACCGGCCGGTGGAACGTCCACCACCGGTACATCACGTAGTTGAACACCAGCGTGGTGCCGCCCGCGGCGACCCGGCCGACAGCGAGGTGCACGCCGAGCGCCTGCAACCCGAGAACCGCCCCGACGGTCAGCGCGTAGTCCCCCAGCACCTGCACGACGAACCTCGCGACCTGCGGCCCCACCGCCCGATGGCTCGCGTCGAAGGTGAAGTACCGGTTGAGCACGAAGTTCACGGCGTACGTGGCCCAGAACGCGATCGTCACGCACGCGAACGCCGGCAGCGGCGTCGCCGCCTTCAACACCAGCAGCAGCCCGACGTCGAACCCGAACCCGAGCCCCGCGAACGCCACGAACCGCACCAGCGGATGCCGCCAGACGCTCACGACCCTCCCCCGCACGGCGGTGACCCTACAGCAGCCAGCTGTCCGCCGAACGCCGTTCCAGCAGAACCGCCAGCCGCCGCCGTCCGCCGCCGACCAGCGGCGGAGCAGGCCGCCACGGCCCGACCACGCCGCCGGAGCAGCGGTGGTACAGCGTGCCGTCACCCCCGCGCAGCGTGCCCGCCATCGAAAGTTCCACAGCCATCTGCCGGATGACCGCCGCGGCATCGAGACCTAAGATCATCCGCCATGGGCTGCCGTGGGGTGTTCTTCGCGCTGACCGCCGCGCAGGAGGCGGCGCTCACCGCCACGCGCGACGACGCCGAGGTCCGTGCGTTCGTCCACGCCGTCGAAGCGGCGTGGGACGACGAGTGGCTGTGCGAGACCGACAAGGCGTGGGACGCCATGCACCGCTGCCTCGGCGACGGCACCCTGGACATCGCCTACCGCGACGGCGGCCCGCTCCCGCTGACCGTGCTCGGCGGCCGCCACCACTACGAGGGCGAGGAGTACGTCGTCGCCCACGTCCTCGCCGCCGACGTCGTCAAGGTCGCCGAGGCCCTGCGCACCGTGGACGAGACCTGGCTCCGCGACCGCTACCACCGCATCGACCCCGACGACTACCAGGGCGTGCTGGACGACGACGACTTCGAATACACGTGGTCCTACCTGCAGGACGTCCGCGACTTCTACCAGCACGCCGCCGCGGCGGGCCGCTCCGTCATCTTCACCGTCGACCAGTGACCACCTCCTGCTCTCGCGCCTGAACGGGCCAGGTGCGTGGGTCGAGGCGGGACAGGTGGGGAATCGCGCCGGCCTGGCTCAGGGTCTCGATCAGGTCGGCCGGGGCGTTGTGGACGACGGCGTCGCACATCGGGGTGGAGCCGCGCCGGCTGACCGGGTTGACGTCGACGTGCTCGGCGAGCAGGCGGGGCAGCAGGTCGGCGTGCTCGAACTGGTGCACCCGGTGCAGCAAGGTCTGGCCCGCGACGTCGCGGACCCGCGGGTCCATGCCCGCGTCGAGGAGCGCGTGCACCACCTTGCCGCCGCCGTGCGTCATCCGGCGCCACAGGTCCTGCCGGTAGGCGCGCAGGCGTCTCGGCAGGACGCCTTCCCCGTCGTGCCAGGCGGCCTCGGTCCTGAAGCAGCCGCTCATCGTGCCGCCGAACGAGCGGAGCGCGTGCTCCCGGCGCCGCTCGGCGTCGGTGTGGTCGAGCAGTTCGAGGCGGCCGCCCCGGACGCTGACCGAGTGCCACGCGGCGCCGCACCGGACCCGGACCCGCTCCCCCTCGGCGAACCCGGCCGGCACCATCTCCGGTGCCCACGCCGCGCCCGAACCCGCGGCGCCCGAACCCGCGGCGCCCGGACGCGCGGCGGGGAACAGGGCGGACCGGACCAAGGGGTGCAGGTCGGCGGCGTCGAACCGGCCGTGCCGCACCAGCTCAGCGTCGACCGGAACGCGCAGCAGCGCCGGATGCAGGCACAGATCCGCCCGGACCGCGCCGGTCCTGGACGGCGTAGTGGCGTCCCGGGTGAGCCGGTTGGCATCCCCCGCCACCTCGAGCATCAGCCGCCGGTCAGGCCACGGCCAGCGCTTGTGCCGGGCCGGACGCAGCTCCCACGACCGCTGGCCGAACTGTGCCGCGAGGCGCCGCAGCTCGCGGGCCGCGAGCAACGGATCGGCCTGGCTCAGCAGCGCCATCTCCAGCCTGGACCAGCCCGAGGAGTCCACATACGCCCAGGGGTGCGTGTCCGTGCCGTCGATCAGCCAACCGGCCGAGATCCAGTCCTCGACCACCCGCTCCGCCCTGGTCGCGCCGTGCACGGCCGCTCCCAGCCCGCTCGCGCGGCGGGCGTCCCACAGGCGCCGCGCTCGCCGCGTCCGCGCTCGTGTTCGCGGCGCTGCCGGCGACGTCGGCGCTGGCCGAGGACGACTTCCCGTCCGTCGGCGCGGCCACCAACTCCGACATCGGCCTCGGTGCCGTCGGCACGCCCGGCAAGGCCGTGACCGTCTGGGTCGACGCGCACAATGCCGTCAAGCCCCGGTTCGAGATCGACCAGACCGGCCTGGCGGGTGTCGCGACGTTCGCCGTGCCGGACGGCAACGACCAGTGCAAGGCGACCGGGAAGAAGATCGTCTGCGACCTGCCGCAGGCCGACTTCACCTCCGTGCCCGTCGTGCTCGTCCTGCACCCCGACAAGGGTGCGGCGGTCGGCGACAAGGGCACGTTCACGCTGGACACGATGGCCGACAACGCGCCCGACCTGCCCGCGTCCGTGCACAAGGTCACGATCGCCGACGGTGCCGACCTCGTCGTGACCGCACCCGTGTACGTCTCCCCCATTCCCGAGGTCAAGCCCGGCGACGTCCTGTTCACGAAGGCGGCGTTCGTCAACGCCGGCAACCGGGCGGCCGCCGACGCCACGATGACGATGATGTTCGACCCGGGCATCGCGCCGTTCAAGTACGAGGGCTGCACCTACACCGAGACCGAGTACCCGCTGATCGTCGAGTGCCCGGTCGACGGGACGATCGAGCCCGGCGCGGGCCGGGAGTTCGTGACGATCGACGAGAACGGTAAGGAGACGCCCGGCATGGGTGCCGTCGTGGCACCCGATGCGCTCGGCTGGAAGGGCGTCGACTTCCTCGCCCTCGCCGACAGTGTCGTGGAGGACCTTCCGCCGGAGGTCCTCGCGAAGGCGAAGACGAAGACGACCAAGGCGACGACCGGCAAGAAGTTCAAGATCCGGCAGCAGGAGCCGATCGTCAAGTCGCTCAAGGCGCAGCCGGAGATCGACAAGAACGACAACTATGCGGGCATTGCCTACGGCGTGCTGAACTCGCACGACCTGGCCACGATCGGCGCGACCGCCTCGGGTGGTGTGGGCAGCGTGGTCACGGTGAACATCGGCGTCAAGAACACCGGCGTCTCGATGCTGGACGCGTACCGGACCGGCGGCGAGCCCGCCGCCAGGTTCAACTTCGTCGTGCCCGACGGCACCGAGGTCGTCGGGGTCGGCGAGGGCTGCGTCGCCCGGTGGAAGGAGGACGACGGCAGCATCGGCTGGGACCCGGTGCCGGGCAAGCGCTTCTACGACTGCGGGATCGACTCGTCGCTGTTCAAGCCGGGCGAGTCGTACACGACGGCGTTCAAGTTGAAGATCACGCAGGTGATCGCCCATGCGACGGGCACCGTCTCGTTCACCAACCCGTTCCGGGACCCGGCCGAGCCGCCGGCGGACGCCAACCCGGGCAACGACGTGGCCGAGGTGGTCATCAACCCGAACCCCGGCGGCTCGGGCGGTGGCCTGCCGCTGACCGGTGCGCAGACCGGGCTTGTCGCCTCGGTCGGCGCGGCGCTGCTGGCGGGTGGCGTGGTGCTGTTCCTGGCGGCGCGCCGTCGCCGCGTGGTGCTCGTGGTGCCGCAGGACGGCAGCGCCGAGTAACCCTCTGCACGAACAGGCCCCGGCGACCGCGGTCGCCGGGGCCTTGCCGTCGGCGCGGTCAGAGCAGGTGGCGCAGGTACCGGTCGGGTTGGCCGAGGAACGCCCGGAAGTGCTCGACGACGGCGAGGTCGGCCCAGCTGGTGCGGCGGATGCCGTGCTCGCCGAGCTCCAGGACCGTCGCGTCCGGCAGCGCGGTCAGGACCGGTGAGTGGGTGGCGACGACGACCTGCGCGCCGGACTCGGCCAGGGTCGCCAGGCGGGACATGAGGGTGAGGGTGGACGTGAAGGACAGGGCCGCCTCCGGCTCGTCCATCAGGTAGAAGCCGGGCTGGTTGAACTTGCGCTCCAGCAGGGCCAGGAAGCCCTCGCCGTGGCTGCGCTCGTGCAGGTCCCAGTCGGGCGAGTCTTCGAGCGACTCGAGGTAGGTGTACAGGCCGTGGGTCGTCTCGGCGCGCAGGAAGTACGCGTTGCCGCGAGCGCCGGCCGTGCGGACGAAGCGCAGCTGCGCGCCGAGCGGGGCCTCGGTCTCGCGGGTGCGGTGCATGGCGCCGCGGGAGCCGCCTTCCGGGTTCAGCCCGTACGCCTGGGCGAGCGCCTCGATCAGGGTGGACTTCCCCGACCCGTTCTCGCCGACGAGGAAGGTCACGCCCGCCGGAAGGTTGAGGCCCCGGTCCAGCAGGGACCGCACCGCCGGGATCAGGGCCCACCAGGCGTCCGGATCCCACGACGCGCCGGGGTCCACCTCGACGCGCCGCACCAGCCGCTCCACACCGGCGAACACTACCGGCCGGCCCGGCGTAAGCGCCGGATGAACACCTCCGCCACGGCCAGGTTGACGATCCAGCCGGCGGTCTGACCGAAAGGGATCAGGGTGGGTGCGAGCGTCGCGGCGCTCTCCGTGCTGAACGGCAGCCGGATCAGCAGCAGCAGCGGCACCAGCACGCGGGCGGTCACAGCGAGGAACGTCAGCGCGTAGTTGCGCAGCATCCACTCGCGGTGGGCGGTGAAGTCGCGGCGGCGGGCGGCACGGTACGCCAGACCGCCGGTGATCAGCCACAGCACGGCCGCGACGGTGAGACCGACCTGCGTCACCGGACGGCCCGACCACAGCGCGACCGGCACCGCGGTCACCGCCGCCGGCAGCACCCCGGCGAGCAGATACACCAGGCCGATGGTGCGGTGGACGCGCGGACGGGCCCGCACGCGCGCCATGAACTGCAGCGGGCCGAGGATCAGCGCCACGGCGGCGGTGAAGATGTGCGCGACCAGGGTGGCGTAGTGCACGGTCCCGCTGACGCTGAGGCGGCTCTCTGAGGCGTCGAGGCCGATGTACGGATAAACGAGCACGAGACTGACGACGACCGCGACCACGAGCGTCACGCGCGGCAGGCGGCCCGGCGACCCACTGCGAGGCGATCCGCTGCGAGGCGACGGCTGGCGGGGCCGCTCGACCGTGCGTTCGTTCGACATGACTCGACTCTGGCCCACCGCGGCGCCACCGTCATCAGCCCAGCGATGACCCAGCGCTACACCAATGGGCGTAGGTCCACCGGTTCGAGAGAGCGCTCTCTGTGGGATGGATCACAAGATTCCCGTGGCTACCGTGGCGGACCCTGCACCGGTTACCCGTCGTACTTCCACCTGCGCGCCAAGGCGACCTGCAAGCCGATGGGCAGCGGGTCGTCCTACAGCGTCACCGGCCCGCGCGCCTCGATCGGCGGCACGTCGAAGGTGCTGTGCCAGGTCGGCTACTACGCCGCCAGCGGCACCACGCTGGTCGAGAACAACTGACGTCGCGCACAACGCGACGTCGTGAACGACTGAACGTCGCGCACAGCTGACGAACAACGGGTCCCGGGCCGGTGCGCAACGGTCCGGGACCCTCGGCGTCTCAGCCGAGCTGGTCGCGGCGGCGGGTCAGGTACGCGGTCTCGGCGGTGTTGCCGGCCAGCTCGATCGCCCTGTCGTACGCCGCCCGCGCCTGCTGACCGCGCCCCAGCCGCCGCAGCAGGTCGGCGCGGGCCACATGGAACGCGTGATAGCCGGCCAGCCGGCCCTCCAGGCGGTCGACCGCCGCCAGGGCCACGTCCGGCCCGTCGAGCTCGGCGACGGCGATCGCCCGGTTCAGCGCGACGACCGGCGAAGGGTCCAGTCGGACGAGCTGGTCGTACAGTGCGACCACCTGCGACCAGTCGGTGTCCCGCACATCGCGGGCGGAGGTGTGCACGGCGTTGATCGCGGCGAGGATCTGGTACCGCCCGGGCGCCTCCCCCGTTGCCAGCCGCTGCCGGACCAGCCGGTGCCCCTCTGCGATCAGCGCCGGGTCCCACGCGCCGCGGTCCTGTTCGGCGAGGGTGACCAGCTCGCCGCCCGCGGAGACCCGGGCGGTCCGCCGGGCCTCGGTGAGCAGCATCAGCGCCAGCAGCCCGGCCGCCTCGCCGTCCGCCGGGAGCAGGGCGCGGATGAGGCGGGTGAGCCGGATGGCCTCGGCGGTCAGGCCGGGACGCACCGGGTCGCTGTCCGCGCCGGTGGCCAGGTAGCCCTCGTTGAACACCAGGAACAGCACGGCGAGCACGCCCGCGACGCGAGCCGGGAGATCCTCGGTGGAGGGCAGCCGGTACGGGATGCGCGCCGCCTTGATCTTCGCCTTGGCCCGGGTGATCCGCTGCCCCATCGCGGTCTCCTGGACCAGGAACGCCCGGGCGATCTCGGGCACCGTGAGCCCGCCGACCATGCGCAGCGTCAGCGCCACGCGGGTCTCCATCGCCAGCGCCGGGTGGCAGCAGGTGAAGATCAGCCGGAGCCGCTCGTCGTCGATGGCGCCCAGAGGCTCGGCAGGCGTGTCGTCGTGCAACATCCGGGCCTCCTTGTGCTTGTCGTCGCGCTTGCTCTCGCGCCGGATCCGGTCGATGGCCTTGCGGTTGGCGGTCGTGGTCAGCCAGGCGCCGGGGTTCGGCGGCACGCCGTCGGCCGGCCAGCGCTCCACGGCGGTCGCGAACGCCTCGGCGGTCGCCTCCTCGGCGATGTCGAGGTCGCCGAAGTGCCTGGTCAGGCTGGCGACCACCCACGCCCATTCCTCCTGGTGGGCCCGGGTGAGCGCGGCCCGCACATCACTCACAGAGATGGCCGGACCTCGATCATGCGATTGCGCTGGATCATGGACGCCAGGTGCTGCACGGTGCGCTCCTCTCCTCGGCCCCTCTGTCTACCTGACCTACGAACCCGCCGCCGCCGATCCGACACGCCCGCTCGAAGTTTTCCGCGGAGATTGATCTGGAGGACATACCGAAGCATTCCGTTTCATTCGCCGACGTCACGGCGTCACCAACCGTGCCGAGATCACCTCGATCGATTGACACGGAAGTCGGGCTGCCCCTACGTTTCGCTCACTTTCACTTCGCGGGGGCATCCAGTGATCTCATTTCATCGCGCCGTGCGCAGGTTCCTGTCCGGCGCTCTTCCCATCAGCCTCGCGCTGACCGTCGTGGCCGTGGCCGGCGACCCGGCCGCCGCCGACCCGGCACCCGGGCAGCCCGGTCAGCCCGGCCAGGTCGCGCCGCCGGTCGACCAGCGCGCCGCCGAGACCGCGGCGCTGCGGCAGGCCGTCGAGAGCGGCCGCACGGTCGAGGTGGCGAACTCCAGGTCCGAGATGGCCCGCACGATGGCCACGCCACGCGGGACGCTGGTGCGGGAGAGCTACGCGGTGCCGCAGTGGACGAAGAAGGACGGCGCCTGGCGGCAGATCGACCTGTCGCTGCGTAAGGACGGCACGACCCTCGCCCCGGCCGCGTCCGTGGCGGACGTGCGGTTCTCCGCCGGTGGCACCGGACCGCTCGTCACCCTGGCCGGCGCCGGCGGCGCGCTCAACCTGACCTGGCCGTCGAAGCTGCCCGCACCCCGCATCGAGGGCGACACCGCGGTGTACGAGTCGGTCCTGCCCGACGTCGACCTCCAGGTGCAGTCCACAGTGGAGGGCTTCGGCTACTCGCTGATCGTCAAGACCCGGCAGGCCGCGGCGAACCCGGCCCTGGCGAAGCTCAAGTTCGGGCTGAGCAGCACCGGCTGGTCGCTCAAGCAGCGCCCCGGCGGCGGCTACGAGACCCGCGACACCACCGGCAAGGTCACCGCGTCCGCCGGACCGGCCCTCATGTGGGACTCCGCGGGCGTGCCCAGCGCGCAGCGGTCCCTCGCGGCGGCGCGGTCCGCGGGGAAGAACTCGCTGCTGCGGCACGTGCCCGACGACTCACGCAAGGCCGACCTCCCCACCACGGTCGAGGACGGCTCCCTCGTCATCGTGCCCGACGCCGCGATGCTCGCCGACCCGAACGTCGCGTACCCCGTCGTGATCGACCCGTGGACCGGCGTCGGCCGCGCCCGCTGGGGCTACACCGACTCCACCAACGCCAACCGCGACGACGGCATCGTCCGCGTCGGCCTGAACACCGACGGGTCCGGCACCTTCCGCTCGTTCTTCGCGTTCGACCTGACCTGGCTGCCGGGTAAGCAGATCCGCAACGCCAAGTTCGTGACGTACATGACGCACTCGTGGTCGTGCACCGCGACGCCGGTCAACCTGTACCGCACCGGCGACCTCACCGGGTCCGGCCGGCAGGCCTGGTCCGGCCCCGGCCTGGACCTGCACATCGAGCAGAAGTCCGGCAACGCCCACAAGCCGTCCACCGGCGCCGGCTGCGCGAACGACCCGCAGCCGAACATGTACATGGAGTTCTCCAACCAGACCCTGGTGAACGACATCGTCGGCTTCGGCCAGGGCCGCGGCAGCTACACCCTCGGCCTCTCCGCCCGCGACAGCAACGGCGCCAACGAGACCGTCGGCAACCGGTGGAAGAAGTTCGACCAGGCCTCGACCGCGCTGTCCGTGGAGTACAACAGCCTGCCGAACACGCCGCAGGCGGCGCAGATGACGACGCACACCGACTACACCGCCGCCGGGCAGGCCTGCGTCACCGGCTCGACCCGGCCGATCGTGCGGTCCATGACGCCGTGGCTCAAGGCGACCGTCTCCGACCCCGACGGCGACCAGAGCGGCCAGCTGTCCGCCGCGTTCTCGCTCGAGCGGCTCAACGGCAGCACCTGGGCCGGCGTCGCGGGCTGGCCGAAGAGCGACTCCGGCATCCCGTCCGGGACCCTCGGCGAGGTGCAGGTGCCGGCCGGCACCCTGACCAGCGCCACCTACCGCTGGCAGGTGCGGGTCAGCGACACCCTCGGCGGCACGTCGAACTACTCGGCGTGGTGCGAGTTCTCCGTCGACACGACACCGCCGGGGGTCGTGCCGACCGTCACGGCGGCCGACGGCCTGTACCTGGAGTCGCCGCCCAACGACACCATGCGCGGCTCCGTCGGGCGCAGCGGCCAGTTCACGTTCGGCGCCAACGGCGAGACCGACATCGTCGACTACGAGTACCAGCTCGACGGCAGCGCGAAGGCGTACGTCGCGACCTCCGTCACCGGCGGGCCCGCGACCGTCTGGGTCACCCCGACCCACCGTGGCGAGCACGTGCTGACCGTCCGCTCCCGCGACGCCGCGCAGAACGCGTCGCCGCCGAGGGACTACCGCTTCCTCGTCAACACCGCCTCCGATCCCAAGGCCGTGTGGAAGCTGGACGAGGGCACCGGCGTCACGCTCAACACGACGCCGGCCGGTGGCCCCGCCGCCACCGTCACGGGCGGCCAGACCTGGGTGGCGGGTCGCGTCCTCGGGGCGCACCCCGTCGCGGGCACGGACGGCGCGCTGCGGTTCGACGGCGTCGACGACCTCGCCGCCACCGCCGGACCCGTGCTCGACACGTCGAAGAGCTTCAGCGCCGCCGCGTGGGTCCGGCTCACCGCCACCGACAGCCAGCGCACCGTCATGTGCCAGGAAGGCGCGATGGCCTGCGGGTTCGCCGTGCACTACCGGCCCGCGCCGGACAACCGCTGGTCGTTGAGCCTGTACGGCAGCGACACCACCGACCCGCCGATCGTCCGCGCCAACTCGGCCGCGCCGCCGGTCGCGAACCGCTGGACCCACCTGGCGGTGTCCTGGGACGCCGGCACCAAGACCGCGAAACTCTTCGTCAACGGCGACCTGTCCGGCACCGTGAGCCGGCCCACGAACTGGAACGCCACCGGCGCGCTGCTCATCGGTCAGGGCAAGTTCAACGGCTCGCGCAACAACAGGTTCGCCGGCGACATCGGTGACGTGCGGGTGTGGGACCGGGCGATCGACCCGTCGCTGGACCTCAAGCCGCTCGTGGCGCCGGTACCGACGGGCGCCTGGGCGATGGAGGACTACGACGAGGACGTGCCGCGGCAGGTCACCGACGACTCCGGGTACCAGCACCCGCTGACCCTCACCGACGCGCCCGGCGCGACCTGGTGCGAGGGCAACGACCTCAGCGGCGGGCTCTGCCTGGACGGCGTCACCGGCGCCGCCGCCACCGCCGGGCCGGTCGTGCACACCGACCAGTCGTACTCGGTGAGCGGCTGGGTCCGGATCACCGACACCAGCGTGTCCCGCAGCGTCTTCGCCCAGCAGGGCACGCGTGGTGCCGCGTTCACCGTCCGGTACGACAAGGTCGCCAACCGGTGGGCCTACGCGGTGACCGGCACCGACGTGGACGCACCGGCCGTGGTCAAGGTGACCTCGCTCGCCGCGCCGGTGCTCAACAGCTGGACGTTCCTGGAAGCGGTGTACGACGCGCAGGCCGGCCGGATCCGGCTGTTCGTCGACGACAAGCTGCAGGCCGAGGCGACCATCGCCGGGGCCTGGGACGCGGCCGGGCCGTTCACCGTCGGCCGCACCCTGCAGGCCGGCGCCGCCGCCGAGTTCTTCGCCGGCACCATCGACGGCATGCAGGTGTCGGCCGGCGCCACCAAGCCCGTCACCGGAGCCCCGCCGGCCGGCGCGCTGACCCTGCTGCGCTCGGGCCTGCCCGGCAAGTGCCTGGACAACTACACGGGCGGGTCCGCCGACGGCAACAACGTCACGTCCTGGTCCTGCAACGGCGGGTACAACTCGCAGCTGTGGACGCTGGCGGGCGACAACACGATCCGCATCGTCGGCAAGTGCCTCGACGTCGTCGGCTCCGGCACCGCACCGGCCACCCGGGTGCAGCTGTACACCTGCAACAACACCGTGGCGCAGCAGTGGCAGCTCGGCCCGAACAACTCGATCCGCAACCCCAACTCCGGCCTGTGCCTGGACGTCATGAACGCCAGCACGGCCGACGGGGCCGGCATCCAGATCTGGACCTGCGACGGCAACTCCGCCCAGCAGTGGACGATGCAGTGGGCCGGCATCGGCATGGTCCACTCCGGCATCCCCGGCAAGTGCATCGACAACAACCTGGGCCTTCTCACCAACGGCAACCCGATCCAGTCCTGGGACTGCAACGGCGGCGCCAACTCGCAGATCGTCACCGTCCTCGGCGACGGCACCATCCGCGTCGCGGGCAAGTGCCTGGACGTCGTCGGCTACGGCACCACCAACGGCTCGAAGATCCACCTCTTCGACTGCAACCTGACGCCGAACCAGCTGTGGGAGCTCGGCCCGAACAACTCGATCCGCAACCCCGTGTCGGGTCGCTGCCTGGACGTGCCGAACTCCAGCACCGTGAACGGCACCCAGCTGCAGATCTACGACTGCAACGCCACGAAGGCCCAGGAGTGGCTGGTCTCCTGAGCTGAGCCTGTCCCGGTGGCGACCGCTCGGCCGAGCGGTCGCCACCGGCGGGTCACGGCTGGGCGAAGGGGCGGACCTCGACGCGGCGGTTGCAGGCCCGCGAACCCTCGGCGGCGATCTTCAGGGCGACGTCGAGGTCGGGCGCCTCGAAGACCCAGAAGCCGGCGAGGTACTCCTTCGTCTCCACGTACGGGCCGTCGGTGATCAGGCCCGCGCCGTCGCGGTTGTCGAGGACCGTCGCGGCGCTGGGCGCGGCGAGGCCGCCGGCGAAGACCCAGTGCCCCTCGTCCCGCATCCGGTCGTTGAACGCGTCGATCGCGGCCATCTCGTCGTCCCTGGGCACGATGCTGTCGTCGAAGAGGACGGAAACCAGGTACTGCATCCTCGGATCATCTCCCGTGGTCCGGGCCGCCCTCGTCGGCGGCGCTCATCCCATCTACGAACACGTCCCGCCCGATCCGACAGGTTCCTCAGGAATCGCCGAGGACGAGCAGGTCGCTGTCCATTGTGATGTGGCCCGGGTCGTCCCCGGCGGCGACCGCGCGGTCCAGGGCCGCGAAACCGAGCCGGGTCTCCTCCTCGGTCAGGTGCTCGAAGGTGGAGATGGCGCGCAGGCGGAGCCGCCGCGCGTAGGCGGCGAGGTCGGTGGCGACCGTCTCGCGGATCCGGTCGAGGCCGAGGACCGTCAGGCCAGCGTCCTCGAAGAGGCCGGTCACCTCGGCGACCGTCGGGAACATGCGCAGCTCGACGTCGCGGGCGCTGGGGAAGAACCGGTGCCAGTACAGGTCGGGCAGGCGGTCGGCGAAGGCGCTGCGGACCAGGACCCGGCCGCCCGGGCGCAGCACCCGGTGGATCTCCGCCGCCGCGCCGGGCCGGTCGACGATGTGGTGGAAGACGAGGAACAGCAGCACGACGTCGCAGGAGTCGTCCGGCAGCGGGATCGCTTCCGCGCTGCCCGCCAGGTACTGCACGCGCGGGTGGGGGGCCGCCTGCTCCCGCATCCGCCCGGACGGCTCGACGCCGTAGACCGGGCCGCCGAAGGTCTCCGCGAGGATCGGGGTGAAGCGGCCCGTGCCCGAGCCGAGGTCCAGCACCGTCAACGGGTTCGCCGCGCCCGCCCACCTGGCGAACACCCCGGACCAGAGCCCCGCGGTCCCTTCCGGCAGCGCCCGCCCGGCCGAGTACACCGAATGCTGCCGTACGTCGTAGTCAACCCGCTCCAGCATGGCCACCGTCCTCGAGGTTGCCGGCGGCCTGGGCCGCGACCGTGCCGTCGAGGTGGCAGTGCGACTCGTGCCGCACCCGGGTGCCCTCCCCGCAGCGATCTGGCGATGAGTGTGACCGTACCCGTGCGGCCGGGCCCGCCGTGCCCGGCCGCTCCGAACTTGTGGCTCAGGGCGCGGAAAGCGCCTCGGTCGGTGACAGCCGGCTGGCGCGGATCGCCGGGTACAGGCCGGCGACCCCGCCGACGAGCATCGTCGCGGCGACGGCACCGGCGGTCGCCCACGCCGGGACGACCGAGGGCCACGCCTGGTAGGTGGCGTAGCCGGCGGTGACGGCGACGCCGAGCACCACCCCGCCGAGGCCGCCCATGGTGGACAGCAGCAGCGACTCGACGAGGAACTGGAGGCGGATCTGGCCGCGGGTGGCGCCGAGCGAGCGGCGCAGGCCGATCTCGGCACGGCGCTCCAGGACGGAGATGACCATCGTGTTGGCCACGCCGACGCCGCCGACCAGGAGGGCCACCGCGCCGAGGCCGAGGAGCAGGCCGTTGAGCGTCGTGTCGGCGGCCCGGCGGGCGGCGAGGACGGCCGACGGCTTGGACACCGCGACCGTGCCGGGCGCCTGCGGGTTGGCGGTCGCGGCCAGGACGCCGTGGACCGCCTCGATCTGGCTGTCGCGGGTCCGCGCGTAGACGGTGCTGGCCCGGCCGTCGAAGCCGAACGCGGTGGCGGCGACGTCCCAGCCGATGAGCACCGCCGCGTCCAGCTCGGGGGCGAGCGCGACCGGGCGCAGCACGCCGATCACGGTGAACCGTTCGCCGCCGACCAGGATCTCCACGTCGGGGCTGGCCCGCCCGACGCCGAGCCGCTCCGCGGCCGCCGCGCCCAGCACCGCCGCCGGGTACCGGCCGGTCAGGCCGTTGAGCCAGGTTCCGCCGCGCACCGCGGCGCCGACGGTCCGCGGCAGGCTCTCCCGCGCGGCGAGGACGGTGAGGCCGTTGGTCTCCGCCCGGTTGATCCGGTTCGTCCGGTACACCTTGGCGCCGGTGACCTTCCCGGTCGCCGAGACGCCGGTGACCGGGCCGATCCGCGCGATCATCGCCTCGGCCTCGGCGGGCAGCTTCGCCGCGTCGCCCTCGACGGTGCGGCCGGGCGCGACCGTCAGCAGGTTGGTGCCGAGGGCGGCGAGCTGGCGGTCGAGCTGTTCCCGGGACGAGGAGGAGATGCCGACGACCGCGACCATCGCGGCGATGCCGATCGCGATGCCGAGCGCCGACAGCAGCGCCCGGGTGGGCCGGGTGCGCAGGCCCGCCGCGCCGACCCGGACCACGTCCCGCACGTCCATGCGGGCCGGGGCGAGCTTGGCCGCGGTCACGATCCCGCCGCCGTCGCGGAGTCGGCGACGACCAGGCCGTCCCGCATGTGGACCTGCCGGTCGAGCGCCGCCGCCACCGAAGCGTCGTGGGTGATGACGACGACCGTGGTGCCGCCGGCGTGCAGCTCCCGCAGCAGCGCCAGGATGCCCCGCCCGGACACGGTGTCCAGGTTGCCGGTCGGCTCGTCGGCGAGCAGCAGCGCCGGCCCGCCGACCACGGCGCGGGCGATCGCGACCCGTTGCCGCTCGCCGCCGGACAGCTCGTGCGGCTCGTGGTCGAGGCGGTGCCCGAGTCCGACCCGCTCCAGCGTCGCCTCCGCCCGCCGGCGGCGCTCCTTCACCCGTACGCCCGCGTAGAGCAGCCCGTCGGCGACGTTGTCGAGTGCGGGCACCGCGGCGGCGAGGTGGAACTGCTGGAACACGAAGCCGATCCGGCTCGCCCGCAGCGCCGACAGCTGCCGGTCCGACAGCCGCGACACGTCGTGCCCGTCGACGGCGACCGTGCCCGAGGTGGGCCGGTCGAGGGTGCCGAGCATGTGCAGCATCGTCGACTTCCCGGAGCCGGACGGGCCGACCACGGCGACCAGCTCGCCGGCGCCGATGCGCAGCGTGATCCCGGCGAGCGCCCGGACCCCGCCGGGGTACTCCTTGGTGACGCCGGTCAGCTCGATCATCGCGGCATCCCCACGGTCATGCCCTCGCGCAGGCCGTCGCCGGTGACCTCGACCCGGCCGTTGGCGAACAGGGCGGTCTCCACCCGCACGTACCGGGTGCCGGAGCCCTCGACGACCTCGAGGCCGTAGCCGCCCTCGGCGAGCGCGACGAGCGCCGCGACCGGCACGGTCAGCACGTCCTTGTGCTCGGCGGCGGTGAACGTCACGGTGACCACGGCCGCCTCGACGCCGGTCGCGGCCGACGGGTCGCCCAGCGACACGATCGCCTCGATCTTCGTCAGCGGCGGGCCGTCCTGCTGCTCGATCACCGTGTACACCCGCTCGACCCGGCCGGGCACCGTCCGGCCGTCGGGCATCTGGACCTGGACGGCGACGCCCTTGCGGGCCAGGCGCTGCTTGGACACGTCGAGCTTGACGGTGATCTCCCGTCCGGTGCCGGTGAACCGCAGCACCTCGTCGCCGCCCCCGGTGGACGCGTTGACGCCGGCGGTGACGGTGTCGACGCGGATCGCCCCGGGCGCGAACAGGACCCGGCCGAGCTCGACCTGCCCGGTCTGCGGCAGGTGGTTCGCCTGCTGCCAGCGGCGTACCGCGGTGGCCGTCGTCGTCGAGTAGCTGTCGTCGACCGTGAACCCGGTGTAGCCGAGCGCCCGCAGGTTCGTCTCCAGCTGCCGGACGTCGGCGCCGACGACGCCCGGCGCGAGCGTCCGGTACGCGGCGACCTCCCCGAACAGCAGCACGACCGGCGCGTCGTCCACGCGGTACACCGGCTGGCCGCGGTCGATGACGTCGCCGGCCTGCGGCAGCCGGGTGAGCACGCCCGGGATCCGGCCCGCGAGGGCCGTGGCGGGTCCGTAGCCGAGGCTGCCGGGCTCGTCGTCGGTGTCCAGCATCGTCGTGCGGGTCACCTGCGCGGTGGCCGGCGGCAGGTCGGACGCGTCCTGGGTGCCGGTGTCGCCGCCGCCGAACTGGAACCCGGCGAGCCCGACGGCCGCCGCCGTGGCCGCGCCCACGACCCCGGCGACCGCGGCGGCCTGCCCGCGCCGTCTCACCGGGTCACCGCGGGGCTCGGCGTGCAGGACCGGACGTGGTCGTCGCACAGCAGCGGCAGCGACCCGGCCGTCAGCGACCTGCTCATCGGGACGCCGCCGGGGACGGGGTGAACGAGCGGACCTGGTCGTCGCAGAGGCGCTTCGTCTCCTCGTACCGCGGACTCTGGCGGATCGGGTCCGGCACGACCGCCCGTCCGTCGGCGTCCGGGTCGGGGAAGTCGGGGAAGCCGTGCGCCCGCATGCACCGCGAGAACTCCCGGGACTTCTCCACCTTCGCCGCCGCCTCCGCCGGCGGGAGCTGCGGCAGCAGCGGCGCGCACGCCGCCTCCGCGGCCACCAGCTTGTCGTTGCCGACGGCGGCCTTGTCGACCGGGCCCATCCGGATGCTCGACGCGCTGACCTCCGGGTCGCCGAGCGGGACGCCGTGCTCGCGCATGCACCGCGTGTAGGCGATCGCCTGCTCCTGCAGGCTGCCGGTCGCGGTCGCGCTGGGCCTGGACGTGCCGTCGACCGTGGCGACACCGTCGTCGCTGCCAGACTTCGAGCAGGCGCCGGCGCAGGCGGCGAGCAGGAGCGGCAGCACGGCCCGGGCGAGGAGTCTCGTTCTCATGGCGGCCAGTGCAGCAGCGGACCGGCAACGCGGGCGTCACAGCGTCTGTAACGCTGGTGTTATCCCCGCCCACCGACAATGGCAGGGAAAGGACGGTCCGGTGCGGGTGCTGCTGATCGAGGACGAGGCGCTGCTGGCCGAGCAGGTCGCCGACGGGCTGCGCGACCACGGCATGGCGGTGGACGTGGCCGGCGACGGGCTGGACGGGCTGCACAAGGCCGGCGCCAACCGGTATGACGTGGTGGTCCTCGACCGGGACCTGCCGCTGCTGCACGGCGACCAGGTCTGCACGGCGCTCGCCGCGGGCGGCAGCGACGCGCGGGTGCTGATGCTCACCGCCGCGGGCGAGGCGGCGGACCGGGTCGCCGGCCTGATCCTGGGCGCCGACGACTACCTGCCGAAGCCGTTCGTCTTCGACGAGCTGGTGCTGCGGATCCGGGCGCTGGCGCGGCGGGCCAACAACGCGCCGCGGGTGCTGCAACGCGCCGACCTCACGTTCGACACCGGCCGGCGGGTCGTGACCCGCGGCGGGCGCATCATCCCGCTCACCACGAAGGAGCTGGCCGTGCTGGAGATCCTGATGTCCGCCGCCGGCGCCGTGGTCAGCGCCGAGGATCTCCTCGAGCGGGCGTGGGACGAGCATGCGGACCCGTTCACCGCGACCGTCCGGGTGACCGTGGCGCGGCTGCGCAAGAAGCTCGGCGACCCGCCGCTGATCGAGACGCTCGTCGGCGCGGGGTACCGGCTGTGAAGGCGCACCGGCCCCGCCGCTCGATCCGGCTGCGGCTCACCCTGGTGTACGCGGTGATGCTGGTCCTCACCTGCGCGGGGCTGCTCGCGCTCAACTACGCGCTGCTGTACAACAGCCTCTACACCAACGTGCACGGCCCGACCGCGGCCGAACTGGCCGTGATCCAGCCACCCACGGACGGCTCGGAGGGGGCCGACAAGTTCGAGGCGGTGAAGCGGGAGCTGGCCGAGACCGAGCGGCTGCGCCGGCGCGAGCTGCTGCACACCGGGGAGATGTCGGTCCTGGCGCTGGCGTTGACGTTCGTCGCCGGGGTCGGCGTCTCGTGGATCGTCACCGGCCGCATGCTCCGGCCGCTGCGCACCCTGACCACCACGACCCGGCGGATCTCGCAGGACCACCTGCACGAGCGGGTCGCGCTGGCCGGTCCGGACGACGAGCTCAAGGAGCTGGCCGACACCTTCGACGCGATGGTGACCAGGCTGGAGGGGTCGTTCAACAGCCAGCGGAGGTTCGTCGCCGACGCCTCGCACGAGCTGCGGACCCCCCTCGCCATCGTCCGGACGGGCGCGGAGGTCCTGCTCGCCAAGCGGCAGAGCACGCCCGAGCAGTGGCAGGCGATGGCGACCCGCGTGCTCACCGCGACCGGCCGGGCCGAGCGGCTGCTGGACGGCCTGCTGGCCCTGGCCCGCAGCGACAGTGGTGCCGTCACCCGCGAGCCGCACGACCTGGCGCTCGCCGCGGCCACCGCGCTCGGCGACGCGGACCCCGAGGCCGTGGCCGCCGACCTGACCGTCACCACCGACCTGCGCCCGGCGCCCGCGCTCGGCGACCCGGCCCTGCTCGACCAGCTGGTGCGCAACCTGGTGGACAACGCGGTCCGGCACAATGTCCCCGGCGGCTGGGTCGACGTGACGACCGGCGGCCCCGGCGCCCCCGGCGGCCCGGCGGTCGTGGTGGTCCGCAACAGCGGCCCGGCCATCCCGCCGGCGGAGGTCGACCGCCTGTTCGAGCCGTTTCAGCGGCTGTCCGCCGGCCGCCCGGCGGGCGGCCGCTCCACCGGCCTGGGCCTCGCCATCGTCCGGTCGATCGTCCGCGCCCACGGCGGCACGGTCGTCGCCGAGCCACAGGACACCGGCGGCCTGACGGTCACCGTCACCCTGCCACCGCCGCCCCCACCGACCGACACCCCGCCGTGACCGGGCCACCGGCGGGTGCCCGGGTGTGGCAGGAACGCCTGAGCGGCCGGGACCAGGCGCGGGTCAGGCACGGTCCGCGGGGTCTTCCTTCGGGTAGCAGGCGACCGCCAGGCGGAACCCGTCGCCTTCGGCGCCGCCGTAGCGGGTGAACAGGTCCTGCAGCGTCTGCTGCAGCTCCTCGAGGAACGCCTTGCGCTGCTCAGGGCGCACCTTGATCTCGCCCGACACGCCGATCGACGGCAGGTCCGGACGGGTGAGGTCGAGCGCGGCGATGTCCGCCTGCACCTCCTCCATCAGGTCGACCAGGTGGCCGAGGCTGAGCAGGTCGCGGGCCTGGCGCAGCCCGATCCGGCCGACCAGGCCCGGGGACAGCCAGTAGGACCGGCCCGCCGCCTGGTAGATCCCCTCGTGGATCCCGCGCACCCGGCGCTCGGCGACCTGACTGACCAGGCCGGCCTCCACCAGGCGCTTCACGTGGTAGTAGACCCGCTGCGGGGTCTGGTCGAGCTCGACCGCGACCTCGGTGCAGGACCGGGGCTCGGCGAGCCGCCGCAGCACGTCGATCCGCTGCGGCTTGAGCAGGGCCTCAGCCTGCTCGATCTGGTCGAGGTAGACGACGTCTCTCATGACAAGCCAAGTCTTTACGTACAAGATTTTTTTGTCAATAGGCACGCCGGAGGAACCCGGCATCCTCCACGGAGGCCGGGCTCAGTGGCAGTGCGGCTCCTGCCGGTCGCCGACCGGGGTCACGGACGGCCTGGTCCACTGGGGCACGGGCCGGCCGTCGCGGCGCCACCTGGTGTACGTCGGCTCCTGGGGCCAGCCGTCCGGGGACGACTCCCAGGCCTCCTGGCGGCCGTAGGCGGTCATGTCGAGCAGCTTGTGCGAGCCCATGATGGCCTCGACGCCGCGGCCGGTGGTCTCGTACGTGAGGAAGAACCGGTCGCCCTGGCGCAGGTAGCAGGCGATGACGCCACCACCGGCGTAGGCGGGGTCGTCGATGCCGTAGGTCGAATACCAGCGGTGGGTGTAGCCCATGAACTCCCGGAACGGGGCCATCTGGTAATACGGGCCCTCGCCGAAGACGGCGAACGAGATGCCGCGCTCCTCCAGGTAGGCGGCGTCGTGGAAGTCCCAGATGGACGCGGTGCAGCCCTCGCACTGGTCCTCGAACGGCTTGTCCAGGTGCCACATGTGCTTGTAGACGACCAGCTGGTCGCGGCCGGCGAAGATGTCGGCGAGCGGGGTCGGGCCGCCGGCCCCGACCAGGGAGGTCGGCGTGACCTCGGTCATCGGCAGGCGGCGGCGCGCCGCGGCGATCGCGTCGCCCTCGCGGGTGTGGGCCTTCTCGCGGGCCAACAGGCCTTCCCGCTCGCGCAGCCAGGTCGCGCGGTCCACGACCGCCGGGGTGGGCGTCACATCATGGGAAGCGGTCATGTCCAGTATCCTAAACATAGTCGAACCTATGTTCACCAGAGTGAGCCGGGATGAGCCAGAGTGTTCCGGAGCGATCCAGGGTGAGCCGGAGCGGGGAGGGGTGTGACGCGCGTGCCGGTCAGGCAGGGCTACGGCGACCACGGCGACGCGTGCCGCGCCGCGAACGCGCTCGACCTCGTCGGCGACCGGTGGACGCTCATCATCGTGCGGGAGCTGATCCTCGGCCCGAAGCGCTTCGGGGACCTGCAGGACGCGGTCCGCGGCATCACCCCCGCCGTCCTCACCGAGCGGCTGCGGTCGCTGTGCCAGGCCGGCATCGTCGACCACGTCGTGCTGCCCGACCTCGCCCGCACCCGGGCGTATGTCGCCACCGCGTGGGGCCGCGACCTCGAGGGCGTCCTGGCGGCCCTCGGCCGCTGGTATTCCGCCGGCCCCGACCCGGCCACGACCGGCGGCATGACGCCCGACGCGGTCGTCCTCGCGATGCGGACGATGGCACCGGAGGCGCCGGGCGAGGTGCCGGCCGTCGTGCTGCGCCTCCACGACGCCCGGCGCGCCCACCCGCCCGTCCGTGTCTTCCACACCGTGGCCGAGGGCGGCGCCGTACACGTGAGGACCGGCGAGATCCGGGACCCCGCCGCGACCGTGACGGCCGACTCGACCGCGTGGACCCACATCCTCTTCGAGGGCCTCGGCCTCGACGCCGTGGACATCGACGGAGACCAGGGTGCCGTCGCCCGGCTCGTCGGCCTCTACACTCCACCGGCGTGACCCTCGGCCCCTACGCGCAACGGCTGCTCCAGGCCATGACGGGGCCCGCCCCGGACGACCCGCGGTTCACCGGCGAGCCCCCGGACCTGAGCCGCGTCGGCGACGAGGAGCTCGGCGCCCTGTTCGTGGCGGCGTGGCAGGTGGCCGCGGAGACAACACAAGGGGCAACACAAGGGGCGACACAGGAGACGGCACCGGCGGCGGTCACGGCCGCCGGCGCGGTGCGGCTCGCGGTCCAGGAGCGTTCGCCGGCGTTCACCCCGGCCGTGTGCACCGACCTGTTCCACACCATCGCGGAGCGCGGGTTCAGCCCCGGCGTGGCGGTGGCCGCGGTGCTGCGCTGCACCGGCCCGCTCCCGCCCGACCTCGCCGCACCGGCGACGGTGCTGGCCCGCGACGCCCGGGGGTTCGGAAAGCTCGTGCTCGCCGCCCTGGCCGGGCCCGCCGTCGACGCGGCCGTCAGCGCCGGGGTCCGGGCGGACCTGGCCGGCGACCCGCTCGCGGCCGCCGAGGTCGAGGAGGTGCTCGCGCTGGACGTGGCGGGGCGGGCGGTGGTGGCCGAGGCCGACCGGCACCGGGACATGGGCGGGGTGGCGGCGCTGCCCGACATCATCGACCGGCTCGCCGGCCTCCCCGGGTACGTGCCGTTCGCCCGCACCGCGCTGGAGACCGCCGGCGCGCGCATCGTCGGCATCCACAGTGGACGGACCGCGTACGCGGCGGACAAGGCGTTCACGCCCCTCGAGGTCGACGTGCTCTGGCGGGCGTGCCAGGTGGCGCTGCTGCGGGACGAGCCTTGGGTGGGCGAGGTGCTGCAGCGGCTGCTGCCCGGCGCCGTGGTGGCGCCGACCTCGGCGAGGACCGCACCGTCCCAGGCGGCCGGCCACGCCCTCGCCCAGGCGGTGGCGGCCTGGCCGACGCCGGAGTCGGTGGCGGCGCTGCGGGCGGCCCGCACCGCGGCCCGCCACGCCGGTCTCGTCAAGAAGCTCGACCGGCTGGTGCCCGTCGCGGAGCAGGGCCTCGCCCGGCGGCCCGCGATCGCGCTGCGCCTGCCCGCCGGCGCCACCCCGACCCGGGCGCAGCTGACGACGATGACCCATGCCCTCGAGGGCGGGTACCTCGGCGACGTCAGCTTCCCGTGGGAGCGGTGGCACGCCGACGTGCCCGGCGACCTCGCCGCGCGGCTGATCTGGGAGGCCGAGACCGCGCCCGGCCGGTGGGAGGCGGCCCTCGGCGCGCCGCCGCGGGGCGGGCGGGTGCGGCTGTGGCACCCGGCGCGGGCCGGCGCGGCGGACCGGGCCGCCTGGCGGGACACGGTCGTCGAGCGGCGGTTGACGCAGCCGGTCCGGCAGGCGTTCCGCGAGCACTACCCGGCCGGCGACGGCACCGAGACCGACATGTTCGGCGGGTACGCGGTGGCGATCCGGCCGCTGCTCGGCGTGGCGGTGCGCGACGGCTGGCGCGGCGATCACGGCGCCGGGCTGCTCCGCCGCGACCTGGGCCGGTGGCGGGTGGCGTTCGCCGTCGACGGCCCGCTGCACCGCGGCGCGTCCGGGTTCGGCTTCACCGGCGCGCTGCACCTGCAGCACCGCGACGGCGGCCAGTGGTGCCCGGCCCGGTTCACCGACGCGCCGCCGGTGCTCGTGTCGGAGGCGCTGCGCAGCGTGGACCTGCTCGTCAGCGTGGCCGCGTTCGGTCTCGACGACGACCCGCAGCTGCGCGACGACGCCCGCTGGCAGGTGCTCACCCGGCTCGCCGACCGGCCGCTCGGCGAGCCGGACCGGATGCGCCGCGCGGCGCTGCGCCGGATCCTCGCCGGCGTCGACGGCGTGTCGTTCGGCGACCGGCACGTCCACGTCGGCCCCTACGCCGTGCACCTCGCCACCGCCCGCGTCACCCGCGACGGCGACCCGGTCGCCACCGACGTGCGGCACCGGGTCCCCGCCTCGGCGGTGCCGTGGCTACCGTACGACGAACACCTGCTGGAACGCGTCGCCCACACGGTCGTCGCGCTCGCCCACTGATTCGGGGTGCCCGGATGGCGGTCCTCTACGTCGCGCTGCTCGTCACCGCCGGATGGGCCGGGGCGGGACTGCCGCGCCCGGCCGGGCCCGCGAAGGTGCCGGTGGCGACGCTGGTCGCGGTGGCGGTCGTCGCGGTCGTGTCGGGGCTGCAGCTGACGGTGGCGCCGGGGCTGTTCGAGGCGCTGCGGCGGGACCGGACGGCGATCGCGGACGGGCAGGTGTGGCGGCTCGTCAGCTCGTTCGTCGTGCAGGACAGCGGCTGGACCGGCACCGTCTTCAACCTGGTCGCGCTGGCCGTCCTCGGCACGCTCGCCGAACGCCGCTGGGGCGCGGCGCGGTGGCTCGTGCTCGCCGGCACGGTGCAGGTGCTCGGCGGGCTGTGGGGGCTCGTCGTCCTGCCGGTCGGCGCGGGCAGCTCGCTGGTCGACTTCGGCCTCGCCGCGTCCCTCGCCGCGGCGGCGCTGGTGCTCGGCACGTCGGTCCAGGTCCGGGTGCTGGGGACGGTGAGCCTCGTCGCGGCGCTCGTGCTGCTCGTCCTCGGCGACGTCCACGGCGGGGCCGCGACGCTGGGCGCGGCGGCGGGTGTGACGCTCGCCGTCCAGCAACGGCGGTCGATAGGCTCGGTGCATGTCTGACGGGGAGACGCTCGGCATCGACTTCGGCACGTCGCACACCGTGGCCGCCCTCGCCCGGGCCGACCCGCACCGCGCCGTCGAGTTGCTGCTCTTCGACGCCTCGCCGCTGCTGCCGTCCGGGGTGCACGCCGAGGGCGGCGAGCTCCTCGTCGGGCGCGACGCGCAGCGCGGCGCGCGGCTCGACCCGTCGGCCTACGAGCCGCACCCGAAGCGCCGCGTCGACGACGGTGCGCTCCTGCTCGGCGGTGCCGAGGTGCCCGTCCGTGACGCGATCGCCGCGGTGCTGCGGCGGGCCGGGGGTGAGGCCGCCCGTACCCTCGGCGGCGCGACACCGTCAGGTCTCGTCCTGACGCACCCGGCCGGTTGGGGGACGCGGCGGCGGCAGCGTTCGGCGACCTCAAGGCCCGCTCGCCCGGCTCCACCGACTTCGGGATCACCGTGGAGGGCGTCGCGTATGCGGCGGCGCTGCCGCTGCTCGCCCTCGTCGCCGCCGTCCTGGCGGCACGGACCCGCTCCTGGCCCTGGGCCGCGGCGCTCACGGCCACCGCGGCCGGCACCGTGCTGCTCCTGCGCGCGACGCGGTTCGTCCACGACGGCGACGGCGGCGTCGAGCGGCACGACCTGCTCGGCTGGCTCCGGGACGCCACCACCGCCGGCGGCGCACCCGGGTCCGCCTTCATCGCCGTACTGTGCCTGCTCGCCTGCGCCGCACCGGTCGCGTGGTTCGCGGTCCGCGGCGCGGGCCGGCCGGCACCGGACCGCGTCCGGCCGGCGCTGCTCGCCACCGCGGTCACCGCCGTCCTGCTCGCGGTCGCCAGCACCGCGGCCATGGTCCTGGGCCGCGTCAACCCGGTCCGCGCGAAGTTCTCGCCGCTCACGCCGATCACCGTCATCGACGCGTCCGGACCCGGCCGCAACGTCCACCGCGGCCTGCTCGGCCTGGGCGTCGTGGACTGGCCCGGCAACCACGTCGGCCCGCAGCCGTGGCAGGTCAGCTGGATCCTCGCGCTGCTCGCCGGCGCCGCCGCGCTCGCGCTCGCCGTCCGCGCCGGCCGCCAGGCCTGGGCGGTGCTGACCGGCGGCGGACTGCTCGCCTCGGTGGTCGTGGCCGTGCTCGCCGCCGGCACCTACCTCAACAGCCGCCAGCCCCTGCTCGCGGTCCTGCTCCTCGCGGTCACCATGCTCGCCGCCGTCCCGGCGGGCCAGTACGCCATACGCTTCCGCGCTGTCGCCCGGACATGACGGCGCAGGGTTCCGTCGAAGTTTGCCGGGACCCTCTTGCTCCGGCGAAGGCATTGACCTACGTTGAGCATCGACATCCACCGGGGGCGATGTGCTTAAGCACGGCCGCGCGCCGGTGGCCCAAGCGATCCACGGGGGATTCGATGACGTCTGTCTGGAAGAAGTCTGCCCAGAGCCTGCTCGCGGTGGCGGCTGTTGCCGCGTCCGTGCTCTT
Source organism: Dactylosporangium maewongense (assembly GCF_039531485.1). Taxonomy (NCBI): domain Bacteria; kingdom Bacillati; phylum Actinomycetota; class Actinomycetes; order Micromonosporales; family Micromonosporaceae; genus Dactylosporangium; species Dactylosporangium maewongense. The sequence continues at coordinate 99,135 of NZ_BAAAQD010000017.1, read as the reverse complement.
CGCGCCCGCCGCGGGCCACGCGGCACCCTCCTGCTCCCCGGTCGCACCGACCGAGGCGGCGGCCGCCGCGGCCGCGAAGGCCTGCGGGATCACCGTCGAGGCGCTCGACCACCGCTTCGCCACGAGCAGCCTGCAGGTGCAGGCCGACGGCACCGCCGTGCTGTACGTGTCGACGTACGCGTGGACCCAGGTGTCCAGCGGCTACCCGACCACCTCGTTCTGGACGACCAACCGGGACGCCATGCGCTCCGGCCGGGAGTACGGCACCACCCGGGCGTGGCGGTCGTTCGTCCGCTTCGACGGCCTGGCCCCGGTCGCCGGCACCCAGATCCTCAACGCGACCGTCACGCTGACGCTCAACCACTCGGCCTCGTGCGCCGCGACGCCGGTCGACCTGTGGAAGACCCAGGACCTGACCACTCCGGCGACGACCACCTGGGCCAACTCGCTCGGCTACTGGCAGACGAAGGTTGCGTCGGTCTCCACGGCGGCCAACACCACCTGCGGCTCGGCGCCGCACGCGGTCACGTTCAGCGGCGGCGTGACCAACGCCGTCCAGCAGAAGGCCGCCGGGGGCGGTGCCGACATCACGTTCGGCCTGCGCGCCCTGGACGAGAACGACCAGCTGCAGTGGAAGAAGTTCGCGCCGACCGGCGCGTTCCTCGAGATCTGGTACCAGACCGCCTGACGGTGGACTGATCACCCCATCGGTCATCAGTACCGGCGGACGCCGGGCACTCCTCGTGGAGGATGATCGCGGGGTGGACATCGCAGACACACCTCGCGTCATGAACGTCGCGCGCGGGGACGGCGGGGTCCGATGAGCGTGCTGGTCGTCGGCGCGGTCAACGTCGACCTCGTCGTCCACACGCCGCGGATCGCGCCGCCCGGCGAGACGATCATCGCCACCGGGTCGACGACCGTGGCGGGCGGCAAGGGCGGCAACCAGGCCGTCGCGGTGAGCCGGCTCGGCGGGGCGTGCGCGCTCGTCGCCCGGGTCGGCGCCGGGTTCGACTACGGCAGCCTCGACGGTGTGGACGTGACGCGGGTGCGGCAGGACCCGGCGCCGACCGGACTCGCCATCGTCATGCTCGACGCCAGGGGCGAGAACGCGATCACCGTCGTCCCCGGCGCCAACGCGAACCTGGCACCCGACGACGTCGGCGAGCTCACCGGCGCCGGCGTCGTCCTGGCCAGCCTCGAGGTGCCCCTGGAGACCGTCGCCGAGGCGGGCCGGCGGGCGGCCGCGGCGGGCTGGACGTTCGTGCTCAACCCCGCACCGACGGGGCCGCTGCCGTCGTCGCTGCTCGCGCAGGTCGACGTCCTGGTGCCCAACGAGCACGAGCTGGCGCTGCTCGGTCCGCCCGAGACCCTGCTGGCCCGGGGTGTCGGCACGGTGGTCGTCACGCTCGGGTCGGCCGGCTGCCGGGTACACCGGCCGGACAGCGTCACCGAGTTCCCTGCCCATCCGGTGCGGGCGGTCGACACCACCGGCGCCGGGGACGCGTTCTGCGGCGCGCTCGCCTGGGCCCTCGACGCGGGCCGCGACCTCGACGACGCCGTCCGGCTCGCCTGCGCCGCCGGCGCCCTCGCGACCCGGGCCGTCGGTGCCCGCGCCAGCCTGCCCACCGCCGCCGAGGTCACCGCGCTGGCCGCGAGCCTGCGAGCGTGACGGCTAGTTCCGGGTGACCGGGAGCGCCATCATCTGGTCGCCGTCGCGGCTGCGGCTGTAGTGCACGGCCTTGCCCTCGCGGGCGCGGACGAGCAGGCCGGCGCCGAGCAGCGCGGCGAGGTGGTAGGACACCGTCGACTTGCTGAGCCGGTGCCGCCGGCTGAGCTCGGTCGTGGAGCGCGGCACGTCCAGGTCGCGCAGGATCGCGGCCCGGTGCGCGCCGAAGAGCTGGACCGGGCCCTGCACCTGGGCCGGCGGGGCGGGGGTCGCCCGCAGCGCGTACTGCACGAACGAGTTGGCGGGGTCACCCAGCTGGATGTTCAGTCCCGGCCGGCCGAGCAGCGACGGCACCAGCGGCAGGCCGGTGGCCGACAGGTCCCACGTCTCGCGGAACGCCACCCGCAGGTCGATCGCCGCGCCCGACCAGTGGATCTTCGGGTGGAGCGTGTTGACGGCGTGCCCGATGCCGTGCCGGGCCATGAGCCGCGCGCGCATCGCGACCTCGGCGTCGATGGCGGCGCGGACGGTGGAGATCTGCTCCGCGAGGACGGTGTCGTAGAAGTGGCGCAGCGCCCGGGCCGCTCGCCCGGCGAACGTGCCCTGCTGCACCGCGTCGCGCACCTCCCGCGGCAGGTTGCCGGGCAGCATCCGGACGGCGTCGGCGGCCGGCGTCGCACGCACCTGCTCGAGCTGCTGCCGCCAGGCGGCGTCCCAGTCCTGCTCCGGCGGGCTCGGCATCAGCAGGTCCGGGACGTAGTGGCGGTAGGTGCGCAGTACCGCGCCGACCAGGGCGACGTCGCGGTCCCGCAGCGCGAAGCGGGCCGCTGCGCCCGGGTCGCCGTACTCCCGGTGCCGCTCGCCGCACGCGGCCAGGCGCAGCCACTCCAGGGTCTCCGCGACCGGCGACGGCGTCAGCCGCACGTATGCGAGGCCCGGACCACCGACCGACACCGAGATCACCGTCGAACTCTACCGACTCGCGCCACGCCTGGCACCGTTCGACGAGGTTCGAACGGATTGCGGGCCGCCGCCGCGGCGTAGTGCACTGCGTACGGCGCTTCGCCGGGTTCAACGGGGGACCCGGCGACGCACCCTCGCCGGCCGTTCGGTGACCGGCTTGACGCACTGACAATGGGTGCGTTACGGTCGGTGCATTACCGACAAAAGATTTTTTCGGCTGTGCTAAGGTGGGTTAGCCGGCGCGCCACCGGGACCGAGCACCGCTTCCACGGCGCCGACGGGCCGCGGCGGCCCGGCGCCCTCCCCGAGGTGGTCGGCCTGCTGGTCCTGCTCGTGGTGTTCACGCACCTGCACGCGGCCGCCGGCACCGACGCCGCCGCCGCGACCTCGAACGCCGTGGCGCTGCAGTCGATCGAACGCGGCCTGCACCTCGACGTCGAGCGCGGCGCCAACCACTGGCTCGCCGGCCATCTGCTCCTGAGCCATGTCGCCGTGTACTTCTACCGCCTGTACTACGTGGCGATCGCGGGCGTCCTGCTGTGGGTGTACCTCCGCCACGCCGCCGTGTACCGGCACGTGCGCCGCACGATGGTCGCGATGCTGCTGCTCATCCTGCCGGTCTACTGGGCGGTGCCGTTGTCCCCGCCGCGCTTCGCCCTGCCCGGCGTCGTGGACGTCGTCGCCCTGTACGACCTCTTCGGTGACGCCTCCACCGACACCACGAACGGGCAGAACCACTACTCGGCCATGCCGAGCCTGCACGTCGGCTGGTCGCTGTGGTGCGCGTACGCCGCCTGGACCGCGCTGCGCCCGGCCCGCCCGCGCGTGGCCCTGTTGCCGTGGCTCTTCCCGCTGCTCATGGCCGCCACCGTCCTCACCACCGGCAACCACTACGTCCTCGACATCGCCGGCAGCGTCGTCCTGCTGCTCGCCGCCGTCGCCGCCGCGCTGCTCTGGCGCCGCCTGGCGGCGTCCCGCGGTGGCCGCCCGGCCGCGCCGGACGGCGGTGCTCCCCCAGCCGCGCCGGGCGGTGGCGTTCGCCCGGTCACGCCGGACGGTGGCGCACCGGTCGTCGCCGGATCGGGTCCGTCTGCGGGCGCCTCGCCCCGGGTCAGGCGGCGGTGGCGCCCGTCGGCGCGGAGTCTGCCGGGGCGCCGGGGGTGGGGCGGCGGGTGAGGACCTGGGGGCCGGAGGGCGTGACGGCGACGGTGTGCTCGGAGTGGGCGGTGCGGGAGCCGTCGGCGGAGCGGATGGTCCAGCCGTCCTTGTCGTACTTGATCTTGTCGGTGGAGCGGCAGAACCAGGGCTCGATCGCGATGGTGAGGCCGGGCTCGAGCTTGATGCCGCGGCGGGCGCGGCCGACGTTGGCGACGTGCGGGGCCTCGTGCATGGTGCGGCCGATGCCGTGGCCGCCGAACTCGCCGTTGACGCTGTACCCGTAGGAGTGGGCGACCTCGGCGATCGCGGCGGAGATGTCGCCGAGCCGGCCGCCGGGCTGGGCGGCGTTGATGCCCGCCTCCAGCGCGACCTCGGTGGCCTCGATGAGCTTCAGGTCGGCGGGGTCGGGGGTGCCGACGACGAAGGACAGCGCGGAGTCGGCGACCCAGCCGCCGATGCCGACGGCCATGTCGATGCTGAGCAGGTCGCCGTCGCGCAGCACGTAGTCGTGCGGCAGGCCGTGCAGGACGGCGTCGTTGACCGACAGGCACAGCACGTTGCGGAACGGGCCGCTACCGAACGACGGGGCGTAGTCCCAGTAGCAGGACTCGGCGCCGCGCTCCTTGATCCGGCGGCGGGCGTGGTGCTCGACGTCCATCAGGTTCACGCCGACCGCGGCGACGCCGCTCAACTCGGCCAGCAGCTCACCGACGAACTGCCCGGCCACCGCCATCCGGCCGATCTCGTCGGCGGACTTGAGCTCGATCACGACGCCTCTCCCCACTTCCGTGTGCGGTATTTTTATACCACACACGGTCCGAGGCGGTATCCTGCTCGCATGGTTCGCCAACCACTCTCCGTCGAACAGATCGCCGCGGGCCAGCGCCTCGGAGCGGCACTGCGGGCCGCGCGGGCGGGCCGCAGCCTCGTCGAGGTGGCCCTGGCGGCCGGCATCTCCCCCGAGACGCTGCGCAAGATCGAGACGGGCCGCCTCCCGGCGCCGGCGTTCGGCACCGTGGTCTGCCTGAGCCAGGCCCTGGGCGTCCCCCTCAGCGACCTGGCCGACGCCTGGCTCCCCGACACCCCCGTCCGCCAGGCGTCGTAACTTTCACGTCGCCGCTGGCCGTACAGTGGCAGCCGACCCAATTCGTTGACCGCTGTCGATGCGATGAGCCAGTCTCGGGCCATGCCCGGAACTCGATCGCTGCTTCGGCTGGCGTCCGTCGCCGGCACCGCCATGCTCGCCGGCGCCCTGCTGGTGGCCGTCAACGACGCCAACGGCAGCGTGGCGGTCACCCCCGCCCCGCCCGTGCCCTCAACCTCGGGGACGCCCAACACCTCGCCGTTCCCGCCGACCCCGCCCACGAACCTGCGGGCGACCGCCGTCACGTCCACGTCGGTGACGCTGAGCTGGACCGCCTCGAGCCGCGGCTGCTGCGCGGTCACCGGCTACGACATCACGTCCATGCCGGCGTTCAACGACTACGGCCGGGTCATCGCCGTCGGCGACGTCACCACGGCCACCGTCACCACCGACATCCGGCCGGGCCAGCAGTACACCTTCCAGGTCTCGGCCCACGACGGCCTCGGCCACCGCTCCGGCGGCTCGAACACGGTCGTCGTCGTCACGCCGGTCACCGACACCGGCCCGGACACCGTGCCGCCCGCCGCGCCGACCGGCCTGCGGGCCGACCCGACCAGCGGGCCCAGCACCACGCTGACCTGGTCGCCCTCCACGGACAACGTGGCCGTCACCGGCTACAACGTCTACCGCTTCGACGGCGTGTTCATCTCCACGCTGCTGGCCACGGTCCCCGGCACCACGTACACGGCCGCGGTGGTGTCGCCCCATGACCAGTTCTACGTCCGGGCCCGCGACGCGGCCGGCAACGTGTCGATCGCCTCCAACACGGTCGTCGTCACCGGCGGGACCGGCGGGCCGGGCAGCCCGTCCGCAAGCTCGCCGCCAGCGCTGTCGTGCCGCGCCACGTTCACGTACACATCCGTCTGGGCCAGTGGGTTCGTCGCCGACGTGACCGTCACCAACACGGGGACGACGCCCATCTCCGACTGGGTCATCACCTTCACGTTCCCCGGCGACCAGCGCGTCACCCAGGCCTGGAACGCCACCTCCAGCCAGACCGGCGCCGCGGTCACCCTCACCCATGCGAGCTGGAACCGGGTCATCCCGCCTGGTGGTTCGGTGACCGTGGGCATGTACGGCACCCGGACCGCACCGCCCACCCCGCCGCCGACCGTCTTCGTCAACGGGGTGCCCTGCACCGCCTGACTGTCCACTTGCGACTCCCGCACCTCCCGCCCGTTTCGCCTGGTAAAGTAGACGGCTCCGACGGGCGGGAGGTGCGGGATGCGAATCGCTTCCGTCCTGCGCACGACCGCGGTCGGCCTGGCGCTGAGCGCGTGCGTCCTGCTGCTCGGACTCTCCCGGGCCCACGACGCGCTGCCCGGCGACACGTTCCAGTTCGCCCGCGGCACGGTCGCCATCGCCGCGGCCGGTGCCGAGACACCGCACGGCAGGAAGCTGCCCGAGTCGCGGGACCTACGGTCCGGCGCGCCGCACTGGCTCGCCGTGCTCCCACCAGTCGCCGACGCCGACCCCGTCCTGGGGCCGGCGTGCCGCGGCCCGGCCGCCGCCATCGTCCACGCCGGACGGCCGGCGGCGGTGCCGACCTGCCGGGGCCCACCCATCTCCTGAGCGTCCACGTTGTCCGCAGCCGCGACCCTGCCGGGGTCGACGGTCTCGTCGCGTTGACCCTCAGGAGGTCGTCCGTCATGAACCCCACACCACCGATCACGCCGGCACGCCGGCGCCCCCGACCCGGATCCCCACCGCCGCCGGCGCCGCGCATGGCCACCCGGCGGAGCGTCCCGCGCACCACCAGCGCTCCCCTGCCCGGCATCGGCACGCTGCACGTGCTCGCCGCCCGGGACGGGCACCACGTCGGCGTCATCCGGCACGACGACGACCGGCGGGAGCTCGTCGTGTACGACCCGGCCGACCCGGACACCCGCCTCACCGGGGTCCTGCTCACCGCAGCGGAGGCCCGTACCGTGGCCGAACTGGTCGGCACGACCGGCCCGATGACGCACTGCGCCCGCCTCGACCGGCACACCGACGGCGTCGCGGTGCTGCAGGTCCTCATCGGGGCGGACTCGCCGCGGGTCGGCAGGCCCTTGACCGGCACCGGCGTCGCCGGCGCGACCGTGATCGCGGTGGTCCGTGACGAGCACGTCGTGCCGTCCCCCGGGCCGGACCTGCGGTGCCGGGCCGGCGACATCGTCGTCGTCATCGGCCGGCCGGACGCCGCGTTCGAGGTGATCGACTCGGTGACAGCGGCCTGATGTACCGCTTGCTGTATCGCCAACAGGATCGCTGAGTGCCCTACCGCCGGACGCACCCGGGTGGTGCCATCGAGTGCACCGAGCAACCATGCTCGTCGATGTTTCCGGAGGCGGTCTCATGCGTTCGCTGTGCAGGCGGTACATCGTGACGGCGCTCGTCGGCATCGTGGGTGCGGCGGCATCCGCCGTGCCCGCCGGCGCGGCGCCGTCACCGCTCGTCGTCGACCAGGCCCGCGCCGACGAGCTCGTCTCCCTCGCGGGCGCCGACCAGGCGACCTTCGGCGGGGTGAGCGTCGACGAGGCCGGCAACGTCCTGACCATCCGGTACGCGCCGGGCCGGCTCGCCGCGGCGCGTTCCAAGGTGGGCCCTAGCGCCGCCGGCCTGGGCGGGCGGGGATGGCGGGTCGACCTCGTCCCGGTCAGCCACAGCCTGGCCGAGCTGGACGCGGTGCGCCAACGCGTCGGCCGGTGGCGGCCCGGCGGCGCGTCACTGTCGGAGTGGTACGTCGACGTCACCCACAACCGCGTCGCGGTCGGCGTGACGGAGCTGTCGCCACGGCTGGTGGCCGCCGCGCGGGCGGAGTTCGGCGACCGGGTCGCCCTGCACCAGGCCGCGCGGGCGACCAGGGCGAGCCGGACCGCCGACTGGAAGCCCTGGGCCGCCGGGATCCGGATCACCTCGGGCGGCACGGCCTGCACCGCCGGGTTCTTCGTCGAGGTGCCCGGCACGCCGGCCACCCGCAGGATGGTCACGTCGGGCCACTGCTTCGCCAACGCCGCGGTCGTCTCCAACAACGGTGTCTCGATCGGCACGGTGACAAGCCGGACGCTGACGGACAACGGCAAGGACGTCGAGTACGTCCTCGGGACCTTCACGCCGTGGACCTACAAGGGCCCCTCGACCAGCGACTACGGTGACACCATCCGCGGGACGAAGGCCTCCGTGGTCGGCCAGACGTTCTGCACCAACGGCGCGTTCGGCGGCGAGGTGTGCTCGGGCACGGTCGACGCGCTGAACCTCTGCGTGCTGATGACCGACGGCATCACCACGTGCAGCCTCGACCGGCTGGTCAGCGGCGGCGGCGTCATGACCCGGCTGGGCGACAGCGGCGGCAACGTCTTCACCTATGACGCGGCCGGGCTGAAGATCGGCGGGATGATCGTGGCCATGTCGCCGGGCGGCACCACGACGTACTTCCACCCGGCCGCCGCCGTGACGCCGATGGGCTGGCGGGTCTCCGTCGGCTGACGCTCAGCGCGCCGTGGTGAAGTGCCGCTCCAGGCGGTCGAGCAGCGCGGTGCACCGGCGGACGTCGCCGAGGTCCTCACCGAGGGCCTCGGCGAGCTCGCGGGCCCAGACGGCACGCAGCGTCCGCAGGTTGGCGGCGGCGCGTTCGGTCGGGTGGACGGCGACGCCGCGGCCGGCGGTGGCGCGGCGGGCGACCATGCCCTTCTCCTCGAGGCCGCGCAGGGCGGTGCTGACGTTGGTGCGCTGGAGCCCGGCGCGGTCGGCGATCTGGCTGGGCGAGGCGCCCGGGAAGAGGTCCACGACCCGCATCACGTGCCGCTCAGTCTCGGTCATGGGCACGACGTCGGGGCCTTCCGGTGTACGGGCGCGCACCAGCCGGCCGACATTGAGGATCAGCTGCGCCAGGTCGGCGAGATCGGTGTCGTTGCCCACGGTTCACATCCTAGTGGATTATGACATCATAGTTATGTGCTGATAACCCTTGCCGGCGAGGACCTGCGCCGCGGGCGGCGGGCCCGGCTGGCGGTGGTGCTCGGCTCGCTCGCCGCGTTCGGCCCGCTCACCATCGACATGTACCTGCCGGCGATGCCCGGCATGGCGCACGACCTGCACACCAGCGCGCCGCTGGTGCAGCTGACGCTGACCGTCTTCGTGGTCGGGCTCGCCGCCGGCCAGGTGATCGCCGGCCCGCTGTCGGATGCCTGGGGACGCCGCCGGCCGCTCCTGCTGGGCCTGGCCCTGTACGTCGCCGGCTCCCTGTGGTGCGCGTTCGCCCCGGACGTCGGCTGGCTGATCGCCGGCCGGGCCGTGCAGTCCCTCGGCGCCGCGACCGGCGTCGTGCTGTCCCGCGCGATCGTCCGGGACCTCTTCGAGGGCACCGCCATGACCCGTTTCTTCTCCACGCTCATGCTCGTCAACGGCGCCGCCCCGATCCTGGCGCCCGTCGTCGGCGGGCAGCTGCTGACGGTCGCCACCTGGCGGGCGGTGTTCCTGGTGCTGGCCGGCTTCGGCACCGTCCTGTCCGTCGCGGTCGTCCTCGCGCTGCCCGAGTCGCTGCCCGCGCAACGCCGCCGGTCCGGCTTCCGGGACACGCTGCGCGCGTTCCGGACCCTCGGCACCGACCGGCACTACCTGCGGCACGTCCTGGCCGCGGCGCTGATGTTCGCGGCGGTGTTCGCCTACATCTCCGGCTCGTCGTTCGTTCTGCAGGAGGTGTACGGGCTGAGCGCCCAGCAGTACAGCCTCGTCTTCGGCGGCAACGGCCTGGGCATCGTGCTCTTCGGCCAGCTCAACGGGCTGCTCGTCGGCCGGGTCGCGCACGAGCACACGCTGCTGCGCGGCGCCCTCGGCGTCGCCGTCACGGGCGCCGCCAGCGTCGCCGTGGCCGCCGTGGCCCGCCTGCCGCTGCCGGTGCTGCTGGTCTCCCTGTTCGTCGTCGTGTCGATGCTGGGCGTCGTGCTGGCCAACGCCACCTCGCTCGCCCTCGCCGGGCACGGCGCCTCGGCCGGTGCCGCCTCCTCGCTGCAGGGGCTGCTGCAGTTCCTGGTCGCGGGCGTCGCGGCGTCCGCCATGAGCCTGGCCGGCCAGGCTTCCGCCGTTCCGATGGCGGCGACGATGCTCGTCTGTGCCGCCGCCGCGCTCGGCGTGCTGACGCTTGCCCGACAGCCGGTATCTGCCCGGTCCGCTCCCCCGTCCTCGCCGTGACCTTGTTCAGCCGATGTACGTGGCGACGAGCGACGCCGCGGTCGGCGTCACGCGTATCTCCGTTGTCCGTAGCCGCGGATGCTCCAGCCAGAACATGCGTGCTTCGTCGAGCTCTCCTGCGTGTCGGGGCGGCCAACTGGTCATGGGAGTGAAGTCGTCGATCACCACCACGGCCCCTCGGCGGAGCCAGTCGGCTGGTTCGAGCGGTGGCTCGTCCGCCTTGCCCTGGCCGCCGCCGTCGAGGACCAGCATGTCGAACGGCGCCTCGTCAACCAGCTCGCGCCAATCACCGCAGCGGACCTTCACCCGCGAGTCATCCGCGAACAGCTGTTGCGCTCGCTGGGCTCGATGCGGTTCTCGTTCGATGCTGAACAGTTGAGCGTCAGGATGCGCCCCGCTGACCATCCACGCCAGGCCGACGCCGTACCCAGTGCCGGTCTCGGCGATGCGTCCGGCGCCGATCCCGGCGGCCAGCAGCCGCAGCAAGCGACCGTGCTCAGGCAGGCACGACGCGGTGAAACCAGCGCCGCGGGCCGCCGCCACCGCGGCGGCGACACGGTCCGGCAGATCAAGCTGAGTCTCGTGCCGCGCGGTTCCGCCGATCGCCACAGCCGAATGATGCCGTATCCCGTCACGATGCCGGCGGGTCCGCCGGCCTGGCTCGCTGCGGATGGATCGTCTCGTGCCGGGCGAGCATCGCTACGAACTCGGCGATCTTCCGGGTGCGCGTCTCGGCCCGCTTGACGGTATTGACCCGGCTGATGAGGGAGAAGCGGTTGGTCTTGGTGAGCACGTCGAACATCGCCTGCGCCGCTGGGTCGGCGGCGATCGCGGCGCGCAGGTCGGCCGGCACCTCCGCTTCCGACGACGGCGCATAGGCGGCTGTCCACCGCCCGTCGGCCTTCGCGGCGTCCACCGCGGCCCGGCCGGCGGGCAGCATCAGGCCGGCCGCCTCCAGCCGGGCCACGTTGGCGACATTGCGCTGGGACCAGACGCTGCGGGGCCGGCGCGGGGTGAACCGCCTCCAGGAACTCCCCTCGTCGCGCTTGCGGGCCTGCCCGTCGATCCAGCCGAAGCACAGTGCCTCGTCGACCGCGTGCTGCCAGGTCAGCGTGGTGACGGAGCCGTCCTTCCTGGTCAGCGCAAGCCACACGCCAGGGGAGGCGGTGTGGTGGTCCAGCAGCCACGCGCGCAGCGCCGCGCCGTCAGCCACGATCAACTCGTCCAGTTCGGTTCCTGCCACCACCACAGGCTAGTGGAACGATCATGCTGGGCGGCGCCGCCGAGTCCGCTGGGCTGGACGGACTACACCGTCGGTTGAGCTGCCGTCAGCTCGGCTGACCGGCTCGGGTTCGGGCTCGGTGTGGCGCTGGACGGCGTCGCCGCCCGCTCCACGACGTGGGCAGCCAGGAGGGTTACCAGGGTCAGCAGGGCGAGGAAGGTACGCACCAGGTGCAGTCGCTGCCAGCGGCTGCGGACCTCGGTCCAGTCGGCTGGCGGAGCGTCCGGGTTCCACGTGTCGCCGATGGCGTTGAGTGGCTCCAGCCGGCTCACGGTCAGCCCGATGGTGACCACGATGAGCAGGATCGCCACGACCGCCGCGACGAAGGCGGGCTTCGAACGGCCGTAGCTCAGCACTGCGGTGAGGGCCAGCAGGCCCAGACAGGTCAGCAACATCGGTGGCATGGTCCGGCTCATATCGGTGTTCATGGCTTGCCACCAGCGCGTGTAGGCGTCGGCGGGCAGGCGGGTCACGCTCGGCGCGATGACCACGAACAAGACGCCGCCGGCATACAGCGCGACGAGCGCCGTTGCCAGGGCACGCACGACCTCGAACGACCAGGTACGCATGACCGAACTCCACTCGATTGGATCGACTTATATTGAATAGAATGTCTTCCACTGAAAATTCTGGCAACATGGTGTCCGATGACCGACAAGCCCAAACGCCGGTACGAGAGCGAACTCCGTCGCGAGCAGTCCGACGGCACGCGCCAGCGAATTGCCGACGCCGCCCGGGAACTCATGCTCGCCCGCGGTTACGCCGACACCACCATGGGCGACGTGGCTGCCGCAGCCGGGGTTGCGGTCCAGACGCTCTACGCCGCCTGCCCCGGAGGAAAGGCAGGCCTGGCAAAGCTGGTCTACGACACGACCCTGGCCGGCGACGCCGCGCCGGTCGCGATGAGCGAGCGGCCGGCCGTGGCGGCGATCATCGCCGAGCCCGACCCAGCGCGCAAACTGCGGCTCTACGCCAGCATGGTGGCCACCACCGCCGAACGCATCGCCCCGGTGCACGCGGTGCTGCGCGCGGCGGCCGGCGGCCTGGGTTCACTCCTGCAGGAGTCGGAGGCCCAGCGCCGCACCGGGACTCGCGGCCCAGCCGGCATGCTCGCCGCGGCCGGCGCTCTGCGACCCGGCGTCGACGCGGACCGCGCGGCCGACATCATCTTCGCGCTGACGTCGATCGAGGTCTTCGAACGACTGACAACCACCTGCGGCTGGCCCATCGACGACTACGCCGACTGGCTGACCTCCACGCTCACCGACGCGCTGCTGCCACACCAGCCGGTTCGGCACACGCAGCCCGCGGACTGACCCACAGGCCCGAACACGTCGACACGATGTCGCGCAGCGCCCGCGTGACGGCCGCCTCGATCGACGCCCTCCAACCTGCCAGGCCTTGCTCGTCCAAGCGGCATCCCTCCAGTCCGGCCGCTCCACACGCGGGCATCGTCCGGTGACGCCTACGATCATCACCGTGGCCGAGACCGTGATGCTCATGTTCAGCTACTTCGAGCACGACTGGGACGAGAGTCTTGAGGGTGCTGAGGCGATGGATGCGGAGCTGATGCGGCGCGTCACCGAAGGTGCGTGGATGCCGTACAGCGGCGACGAACCCGACCCGGAGAACATCGCGACGATCGAGGAGCTTGAGGGCCGCGCCCGCGAGGCGGTCGACGAGTGGGACGTGCCCGACGACGTCGTGCGCGTCCCGATCGAGAAGTTGCGGGCCGTCATCGACGGCGGGGGCTGGACGTTCGTCGCGGGCGAGTTCTCCGAGTTCGAAGGGCACCACAACGACACCGAGTACGTCGTCAAGCTCACCCGGCAGCCGGCGACATGACCGAGTCCGCGCTGCTCATGTTCAGCTACTACGAGCACGACTGGGACGAGAGCATCGACAACCCCGAGGCGGCGACCACGGAACTGATGCGACGCGTCACCGAGGGCGATTGGACACCGTACAGCGGCGACGAACCCGACCCGGACGACATCGCCACGATCGAGGACCTCGAGGCCCGCGCCCGCGAATCGATCGACGCGTGGAACGTCCCAGACGACGCCGTCCGCATCCCCATCGACAAGCTGCGGGCCATCATCGACGCCGGCGGCTGGACGTTCGTCGCCGGCGAGTTCACGGAGCTCGTCGGAAACCACCACGACACCGAGTACGTCGTCCAACTCACCCGGTAACCGCCGCGGGGTAGGGTGCGCGGCGTGCTTGGTGGCCTTGACGCAGTTGCCTGGGGCGAGCTGTCACACGCGTACGGCAGCGCGGGCGACGTGCCGGACCTTCTCCGGCAGGCGGCATCCGAGGACAACGAGGAGGCCATCTCCGAGCTGCACGGCAGCATCTTCCACCAGGGCACGGTGTACCCCGCTACGGCGGCCGCGGTGCCGTTTCTCGCGGAGCTGGCAGCGGTGGCCGCGGTCCGTCGGGCTGACTTCGTCTGGATGCTCGGCATGCTCGCCGACCCCCAGCACGCCTCCGGTGCCGCCTTCCCGCAGGTACGGGCGGCGGTCATCGACCAGTTGGAGCCGCTGACGGGCCTGCTCGACGACGCCGAGCCCGCGGTCCGCGAGGCCGCCGCGTATGCCGCCACCAGGGCCGGCGTCGCCGCCGGAGCGTTGTGGCAACGGTGGGCGGTCGAGGACGACCCGAAGGCGCGGGCGGCCCTGGCACTCGCGTTGGGCGAGGTGGATCCCGGCGCCGCCGAAGCGGCGCTCGGCGAGGCTGCCCTGCGCGGCGGGCCGGCGGTCAGCGCGGCGGCCGCGGTGGCGTTGCTCCGGGTTGGCCTGGGTTGGCCGGCGGGCACGGTCCCCACCGTGGTGGCCGCGATCGACGCGGGTGCGACCGTCGCCTGGCCGTGGACCCGCGGAGCGGAATGGTTCGAAGACCTCGCGACTCACGAGGTGGTCCAGCACATGCTCCGGTCCGGCAACCCGCGGACCCGCGAGTCCGGGCTGTGGGCGTTGAGCGCGCGGAGCGACGCCCGGCGGTCGGCGCCCGCGCTGCTCGTGCCGATGGTCGCGGCGATGCTCGACGATCCGGATCCTGACGTCCGCGATCAGGTGATGCACGTGCTGCGCCGGGCGGGCGCCGCGGCCGGGCGGTTCGCCGATGTGGTGGCCGACGTCGCCGCCCGCTTCCCCGACACGGCCGGGGCGCCGGGATTCACCGTCGAATACCGGGCGGTCGAGACGTTGCACCGGCTCGGTGACCCGCGCTGGGTGGTGCCGGTCTGTGCGGCGGCCGCCCGAGGGCACCGGTTCCGGTTCGCGCCCGGCGCGGTCCGCTGCACGCCGGAGGTCCTGGCCACGGTGCACGGCCGGCTGGTCGCCCGTCCGGCGGACGCCGAGGTGCTGGCCGGGATGGTCGGGCACTGGGGCGCCGGCGCCGCCGTGCTCGTGCCGGCGCTGGCCGCCGCCTTGCCGCACGCCGGTCCGCAGGTCGCCCAGGCGCTGCTGCTGTTGGGCCAAGACGAGCACGCCGCCGTCCCGTACTGGCGGACTCGAGCGACGGAAGCAGGTGACCTGGACGCGGCGCTGGCGGTCCGGCGGCTGACCGGGGAAACCGACGTCGTTGTCGACGCTCTCCGGGTCGCGCTCACCAGCGGTGCGGGGCCGTCGATGCCGGACCTCCGTGACCTCGGCGATGCCTTGGCCTCCTTGATGACCGTCGCGGCCCCGTTCCTGACCGGTGTCGCCGCGCCGGTCCACCCACAGCGGGACCAACAAGTCCTGGCGGCCAGGGTGGTGGCGGCGGTGGCCGGTCCGACGGAGGTGCTGCCAACCGTGGAGGCGGTGCTGGCCTCCGGGGACACCCCGGCGCGTCATGCCGCGGACCTGATCGCCGACCTCGCGCTCGACTCGCCCGGCTCGGTCGCCCGCTTGGAACCGCTGCTGCGCGACCGCCTTGGTGACCGCTGGAGCAGGCTGTCGGCCGTCCGGGCGCTCGCCCGGCTCGGCGTGCCGACGGCGGAGCTGGCCGAGCCGCTCAGCCGCGGGCTCCTCGACTACGGCGGGCGCTCGGCGCTCCCGCTCATCGTGGAACTGCACGCGGTCGAGACGATTCCCGTCCTGGAAGCGCTCCTCGACGGCGACGACCGCTCCGGCGTGGCCAGCTCCGCCGACGACGTCGTCTGGGCCGACGAACTGTTCCAGGAACGCATCAGCGAAGCCCTCGGCAGACTCAGGCGGGACACGGCCGGGCGGCGTCCTCGAGTTCGGTGATCTCTGCCCCGGTAGTGCCGCTCCGGGCCGCCGCACCCCACCGGTGACGCGGCCGCTACGGCTTGGGGGTTGTGGGGGGTTTGGCGCAGTCGTCGCCGATGTCGAGGGTGTGGTCGGGGCGCAGGATGGCGTCGGCGGGTTCGGATTCGCTCGGGTGCGGGGTGGCGGCTGCCGGTTTGCCCAGGGCGAGCAGGCCCTTGTCGGCGCTGGCGCAGTCCATCCACGCGACGTAGGAGTCGGTGTCGGCGATCCACATGCCGCGGTCGTTCTTGCGGACCTGGTCGGGCTTCGGGAACTCCCAGCGGATGCTGTCGTGCACGGCGGCGATCGGGGTTGGCTGGCGCACGTCGAACGCGTAGACCCAGACGAAGTTCGTGGTGACGCGCAGGGTCTGGACGCCGTCGACCTTGGCGGAGTCGAAGGTGACGCGGCCGCTGACCCGGGGCTGCTCGTCGGGGTCGAGTTTCGTGGACGGGTCGATCCAGGTCACCGCGTTGATGCGGGTGGCGCCGGTGAGCCACTTCGTGGTCCCGGTGCGGGCGTTCGGTGCCAGCAGCACGAGGAACGCGGAGTTGTCGTGGCCGACGAGCATCTTCTGGTCCAGGCGGCCGGCCACCAGCGCCTGGTGCACCAGTTGCAGGTCCGCGCCCACCTCGGCCTGGGTGAATCCGGTGACGGCGATGGCCGGCGGCAAGGTGATCCCGGCGTCGCCCTTGGGGTACGTCGCGGCCGCGGTGCCGTCGAACGGGCCGGTCGGGGCGGCGCTCGCCGAGGTGGTCACGGAGATGCCGCTGGGCACCGGTTGGGTCGGGTAGGCGGCCGGACCGGTGTCGCCGCCGCCCGGATCGGACGTGAACGCCGCTCTCACATACGGGAAGGCGGCGGCCAGGAGCACCGCCGCGGCGACGGCGCCGGCGATCCAGAGGGTCGTCTTGGTGACCTCGGACCAACCGAAGGACCAACGGAACAGGCGCGCCACGCGGCCCCAGCGGTGGGCCCGCTTCGCCCGCCGTTCGACGTCCTTGGCCCAGTCGTCAAGCCCGTGGAACGGGTCGTCGTCGTGGTCGTTCATTGTGCTCTCATCCGCCCGGGCTTGATCATCTGGCGGCACAGTATGCACGACGGGCCGGACCCTGGACAGCCGTCCCGCGGCGACGACGGCACAGCCACTATCTGGGACGGCGTGATCGGCACCGGGGCGCCATGAGCGCCTGCCAGAACGCCAGGTCGTGCGCCGTCGCTTCCACCAGGTGGGAGGTGTGCGGGCATGGTGTGGGAAATTTGGCTCCGGTACCCACTGTGAGAAACCTGGGCTGCACCGCTAAGGTGCACCGACAGGCCGGGCCAACGCTGTCCCACCGTATTCCGATGCACCCACAGGCAACGGTGGAGGTCAGGCATGCCCGATCCGATGGGCTTCATGAAGTACCGGCGTCAGCTGCCGCTGCTGCGTCCTGTGACCGAGCGGGTCGCGGACTGGCGCGACGTCTACCAGCGCGCGGACTCGCAGCTCATCCACGAGCAGGCCGCCCGGTGCATGAACTGCGGTGTCCCGTACTGCCACAACGGCTGCCCCCTGGGCAACCTGATCCCGGACTGGAACGACCTGGTCCGCACCGGTGACTGGGAGCGCGCGGCCGACGTACTGCACGCGACCAACAACTTCCCCGAGTTCACCGGGCGGCTGTGCCCGGCGCCGTGCGAGGCCGCCTGCGTCCTCGGTATCGGTGACGACCCGGTCACGATCAAGCAGGTCGAGGTCGAGATCATCAACCGCGCCACCGACGGCGGGCCGCTCAAGCCGTTCCCGGTGGCGGCGCCGTCGGGGCGCAGCGTGGCCGTGGTCGGGTCCGGCCCGGCCGGTCTCGCCGCGGCGCAGCAGCTGGCCCGCGCCGGTCACGCGACCACGGTGTACGAGCGCAGCGACGCCATCGGCGGCCTGCTGCGCTACGGCATCCCGGACTTCAAGTTCGAGAAGCACCACATCGACCAGCGCGTCGCCCAGCTCGAGGCGGAGGGCGTGACGTTCGTCACCAGCTGCCACGTCGGCGAGGACGTGTCGCTCGCGGACCTACGCAAGCAGCACGACGCCGTCGTCCTGGCCTGCGGCGCGCTCGACGCCCGTGACGTGCCGGACACCCCCGGCCGCGAGCTGAGCGGCATCCACCAGGCGATGGAGTACCTGGAGGGCGCCAACCGGGTCGTCGCCGGCTCGCTGGACGCCCCGCCGATCAGCGCCGAAGGGCGTCACGTCATCGTCGTCGGTGGCGGTGACACCGCGGCGGACTGCCTCGGCACCGCGCACCGCCAGGGCGCGGCCAGCGTCCAGCTCGTCGAGGTCGCCCCGCTGCCCCCGCCGCAGCGCGACTCGGCCCGCAACCCGTGGCCGACCTGGCCGATCATGCTGCGCAGCGGCTCGGCCCACGAGGAGGGCGGCGAGCGCAACTTCGGCTGCGCGATCCGCCGCTTCATCGGCACCGAGGACGGCAAGCTCCAGGCGGTCGAGCTGGTCGACGTCCTGCTCGGTCCGGGCTTCACCCTCACCGAGGTCGAGGGCACCGTCCGCGAGATCCCCGCGGACCTGGCCCTGCTGGCGATCGGCTTCGGCGGCACGCAGGACGGCGCCCACCTCGAGCAGGTCGAGCTGACCCGCAACCGGCGCGGCACGATCGACACCGACGCCGCGTGGCAGACCGACGCGCCGGGCATCTTCGTCGCCGGTGACGCCCGCCGCGGGCCGTCGCTGATCGTGTGGGCGATCGCCGAGGGCCGCTCCGCGGCGGCGGCGGTCCACGAGTACCTCGGCACCGGCGGCGCCCTGCCGTCGCCGATCACCCCGTCCTCGATGCCGCTCGCCGCGCACTGAGCTCACCCGGCGACACCGTGCAGGGCGGAGCGGCATCACCGCTCCGCCCTCCCCCTTTGCGCACCGGGTCTGGCCGGCGCCGTCAGTCGTCGATGGCGAACATCCCGGCGGGGATGCCCGGTGCCTCGTACTGGCGCCAGATCCGGCGGAAGCCGGGCACCTCGAGGTAGCGCCGCACCGCGGCGAGGCCACTGAGCCAGCCGGACCAGCCCGGGTAGGGCGGGTTCTCCACGTCGAACCCGCTCTGCACGAACGTGAGCCGAGTCCGGCCGCCCGAGCCCTCCAGCTCCCAGGTGGAGGTGAGCCCGTCGGGGAACCGCAGCGACGCCCGGCGCCCCGGCTCGAACTCGACGAACCTGACGCCGCCCGACGGGTCCAGGTCGAAGCCGCCCATCGCGAACCGGCCGTCCACCCTCGGCTCGATGTCGACGCGGACACCGGACCACCTGGTGTAGCGGTCCGACTGGGTGAGCGCGTCGAACACCGCCTGCGGCGGGGCGTCGATGACCACCGAGCCCTGCAGCTGCGGTGAGGTGTAGTCGCACTTCGGGGTCAGCTCGCGCCCCGCCAGGTGGTCGTGCAGGTTCTCCAGGGCGAGCGTCCAGAACGTCTGCAGCTCACCGCGCGGCCCCGCCATGTCCGACAGGACCTCCGCGAAGGTCGGCAGGTCCGTCTGCGTCAGGGTGAGCAGCGTGCTCTCCGTGCCGTCGGCGCCGGCCTCGTGCTCGGTCAGGGTGATCTCGACCGTGGTCTCGACACCGCCGACGGTCCAGGCCAGCCGCAGGCCGCGCTCGTCGGCGGACAGCACCCGCTGCCGCGGCTCGGCACCGTCGGGCGTGTGGCGGCCCCAGAACTGGAACCGGTCGGGCAGCGTCACCTCGGCCTGCTCGGCCAGCCACACCCGCAGCGCGGCCGCGTCGGTCAGCGCGGCGTGGACCACCTTCAGCGCAGCCGGCATGACCGCGCTCAGCCGCAGATCACTGTGCTCTGTCAGCTCTGTCATTGGGATCTCCTTCGGTACTGCCTACTGGAGCCGCCGAGTTGGGCGAGGTCACTCATGCGAAAGCGAGTCTTTACGTAAAAAGATGTTTTGTCAATCGCCCGCGCGCAGCCCGTCCGCCGCCGTGTGAGGCCTGTGTGAGGCCCGTGGCGAGCACGTCCGGCAGTCGCCGCGGCGGCGGGTGCGGTACGCGGCCGCGGCGACGGCCAGGGCTGCGCCCCATACCGGCCACAGCAGGGCGGGGCCCATCATCGCCAGCTTGTCCGGGTCGGGGTCCAGGTACAGCACGCGGGCGAACATCAGACCCGCCGACGTGACCGCCATCGCGACGACGACCGCGGGGACGACGGCGAGGCTGATCGGCACGCGGCGGCCGCGCAGCAGCGGAATCCAGCGCGGGAACCGTTCGCCCCACGGGCGGATGAGGCCGAAGGTCAGCACCGAGCCGATGAGGCCCATACCGCCCAGCGCCGCGCCGCCCCACCAGATGCCCGGCATCTCCTCGGCCATGTCGCGCAGCTGGGCGGAGCTGAAGCCGAGGGGGATGCCGAGGGCCCAGGCGAACCGGGTCGCGGCGTACACGACCGGGACACCGGCGGCGACCCACACCGCGGCCCTGCCCCAGCGCGCCGGATCCCGGCCCGGGGCCTGAAGGCCGGCCCGGCCGCAGGTCGTACAGGCGCCGCGGCGGGCACGGCGGTGGGCGAGCGCGGCGAGGGCGAACAGGACACCGCCGGCCATCAGGATGCCCTGGTGCAGCACCGGCCACGGCAGCTGCGAGGCGACCGACACCCCGTCGGGCCAGCCGAACGGCTTGCCGGCGAGCAGGACCGGGACGTGGCCGAGCGCGACCAGCGGCCGGTAGTCCGGCACGACGACGCCCAGAGCCAAGGCCACGGTCCAGGCGGCGGCCTCCAGCGCGGCACCGGCGCGGGCGGGCACCGCGAGCCGGGCGCCGGCGGCGAGCAGGCCGGCGACGAGGGCGGCGCCGAGCGCGGCCGCCGCGATGACCGGCGCCGCCGTGGACCGGTGGACCCCGCCGAGGATGGACAGGCCCTTCGCGATGCCGGGGTCGGGGTCGGCGGCGCCGAACGGGAAGCCGGCGCCACCGGCGGTCCAGTGCAGCGCGAGCAGCCCGTACGCGAGCGCCCAGCCGGCGGCCAGGGCGGGCCAGTTGATGCGTGGTGTCATGCGTCCAACCCTCGGCGGGCGGGCGGCGGCGGGGCATCTACCGAAGGACGGATTCCCGGGGCCGGGGCGGGGCCGGCTCTGCCGTTCGGCGGACCGCGGCGCCGCCGGCGGGTCTCTACGCTGATCGGGTGAGCGTTGCGATCGGGGCCCTCGCGGTCGTGCCCGCGGCGGCCGCGGGCGGCGCCGTCGTGGTCGCGGCCGTCGTCGCCGCGACCGGCCGGCCTGACCGGCGGGTGTGGCCCGCGCGCCTCGCCGTCGCCGCCGGGGCGGTGTCGCTGGCCGCGACCGTGCGCATGACGGTCGCGCCGCCGGACTACGGCGACGCCGCCGGCTGGGCCGGGATCGGTGAGTGCGGGGCGCTGCTGGCGCTCGTGGTGGCCGCGACCCGGTGGGCGCCACGGCGCGCCACGGCCGCCGGGGTCGGCGTCGCCGGGCTCGCGGTCGCCGTGTGCGTGCTGCGGTTCCTGCCGTCGGACTCGCTGCTGGACGCCGTCGGCGCCTGTGCGCTGTGGGCCGGCGGGCCGGCGGTCGCCGTGGTGATCGGTGGATACCCGCGGCTCGCGGAGGCCCGCCGCCGCGACTCCGTGGCCCGGGAGCGCCGGTCGCAGCGCCTCGCGCTCGCCCGCGACCTGCACGACTTCGTCGCCCACGACGTGAGCGGGATCGTCGCGCTCGCGCAGGCCGCAAGGTTCGTCGCCGGCACCGACCCGGCCCGGGCCCTGGACGCGCTGGCCCGGGTCGAGGCGGCCGGGCTGCGGGCGCTGGACACGATGGACCGCACCGTGGCGATGCTCGGTGACCTCGCCGGCCCGCCGGGCGCCGCGCCCGGTCTCGGGGACCTGCCGGACCTGCTGCGCCGCTTCGACGGGCCGGCCCGCGTGGAGTCGGACGTCGCCGTGCCCGAGGGCGTGCCGGCGGAGGTCGGGACCACCGCGTACCGGCTGGTGCGGGAGGCGCTGACGAACGTCCGCCGGCACGCCCCGGCCGCGACGGCGGTGCGGGTGGTCGTGGCCCGGACGCAGGGCGCGCTGGCCGTCACGGTCACCAACGACGCCACACCCGGCGGCGCCCGCACGCCGGGCAACGGCACCGGACTGGCCGACCTGCGGCACCGGGCGCACCTGCTCGGCGGGACGCTGCAGGCCGGGCCGTCCGGCGACGGGTGGCGGGTCGCCGCGGTGCTGCCGCTGGGGCAGCCGTGACCACCCGCATCCTGATCGCCGACGACCAGGAGAACGTGCGGATCGGCTTCCGGCTGGTGCTGGACAGCCAGCCGGACATGACCGTCGTCGGGGAAGCCGCGACCGGCACCGCCGCGCTGGACCTGGCCCGGCACCTGCGGCCGGACGTCGTCCTCGCCGACATCCGCATGCCCGGGCTCGACGGGCTGGAGCTGACCCGGCGGCTGGCCGGCACCGGCCCGCGGGTCGTCGTCGTCACCACGTTCGACCACGACGACTACCTCACCACCGCGCTCCGCGACGGCGCCTGCGGGTTCCTGCTGAAGCGGTCCGGGCCGGCGCTGCTGATCGAGGCGGTCCGGGCGGCGATGGCCGGCGACACGCTGATCAGCCCGCAGCTGACCGTCCGGCTGCTGCGCCGCCTCCAGCCGCTGCCCGCGGCGGCGGCCGGCGTCTCAGGCGTCTCAGGCGTCTCAGGGCTGACCGGCCGGGAGCGGGACGTCGCCAGGGCGGTGGCGGCCGGCGGCACCAACGCGGAGATCGCCGAGTCGCTCAGCATCTCCACCGGGACGGTGAAGACCCACGTCGCCAGCATCCAGGCCAAGCTCGGCGTGCGGAACCGGGTCGGCATCGCCGCCCGCATGTGGGCCGCGGGCGAGGCCGGCGGCCCACCCGACCCGGCCGGCTGACACCGGCGGACGACCGACGGTCGCAACCGGGGTGCAGCCGGGGAGCGGCCCGCGAGCCCCGCTCAGCCCCGGACCGTGCGCCCCGATGTCGTGGTGTCGGACGACGGCCAGGCATTCGAGGGGCGGCGGCAGTGCAGCGTTCGCAGCGACGGCGGTGGTACGCCGTGACCGGCCTCGCCGTGATCATGCTGGGCCTGACCGGGCTGAGCGTCACCGGGGTGGCGCAGACCCGCCGGTCGGCGGCGGCCGTCAGCAAGGTGTGCGCGCTCGCCGCCGCGTACGGCCGCATCCACGACGCCGTCATCACCGAGGAGCGCAGCGAGCGGCTGTACCGGGTCGAGCCAGGATCGGTCGTGCGGACGTCGCACACCACCGCGGGCGCGTCGCTGCAGGACGCGCTGCTCGACGTGGAACGGTTCGGCACCGACACCGACCGGCGCCTGGCGACCGAGCTCGGCGCGCTGCACGGGCAGTACCTGCAGGCGGTCACCGACGTCTTCGACGCCGTCGACGACGGTGACGTGGCCCGGATCGACACCGGCCGGGCGCAGTCGCTGTTCGAGCGGATCAACCGGATCGTGCAGACCGCGACCGTCGAGCGGGACGCGCAGGCCGCCCGCGCGCTGCGGCACCTGGAGCGGGTCGAGACGCTCGCGTTCATCGCGACGGTCGCCGGGTTCGCGGTCGGGCTGGTGCTGATGACGGTGCTGCTGGTGGCCAGCGTGGGGTACCAGCGCCGGCTGATGCGGCACGCCGCCTCCAGCGAGTACCTGGCCTCGCACGACTCGCTGACCGGCCTGCCGAACCGGGCGCTGTTCGCCCGCCGCGCCGCCGACGCGCTGCGGGACGCGCAGGACCGCGGCGCCGGCACCTCCGTGCTGATGCTGGACCTGGACCGGTTCAAGGAGGTCAACGACACCCTGGGCCACCACTACGGCGACGAGCTGCTGCGGCAGGTCGCGGCCCGCACGAGCGCCACGGTGCGCTCCGGCGACCTGGTCGCGCGGCTGTCCGGGGACGAGTTCGCGATCCTGCTGCCGCAGGCCGCCGCGCACGACGCCGCCCGCCTGGCCACCCGCCTGCAGAGCGAGCTGCACCGCAGCTTCGTGCTCGACGACGTGACCGTCGACATCGAGGCCAGCATCGGCGTCGCGGCGGCCCCGGAGCACGCCACCACGGTCGAGGCCGCCCTGCGCTGCGCCGACATCGCCATGTACAGCGCGAAGGACACCAAGACCGGTGTCGCCGTCTACGACCCGGCGATGCAGGTCGAGGACGGCAGCCGCCTGCTGCTGCTCGGCGACCTGCGCCGCGCCCTGGACAGCACCGACCAGCTCACCCTGCACTACCAGCCGAAGATCCGGCTCAACGACGGGCAGGTGTCCGGTGCCGAGGCCCTCGTGCGCTGGCAGCACCCGACCCGCGGCGCGATCCCGCCGGCGGAGTTCATCCCCGTCGCCGAGACCACCGGACTGATCAGCCGGCTCACCCTGTACGTGCTGCGCGCCGCGCTCGGTCAGGTCCGCACCTGGCTGGACGACGGCCTGACCCTGCCGGTCGCGGTCAACGTGTCGCCGCGCTGCCTGCTCGACGCGGGCCTGGTCGGCCACGTCGTCGCGCTGCTGCGCGAGTTCGACGTGCCGGCGTCGCTGCTGCGGCTGGAGGTGACCGAGTCGGCCGTCATGGCGAACCCCGCGACCGCCACCGCCACCCTCACCGAGCTGCACGAGCTCGGCGTCCGGCTGTCGATCGACGACTACGGCACCGGCTACTCGTCCATGGCGTACCTGAAGCGCCTGCCCGTCGACGAGCTGAAGGTCGACCGCACGTTCGTCCTGCACATGGACGCCGACCACGACGACGCCGTCCTCGTCCGCGGCGCGATCGAGCTCGGCCACAACCTCGGCATGACCGTCGTCGCCGAGGGTGTCGAGGGCATCGCCCACGTCGCCGCCCTGCAGGCGCTCGGCTGCGACATCGCCCAGGGCTACCACTACGCCCGCCCGATGCCCGCGGCCGACCTCAGCCGGTGGATCAGCGACCAGCGCCCCGCCACCGTCCCGGTCGGCTGACGCCACCCGCCCCTGCCACCACACCGGAAGCCGGCGGCCGCGACCCGACCGCATGCCGCATGATCACCTTATGGACCTGGACGCGCCGGTCGATCTCGCCGGCCTCACACCGGTCGAACGGACGCTGCTCCGCCTCGGCGTCATGGAGTGGGAGCGCACGGACGGCGACAGGGAGACCTCCGCCCGGCTGCTGGGCTACGACGACCAGCGCCAGCTCCGAGCCGACGTCCAGCGCCTCGCCGGCCTCGTCGACGCGGCCCGCCCCATGACGCGCCGCGACTGCCGGCGCCTGCTGCTCGCGACCGAACTGGCGTTCGCCAGCGAGACGCTGGGCTGGGCCCGTGACTGGGAGGCGGACACCGGCTTCACCGACCGCGACACCAGCACCGTGCTGCGCGGCATCCAGGAGAGGCTGGCCGGCGTCGTCCACGGCTCCGCCGACCGCGTGGCGGCGGCCGAACCGTCGGCCCGACCGGCGTGGGAACCGATTCCCATGGATGCCGATGACATCTACTGGGAGCCGTTCCACCAGCGGTTCGCCTTCCGGCCCGGCATGCGATCGTGGCCCGCGATCAACGAGCCCGTGCCGTCGGTCACCTTCGACCTGGCGCCGATCTTCGCCGGCAGCCACCCGGAGTTCTCCGCGGCGGCGAGCGCCGTCGGGAGCCTCGCGCTGGTCGCGTTCGCGCGGGTGCTCGAGATCGGGACGGGCCTGGTGGTGCTCGACTGGCAGCATCAGACGTTCCGGTTCTGGCCGCATCTGTTCGCCTGCCAGCAGGACCAGCACTGGTCGACGCCGGTCGTCCCGAACGGTGACTACTCGATCTTCCTCACCGAGGACATGCGGACCGGCACGTTCGGACACCCCTGGGAGCAGACGCTCTGCGTCTTCGGCGACCGGCTGGTGCCCACCCTGGCGCCGATGCTGGAGAGCTGGCTTCCCGTCAAACGCAGCAGCCGGTAGCGACCAGCCCGGGCGGGACGGGCTGTCAGCTCACCGGCGCGGGCGCGGGCGCGGGGGTGTCGCTGAGGCGCCAGCTGTTCTTGCCGGCGGACTTGACCGCGTACATGGCCGTGTCGGCGCGGCGGAGCAGGTCGGCGGCGCCGCCCGGGGCGTCGCTGACAGCGGCGATGCCGATGCTCGCGCCGACCCGGACCGGGTTGCCGCCGATGACGGCGTGGGCGGCGACGGCCTGCACCAGCCGGCTGGCGAGCCCTGCGGCGCGCCCGCCGGTCTGGCCGGTGAGCACGACGAACTCGTCGCCGCCGAGACGGCACACGACCGCGTCGTCGCCGGCCTCGCGGGTCAGCCGGCCGGCGACGTCGCACAGCAGCTGGTCCCCGACCACGTGCCCGAAGGTGTCGTTCACCGCCTTGAACCCGTCCAGGTCGATGAGCAGCAGCGCGGTGTCGTCGCCGGTCGCGGTGAAGCGCTCGATCGCCTCGTCCACGTGGCGGCTGAACGAGGCCCGGTTCGCCAGGCCGGTCAGCTCGTCGTGCCACGCCTGGTGCCGCAGTTGCTCGGTGAGCGCCCTGTTCTGCGTGAGCAGCCGGTTGTTCTCGTGCAGGGCCGCCAGCTGGCGGGTCGCGACCAGGACCAGCAGGACGCCGGTGCCGGCCAGGACTCCCCCGCGGCGCCAGTCCAGCCCGGGGCCGACGACGGCGACCAGCAGCCCGAACGCGGCGGCGGAGGCGCCGTACGGCAGGACGCTGAACGGCCGGTCGCGGCGGGCCAGGGGCGGCACGGTGCCGGCGACGCTCGCCTGGTGCTGCAGCACCGCCCCGGTCAGCGAGGACAGCTGCGCCAGCAGCAGCAGGACGGTCGGGGCGATCGGCGCCTCCTCCTGCCCGATGGGCAGCGCGGTGGCGACGCCCGACAGCGTGATGCAGGCGGCGTAGCAGGCCAGGGTGGGGCGGGTGAGCAGGCCGGCGCCGACGAGCGCCACGCGGAGCACGCCGAACCCGGCGACGAGCACCGTCACCGGCAGGGCCAGGGTCTCCGACAGCGACAGCCAGCCAAGGTCCGGGGCCCAGTGGCTGCTGACCGTGAAGTACCAGATGAACGCGGCGGTGCCGACGAGCACGATGCCGGCGTCGAGGCCGACGCGCAGCTTCTGCGACCGGCTGTGGGTGACGGTCGGGTAGCGGAACACGGCGTACATGGTGAACACGCCGGCGACCGGATAGACCAGTTGCGCGCCGTACATCGACACGGACCGCCCGCTGACCGAGGTCGTCAGCAACGCGGCGAGGTCCACGGCCATGCCGATCGCGTACACCAGCAGCGCCCGCGCCAGGCTGACCCAGAACCGGGCGGCCGCGGGCGGCACCCCGGGGACGCGCGACGTGCGGTGCACCACGAACGTCAGCGCACCGAGCAGCCCGAGGTCGGCCAGGACCGTCACCGGCCGGGAGGCGTCCGGCGGCAGCAGCAGCCCGGCGAGCACCGCCAGCACCGCCAGCACCGCACCGGCCGGCAGCAACGCGCCGACCCCGCGAGACAGCCGCATCCTCAACCCTCCTCGCCCCCGCCAGCTGGTCGTCGGCAGACATCGGCACCGTCCGGGCCGACTTGAACAATCCCCGCACGCCCGGTCGGCCAGGGTACCGGCGGTGCGGCCGCGCTTACCCGCCGCGTGGATGGGAACCAGTACCGGCAAGAGGTCCTGCGCAATCCCAGGAGGAGCAGATGCCAGCCGGTTCCAATGCCAAGCGCGAACGGCAGTACGAGCACATCAAGGAAAGCGTGAAACGGCGCGGCAGGTCAACGGACGTCGCCGAGGAGATCGCCGCGCGGACGGTCAACAAGGAGCGGGCCCGCGCGGGAGAGTCGCGGACGGCCAGCCGCTCCTCGATCAACGACGTGTCGTCCGGGCATCGCGGCGGGAAGCGCTCGCACTCGGGCGCTCAGGGACGCACGAAGGAGCAGCTGTACAACGAGGCCAGGCAGCGCAACATCAAGGGGCGCTCCGCCATGAGCAAGGCCGAGCTGGAGAAGGCGCTGTCCCGCTGAACGGCACCGGCCCGGCCCGTGCTCATCGGTCGTCGAGGGTGATGACGACCTTGACGTCCTCGTCGGTGGCGGTGAACGCCTCCGAGGGCCGCTCCAGCGGCACCCGGCGGGTGATCAGCCGGCCGAGCCAGTCCCGGTCGGCCTGGGCCAGCGCGTCCGCGGCCGTGGCGTAGTGGCCGAGGTTGGCGTTCACCGAGCCGACGACCACGTCGTTGTCCAGGACGAGCTCCCGGTTGAGGTCGCCGGCGTCCACGGTGACGCGGCGCCCGGCCGACGAGACGCCGGTGAGGCAGACGATCCCGTACGGTGCGGTGCCCGCCAGCGCGCCGAACACCACCGACCCGATGCCGGTCGCCTCGACGACGACGTCGGGGCGCACTCCCGACATGACGGTGCCGATCGGCTCGTGGTGGTACACGGCGCCGAGGTCGCGGACCAGGCCCGGCTTCGGACCGGTGGTGACGCGGTCCAGCACGTGCACGTCGAGCCCCCGCCGCACGCCGAGCAGCGCGGCCAGCAGGCCGATCGGCCCGGCCCCGGTGACCAGCACGGTCTTCGGCTCGAACCAGGCGCGGGCACCGATCTTCTCGATCTCGTCCCACGCCTTCGCCACGACGCTCGCCGGCTCCAGCAGCATGCCCACGCCGGCCAGGCCCGGGTCGAGCTTCACCGCGTAGCCGGGCTGGACGGCCCAGGCCTGGCTGGCGTAGCCGTCGAGCTCCTTGATGCCGCGTTCGGTGTACCGGCCGTTGCGGCACATGTCGAACTGCCCGTGCGCGCAGGCACCGCACGGCACCGGGTCCGGGCGGCGCACGATGCCGACCACCAGGTCGCCGGGCGCGAACCCGCTGCCGGACGGGGCGTGCCGGACCCGGCCCAGGGACTCGTGCCCGATCACCAGCCGCTGCCGGTCCGGCGGCGCCGAGCCGTAGTCGCCGTGGGCGATCTCCTTGTCGGTGCCGCACACCCCGACGGCCAGCCCCTCGACGAGCAGCTCGCCGTCGCCCGGCTCCGGGTCGGGGACGTCGGTCACGGCGAGGGACTGCCGTTGCCGCGGGATGACGGTCAGGGCACGCATCCGGCGCACACCTCCATGGTCGATCCAGCTGATGACAGGTGGCGGGCGCGCGCGCCCGTGTGCCGCATACCCAGTGCGCGATGCATCCATGTACGGACGGCCGCGCCGCCGGTTGCTACCGGGGTGCGAGCGGGTGCAGCGCCCGCGGCGGCACCGGGTGCGCGCTGATCTCGCCTTCGGGGTCGGCGACGTACAGCCGGTCGGCGGCGACGGCCACCGCGAGCGGTACATCAGGAAAGGCGACGACGTGCCGGGCCGCGCCGGTGAGCAGGTCCCACACCGTGAGCGCGGGTCCCGTCACGGCGGCCAGGACCGCACGGCCGTGCAGGACACCGACCGCGGGCGCGCTCAGGTCCTGCACGGTCGCCGGCAGCGCCGGGCCGGCCGGGCAGCGCAGGGCCAGGTCGAGGACCCGGTACTCCCGCCAGTCGGTCTTCACCAGCAGCGCCGGCCGCCGGCCGAGGGCCCACGGGCCCCAGCGGTAGCCGCGCACGAACACGGGCGGCCCGACCGGCCGGCCACCGATCGCGTCCCACAGCCAGCCGCGCCAGTCGGTCCGCGGCGAGTCGTCGTCGGGCTCCAGCCAGGCGTACGCCCCGCCGGCCACCGCGACGAGCTCGTCCACCCGCCAGCCGTCCGGCGCGCTCCACGGCGCCCGGAGCGCCTCGCCGGTGCGCAGGTCGTGGTAGTGGACGCGCCGCCAGTCGCTGCTGAGCACCGCCGGCCGCCCGGACACCACGGCCGCCGCCACGGTGTAGACGCCGTCGCCGTCCGGTTCGAACCGGCCGACCGGCTCCGGACCGTCGACGGTGAGCCGGTGCACGATGCAGTCGTAGCCGCGGCCGCGGACGATCGAGTACGCCTCGCCGTCCGCCGCGAACGTCGACAGGTTCGTGTCGGGGCGGGAGAAGCACCAGTCGTAGGGCATCGGCCACCCGCCGAGCAGCCGGCCCGTGTCCGCCTCGTGCAGCGTGCAGGCCGTGGCCTGGTCGACCGTGCTGAACATGCCCGCGACGACGGCCACGCCGCCGACGGTGGCCGTCCGCAGGGCGCCGAAGTCCCACGTCCGCACCCGACGCATCGTACGGACTCCGGCGGGCGCTCACTCCTTCACGCCCATGTGCTCCATCGGCGGGACGCGCAGCAGGCGGCCGATCGGCAGCACGGTGGTGAGCAGGGCGAGCAGCGCCGTGCCGGCGATGACGGTGGCCCAGCCGAGGGGCGGCACGTAGGGCAGCGGTTCGCCGGTCACCGCGTGCACCACCATGGTCAGGGTGGCCAGGGCGATCGCCGAACCCATGAGGACCGCGACGCCGAGGAGGCCGGCCTGTTCGGCGTGGACCATCCGCTTCGCCTGGCCGCGGGTGACGCCGGCGAGGCGGAGCACGGCGAGCTCGCGGCGGCGGGCGAGGGCCGCGATGACCATCGTGTTGGCGGCCGCGAGGGCGGCGTAGCCGACCATGACGCCGACGAGCAGCCTGTTGAGCCAGGCGCTGACGGCGAGGTCGGCGGCGAGCTGCCGGGTCTGGCCGCTGGTGGCGACGAGCGTGCTGCCGGGGTGCCGGGCCGTGAGGGCCGACAGGTCCGCCGGGCCCGACGTGCTGATGAGGACCTCGTCGTCGACGTCGCGGGCGGTGTGACCGGCGACCGTGTCGCGCGCCAGGGTGATGTCGCCGAAGCCGAGGCCGCGCTCATAGACGGCGACGAGGGTGAGCCGCACGGGTGTGCCGTCGCCGAGCCACAGCGGGACCGTGTCGCCGATCTCCCAGCCGTGGGTCGATGCTCTGATCGACGATGCGGCCACGGTACCGGCGGACAGCGCGGACAGGTCGCCCTGGCGCACCCGCAGGTCCATCGTGGCGGTCAGGTCCGGCCCGGAGACCGCCTGGGCACCGACCGTCTCCGCGCCGTCGAGGAACTTCACGATGACGGACGTGCGCCGTACCGACGTGGCGGCCCGGACGCCGGGAAGCTTCCGCGCGTCGTCGGCGGCGCCGACGGGCAGCCCGGCCGGGGAGACCAGGGCCTGCGAGGCGCGCAGGCCGTCGCGGCGCTGGGCGAGGGTCTGCCGTTCGAGGTTGTCCTGCAGGAACCATACGGATCCGCCGAGCCCGACGGACAGCACGAGCGCGGTGAGCACGGCGGCCGTGCCGCGCGCGTTCGCCTTCAGGTTGGCGGTCGCCAGGTATCCGCTGGTCCCCCACACCGCGCGCAGCACCGGCGCCAGCGCCTGGGCGGCGGCCCGGTTGATCCACGGCGCGAGGAGGCCGACCGCGGTCACGAACAGGTACAGCATGCCGACCGCGGCGGCGAGCGCCGCCTGCCCGCCGGCGCCGAGCGTGAACGCGCCTGAGGAGCCCGCGCCGGCCAGCGCGACGAGACCGCAGACGAGGCGCACCTTGCCGCCGCGAGCCGGCTCGACCGCCACCTCGCCGAGGGCCTCGACGGGGCGGATCGCGGTGACGCGGCGGACGGCGATCAGCGCGGACAGCACCGCGACGAGCGTGGTGACGCCGGCGGCCGCGACGGTCGCGAGCAGGCCGTCGGCGATCGGGAACGTCGCGGGGACGAAGCCGCGGCCGACGAGCTGGCCGCGCACCCACCGGGTGGCGAGCAGGCCGGCGGGGACGCCGATCGCGACGGCGGCGAGACCCACCGCGGCCGCCTCGGCCATGATCATCCGGCGGACCTGGCCGGGGGTCGCGGCGACGGCGCGCAGCAGTGCGAGGTCGCGTCGGCGGTGCCGCACCGACAGCCCGACGGTGGCGGCGACGACGAACCCGATCAGCAGCACGACGTACCCGCCGAACGCGCCGCCGGCCTGGATCAGCAGGTCCCGCGCGTCGAGGTCGGCGGAGCCCTCGGCCAGGCCGCGGTCCGCGCCGGTGTAGACCTTCGCGTCCGCTTCGGCCGCGAGCCCGCGTACCGCCGCCGCGAGGGCGGCCTTGTCGGTGCCGGGTTGCGCGACGACCCCGATGGCGGCGACCCGGCCGGGGTGCGGCGACAGGGTCGCGGCGTGCGCGTCGGTGAAGAAGACCGCGGGTGCCGGCCCGTCGACGACGCCGCTGACCCGGTACGTCCGTGCGGCGCCGCCGACGACCAGGTTCAGCTGCTGGCCGGGCGCCATCCCGAGCCGCCGGTCGACCGCGATCTGGTCCTCCACGGCCGGCGGGGCTCCGGCGACGAGCCGGAACGGTGTCAGTGCGGCACTGGCCCAGCCGTGCCCGGTGACATCGGGCAACCCGACCGGCACAGGGTCGTCGGCCGCGACCGTGGCGACCCCGGCGAGCCCGCGGATCCGCTCGACCAGGTCCGCCGGGACGGTGCCGCCTTCGGGGAGCCGTACCGTCGACCGGACGACCTCACCGTCGAGGTCCTTGGCGCTGATGGTGATGTCGCGGTGCGCGACCACCACGTCGGCGGCGGCGTATCGGACCGGCGCCGGCTTGTACCGCAGCCCGGACTCGACCAGCGCGCCCATGGCCATGAGGATCATGACGCCCGCGGCGAGGGCGACGAGCGAGGCGACCGCCGAACCGGGACGGTGCCGCAGCATCCGCAATGCCAGCCTGGTCATGCCGCCACCTCCGCTGCGCTCCGGCGTCGGCCTGACCCGACACTGCAATGCTGATTCGCGGCTCCTCCGCTGCGCTGCGGCCCGCTCACGCCGCCACCGCCCGGCGGCGGCCCAGCGACGCGAGCTGCTCGGCGATGCGCTCCACGCCCGGCTGCGGCAGGTCGCGCACGATCCGGCCGTCGGCGAGGACCAGGACCCGGTCGGCGTACGAGGCGGCCACCGGGTCGTGCGTCACCATCACGACCGTCTGCCGGTGCTCGTCGACGACGGCGCGCAGCAGGCTCAGCACGTCCGCCGCGGTCTCCGTGTCCAGCGCCCCGGTCGGCTCGTCGCAGAAGATCACCTCGGGGCGGGTGGCGAGGGCCCGGGCGATCGCGACCCGCTGCTGCTGCCCGCCGGACAGCGCGGACGGCCGGTGGTGCAGGCGTTCCCGCAGCCCGACCCGGTCGACCACGTGGTGCAGCCACGGCTGGTCGGGCCGCCCGCCCGACAGGCGCAGCGGGAGCACGATGTTCTCCTGCACCGTCAGCGCGTTGACGAGGTTGAACGCCTGGAACACGAAGCCGATCCTGTCTCGGCGCAGCTTCGTCAGCCTCGTCTCCGACAGGCCGGACAGCTCGGTGCCGCCGATCCACACCCGGCCGGACGTGGCCCGGTCCAGGCCGGCCGCGGTCTGCAGCAGCGTGCTCTTGCCGGAGCCGGACGGCCCCATCACCGCCGTGAACGTGCCGCGGTCGAACCGCACGTCCACGCCGGCGAGCGCGGTGACCGCCTGCGGTCCGGTGCCGTACGTGCGGGTCAGCTGCTCGACGCGGACCGCCGCGCCGGCGTCCTGTCCAACGTTCATGTCCATGCCGACGACGCTATGGCGGCACCCGGCCATGATCGATCCAGCGTGCTGGCGGACCGTGGTACAGCAGGCTGTACCTACTCCCGCGGTCAACCCAGACGCCGGGTGTCCTCCAGGTGCCGCAGGACCGCCGTGACCCGCCGGTCGGCGCGGTCGTCGGGCGCGAGGCCGAGCTTGGCGAAGATGCTGCGGATGTGCTTGTGCACTGCCCCTTCGGTGACGAACAGCCGCTCCGCGATCGCCGTGTTGCCGAGGCCTTCGGCCATCAGGGCGAGCACGTCGCGCTCCCGCGGGCTGAGCAGGCTCAGCGTGCTGTCGGGGCGGGTGCGGGCGAAGAGCTGGCGGACCACCTCCGGGTCGATCGCGGTGCCCCCGCCGGCGACGCGGTGCAGCGCCTCGAGGAACTCCTCGACCCGGCCGACCCGCTCCTTGAGCAGGTAGCCGAGCCGCGCCGCTCCCCCGGCGAGCAGGTCGGTGGCGAACGCCTGCTCCACGTACGCCGACAGCACCAGCACCGCGAGGCCCGGCTGGCGGCGCCGCGCCTCGACGGCGGCCACGATGCCCTCGTCGGTGTGGGTCGGCGGCATGCGGACGTCGACGATCGCGACGTCGGGCCGGTGCTCGTCCACCGCGGCCAGGAACGTGTCCGGCGCGCCGGTGACGGCGACCACGTCGAGCTGCTCGGCCCGCAGCAGCAGGGCCAGGCCTTCCCGCAGCAGGGCGTCGTCCTCGGCGATCACGATCCGCACGGCAGCTCCACATGTATCGTCGTCGGCCCACCGGGTGGGCTGGTCAGGGTGAACCGGCCGTCGTGGGCCTCGACCCGCCGACGGATGCCGCCGATCCCGGAGCCACGGCCCTCATCGGCGCCGCCGTGGCCGTCGTCGGTCACCGTCACGTGCAGCCGGTCGGTCCTTCTCGTC
This sequence comes from Dactylosporangium maewongense, assembly GCF_039531485.1. Lineage (NCBI taxonomy): Bacteria > Bacillati > Actinomycetota > Actinomycetes > Micromonosporales > Micromonosporaceae > Dactylosporangium > Dactylosporangium maewongense. Next base: position 65,072 of record NZ_BAAAQD010000017.1, on the reverse strand, counting down.
ACGGTGACGGCCACGGTACCGGCGCCGCTGTGCCGGGCGACGTTGGTCAGCGCCTCGGCGACCACGAAGTACGCCGTCGCCTCGACCGACGCCGCGCACCGCCCCGGCACGTCCACCTCGACGGTGCACGGCACGCCGCAGCCGGCGGCCAGGCCGTCGAGCGCGCCGGCAAGTCCGCGGTCGTCGAGCACCGGCGGCAGGATCCCGCGCACGACGGTCCGCAGCTCCGCGAGCGCCAGCTCGGCGGCGTCGTGGGCGCGGTCCAGCACCTCCGCCGCCAGTGCCGGATCGCGGGCGAGGGCCCGCCGGGCGGCGCCGAGCAGCACGGTGACCGCGACGAGCCGGTTCTGCGCCCCGTCGTGCAGCGACCGTTCGATGCGGCGCAGCTCGACGGCGTGCGCGTCGAGGGCGGCCGCGCGGGTGGCGGTGAGCTCGGCGATCCGCAGCGACATGTCCACGTCCCGCGGCGGCGGAAGCCACCGCCGCCCCGGCGCCGCCTGCCAGCGGGCGATCCGGGGGCCGAGCGCGACGGACACGGCGAGCCAGCCGGCACCCATGAGCGCGACGGCGAGCGCGTCGGGCAGCCCGTCGATGCGCCAGGTGACGTAGCCGGGGCCGCCCACGTCCGGCGGCAGCGCCCAGTAGTACAGCGGGAACAGCAGGTACTGCACCGCCGACAGCGGCAGCGCGAGCCCGATCATCCCCAGCGCGAACCCGCCCGTGCCGTGGACGGCGACGAACGCGGCATCCCGCCGGACCCACGGGTCGCGCACGGCGTCGCGCCAGCCGACCGGCACCGGCGGCGGCGACGGCAGGACGGCGTCCCATCGCGACAGTCGCGCCCGCTCCCGGTCCGCCGCCCACCGGGCCGCCTTCAATGCCGACGGGACGGCCACCAGGCCGATGCCGGCCAGCGACGCGACCGCCGTGACGAACAGCGACAGGAACGCGCCGAGCGCGATGGTCGCCGTGCCGAGCCCGCCGACGACGCGTTCGAGCGCGTCGACGGACGTGCGCACCCGGTCCCGAATGTACTGCCGCACGGCAGAGACGATAGGCGACGAGCGGGACGGCCGGCCGCTCGCGGCCCGGAAAGTACAGCCTGCTGTACCTGCACCGGCGCGCTGGCTGGATCGCTGGCGGGCACCCGGCTGCATAGCGTTGCCGGCATGACTGACCGTTACCGCATCGAAGCCGCCGACGCGCCTGAGCGCCGCGGCATGCTCCGCCCCGTCCTGTGGCTGGTGCTGGTCCTCAGCGCCGCCAACAACGCCGCCATGTCCGGCATCGGCGTCAACCCGTTCGTGGGCGCTGTCTTCGGGCTGGTCACCCTCGCCTGCGCGACCGCCCTCGTCGTTCACCACTACCGCCACCGCGCCCGGTGACCTGCCGGCCCTCGCGCTCGGCGGGCGCTGGCCCTCAGCAGGCGGTCGCGGTGACCGTGCCGGCGGCGTCGAGCGTGATGCCGTTGGCGGCGGGCGGCTCCTCGTTCAGGTAGCCGGCCGTCACCAGGTCGCCGACCGCCGCCGGCTTCGCGTTCTCGTCGGCGACGTACGCCTGATAGGCGATCTCGACGGCCCGCTTGTCGGCCTCGCAGGCGGTCGACCTGCTTTTGCCGGTGAGGTCGCCGACCGAGGTGACAGCGATCGCGCCGAGCGCGGCGACCACGACGGCCGCAACGAGCATCTCGTTGACCGTGGAGCCGGCGTCCCGCTGCTGCCGGGGCGCCGTGATGCGACGAAGCACGAGGTATTTCTCCATCAAGGGGGGACGGGGACGGGCGGCTGCGGGGACGCGGCGATCCGCCACAGCCGCCCGTCGGCTCCGGTGCGAAACGGTAGCGGTTCGGTTGCAGCCGTCCTGTCCACCGGTTGGGCACGTGTACCCACCCACCGCCCGACACGCGGCCGTCCGGCGCACGGTCGCTCAGCGCACGGTCGCTCAGCGCACGGTCGCTCAGCGCACGGTCGCTCAGCGCACGGTGGCGGGGGCCGGGCCGGTGGAGGCGCGGACGATCAGCCGGGCCGGCAGGGACGTGCGGGTGCCGCTGGGGCGGTCGCGGTCGTTGAGCAGGTCGGCGAGCAGGTCGATGCCGGCCCGGCCGCACTGGTCCTTCGGCTGGCTGACGGTGGTCAGGGCGGGCGTGACCAGGGCCGAGGCCGGGATGTCGTCGAAGCCGATGATGCTCACGTCACCGGGCGCGGTCACCCCCCGGGCGCCGAAGCGGCTGGCGAGACCGAGGCCGATCATGTCGTTGTAGGCGATGACCGCGGTGACGCCGGCGGCCAGGACCAGGTCGGCGACGGCGACGCCGCCCTCGAAGTCGGGCGAGACGTTGCCGGCCTCAACCCCCTCGAGGCCGAGGCCGGCCGCCACAGCACGGAAGGCGCGCAGTCGCTCGCGGTTGACCCATGAGGTGCGGGGGCCGGCGACGTAGGCGACCCGGCGGTGGCCGAGGGCGGCGAGATGGGCGAGCGCCTGGCGGATGCCGTCGGCGTTGTCGAAGATGATGGACGGCAGCTGGCCCACCCGGCGGTTGAGCAGCACCACCGGCAGGTCGCCGCAGACGGAGCGCAGCTCGTCGTCGCCGGCGCGGGGTGCGCACAGCACGAAGCCGTCGACCTGCTTGGTCAGCGTCCGGATGAGGTCCAGCTCGGTGGCGGGTTCCTCGTCGGAGTCGGCCAGCAGCACGGCGAGCCCGAACTCCCGGGACCGGCGCTGGGCGGCCTTGACGATGCCGGCGAACAGCGGGTTGGCGATGTCTGGCACCAGGAACCCGATGGTGCCGGTGCGCCCGGTGCTCAGCCCCCGGGCGATCCGGTTCGGCTCGTAGCCGAGCTGCGCGACGGCCCGCTCGACCCGCTCCCGGGTGGCGGGCCGCACCTGGTCCGGGGCGGCGAGCGCGCGGGACACCGACGACTGGGAGACCCCGGCGAGCCGGGCGACGTCCTTGATCGTCGCCGCCATCCGCAGCTCCTCACGTCATCCTGGAAGCGGTTCCAGATCTTGTCAGTTCGTCGACGGTAGCACGAAGGCCATCGATGCGAAACCGGCCTATTGCAAGGTATTGACAAAACTCACTGCGGCGGACCACTGTGGGAACCGTTTCCGGCGCGCTCCAACCGCCAACCCGCCCGGAGACCCAATTCGCCGCGCGCGCCGCTGCGCACACCTCACCGCCACAAGCGCAACGGATTCGCCCGCACCTGTCGAGGAGAGTCGATGCGATGAAGAGAAGGAACGTGCTCGGCATGGCCGCCGGGCTGTCGATCGGCGCCGTCGCCGCCGGGCCGGGCCGGGCCGTCGCGGCCGTCGGAGAGCAGCTGGGCGACTACGCGTCCCACCTGACCGACGCCCGCAGCGTCACCGTCACCAGCACCACGGGCCAGCGGTTGCGGATCACCGCGTACGGCAACCAGATCGTCCGGGTCCGCGCGATCCGCAGCGGCGAGACGTTCTTCGCCGACTCCCGCTACGAGATGGTGGTGCCCGCCAACCACGCCGGCATGGGCGGCACCCTCACGGTCACGAATGACAGCACCAGCCTGACGATCGTCACCGGCGCGGCCGACGGCATCCGGATCGTGCTGCAGAAGAACCCGCTGCGGCTGGAGTTCTACCACCGCGGCACCGGGGCGCTGCTGGCGAAGGAGGACGCGACCCGCAGCATCACCTGGGGCGGCACCAACAACAGCGTCATCACCGAGGCCTTCGTCCCGCCGCCCGCCGACGAGCACTTCGTCAAGGCGGGGCACGGGCTCTATGGACGCTCCCCCCGGGTCGACCGCACCGGCGACGTCGTGTCGCACAACTACGGCACCGTCCGCTCCGACCAGGCGCCCGCGATCGTGCCGCTGTACCTGTCCACCAAGGGCTACGGCGTCTTCTTCAACACGACCTTCGACACCACCTTCGCCTTCGCCAACGGCGCCGCCAGGGACTACGCGTTCTCCGCGGACGACCACAACACCGCCGGCGTGCGGCCGCAGATGGACTACTTCCTCATCAACGGCCCGGAGTTCGCGAAGCTGCTGGACCGCTACACCCAGCTGACCGGGCGGCCGCGCCTGCCGCAGATCGCCATCTTCGGGCTGCACATGTCGGACAAGGGCTTCCCCGACGTCAGCGACCAGAACTGGTGGCGCACGAAGATCACCCAGCACCGCGACGCCGGCTACCCGTTCGACCACCACGTCAACGACAACCGCTGGCGCAACGGCACCGGCGCGTGGGGCGGCTCATGGTTCGAGTTCAGCCCCACGCGGTGGCCGGACCCGGCCGGATACCAGGCGTGGGCCGCGGAGAACGGCGTCACGATGACGCTGGACTACAACCGCAACAACTCCAACCTCATGGCCGGCTGGGTCGGCGGGCCACCGCCCGGCTACAGCTTCAAGGCCAGCGACCTCACCGGGGTGGCCGACAGCGGCTCGGTGCCCGACTGGACCAACCCCGCGACCCGCGCCTGGGTGTGGAACGTCTTCTGGACCAAGGCCCTGAACCCGGCGCTGCACTTCCCCGGCGACGGGCTGTGGCTCGACGAGACCGACGAGCTGGGCCCGATCCCGTTCAACGCCGACTCCGCGGGCGGCAAGAAGTGGTCGGAGCTGCGCAACGCGTACTTCTTCTACCTGCACAAGGGCGTCGGCGAGGAGGGCTGGGACCCGCAGGCGGCCGGCCACATCGGCACCGCCAAGCGGCCGTGGACGTGGAGCCGCGGCGCGTCGGCCGGGCAGCAGCGCTACGGCCACTACTGGACCGGCGACATCGGCTCCACCTACGACGAGATGCGCCAGCAGATCCGGGGCATGCTGGCCGGCGGGATCGGCGGCTTCCCCTTCTCCAACATCGACGGCGGCGGCTTCCACGGCCAGACCGGCGGCCTGATCCCCGAGCCGTTCTACCGCAACTGGACGGCCGCCTGGTCGAGCCTGTCGCCGATCTGGCGGCCGCACAGCGGGGCCAGCACCACGTCGCAGGGCGCGATCGCCTCCCGCTGGCCGCTCGACCAGAGCGCCGTCATCCAGGCGGACTTCCGCAAGTACGGCGAGCTGCGGTACACGCTGCTGCCGTACATCTACAGCATCGCCCACGAGGCGAGCACCACCGGGATGCCGATGGCCCGGGCGATGGTCATCGACTACCAGAACCGGCCGAACGCCTACTCGCACGACCTGCAGTACATGTGGGGGCCGTCGCTGCTCGTCGCGCCCGTCACGTCCGACGGCGGCGCGACCCAGAACGTCTGGCTGCCCGCCGGCGCCACCTGGTACAACTTCTGGGCCGACATCAAGCACGTCGGGACCGACGCGTCCGACCTGCCCTACGTCACCCACACCGGCGAGATCATCCTATTCGTGAAGGCCGGCGCGATCCTGCCGAAGTACCAGTACGCGCAGAGCACCGCCTACCTGAACAAGCGGCAGCTGGAGATGGAGGTGTACGCCGGCGCGGACGGCACCTTCAACCTGGTGGAGGACGACGGCGTCACCGAGGCGCACCGCGTCTCCGGCGCCAGGGCCGTCACCACCCTGACCTACACCGACGCGGCGACGAGGACCGTGATCCGGCACCCGCAGGGCACCTACGACGGCGCACCCACCGCGCGCCGGTACATCGTGCGCGTCCACGGCCTGACCGCCCCGGTCGGCATGCGGGTCAACGGCGGCGCGACCCTGCCGGCCTACAGCACCGAGGCGACGGCGATCACCAGCGGCGGCGGCACGGTGTGGGACGCCACCCGCAAGGTCCTGTCGATCGTCACCGCGGCGATCCCGGTCGTCGCCGGCGGCGGCGTGGCCGCCACGGTCGAGCCGAGCGGCGCGGCCTTCCCGGCGGTCACGGGCGGCACCTCCTACCCGGCGGAACGGGCCCTGCTCAGCGGCGCCGTCATCGACACCCGTCACGCGGACTACACCGGGACGGGCTTCATCGACTTCGCCGACACCTCGGCCAGCGGCGCCTACGTCCAGTGGACCGTCAACGTGCCCGCCGCGGGCACCAGGACACTGACGTTCCGCTACGCCAACGGCGGCACCGCCAACCGGCCCCTCGCGATCTCGGTCAACGGCACCAGCGTCAACGGCGCCCTGGCGTTCAACCCGACCGGCTCCTGGGACGCCTGGAGCACCACCTCGTTCACCGCGTCCCTGCCCGCCGGCAGCCAGGTCACCGTCCGGGCGACCACGACCGGCGCCAACGGGGCGAACATCGACAGCCTCACCATCACCTGAGCCACGGCGACCGGCTTCCGGCGGACCCGTCGCGGCCCGCCGGGAGCCGGGCTCAACCGTGGACGGCCACCGGGCGGGGCGCGGCGGGGTCCAACGCCGTCGGCAGGCTCGGCCACTCGGCGGCGGAGCGGTGCAGCAACGCCTCGACGTCGCCGGCGGGCAGCGGGCGGGCGAAGTGGAAGCCCTGTGCGGTGCGGTACCCGAGCAGGGTGAGCTCGGTCGCCTGGGCCGGGTCCTCGATGCCCTCCGCGACGGTGTCCATGTGCAGGATCTGGCTGAGCCGGATGACGGCCTCCGCGACCGCGGCCCGCTCCGGGTCGCCGCTGAGGTCGGCGACGAAGCAGCGGTCGAGCTTGAGGATGTCGACGGGCAGGCGGGTGAGGTACCGCAGCGACGAGTAGCCGGTGCCGAAGTCGTCGAGCGCCACCCTCACGCCGCGGGCCCGCAGCCGCTCCAGCTGCGGCACGGCGGACCGGTCGTCGACGAGCGCGCTCTCGGTCATCTCCACGACCAGGGCCCGCGGGTCGAACCCCTCCCGCTCCAGGACCTCGAGGATCTCGTCGGCGAGGGCCGGCCGCTCCAGCTGGATCGGTGACAGGTTGACGCTCAGGTGCAGCGAACGCCCCGGCGGCAGCTCTGCCTGCCACGCACCGACCTGCCGGCACGCCTCCCGCAGCACCCATCCGCCGATGCCGTGGATGAGCCCGGTCTGCTCCGCGAGCGGGATGAACGCGTCCGGTCCGAGCAGGCCACGCGTCGGATGCTGCCACCGTACGAGCGCCTCGACGGCCACCAGATCGCCTGACTCGAGCGCGACGATCGGCTGGTAGAGCAGCCGCAACTGCCCCGCGTCGGCCGCCCGCGCGAGGTCGTCGGCGAGCGCCGGCACCGCCTGCTCGGCGTCCATGGCGTCGGCGGTGTACTCCGCCCAGCTGGGCGTGCCCCGGCGCTTGGCGGCGTACATGGCGAGGTCGGCGCGGTGCAGCAGCTCGTTGGGATCGACGCTGCCGGCGTCGGGCCCGCCGCGCTGGGCGACCGCGACGCCGATGCTGGCGCGCAGCTCCAGGCGGTGCCCGGACAGGTTCACCGGGGCCTGGCAGGCGGCCAGGATCCGCTCCGCGACCTGGGTCGCCTCCTCGGCGCAGCCCGGCAGCACGACCGCGAACTCGTCGCCGCCGAGGCGGGCCGGCACGTCGGCGTCGCGGACGGTGCGCCGCAGCACGTCGGCGAATGCCACCAGCATCTGGTCGCCGACCTCGTGGCCGTAGCCGTCGTTGACCTGCTTGAAGCCGTTGAGGTCGATGAGCAGCACCGCGACCGGCGCACCCGTGCGGCGGTGCCGGTCCACGGCGGCGGTCAGCGCACCCCGCAGCTGGATGCGGTTGGCGAGGCCGGTCAGGCTGTCGGTGACGACGAGCGTGTAGTTCTCCCGCGACGCGAGCACCTGCCGGGCCGCGACGCCGACCGTCATGACCAGCGCGCCGAGGACCAGGCCGAGCCACGGGAACAGGCCGGCCTTCGCGGCCGCGACGACGAGCAGGGCGAAGCCACCGGCGAGGGCGGCGTAGGGCAGCCAGGCGTTGCGGCGCAGCCTGCGCCCCGCCGCGGCGCCGCCGGCGGTCTCCTGGCGCACGGTGGAGGCGAGCAGGATCAGGAACATCGGCAGGTGCAGCGCCGTCGGCACGACCGCGTCGTGCAGCGCGCCGTCGTGCACCATCGTGTACAGGAAGACCGTGTCGACGACGAGGTAGCCGGCGGTCCCTGCCAGCATGAGCACCAGCGGCCCACGGGACGGGACGGCGGAGCCGCGCAGCAGGACGGTGCCGACCCCCACGAGCAGCACGACGTCGCCGACGGCGAACAGCACCGCCCCGAGCCGCAGCGGGTCGAGCAGGCCGCCCGCCTGCAACGCCGGGCCGAGCACCAGGTACCACATGAGCATCGCGCCCGCGCCGAGCACGGTCGCGACGTCCATGCCTAGCTTCCACCGAGCCCGCCGGTCCATCGGCTCCGCGGCGAAGCTGAGCAGCCCCAGCAGCAGCACCGGCACCGCCAGGGTCCGCAGCGCCACGGCGGCGACCGTCGCGACGCCCCAGCTCCGGTCGTGGGTGTTGAACGCGACCGAGAACCCGACGCCGGCGATGATGAGCAGCGCGAGCGCGGGGCTGGTGAACCGGTACGGGCGCTTGGCGGCCGCCGACAACCGCCGGCTGAACGCGACACGCAGGTGCAGGCCGAGCGCGACGGTCTCCAGGGCGCAGATCGAGATCCCGGCCGCCTGCGTGTTGTACAGGTCGGTGAACCGGAACACCACCAGCCCGGCGAAGAGCAGGCACACCACTCTCGTCACGTTCGACACACCCATCGCACCGCCCCGGTTCGCACACGTCCGGTCCCCTATCGGAGGAGGCCGCGGCGATCTGAGCGCTTCCCGGCTCTTGTCGCGACCCGATCTATTCCTTCGCTGCACGGCCGAGTCGGACGGCGGAGATGAGGAAGAAGACGGCGCCGGGGATGGCGTAGCCGATCGCGTTGGTCAGCGCCGGGTCGTCCGCGGCGGCGCCGGCGATGAACGACCCGCCGGCGAGCACCGAGATGCCACCGCTGATGATCATCGGCCACTGGCCGCCCATGCCGCGGCGGGTGATTCCCACGGCCAGCTGCACCAGTCCGGCCACGACCGCCCACGCACCCCAGACGCGCAGGACCGCCGGGATGCCGTCTGCGCCGGCGAAGACCAGGCCGGCTGCGGCGAGCAGGCTGACGGCGACGTTCACGTAGAGCAGCGCGGGCGATCCGGTGCCGCGGGAGCCCCGGGCGTCGACGACGGCGGCGGCCACGTCGAACAGCGGATAGAGCACCAGCAGCGTCCTGGCGAGCGGGCCGAGGTGCTCGGCGGTCGTGAACATCACGAGGGCCCAGGCGATGGCGAACGCGAAGCGGACGAAGTACAGCCTCCGCAGGGCGGACGCCGTCGCCTCGATGCCGGACGTGGTGAGAGTGGTCATGGCGCTTCCTTCGCTGAGAGAACGAACGTTCTGTCTCGGCCCAGCGTGCAGGCTTCGCGGAGGCCTGTCAAGACCGAACGTTCTATCTCTAAGATGGACCCCATGGCACTGGGCGGAGTTTCCGAGGCACGGCAGCGGCTCCTGGTCACCGCCGCCGGGATCTTCTACCGGGAAGGCATCCACTCGGTCGGCGTCGACCGGATCATCGGCGAGGCGAAGGTGACCCGGGCCACGTTCTACCGGCACTTCCCCGGCAAGGAGGATCTCGTCCTCGCCTACCTGCAGGCGGCCGACCAGCAGATCCGGGGCCAGGTGGACGCGGCCCTGACCGCCGGCCTCCCCGCCCCCGACGCGCTCCGCGCCGTCGCGGCGTCGATCGCCGAGGGCATCCGGTCGGACGGCTTCCGCGGCTGCGCCTTCCTCAACGCCGTGGCCGAGTACCCGGACCCCGGCCACCCCGTGCACCAGGCCGTCCTGGCACACCGGCAGTGGTTCCTCGACACGGTCACCGCCCTGACGGGCAGCGATCCTCGCGCGCAGCGGTTCGTCATGCTCCGCGACGGCGCCATGGCGGCCGGCTGCCTGTCCGACCGCGACCTGATCTGCGAGACCTTCCTCAGCGGCGTCGACGACCTCATCCGGTCCAGCGCCGGTGGTTCAGCCGGTGGTTCATGAGCGCAGCGCCCGCCCCGGGTACGCGTCCGGCAGCAGCTCGCCGTCGTGGATGACGGGCTCGCCGTTGACCAGCAGGTGCCGGACGCCGTGCGACGGTGCCGTCGAGGCGAGCACCGTCGCCTGATCCGTGACCCGGTCCGGGTCCAGCACGACGACGTCGGCGTCCGCGCCGATGCCGAGGTGCCCCTTGCGCCGGGCGGCGGGCGCGTGCGCGTCGAGCAGCCGGGCCGGCAGGTAGGAGCAGCGCCGGAACGCCTCCGGCCAGTCCCAGATCCCGGTCTCCCGCACGAACCGCCGCAGCGCCTTCGCGAACGTGCCGGCCGTGCGCGGGTGGGTCGCGCCTTCCGGCAGCGGCCACTGCCGCGTGTCGCGGGTGCCGTCGTTGAACGTCACCGGCAGCGCGTCGCTGGCCACGATCGTGCCCGGGTCGGCGAACGTGCCCTCCAGCAGCGCACGGTCCGACGGATCCGTCTCGTCGAGGATCTCGATGAGGCACAGCGCGCCGGGCGTGGCCGCCCTGACCTCCCGCAAACGTGCCGCGTCGGCGATCCGCTCGCCGGACGGCAGCAGCACCAGGTTGTGCGGCTTGAGCCCCCACACGTGCAGCCGTTCGGGAGCGAGGAACGCGGCACCGATGCCCGTGCACGCGGTGCCGTACGGGTACGCCTCGTACGTCACCCGCGAACCCGCCGCGACCGCCGCGTGGATCGTGCCGAGCGCCCGCTCCACATGCCGGCCCGAGGTGCTGTTGACGTGGCAGTAGTGCATCGCGACGCCGGTCTCGGCCGCGGCCGCGGTCACCTCGTCCGCGCCGTCGACGACCACATCCGGGTCGGCCTCGATCAGGTTCCGCACGTGCGCGAACACCGGCACCCCGTTGCCGCCGGCGAGCCGGGCGACGTGCAGGAACTCGCTGGGCTCGGCCCGTGGCGTGTACCCGATCGGCACCCCGATGCCCAGCGCACCGTCGGCGAGCTCACCTGACAGCAGGTCCAGCCACCGGTCACGCTGTACCGGCGACGACGACGCCTGCCAGTGCTCGTTGCCCATCAGCGCCAGCACGCCGGCCAGGTCCGGCACCGGCTCGACCCCGGCGAGCACCAGCCCGCGGGCCGCCGCCCACGACGCGGAGTACCCGTAGTTCAGCGGCCGCCCCTCCTCGGCGGCCCGCTGGAGCGCGACCGCCACCGGCATCAGCCCGATCTCGAGGTCCAGCGCCGTGGTCACGCCGTCGAACGCCTGCAGCCGCTGCCCGGCGACCGTGTTGACGTGGCTGTGCACGTCGACGAACCCCGGCCCGACGACCAACCCGGTCGCGTCCACGACGACGGCACCCTCGCTCACGCTGGCAGGATCGGCGATCGAGCCGTCGCGCACGAGCAGGTCACGGACCTCGTCCGTCCCCGCCCCCGGGTCGATGACACGCCCACCACGAATCACGATCTCGGTCATGCGCCCACCCTAGGACCGCCGACGCCATCGAGGTTGGTGACCGGCGACAGTTCCGCTCCCCCGCGTTCGTACCGCCGCACCGACCTTCACGACATCCACCCATCCCGGCCACCCGTTCCACCGCCCGCGGCCGCGCGTCCATCGCCGCGCCCACCTGTCACCGCCGCTACACCTGGGGCTCGAGGACCAGGTCGCGCTGGAACCAGGTGCCTGACTTGCCCCCGAGGTGGGCCGGGTCGGCAGGGCCGGCAGGCCGGTCGGTGAACTGGTCGAAGAAGTCGTCGCCGCGGTCAGAAACCGAGGCAGCGAAATACGCCCGGTTCGCCAATTCGAAGGCCAGGACCGCCGGGGCATGACCGGCATCCAACCGTTTCAGCTCGGGCATTGTCCGACCTTACCGGCCGCTTGATTCCGCAATCATGGAGGCCGTCCCCGATGCCATTGCCGGATCGGACGGAGACCCGCCGGAGGATTTCCTCCGGCGGGTCCGGGCCGTTCGTTCACGTGACGACGGCCGGTGTCAGCACCAGCCCTTGACGGCCGGGGCGCTCTGGATGGAGCCGGAGACGGCGTACACCGTCGTGCGGCAGTCCGAGCCCCCGGTCACGGTCGTGGCGGTCACCTCGGCGGTGCCTGCCTGCGCCGGCACGGTGAACTGCCGGTCGACGTAGTAGGCGCGGTACATCTGGCCCCAGCGGGGGTCGTTGTACTGCTCCCAGTACTGGCGGGTGATGACGACCCGGAAGGAGGTCTCCTCGACCGAGTTGTCCTTGAAGCCGAACACCGTGGTGCCGTCATCCGCCCTGGAGATGGTTCGCACGTCGGTCGGGGCGGCAAGGGTGGCGGTGTACGTCCTGCAGCCCAGCTGCGGGTTGCCGGGGTTCGCGGCGCCGGCGGGCACGACGCTGATCGCCCACGCGCACACCTGGTGGGTGCCGAGACCCGCCGGGACGTTGGCGTCGAAGCCGCGGTAGGAGCCGTAGGCCGGGTACGCGGCGGCGACGTCCGGGCGGTACGTGTTGGCGCTGAGGGTCTGCTTCCACGCGCCGTCGATGTAGATGTCGACGATGAGCGGCGCGCTGCCGCTGTCCCGGTCGATGCCCCAGCCGGTGACCCGCACGGCATTGCCGACGTACGTGACCGTGTCGAGCGTGCCGTGCACGGGGATGTCCCGCACCACCGGTTCGCCGTCGCCGCCGCCGTCACCGCACGCCGGCGGCGGCACCGGAACGTTGCAATTCGGCGCGGCGCCGGCCGGGGCGGACGGCAGGACGATCGCACTGAACAAACCGGCCAGCGCGACCGCGCCGACCTGAAGAAGTCGTCGTTTCACAGCTCTTTCTCCTCTGTACGAGGTCATCTCGGTGATGACGAGAGGAATGTAGAAATAGGACGTCGCCGCCGATTCAATTCGCCGCGGACCGTGGCACGAACTGGGGAGTGGCCCGAGTGTCCAGGACAATGTTCAGGACACAATTCGGGACACCTGTCCCTGTCCGTCCGGGACACCCTGATGATTCAATGCGGCGGTAGTTGCATCGCAATTCTTCTGCAATTCCGTCCGGGAATCAGCACGGAATGGTCGGTGGTCCGGCCCCGCGACGCCCGGGCGGTGAAGCCCCCGATGGCAGGCACCCCCTCCGATGAAAGTTTCGCCGGGTTTCCAGCGGATTCGCCCGTCCACCTTGCCGAAAAGGTTTTCGGGGCGCACCGTGGCGGAGTCCATTGATGAAAGGGGATGTGATGCGGCTTCAACGGTACCGGGGCCTCGTGCTCGTCGCCGCCACGGTCGGCCTCGTCGCGGGCGGCGCGGTCGTCGCCGGCACGTCGGCCGGTGCGGCGGTCGCGGGCTGCCGGGTGACGTACACGATCAGCTCGCAGTGGCAGGGCGGGTTCGGGGCCGACGTGGCGGTCACCAACCTCGGCGACCCGATCAACGGCTGGACGCTGACGTGGAGCTTCTCCCCCGGCCAGAGCGTCACCCAGGCCTGGAACGCGACCGTCACGCAGACCGGCACCAGCGTCTCGGCGGTGAACGCCGGCTACAACGGCGCGCTCGGCACCGGCGGGAGCACGTCGTTCGGCTTCAACGGCGCCTGGAGCGGCTCGAACCCGCTGCCCGCCACGTTCCGGCTCAACAACGTGCTGTGCACCGGCACCGCCGGCCCGACCACGAGCGCCTCACCGACCAGGTCGCCGTCGCCGAGCGCCTCCAGTACACCCGGAAACCCCGGCACACCGGGCACGAAGACGGTGCGGGTGTTCTGGCTCAAGCCGACCGACGTCGCGTTCGACCAGCGCTACCCGGACGGCATCGCGAACGTGATGCGCGAGGCGCAGCGCTACTACCGCCAGGAGCTCGGCAAGACGTTCGCCCTGAACGCCACGGTCGTCGAGACGGTCAACGGCGAGCACGACACCAACTGGTACATCAACACCAACTGTGACCCGAACGGCGACCGCTACTGGTGCGTCGTGTTCAACATGCAGGCCGAGCTGCGGCGCCGGTTCAGCCTCGCCAACCCCGACAACCGCTGGCTGATCGTCGGCGAGATCAGCGCCGAGGACGTCGGCAAGTCCGGCGGCGGCGCCGGCCCCGGCTGGGTCCTGCTCTCCGGCCACGACGCGGACGGCGGCGCCGGCCGCAACGGCCCGATGAACCGCTGGTACGGCGGGATGGTCCACGAGCTCGGCCACGGTTTCGGCCTGCCGGACTCGAGCTCCACGGACGGCACCCCGATGTCCGCGTCGTTCTACAACTACCCGAACACGCACTTCAGCCAGGCCCAGAAGAACGCCATCCTGGCCGGCCCGTACGGCAGCTTCCTGAGCTGACCACCGCCGTCGCGGATCCCCTGCCCGGCACGGGATCCGCGACGGCGCCCGGGCTGCCGATCGTGCGAGGTCGTGGGGTGCGGGGACTGGCACCCCGCCGAGGATCTCAGTCCGGAATGTTCAGAAAATCCATGGCCCAACGCGTCCACTGTGCGTACGGGTTGCACGGGTACACGTCGATCCCGGTGCCCCAATTGCCATTGGGGTCCACGGTGTCCAGGCACATGCCGGGATACTCGATGGCCTCCCACTGTTCCTGGTTCGCGGGGTGCCGCCAGCCCTGACCGGCCTGTCCGCAGGCCTCGGCCCACACGGCGTTGGCCGGGGAGCCCGGACTTGCGACCCCGTTGACGTTGTAGGTCAGGCACTTGTTCGTGGCCTTGTTGCGGAACCGCCGGTTGTTGTCGGGCTGCCCGGCGAAGCCCTCCTGGCTGAACGCCTGGTACTGCACCTGCGGCTGCTCGGACGCCGCCCGGCACCGGTAGGTCTGGACATTGGCCCGCACGTTGCCGGCCGTCTCCGCCTGAATGTCGACGCACCAGGTGCGGACGTTCTCGGCCCAGCCCCTGAACTGGTAGTACACGACATTCGGCGAGGCGGCAGCGGGCGCCGCACCCAGGGCGATCGACAACGCCATGGCCACGGTCGCCACGACGCCGAAGCTGCTACGTCTGAACAAGCTCCACCATCCTCGAGTCGATGGAGCCAGACGCTATACGTGCACACTCTTCGATCGCTCTCCGCTCGCTGGCGGCTACCTGAGCGTGCAGGTGACGGCGGTCAGGGGTTGGTTCTGGCCGGTGACGACCATGCCCCAGCTGGTGGTGCCGGCGGGTGGGATGACGGCGTTGTAGGGCTGGTTCGTCGCGGTGACCCGGGTGCCGGACTGGGTCGTGACGGCGTTCCAGGAGCTGGCGATCCGTTGTGTACCGGGGAAGGTGAACGCCGTGGTCCAGCCGGTCGACGCGGTGGTGCCGGTGTTGCGGACGGTCACCTCGGCCTGGTAGCCGTCGTTCCACGAGCCGGTGACGGCGACGGTCGCGGTGCAACCACCGGCGGACCCTGAAGCAGACACAGAAGCAGACACAGAAGGTGACCGCGAGGCCGACGGGGAAACAGACCTGGACGGCGAGACCGAGACCGACGGTGAGACCGAGACGGAGGGCGAGACCGACGGTGACGCGCCCGTCGTGGTGTACGTCGCCTTGGTGTACGCCTGGCCGCACTGGGCCGAGCAGGCGTCCGGCAGCGCGAAGCTGTACTCGCGGCCGCCGAACAGCGGCGCGTCCGCCGCGTCCCTGGCCCGGATGCGGAACTGGGTGCCGCCGGAGGTGGTGCCGCCGATCACGAACGACTGGCCCATGTCGCCGTTGGGCTGGGCCGCCCGCCAGGCGCCGTCGGCGTAGTACTCGACGCCATGGATGCCGTTGGGCAGGCGGGAGACGGCGATCGCGGGCCACCAGCGCTGCGCGCCGCTGAGGAAGCCGATCTGGATGTCGCCGGAGTAGGCGGGCGCCGGGATGAAGTTCCAGGCGACGTGCCGGTTGTTCCAGTGGTTCGGGTACAGGTCGCCGAGGGTGGAGCCGTTCTTCGAGAAGCGGTTCAGCGACGCCTTGGACAGGTCCAGGTGGTACGGGTCGTCGCGGCACCAGGCGTTCGTGTCGGCGCAGCTGTCGGCGACCAGCATGTTCAGCACGCCGCCGTTGTAGGCGTCGGCGGTCCAGGATCCGTTGCGGCAGAACGGCTGGCCGAGGGCGCCGTCGTTGGTGCCGGTGCAGTAGTCGGCGATCTTCACCTGGACCCAGCGCCCGCAGTTGCGGCCGTTGTCCCACACGCCCATCTTGTCGGCCATGGCCGGCGGCACCGGACGGGTGTTGTAGCTGCCGTCGCCGGGGGTGTCGAAGACGTTCAGCGCGACGAAGTCCTGCGTCTCCAGCTCCGCCTGCGGCAGCCCGCAGCCACCGTACGGCGAGCCGAGCCCGTCGAAGTAGGTCGCGTTGCCGGTCACCGGCGCGGCCGGTGGCGGCACCGTCGCCTCGGCGGCGGGCAGTTGCAGGTACGCCACGAGCAGGGCGGCGCACGCGCCGGCGGCACCGAGGACGGCGAGCCTCTTCGTCATGGCGCACACGCTCGCGCCGCCCGCGGCCGGCCGTCAACGGTGGCCGGCCCGCACGCCGCGGTGACCTCGGCGCGCTGGCGAAACTTCCACACGCAACCTGTGCTCTACCCGCACGCGGGCGGCTCACCCTGGGCGAGCGGCACCGTCCGCCCCTGAAGTCGGGTCATCGCGGCCAGCTCAATGTGATCAGCCGGCCGCGGCGCGGCGGGCGCGGAAGTCGCGGACCTTGCGCCGGTTGCCGCACTCCGACATCTGGCACCAGACGCCCTTGCGGTTGCGGGCGTGGTCGTAGAAGGCCCACCGGCAGTCCTCGGCTGGGCACAGCTTGAGCCGCTCCCAGGTGCCGTCGAGGGCGCCGACCGCCACGACCGCCAGCAGCCGGGCGGCGAGCGGGTCGGTGGCGTCCTCCCCCGCCGTGAGCAGCGCGGACTGGCCGCCGAGGCGCAGCCGGAGTGGCTGGGCGGCGGCGATCGCGTCCAGGGTGGCGGGGTCGCCGTCGATCGCGTCGCGCAGCGCCGTGCGCAGTGCGACGGCGTCGCGCAGGGCGGGCGGGGACACCTCGGGCAGGTGTTGCCGGCACCACGCGGCGAGGCCCGCGGCGTCGGCGAGCTGGTCGGTGCCGTGCTCCAGGTCGAGCGTGTTGGCGAAGGACCGCACGATCTCCAGTGCTCCGGGTGCCTCCTGTGGTTTCATTGCGCCGCCTCCGGTAACCGGTAAACTGCTTTAAAGGTTACATCATCGAGGTGCGGACGGAGTGACGCCATGGCAGCGCAGACCTCATCGAGCCCTCCGGTCACGGTCGCGGTGGCACGCGGGCCCGAGCCGGCCCGGCGCGGGCAGGGCCGGCTGGCGGGTTACGCGGCGGTGGTCGTGGCGGCGGCGCTGTGGGGGTTCGGCGGGACCGTCGCCAGCCGCCTCTTCGACGCCGGCGTCGACCCCCTGGAGCTCGTCGCGACCCGCACGTTCATCACCCTCGCCGGGCTGGCGCTGCTGGTCGGCGCCGGCCGCGCCACCCGCCGGCAGGACCGGCAGGACCGGCAGGCGGGGCCGGAGCGGGCCGGCTGGGCCGTGACCGTCGGGTTCGGCGTGTCGGTGGCGGTGGCCAACGGCTGCCTGTTCCTGGCGATCCAGCACCTGCCGGTCGCGGTGGCGATGGTGCTGCAGAACCTGGCCCCGGCCCTCGTGGTGGGCTGGCTGATCCTGCTCGGGCGGCGGCGGATGAGCCTGCCGCTCACCCTCGGCCTCGCCGCGGCGCTGCTCGGTGTGGCGCTGGTCGTGCGGCTGCCGGAGACGTCCTTGGGGCGGCTGGACCTGGTCGGCATCGGCTTCGGCCTGGCCACGGCGGCGGGTGTCGCGGCGTTCTCGGTGCTCGGCAGCGCGGCGACGCGCGCGCACGGCGCGCTGCGCGCCAACGTGTACGCGTTCGCCGTGTCCAGCGTGGTGTGGCTGGTGGTGCTGGCGCCGGGCGGCGCCCCCGGCATCACCCGGCACGGCGACCAGTGGCCGGGGATCGTGTTCGTCGGGGTGCTGGGCACGTTGGTGCCGTTCCTGCTGTACGCGTGGGGCACGGCACGCGTCGGCGCGCAGGCCGGCGCCGTGAACATCTCGCTGGAGCCGGTGTTCAGCGCGGTGCTCGCCTGGTGGTGGCTGAGCCAGCGGCTGACCGCGATGCAGATCGCCGGCGGCGTCGTGCTGGTCGGCGCCGTCATCGCCCTGCAACACCTGCGGGAGCACCCGAAAGGGAGCACCCGGAACACGACCCGCGGGAGCGACCGGATGACCCCCTGAAGAAGCAGCCGGACGACGACACCGGTCGCGGCAGATGACCGCGCCGTTACCGGTGTGTTGCCTTTGACGGAAAGCTCCCCCGGTCACCAGGAATCGACAGTCACGGTTGATGCGACTCCGGCTACTGATAGTTATGCTTCGATATCGTTGCGGTGATGCCACCGTCGACGCTCGGGAGCCTGAAGTTGGAGTCCGATGGAGCTGCGGGTGCTGGGGCCGATGGAGGTCGTCCACGAAGGCCGGCGATGGACCATCTCCAGCACCCGCAGCGGCACGGTGCTGGCCTGCCTGGCCGTCAACAGCGGCCTCGTCGTGCCGGTCGCCGACCTCATCGAGGCGGTGTGGCCCGAGCCGCCACCCACGGCGCGGTCGCAGATCCAGATCTGCGTCTCCCAGCTGCGCCGGACGCTCGCCGAGGCCGGCCGCGCTTCGGCCGTGATCACCCGCACCGGCGGGTACCAGCTGCGGATGGCGCCCGAGGAGATCGACGCCCACCGGTTCGGCCAGTTCGTCGACGAGGGTCGCCGGCTGGCCCGGGAAGGGTTCACCGAGGAGGCGCTGGAGCAGCTGCGCGCCGCGGAGGCCATGTGGTTCGGCCCGGCGCTGCCCGGAATCCCGGGCGAGCCGGCCGAGGCGTGGCGGCGGCAGCTGGAGGAGGCCCGCGACACCGCAGTCGAGGAGCGGATCCGGCTGGAGCTGGCCACGGGCCGGCACGAGGAGCTGCTCAGCGAGCTGGAGCGGCTGGCGGTGGTGCACCCGCTGCGGGAGCGCATCCACGCGCATCTCATGCTCGCGCTGTACCGGTGTGACCGTCAGGCCGAGGCGCTGCAGGTGTACCGGCGGGCCCGCCAGCTGCTCGTGGAGCGGCTCGGCGCCGATCCCGGGCCGGAGCTGCAGCGGCTGGAGCGGGCGATCCTCACCCAGGACCCGGCGCTGGAACTGCCGCCGACCGCCGGTCCGGTCGCGGCGTTGCGGACATCCGCCGGGACACCCGGGCCGCCGCGGCAGCTGCCGATGGACGTGGCCGACTTCACCGGCCGCGAGAAGCTCGTCGAGGAGATCCAGGCGGCGCTGACGGCGCGCCGGGACGACCCGCAGCAGCCGGGCAGCTCACCGGTGGTGGCGATCAGCGGACCGGGCGGCGTCGGCAAGACCAGCGTCGCGGTACACGCCGCGCACGGCCTCGCCGACCAGTTCCCCGACGGGCAGCTGTACGCGAACCTCGGCGGGCGGCCCGGCTGGGAACGGGTGCCGGAGGTCCTGGCGCAGTTCCTGCGGGCGCTGGGCACCAGCGGCCCGGCCATCCCGGAGAGCGTCAGCGAGCGCGGCGCCCAGTTCCGCAGCCTGCTCGCCGGGCGGCGGGTCCTGGTGCTGCTGGACAACGCCGCCGACGAGACGCAGGTGCTGCCGCTGCTGGTCAACGCGGCCGGCTCCGCGGCGATCGTCACGTCCCGGGTGCGGCTGACGGCCCTGCCGGGCTCGCACCAGTTCGACGTGCAGGTGCTGTCCGGCCGGCAGAGCGCGTCGCTGCTCTACAGCATCGTCGGGCCGCGCGTCCTCGCCGAGCCCGACGAGGCCGACGAGCTCGCCGCGCTGTGCGGGCACCTCCCGCTGGCCTTGCGGATCGCCGGCGCCCGGCTGGCGTCCCGGCCGCACTGGCGGGTCGAGCGGCTGGTCAGCCGGCTGCGGGACGAGGCACAGCTGCTCGACGAGCTCGTGCACCGGGACCTGTGCGTGCGCGGCACGCTGCGGCTGAGCTACGACAGCCTGCCGCCGGAGACCCGGCGGCTGCTGCGCCGGCTCAGCGTGCTGCCCGGCGACGACTTCCCCGCCTGGATCGCGATGCCGCTGCTGGAGGCCGGGCACGACGTCGTCGAGGACTCGCTGGAGCGGCTGGTGGACGTCCGCCTGCTGGAGGCGCACGCCGACGAGACGACCGGCGCGGTGCGGTACCGCTTCCACGACCTCGTGCGCGCCTTCGCGCGGGAGCTGCTCGCCGCCGAGGAGCCCGACGGTGTCCGCGAGGAGCTCGTCCGGCGGGTCGTCGCGGGCTGGCTCACCGCCGCGGAGCTGGCGCACCGCCGCGAGTACGGCGGCGACTACACCATCGTGCACGGCACCGCGCCCCGCTGGCCGTTACCCGACCCGGTGACCGGGCCGATGCTGGCCCGCCCGATGGAGTGGCTCGAGCTGGAGCGGCTCAACCTCGTCGCCGCGGTCCGCCTGGCCGGCGACGCGGGGCTCGCCGAGCACTGCTGGGACCTGGCGTTCACCCTGGTCACGCTGTTCGAGACGCGGGCGTACTACGACGAGTGGGCCGAGACCGCCGGCATCGCGCTGCACGCCGCCCGTCGGGCCGGCGACCGCCGCGGCGAGGCGGTCACGCTGCACTCCCTCGGCACCATGCACATGTTCCTGCGCAACCCGGACCGGGCCGAGCCGAAGCTGCGGCAGGCGCTGCGGCTGCTCGACAGCGTCGACGACCCGCACGCCGCCGCGCTGGTCCGGCGCAACCTCGCCTACCTGGACCGGCTGCGCGGCGACGCGACGGCGGCCCTGGACGGCTACCGGGCGGCGCTGACCGCCCTGCGGCGGGCCGGCGACCTGGTCGCGGAGGCCCACGTGCTGTCCAACCTGGCCCGGGTCCGGCTCAGCCAGGGCGCCGCCGACGAGGCCCGGGAGCTGGTCGAGGAGGCGCTGAGCATCTGCCGGTCGGTCGGGGTGCGGCGGGTCGAGGCGCAGGTGCTGCACCGCGTCGGCGAGGTGTACCTCGACACCGGCGATCTCGGTCGCGCCGCCCAGGCCTTCGAGCAGGTGCTGCACCTGGTCCGCAGCGCCGCCGACCGTACCGGTGAGGCCCACGCCCTGCACGGTCTCGGCACGGTGCACGCGAGGGCCGGACGGACCGCGCGGGCCCGGGCGACACTCCAGCGGGCCGTGCAGGTGGCCCAGCGGGTCGCTGAGCCCGTCGTGGAGGGGCAGGCGCTGTACGAGCTGGCCCGGCTGCCCGACCGCGAGCCCGGCGAGGCGTCCGCGCAGCTGGCCGCGGCGCTGGAGATCTTCGACCAGCTCGGGGCCCGCGGCTGGCACGCCCGGGCCGCCCAGGCACTGCGCGACCTGCACGAAGACGCCCCCTGATCCGGACCGGATCCAGGGGGCGCACTGCCCGTGCCGCCCGCTACCGCGGGTGACCGACGACGGCGACGGCCGGACTGCTCCAGCCCGTCTCCGCCCGGACCTGGCCGGGGCCGCGCACGACGGCGGCGGCCGGCAGGACGGCGACCAGCGCGGCGGCGGTCACGACGAACCGACGAATCATCGGGGCTCTCCTCACGTGGTGCGGACTGCGGTCGCACCGGTTCTACCCGGGCCGCTATCGTTTCGCTTTCGCCGCGCCTTCGCCGGCGTGCCGACCCGCCGGATAGCCGCGGGATAACCGGCCGAATAGGGCGCGGGCACAACCTCCTTGCGAACGACGCGAACGACGCGAACACGCGAATGACGCCGAACACGCGACAACGCGACAACGCGACAGACAGCCGACGCGAGGAGATGGCAGATGACGATCGTCGAACAGCCCGCCCGCCGCACGACGGCACAGCTCCCGCCCGCCGGGAGCATCGAAGGCCTGCAGCTGGTCGAGGTGCTCACCGGGGTGGCCCTCGACACCCTGCGGGAGGTGACCAGCGCCCGGCCGGGCCCGGTCACCGCGGGCGGGCCCGCCGCGGTACGCGAGGCCGCCGGGCGGCTGCTCGCCGGGCCGCTGCTGCCCGAGGAGCCGGGCGACCCGGTCGAGACGTTCCGGCGGTTCGTGCGCGACTTCGCGACCTGGTCCGTCGACATCAGCCACCCCGCCGCGGTGGCCCGCATGCAGTGCCCGCCGACCCCGGTCGCGGCCGCCGCCGAGCTCGTCCTCGGCGTGCTCAACCAGTCGCTGCACGCCTGGGAGGCCGGGCCGTGGGCGCTGGAGCTGGAGCGGTACGTCATCCGCAACCTCTGCGACGTCGTCGGCTACGGCCCGGCGGCCGGCGGCACGATCACCGCCGGCGGCAGCATCTCCAACCTCATGGCGATCCTGACCGCCCGGGACAGCGTGATGCGCCGCGAGTCCGGGGTGGTGCCGTTCTTCGACGGCCTCGGCGGGACGGGCCGGCGGCCGGTCGTGCTGGCCACCGACGCGACCCACTTCTCCATCGGCAAGGCGGTCGGGATCACCGGCATCGGCGAGCAGGCGATCGTGCGGGTCCCCAGCGACGCTCTGGGCCGACTCGACCCGTCGCAGCTGCAGCGCACGCTGGAGAACCTGCCCGACGACGCCGTGCCGGTCGCGGCGATCGCCTGCGTCGGCTCCACCGACCAGGGCTGGGTCGACGACCTGCCGGCCCTGGCCGACGTGTGCGGGCGGTGGGGCGTGTGGCTGCACGCCGACGCGGCGTACGGCGGCGGCGCCCTGTTCTCGCCGCGGCTGCGCGGGCGCCTGGCCGGCCTCGAGCGGGCCGACTCGGTGACGCTGGACCTGCACAAGTTCGGCTGGACCCCGGCGACCTCCGGCATCTTCCTGGTGTCCGACGCCGCGCACCTGGCGCCGCTGTCCGGGCAGACGACCACGACGCTGAACGCCGACGACGACAAGGCCGCGGGTTACATCGGCCTGTACGGGCAGTCGGTGCAGGCGACCCGCCGCGCGGAGGCGTTCAAGATCGCCGTGACGATGGGCGCGCTGGGCCGCACGGGCATGGCCGAGATGGTCGACGGCTGCCACGACCTCGCCCGGTACGCGGCCGGCCAGGTCGCCGCGCACCCGCGGCTGGAGCTGGCCGCCGAGCCGTCGCTGAGCACCGTGCTGTTCCGGTACCTGCCGGCCGGCGCCGACGGTGACGACGCCCGGCTCGACGCGTTCAACGGTGCGCTGCGCCGGGAGCTGATGGACCGCGGGGTGGTGCTGCTGGCCCGCACCAGGGTCCGCCGCGCCGACGGCAGCCAGCCGGTCTTCCTGAAGATCATGGTGCTGAACCCGGCCACGACACCGCAGGAGATCGACGAGATCCTGGCCGGCATCGTGGCGGTCGCCGACGAGCGTTCCGGCCGCGAGGGGGCGTGAGCGATGACCGCCACCGTGCACCGGCCATCGCCGGACACCATCGCGGCCACGGCACCCGAACGGCGGTTCGCGACCACGGACTCCGCGGACAACAGCGTCCGTGACGGGATGCGGCGCCTGCCCGGCGTGCTGCAGCTGCCGCTGACGATGCTCACCGGCCGCCCGTACACGGGACAACGCCGGCTGCACCTCACGCCCACTGCCCATCTGATCGCGGCGCTGGCCTCCATGGCGGCCGGTCTGGCGCTGAGCGGGGCGGCACTGGCCCTCGGCGGGTGGTGGCTGTGGCTGCTGCTGCCGGGCTGGGCGAGCACCCTGCACGGCGCCCGCAACCAGCGGATGATGATGTTCCACCAGTGCGCCCACCGCAACATGTGGGCCAGACGCGGGCCGGACCGGGTGCTGGGCAAGATGATCGCCGGGCTGCTGATGGTGCAGGAGTTCGAGCGGTACAGCACCGAGCACGTCGCCGACCACCACGCGCTGCACCACATGACGCTGCGGGACCCGACCGTGCAGGCGTTCCTGGTGAGCCTGGAGCTGCGCCCCGGCATGACCCGCCAGCAGATGTGGCGGCGGGTGCTGGGCAAGCTCGTCTCGCCGGTGTTCCACGCGCGGTTCCTGTGGGCGCGGGTGCGCTCCTACGCCCACGCCGCCGGCCCGCTCGAACGGGCGCTCACCCTCGCCTGGTACGCCGGGCTGGCCGTGGCGGCGACCCTGCTGGACGGCTGGGCGCTGCTGCTGCTCGGCTGGGTGCTGCCGATGACCCTGTTCTTCCAGATCAGCAACACGCTGCGGTTGTGCGTCAAGCACACGTTCCCCGGCCGGGACGTCGAGTCCCGCCGCGGCAAGGAGTACTTCGCGAGCCTCACCAACGCCATCTGCATCGGCGAGCCGGTGCCCGCGGCCGGCCTGCGCGGCGGTGCCCGGCTGCACGCCTGGGCCCGCTGGTGGACGCGGATGCTGCTGGTGCACGTGCCCAGCCGGTACCTCGTGCTCACCGGCGACACGGTGTGCCACGACTTTCACCACCGGCGGCCGATGACCCGCGACTGGGCGAACTACATCTTCGCCCGCCAGGACGACGTGCAGACGGGCCACAAAGGGTGGCCGCCGTACCGCGAGATCTGGGGCATGGTGCCCGCGATCGACCTGGTCTTCGAGTCCCTGTCGCTGGCCGACCCGGACGAGTTCGACCGGGCGCGGCTGGCCGAGGCGAGCGACCGCGAGCTGTTCGCCGCCTTCGACGACTGACTGTCCCCCAGAGGATTCCCAAAGGAGCGAACCATGCAGCGACTCGTCATTCTCGGCGTGGCACACAGCGACGCCCACGCGGTGGCCAACCATCTCATCGCGATGCAGCTGCGCGAGTACGGCTTCACCGTCGTCAATCTGGGCGTCTGCACGCCCCTGGCCGACTTCGCCGCGGCGCTGGAGGCCAACCCCACGGCCGAGGCGGTCGTCATCGGCAGCCTCAACGGCCACGCCTACGCCGACCTCGCCGACCTGCCCGCGCTGCGGGCCGCGGGACGGCTGCGCTGCCCGGTCGTGCTCGGCGGGAACCTGACCGTCGGCAGCCACAAGTCCGCCGGCGGCATCGAACGGCTGCGCGGCCTCGGCGTCGATCACATCCTCGAGAACCCGTTCGAGCTGCCGATGGTGCTCGACCTGATCCGCGAGGCCGCGACCGCTGGGAGGGTGGCGGCCGGTGTCTGAGACCGTCGACTGGGCCGGGATGCGCATCGACCGGTCCACCGCCGCAGACCTGCCGCAGTGGCGGGAGACCGTCGACGCGCTGCGCACCTCAACCCGGCCGCGGGCCGCCGACGCGCTGCGCGCCGCACACCGCACCGGCCGGCCGATCGCGCAGCCCCGCTGCGGGGTCGGCGGCCATGAGGAGATGCTGGAGCTGCTGCGCCGCCTCGAGCCGGCCGGGCCGGGCATGCTGACGGTCACGATCGACTCGTACACCCGGCTCAAGCAGTTCGACCGGGCCGCCCAGGCGCTGCGGGAGGCGCCGGCGGACCTCAACGGCTACCCGCTCACCGTGCACGGCTGGCGGCGCGGCCGGCAGCTGCTGGACGCCGTCGGCGTGCCGCTGGAGGTCCGGCACGGCTCGCCGGACGCCCGGGACCTGTTCGCGGTGGCCCTGGCGGCCGGGTTCACCTCCTTCGAGGGCGGCGGCATCGGGTACAACGTGCCCTACTGCAAGGACGTGCCGTTCGCGACGTCGATGGAGGCGTGGCGGCAGGTCGACGCGGTCTGCGGGGCGCTCGCCGACGACGGCGTGATCGTCGACCGGGAGCTGTTCGGCACCCTGACCGCGGTCCTGGTGCCGCCGTCGATCAGCCTGGCCTGCACGCTGCTGGAGGCGATCGCCGCGGTGCGGGAAGGGGTGCGCTGCCTGTCGATCGCCTACCCGCAGGGCGGCGAGGTGCATCAGGACGTGGCCGCGCTGCGCAGCATCCGTGCGCTCGCCGCGCGGTACCTGCCGCCGCACGTCGCGGTGCACCCGGTGCTGCACGAGTTCATGGGGGTGTTCCCGCGCGGCCGCGGCACCGCCGACGCCCTGATCCTCTACGGCGGGCTGGTCGCCAGGCTCGGCGGCGCCGACAAGATCATCAACAAGACCAACCAGGAAGCGTACGGGATCCCCGACGCCGACGCCAACGCCCTGGGCATCCGTACCGCCCTGATGGGCACCTCGGAGCTGCTGGACTTCGTGGCGCTGGACGAGGCCCGCATCGACGAGGAGATGTCGTGGCTGCAGCGGGAGGTCGCGGAGCTGGTCGACCCGGTGCTGCAGGACGGCGACGTGCCGGCCGGGGTCGCCGGGGCGTTCGCGGCGGGGCGGCTCGACGTGCCGTTCAGCGCGAGCGTCCACGCCCGGTCGCTGGTCGTGCCGGCCCGCGACGCGACCGGCGCGATCCGCTACCGCCGCACCGGCGAGCTGCCGTTCTCCGCGGCCGTGCGGCAGCGCAACGACCGCCTCACCGACACCGGCGCCGGGTCACCGGACCGGTTCATCCAGGCGGTCACCGCCGACATCAACTACTTCCTGACCAGCGAAGGGGTCACGTCATGAGCGCGCACCGCACCAACGCCGAGGCGACCGCTGCCGACCGGGCGCACGTGTTCCACTCCTGGTCGGCACAGGGGGCGCTGCGACCGCTGCCGGTGGCCGGCGGGCGCGGCAGCCGCTTCTGGGACCTGGAGGGCAACACCTACCTCGACTTCTCGTCCCAGTTCGTCAACCTCAACATCGGCCACGCGCACCCGAAGGTCGTCGAGGCGATCCAGCGGCAGGCCGCGACGCTGCCCACGATCGCCCCGCACTTCGCCAACGACCAGCGCTCCGAGGCGGCCCGGCTGGTCGCGTCGCACGCCCCGGACGGGCTCACCAAGGTGTTCTTCACCAACGGCGGCGCCGAGTCCAACGAGCACGCGGTGCGCATGGCCCGGGTGGTGACCGGCCGGCCGAAGGTGCTGTCGGCGTACCGGTCCTACCACGGCGCCACGCACACCGCGATGCACCTGACCGGCGACCCGCGCCGCTGGGCCACGGACACCGGCGCCGCCGGCGTCGTGCGCTTCTTCGGCCCGTACCTCTACCGCAGCGCCTTCCACGCCACCACCGAGCAGGAGGAGTGCGACCGCGCCCTGGCCCACTTGGAGCAGGTCATCGCGCTGGAGGGCCCGGGCACGATCGCGGCGGTGCTGCTGGAGCCCATCGTCGGCACCAACGGCGTGCTCGTTCCGCCGGCCGGCTACCTGCCCGGCGTGCGCGAGCTCTGCGACCGGCACGGCATCCTGCTCATCTTCGACGAGGTCATGACCGGGTTCGGCCGCACCGGCGCCTGGTTCGCCGCCGACCACTGGGGTGTCCGCCCCGACCTGCTCACGTTCGCGAAGGGCGTCAACTCGGGCTACGTCCCGCTGGGCGGGGTCGTCCTCTCCGACGCCGTCGCCGCCGCGTTCGACGAGCGCCCCTACCCGGGCGGGCTGACATACTCCGGACACCCGCTCGCCTGCGCCGCCGCGGTCGCCACGATCACCACCATGCGGGAGGAGGGCATGGTCGAGCACGCCGCCCACCTGGGCGAGCACCTCATCGGCCCGCGCCTGGCGAAGATCGCCGACGCCCACCCGAGCGTCGGCGAGGTCCGCGGCCTCGGCGTCTTCTGGGCCGTCGAGCTCGTCAGCGACCGCGCGACCCGGGAGATGCTCGTCCCGTTCGGCACCGCGGGCGCGCAGGGCGCCGTCGGCGAGGTCGTCGCCGAGTGCCACCGCCGCGGCCTGTGGCCGTTCGCCCACTTCAACCGCATCCACGTCCTGCCCCCGTGCAACACCACCGAGGCCGACGTCCACGAGGGCCTGGACATCCTGGACGCCGCCCTGGACCTCGCCGACCGCCACGTCACCCGTTAGCCGCATCTGCGGACCACGACACGCGACGCGAGATTCCTCCGGCGGCACGCCTGGCGATACCATCACCATCACCATCACCATCATCGGAACAGGCGACGGGAAAGTCCGCATTCAAGATTGGGCTTGAGTGGGGCGGGTCGAGCCAGCCGCCGCGACAGCGGCCGAGTCTCTCGAGGCATTGACGAGCGAGGCAACCGTAGCGCTCTCGACGATGCCTTCGGCCCCGCGCGCCACCGCCGTCTCGGGCACCGGCTTCTTCGTCACTCCCGACCTGGTCGCGACCTGCGCGCACGTCGTCGCCGGCGACGTCACCGACCTGCCCGACTTCGTGCGCGCACGCGACACGGTCACCGGTGAGGAGCTCACGCTGCGGGCCGTGCCGGAGCTCTACTTCCGGCACCGCGACGGCATCGACCTCGCCCTGCTCAGCATCACCAGGTCCGTGCCGGCCGCGGGCCGCGCGTTCGTCCTGCCGTCGACGGATCTGGTCGCCGGGGACCGGCTCTGGACCTGCGGGCATCCGGCGGGCGACGTCCCCGCCGGCTTCCAGTACCAGGGAACGTCGCGACACAGGCTCAGGCCGGCCGGCCGGCTGCCGCGGCTCTTCGGCGCCCCGCTCCAGGGCACCGCCAGCGGCAGCCCTGTCGTCAACCTCCGCACCGGGGCCGTCTGCGGGCTGCTGTGCCTGTCCGACGGCGGCGGCGCGCACCTCGTGCCGATCGGCGCCGTGCTGGAGCGCTGCGCCGAGGCCCAGGCCCTGCTTGACGCCGGCGCCACCGCGCACGGGCGCTGGCTGGCCCGGCTCAGCGACGAGCAGCTCCTGGCCGGGGCGTGGCCGGTGCCGACCAGGCGCCTGCGCGGCTACCTCGACGCCGCCGAGAAGGCCGCCCAACGGCACCCCTACCAGGAGCTGATGGTCCCGCAGGACCACGGGGCACACCGGATGCCGGCGCTGTCGGAGATCTACGTGTACCAGCTGGCCACCGGCGAGAACGAGGAGGCCCGCGACGGCATCGAGGCGACCGACCTCGTCCCGATCGCCGCGGATCAGATCTTCGAAGGCACCGGCGACAGCGTCCTGCTCGGCGACGCGGGCTCGGGCAAGTCCAGCCTGCTGCAGTCGGCCGTCTGGACCTCGGTGCAACGCTGGGAGCGGGACGTCGACACGGTCGTGCCGGTGCGCGTCCGCGCCGCCCAGCTGCTCGGCAGGAAGATGCTGCCGGAGCTCGTCGCGGCCGCCGTCAACGAGGAGCTCGGCGCGGTCGGCGCCAATCAGCACTGGCCGGCCGGGTTCTTCGCCGCGCCACCGATGGCCGGCGTGCGGTGGCTGGTCCTGGTCGACGGCCTCGACGAGATCATCGAGTACCGCGACCGCAAGGCGGTCATCGACAAGATCGTGGGCTTCCGGGCGCTGTCGGACCGTGCCGCGCACCGGTTCGTCGTCGCCACCCGGCCGCTGACGGAGATCGACCACTACGCCGGACCCGACTTCACCCCCGCGGCCTTCCGCCTGCTGCCGTTCACCGATCAGCAGTTCGTGCAGTTCGCGCAGCGATGGTTCGAGCACCTCGGCTCGCCGGAGCCCGGGGACCGGGCCACGGACCTGCTCGACCGGATACTCGGCGGCGGCCTCGACGACCTGTTCCGGATCCCGCTGGTCGCGATGATGATCTGCAAGCTGGTCGCGGACCAGCCCGGCGACGCGCTGCCGTCCTCCAGCATCGAGCTGTATCAGCGGTTCGTGTCCATGCTGACGGAGCGGCTCTTCCGCTCTGATCTGCGCGCGTCGCTCAACCGGGTGGCCGGCGACTACGGCGCCGAAGCGCTGCCCGCGGTCGACCGGCTGCTGAGCCAGGTCCACCCGCTGGCCTGCCGGCTGGCCTGGCGGCAGCGCACCGATCAGCGCACGGACGCGCTCGCGGCGATGGTGGAGTGGACCGCTCACCTGCGCCCCCCGCACCTGCCGGACGGCACCTGGCGGGTGCTGGTCCGCGAGACGCTGCGCCGCACCGGCCTGCTCGTCGAGCGCGACGGGCGCTTCCAGTTCCTGCACCACAGCATCGCGGAGTTCCTCGCCGCCCTGCACGTCGACGCCGACCGGCGCCTGCGCACCGACGAGTTCGCCGCCGTGTTCCGTGCCCGCCGGGGCGGCTGGTCCGCGGCGCGGCCGCGCTGGCGGCACCCGTACGCCCGGTTCCTGGCGTTCCTGTGGCGGGACCGCGAGGACCTCGGCGAAGCGCTGCGGCACATCGCCGCCGGCGGCGGCCTCGACGGGGGCCTGTTCATCGCGGCGCTGCGCCACGACGGCGTACCGGTGCCGCCGGCCGCCCTCGCGACGGCGGTGAAGACGCTGACACCGTTCGCCGGCAGCAACCGCGACCTGCCCAGTCGACGGTCCGCGATCGATGCGGTGACCGTGCTCGACCGTGCGGCCGGGGCCCGCCTGCTGGTCGCGGCGGCGACCGATGCCGCCGTGGACAAGCTGGGACGGCGTTGGGCCGTCGAGACGCTGGCCGGGCTGGCCGACCGGCGGGCCGCGGCCCGCCAGTCCGCGCACCGCCGCGACGGCGTGCCCCGCGATCACCGGTGGGCGCTCAGGGTGCTCGCGGCACGGCCCGGCCCGGCTGGCGCGGACCTGCTCGCGAAGCTCGCGGCCGACCGCAGTCTGGACGAGGTCGACCGGGAGTGGGTGTTCCAGGCGCTCGAGCGGGCCGGTGACCCGCGGGTGGGAGGGCTACGGCTCTCGGCGAAGGGCGTGTACCCCGTGGGCCTCACCGAGCCCAGCTCGCCGGTGGACGCGGCCCTGCTGTTCGGCACCGCGCCGACCGGCCGCCGGGTCCGCGCGCGGTTCGCCCGGTTCAACGCGCCGTGGCAGAGCCCGGCGGTGAGCGAAGTGCTCGAACCGCTGATCGCCCAGCACAGGGCCGTCCACCCGAAGGCCGACCTGCGGCTGCTGCAGCGGGCGTATGACATGGCCGAGCACTTCCACAGGGGGCAGTACCGCGAGTCCGGCGACCCCTACATCACCCACCCGCTCGCCGTGGCCACGATCCTCGCCGACCTGGGCATGGACACCACGACCCTGGTCGCGGCGCTGCTGCACGACACGATCGAGGACACCGACTACACGATCGAGCGGTTGCAGCTCGACTTCGGCGGCGAGGTCACGCTGCTCGTCGACGGCTTGACCAGGCTCGACAAGGTCAAACTACGCGCCGCGGCGAAGCCCGAGACGATCCACAGGATGATCGTCGCCACGGTCAAGGACCCGCGGGTGCTGATCATCAAGTTCGCCGACCGGCTGCACAACATGCGGACGCTGACGTTCGTGCCCCGCACGAAGCAGGAGCAGAAGGCCAAGGAAACCCTGGAGATCCTGGCGCCGCTGGCGCTCCACCTCGGCATGAACGCGATCAGGCGGGAGCTGGAGGACCTCGCGTTCGCCACGCTCTTCCCGAAGCGGTTCGACGAGATCAGCCGACTCGTCGCCGAGCACACCCCGCAGCGTGACTCGCTGCTGCGCTCGGTCACGCAGAAGGTCGCCACCGACCTCAAGTCAGCGAAGATCAGGTCGGAGGTCACCGGCCGGCCGAAGCACCTGTTCTCCATCTACCAGAAGATGATCGTCCGCGGCCGCGACTTCGGCGACATCTACGACATGGTCGGCGTGCTCGTCCTGGTCGACACGGTCCAGGACTGCTATGCCGCGCTCGGTGTCATCCACGAGAACTGGCAGCCCGTCCCGGGGCGGTACAAGGACTACATCGCGACGCCGAAGTTCAACATGTACCAGTCGCTGCACACCACCGTGATCGGGCCGAACGGCAGGCCGGTCGAGCTGCAGATCCGCACCTACGCGTTGCACCGCACCGCCGAGTACGGCATCGTCGCGCACTGGCGCTACAGCGCGGGCAGGGACGCCGCGATCGCCGAGCCCGGGACGGGACCGGCGGAGTTCCTCGACGCGCTGCGCCTCGACCTGTCCGGCCGGGAGGTCTACGTCTTCACGCCCAAGGGCGACGTGATCGAACTGCCGGCCGGCGCGACGCCCGTCGACTTCGCCTACGCCCTGGACACGGACATCGGCCACACGTGCATCGGCGCGCGGGTCAACGGCAGGCTCGTGCCCTTGGAGGACGCCCTGTCCAGCGGCGACGTCATCGAGGTCTTCACGTCGAGGTCCGAGACCGCCAGCCCGGCCCGGAAGTGGCTGGGCTTCGTCAAGAGCCCCGAAGCCCGCACCGCGATCCGGCGGCACTTCGACGAGAACGCCACAGGGTGAACCATGCCGATCTGGCCCTGCACATCGGCACCCTCGTGCCCGCCGGCTGGGGGTCGTGGAAGCTGCTGACCGGCGAGGAAGTACATGCTGAACATGCCGTGCGTGTGCCGAACCCGCCGATGACGGTCCCGGCCGGGCGCCGTGAAACACTTGCGTGAAACTGTTACATCGACGGGGGCGGGGCGGTGGAGTCGCGGACGACGAGTTCCGTGGCCAGTTCGACGTGCAGGGCGTCGAGCTCGTGGCCGCCGATCATGCGTAGCAGCATGGTCACCGCCATCCGGCCGAGCTCGGCGAGAGGCTGGCGGACCGTGGTGAGCATCGGGTGGGTGGCGCGGCTGACGTCGATGTCGTCGAAGCCCGCCACCGACAGGTCCGCGGGCACCCGCAGGCCCCGCTCGGCGGCCGCCCGCAGGATTCCGACGGCGATCTTGTCGTTGAAACCGACCAGCGCCGTCGGCGGGTCGGGCAGGTCGAGCAGGTCGCAGGCGGCGGCGTGGCCCTGCGCCTCGTTCGGCTCGGTGACGAAGCGCAGCAGCTCGGACGGCGGCAGGAGGCCGAGCTCGATGAGCGGCGTCACGTAGCCGGCGAGCCGCCCGTCGTTGACCGACCACTCGCGGGGCCCGCCGATGATCCCGACCCGGCGGTGCCCGAGCCCGACCAGATGGGCCATGAGGCTGCGGGCGCCCGCGAAGTGGGCGGAGGAGATGGCGACGACGTCGCGCGGCGGCGCGGTGCGGGGGTCCACGACCACGAACGGGAACCGCCGGTCGCGGAGCATCACCAGGTCCTCGGTGGGCTCGGGCGGCAGGATGAGCACCGCACCGCGCACGCCCGGCCGGTCCGGCAGCGCGGGGAGCGGGCTGCGGCCGGCGGCGCCCTTCCCGGCGTTCATCATGACGCTCATCCCGTGCAGCTCGGCGGTCTCCACGACCGAGGAGACGATCAGCCCGAAGTAGTCGCTGAGCACGTACGGGCAGCGGACGAACACCACGTCGCCGTCGGTGGCGCGCCCGCCGTGCCACCCCAGCTGGCCGGCGGCGTGCAGCACCCGGTCGCGGGTGCCGGCGGCGACGTTCGCGTGCCCGTTGAGCACGCGCGACACGGTCGCGATCGACACGCCGCTGCGGTGGGCGAGATCGCGGATCGTCGCACGTCTCGGCACGTCGGCTCCTCCAGTATGTCGCCGGCAGGGGGCCCGGGATGCGGCGAAGTATAGGCAGGCGCGGCAGCGATGTAACAAATTTACAGAAAATTTGTGCTTCGCTTTGATTGACTCGACACCGCATCGGGTGTGTTCTATGGAACACCCGTCACCCCCACCGGCGACCGTGCCCCGCCCGCCAGCGATGGCTCCCGGTCGTGTCCCGCCCCGGAAAGGCGCGCCCATGTCGCATGCCCACGAACCGTCCAGCCCACCCAGCGAGATGCGGCGCGGCGCCCGGCCGCGGCGCCGGCGGGGGCGGCTCGTCACCGTCGCGGCGGCCGTCAGCGTCGTCGCCGCCGCCGTGATCGTGCTGCCCCAGCAGTTCGCCAACGCCGCCAACGAGAGCGTCAACGTCTGGCTCACCACCACCTCCGACAGCGGCGGCCGCACCGTGACCCGCGGCCTGCAGCAGCAGTCCTCGGTCGTGTTCACCGCCAGCACCGGCAGCGCCAACCAGACGGTCACCGTCAACGAGGGCAGCACCTACCAGCCGTTCGAGGGCGCCGGCGCGTCGTTCACCGACACCGCCGCGTTCAACATCCGCGGCAGCGGCGCGCTGAGCCAGGCGACCCAGAACGACGTCATGACCAAGCTGTTCAGCCCGACCGCCGGCATCGGCGTCAGCGCCACCCGCAACGTCATCGGCTCCTCGGACCTGGCGCAGAACAGCTACTCGTACGACACCACCTGCTGCGACCTGAACGACTTCTCGCTCGCCCGGGACGCCGACGTGATGGCACTGACCAAGCAGGCCAAGGCCCTCAACCCGGGCATGATCGTCATCGGCTCGCCGTGGTCGGCGCCGCCGTGGATGAAGGACAACAACGCCTACAGCCAGGGCTACCTGCAGGCCCAGTGGTACAAGACGTACGCGCAGTACATCACCAAGTACGTCCAGGGCTACGAGGCGCAGGGCGTGCACGTCAACTATGTGACGCAGCAGAACGAGCCCGGCTGCTGCCCCGGCTACCCGTCGATGCAGTGGCCCGTCTCCGGCCTGCAGTCCTTCGCCAAGAACGACCTGATGCCGGCGCTGCAGGGCGCGGGCCTGAGCACGAAGCTGCTCATCGGCGACTGGAACTTCGACACGTACGACAC
Organism: Dactylosporangium maewongense; assembly: GCF_039531485.1. Classification (NCBI taxonomy): domain Bacteria; kingdom Bacillati; phylum Actinomycetota; class Actinomycetes; order Micromonosporales; family Micromonosporaceae; genus Dactylosporangium; species Dactylosporangium maewongense. The sequence continues at coordinate 30,846 of NZ_BAAAQD010000017.1, read as the reverse complement.
GTGGGTGGCGCCGCTGGTCAACGACGCCGCGCTGCGCGGCCACCCGAACTTCGGCGGCATCGCCTGGCACGACTACGGCGGCAGCCCAACGCAGATGACCACGGTCCACAACCAGTTCCCGAACGTCAACCAGTACTTCACCGAGCACTCCGGTGGCACCTGGGTCGGCAACCAGCACTCCGAGGACATGTACGACCTCATCGAGTACTTCCGCAACTGGGGCCGGTCCTGGACCAAGTGGAGCCTCGCCGTCGACCAGAACATGGGCCCGCACAACGGCGGCTGCGGCACCTGCACCGGCCTGATCACCGTGCACCGCGGCGACTCGCGCAGCGGCCAGGTCGACTACACCGTCGAGTACTACACGATGGGGCACCTCACCAAGTTCGTCCGCCCCGGCGCCGTGCGCATCGACTCCACCGCGAACGCCACCATCCCCAACGTGGCGTTCAAGAACCCGGACGGCTCGAAGGCGCTCATCGCCTACAACTCCAGCGGCTCGACGCAGACGCTGAAGGTCAACTGGGGCGGCCAGTCGTTCGTGTACAGCCTGCCGACCCGGACCTCGGCGACGTTCACGTGGAACACCGCGACGGGCAACCCGACCCTGACCGCCACCCAGACCGGTGGCGGCGGCACCCGCACCGGACAGATCACCGGCATCGGCGGCAAGTGCGTCGACGTCGCCGGCGCCAGCTCGGCCAACGGGACCGCGGTCCAGCTGTACGGCTGCAACGGCACCGGCGCCCAGCAGTGGACGACGGGCAACGCCGACAACAGCCTCCGCGCGCTCGGCAAGTGCCTCGACGTGACCGGCGCAGGCACCGCCGACGGCACGACCGTGCAGCTCTACGACTGCAACGGTAGTAACGCGCAGAAGTGGACGGTGAACGCCGGGAAGCTGGTGAACACCGGCTCCGGTAAGTGCCTCGACGCGACCGGCAACAGCTCCGCCGATGGCACCCGCCTGCAGATCTGGACCTGCTTCGGCGGCGCCAACCAGCTCTGGACGCTGCCCTAGCGCACATCCGGTGGCGGCGCCTCTCCGCCCGGGGCGCCGCCACCCCCACCGCTTCCCTGCATCGACCTCGACATCGAGGGCGCGACGCTGAACAACACCGCGGCGAGCTGGACGCTCGGCTAGCGCGTCAGGCGGCGAGGCCCTGCTCCGGGCGCCAGGCCGTGTCGGCGTCGAAGCCGGCCGGGGCGTCCGACGGGGTCCCGCCGCCCGGGGTGGCGATGTAGCCGACCGCGTTGTAGTGCCGCACGTACCGGTCCGGGAAGTTGTACGACCGCAGGCGCACGCCGGCGGTGGTCGTCTCGGGGCAGAAGGTCGCGTCGGGGGCGTCCAGGCAGCGGCCCGAGTTGGGGTTGAGCAGGGCGCCGTCGGCGCGGCGCAGCCACTGCTGGGCGGGGGAGCCGTTGCAGTCCCAGATCTGCAGCGGGGTGCCCGCCGCGGTCGCCGCGCCCGGGAGGTCCAGGCAGCGGCCGCGGGCCTCGAGGGAGCCGTCCGGCCGCAGCGTCCACCGCTGCACGGGCGCGTCGTTGCACTGCCAGGTCTGCACGGCGTTGCCGTTGCTGCCGCCGCCCGCGGCGACGTCGACGCACGCGCCGCCGGACGCGGTGAGCCGCCCGGTGCGGGTCGAGGACGGCGGCAGGAGCGCGTCGTCGTAGGCGGCGCGGCAGCCGGCGCCGGTGTCGTCGGTCGTCACCTGCAGCACGCCGGTGCCGTCCAGCGTCGGCACCACGACGGGGCTGTAGTTGGGGCAGACGCCGGTGCGGGCGCCCGGGACGGCGACCGGGGTCGCGGTGACGTACCAGCCGCGGCCGTTGTCGAGGCTGGTGAACATGGCCCGGCCGTTGACCGCGGCGTCGGTGCCGTCGGCGTTGCGGACCCGCTGGCCGATGAGCAGCACCCGGCCGGTGGCGGTGGTGGCGAGTGTCGGGGTGGCGGTGAGGTAACGGCCGTCGGCGGCGGTCACGACCGGGTCGAGTCGCGCCGGGTCACCCCAGGTGGTCGCGTCCGCCGAGGTACGGCTGCGGACCGCGCAGTCGTACTGGCCGCCGAACCCGCACACCTCGTAGGCCAGCAGCCAGCGCCCGTCGGGCATCCGCCGCACCGCCGGCATGCCCGGCCGGTGCCCCGGCTGCGGGCCGGTGACGATGACGCTGCGGGCCGGCCAGTTCACACCGTCGGTGGAGACCGCCTGGACGAGGACCTGGCTGCGGCCCGGCTGGCTCTCGTCGGCGAAGTACACGACGAGCCGCCCGGCCGCGTCGACGGCCAGCTCCGGCTCCCACAGCCCGCCGCTGTTGCCGGACCGGGCCACCGTCGACAGCAACCGCCAGCTGCGCCCGACGTCGTTGCTGGCCCACAGCCGGATCGCCATGCGCCGCTCGCCGCCGCCGTCCTGGCCGACGGCGCCGGCCCACAGCAGCGTGCCGGCGCCCAGCGCGCCGACCTGCCGGGGCAGCTCGAACAGCGTCGTGCAGCACAGCCCCTGCCGCGCGTCGGGGTCGGCGACGGTGCCGACCCGCTGGAACCCGCCGCCGGTGTTCTCGTAGATCGCGCCGGCCGGGCCGCCAGCCGGGAACTGGGTGACGGTGAGCAGGACCCGGCCGTTGGCGGCGCCGGAGGCCGCGAGCCGGACCGCCCGCGGGTACATGGCGGCGCCGCCGTCGACGGGCCGCCCCGTCGCCGCGTCCGCGAGCGGCGCGTCGGCGAGCACCGGCGCCAGCATCGCCGCCGCGGTAGCCAGTACCAACGCGGCAAAACGCACTCGTCCCACCATCGCTCCCTTCGCACGCTGCGGATCCAGGCTCCGCGACGGCCGCCGACACATCCATCGTTTTCGAAATCTGGTGTCGAATCGAGGACACGGCGGGCGCGGTGCGTCAACCGGCGGGAGGGGTCGGGCGTCTGGGTCGTGTCATCGCACTCGATCCCTCTGGAAAGGCCACTGCCATGCGGATGACCAAGCTCCGACTGCTGTCCGCCGCCCTGCTGCTCGTCCCGGTCCTCGCCCTGCCGGGCACCGCGGCCGCGGCGGACGACCTGCCCGCCCCGACGGGCGTCACGCCCATCACGGGCACCGCGACCGTGCCGCCGTGGGACCCGCACCCGCCGACGTTGGTGGGCGTCCGGACCGGCCGGCACGACGCCTACGACCGCACCGTCTTCGACTTCACCGGCGGCACCCCCGGGTACCGCGTGGAGTACGGCCCGCTCGTCGCCGCCGGCAGCGGCGCCACCATCCCGCTGGCGGGCGCCACGACGCTGCGGGTCGTGTTCGACGGCGCGTTCGCCCACGACGTCGCGACCGGCGCGTCCACGATCGACCTCACCCGGGTGTACGACCCGCGCCTGCCGACCCTGCGCCAGATCAAGTCCGGCGGCGCGTCCGAGGGGTACATCAGCTTCGGTCTCGGGCTCGCCGACGGGGTCGGCTTCCGGGTGCTGCGGCTGACGAACCCGCCGCGGATCGCGGTGGACGTCGCGCACCAGCCCACCCAGCCGTTCACCACCGAACGGTTCCTCGGCGGCGCCGGCACCGCGGCACAGGTCCAGATCGCCGGCGTGCGGTCGGCCGCGCACCCCGGCTACGACCGCGTGGTCCTCGACCTGAGCACGGCGACCACGCCGCTGATCAGCGTCGCCTACACGGCGCCGAACCCGACGACGATCCACGTCGGCCTCACCGCCGCCACCACCCAGCGCGGCGTCGTCACCGGCCCGAACCCCGCGCCGACCGGCCTGTCCCAGGCACAGTCGGTGTCGTTCACCGTCTACGACAACGGCACCGTGTCGGCGTTCATCACCACCCACCACCGCACCGGCTACCGGGTCATGCTCCTGACCGACCCGACCCGCCTCGTCGTGGACATCGCGTACTGAAGCGTGGGCAGCGGCGAACCGCACCGGTTGCCGGCGCGGTTCGCCGGGACCTGTGCGGTCGATCGTGTCCCCGTCGAACGGCTCAACGCCACGCACATCCGGTCGCGCAGCACCAGGTGGGCGTACCGCTGTCCGACCCATCTCCGATGCTCGGGATCGCCCGGCGCCGGCACCTGCCGGAGCCAATTGCATGCGGGTTCAGGAAGGTCAATCAGTTGCGAGGAACTTTCAAGTGCGCTGCGACACTTCAGCCGCGGCCGCGGACGAGTGGCAGGAACACCTCGTCGACGATCTCGACGAGCACCTCGTCGGGGACGGAAGGGATGCCGCGCATCGCGTACTCGGCGCGCAGCAGCAGCATCGGCGTGGCCGCGACCCTCAGGTGGACGGCCGCCGCCGGCGCCTCGCCACGGGCGGCGGCCCGTTCGAGCATCGCCAGCCAGGCCCGGTCCATGGTGTCGGCGCCGGAGCGTTCGCGCATGAGGGTGAGCAGCTCGGGGTCGTCGGCCGCGGCGGCGAGCAGGCCGCGCAGGATCGCGCCGTGCGGTGAGGACCAGGTCTGGTTCGCCCGGCGCAGCATCTCCAGCGCGTCGCCCCGCAGGGTGCCCGTGTCCGGGTCAGGCAGGACGGCGTCGGACAGGTGCCGGTACGCGGCGATGCCCAGCGCCGCACGGTTCGGCCAGCGGCGGTAGATGGCGTTCTTGTTGGTCCCGGCCCGCCCCGCGACCCGGTCCATGGTCATGCCCGCGTAGCCGGACTCCCGTAGCTCCTCCGCCGCCGCGTGCAGAATCGCCCGCTCAAGGTCCTCGCCGCGGCGCCGCGTGCTCATGACTTGCAGGGTACCGGACGTACCTTATAGGGTACGCGTCGTACCTTATAGGCGAGGAGGACCTCATGCGCGTCTTCGGCATGAACTACGACACCGGCTTCGTGAGCGCCGGGTCCACCACCCATGAGCCGTTCGACGCGGAGACCGTGCGGCGCGACCTGCGCGTCATCCGCGACGAGCTGCACTGCGACGCGGTGCGCGTCACCGGCGGCGAGCAGGACCGGCTCGAGCTGACCGCGCGGCTCGCCGCCGACGCCGGCCTCGAGGTCTGGTACTGCCCGTTCACCAACGGCCTCGACCGCGACGAGCTCATGGCCTTCGTGCTCGACGGCGCGTCGCGGGCCGAGCGGTTGCGGCGCGACGGCGCCCGGGTCGTGTACCTGGTCGGCTCCGAGATCTCGATGTTCACCGACGGCTTCCTGCCCGGCCGGGACCTGACCGAGCGGATGGCGCTGTTCACCGACCCGATGCGGATGCGGGAGGCCGTCCCGGCCGCACGCGCGGCGGTCCACGCCTTCTTCGCCGAGGCGGTCCCGGCGGTGCGGGAGCGCTTCGGCGGACCCGTCGGGTACGCCTCGATCCCCCTCGAGGCCGTGGACTGGGCACCGTTCGACATCATCGCCAGCGACGCCGGCTACCGCGACGCGACCAACGCCGCGGCGTTCCCGCAGACCCTGGCGGCGGCCGTGGGCCAGGGCAAGCCGTACGCCGCGACCGAGTTCGGCTGCTGCACGTTCCGCGGCGCCGCCGACGTGGCGGGCGCGGCGGAGCCGGTGACCTACGACGAGCACGGCCGCGCCGCGTCGCTCACCGCCGGCCTGGAGCGCGACGAGGATGGGCAGGCCCGATACCTCGTGGACCTGCTGCGCGACTACGAGGCAGGCGGCGTCGAGGCGGCGTTCGTGTACACCTTCGCCAACCGGCACCTGCCGACGACCGACGACCCGCGGCGCGACTTCGACCTGGCCGCGCGCGGGATCGTGCGGGTGCTGCCGGACGGCACGTGGACGCCGAAGGCCGCCTTCCACGCCCTCGCCGAGTACGGCCGCGCCCGCGCGGACCTCAGGGCGCGCAGAGGAACTCCGAGCGCTCCTCGTCCGTGACGCCACGCTGTTGACCTCAAGTCCGGTTGAGGTTTTAGGGTTGCGGTGTCGGTGTTGTCCACGAGCGGGACGGAAGGCGGGGCGGCGGTGACCCTCGAGGTCGGCACGGGTGTCGTGGCGTCGTTCAAGGCGGCCTTCCGTGGTTACCCGACGGGGGTGGCGGTCATCGCCGCTGCCGGGCCGGACGGCCCCGTCGGCCTGACGGCGTCGAGCGTCGCATCGGTGTCGCTGGCCCCGCCGGCGCTGTCGTTCTCGGTCATGGACTCGCCGTCGGCACGGCTGATCGTGGCGGCGGGCAGCTTCGTCGTACACCTGCTCGGCGCCGCGCACGAGGACCTGGCCCGGCAGTTCGCCCAGCCAGGCGGCCGCCGGTTCACCGCCGACCAGCCGTGGACGACGCTGCCCACGGGCGAGCCGCTGCTGCACGGCGTGCCGGCGGCGCTGCGCTGCACGGCCCTGCACCGATTGCCTGTCGGCAGCTCGACGGTGGTCGTCGCCGAGGTCGCCGACGCCTGGATCGGCCCGGCCGACGCCCCGCTGACCTACCGCGAGCGCGAGTTCCACACCAGCCCGTAGCCGCCCGCGGACGCGTGTGCTCCCCGAGGTCGCGAGCGCCCCGCTCCGGCGCGACGGAACGACAGAGGAGCTGTCGCCGCCTGCGGGCGTCAGGTCGTGGCGAGGGCTTCGGCGATCATCCGGTGGCCCTGGGCCTCGAAGGTCTCGTCGCCCACCTTGTACGCCCAGCCGGCCGTGGCGATCGCCTCGCGGACCCGGGTGCGGTGCCACGCGGCGGGGTCGCGCGGGTCGGCGCCGTACCCGTCGAGGAACGCCGCCTCCAGCGACGGGTCGCGGCGGAACTGCTGCGCGGCGAGGCGGGTGAGGTCGCTCGCGGCGGGGCGCATCGCGGCGCGGCCGAAGTCGATGACGGCGACGGCACCGTCGTGGACGAGCCAGTTGCGGGGCTGCCAGTCGCCGTGCGTCGGGACCAGGCGGGCCGGCGGCGTCGGCCAGCCGGCGATCTCGGCCCGCAGCCGCTCGGCCGTTGCTGCCGGGATCCGGTGCGGACCGTCCAACCAGGCCAGCGACTTGGCGTTCTCGCGCCGCTCGTAGTCGTTGTCGGCCGCCGCGGGCTGCGCATGCAGCAGCGCCAGCAGGGCGCCGGCCTGCCGGTAGGTGGCGGGCTCGTCCTCGAAGGCGGTGCCGAGGACGAGGCCGCCCGGCAGGTGCCGGGTGACGAGCAGCTTCGCGTCGTCGTCGCCGTGCTCCAGCGCCGGCGCCAGGCCGCGGGACGTCCACGGGCCGAGCCAGTGCCGGTGCGCCTGCAGCTCGCGGACGATGTGGTGGTCGCTGACGCCGCCGGCCTTGACGATGAACCGGGCGCCGCCGGAGGTCACCTCGAGGACGGTGGTCGCGACCAATCCCCAGCTGTGGTCGTGCTCGACGGTCGCGTCCGGCAGCCATTGCCGCAGGAGATCCTGCTGCCGCGGCGAGAGACCTGTCACCGGCCGATTGTAGGACGCCGCCCGTGCCGGACAACTCACCGGCGACGACGCCACGGCACCCGGGGTCCGGGCCGCCGCTCGATGTCAGGCCATCTTGCGGGTGCGCTGCTCCAGGTCGTCGGCGACGCGTTGCCACTCCGTCGCGCACCGGCGGGCCACGTCGCTGAGCACGTACGCCGCGTGGGGCGGCAACCCGTCGCTGACCTCCTGCCATTCCTGGGGCGAGAGGACCTTCGTCAGTACCCACCGCAGCAGCCGCCGTCCCGAGTCCGTCAACCGCAACGACGGGTCGGCCTTGAGCCCGTGCACCAACGCCTCGATGCCGATCAGGTCCGGCTCCGTCGCGGGGCCTCCCCCGCGTCCGGCGCCGCCGTTCGCCGCGCCCTGCCGCTTGATCCGGCTCGACGGCACCGGGCTCTCACCGCGCTCCACACGCTGCCGGACGTCGCGCACGGTCGCCGCCGACAGTCCGACGCTGCGCGCGATCACCCGCAACGACGCGTCGGGGTGTTTCTCGATGAAGTCCGCCGCCCGCAGCCGCCCCTCGGCGCTGTCGACGGGGCGGACCCGGCCGTCCCGGCCGGTCCGCGCCTGGACCTCCCCCACCTCGTCGAGGTCGCCGGCCAGCCGGCGTCGCAGGTTCGCCACGGACCGCGCGCTCAGCCCGGCGGCGGCCGCGATCACGCGGTCGGACCAGGTGGGATGCGACGCCATGATGCGCTCGGCGGCGCGGATGCGGTCCGACAGCGGCAGCGGCCGGCCGTGCGAGATGTTGGCCTTCACGCCGAGGACGAACGCCTCCTGCGCCGAACCGTCGAAGAACTGCACCTCGATGCACTCGTCGCCGCGCAACTGGGCGGCCCGCAACCGGTGCATCCCGTCGATCACCCGCATGGTCGCGCGGTGCACGAGGATCGGCGGCAGCCTCGTCTCCACGTCGGCCAGCATCTGGATGTGCTCGACGTCCTCGCCGTCGAGGCGGGGCGAGTCCGCCGGCCGCAGCGACGTGATCGGCACGAACCGGGTCGGCGACGCTCCCCCGATCAACAGGTCCAGGTGTTTCCCACCAACCGGTTCGGCACCCTTCATCATCCGTTCGAGTCTCAACGTCGGAGCGGTCGACTGATCCAAGATGGCCCTCCCCGTGCGCCGACTGGCCAGGTCTGCCGGAAGAGTAGCCACCGCAATGACGAAGGTGACACAGCTGCATAAAAGTTCTAATACCGCCTTGCCCTGCGCGAAAACGGCCTGCTATAGATGCCTACTACATGTACGTGACAGAGCGTTGTCGATGGACCGACGGCGAAACAGGCGCCATTCGAATGCCGGCCCAGCCGTTCAACTGCGCAACGACGCGGTTGAACGGCCGGAAGGCGCTGCGCGTGAACTCGTCGTCATCGGCGCCGGTCGGCCACGCCCGCAGTCTGCTTCATGCCTTCGATGAGCACGAGCGTGGCCCGGGCGGTCGGCAGGATCAGCTGCCCCGCGATGGTCAACTCGACTCCGGTCGGGCCTCGCGTGAGCAGCGCCGCACCTAGCGCCGACTCCAACCGCCTGATCTGATAACTGAGTGCCGGCTGTGAATATCCCAGCTCCTTGGCCGCCAGGTCCATACGGCCGAACTCGGCGATTGAAGTGAAAGCCCTCAGCTCACGGTCGTCCATGGCAGCCTTTCCGTGTGGATGACCTACCCCGTAAAGGTCATCGACTCGGCAACCATTGCGAACGCTCTATGCCATTGTCAATAGCCATCCCGGATTCCGAGGTACTAAGCCCGCACTTTGGACAAATCGTACCTTCTTCGCGAATGGCTTAGATGTTCCCTGTCTCAGCCGCCCAGGCACCACTCCAGAACGGCCATCGCGCTGGCCAGTTTCATCCGCGCCTGCGCCCAGGCGATCGAGCGGGGGCCGTCGAGGACCGTGGCCGCGACCTCCTCGCCGCGGTGGGCCGGCAGGTCGTGCATGAACACCGCGCCGGGCCACCGGGACATCAGGTCCTCGGTGACGGCGAACGGCTCGAAGTGCCGCCGCCAGTCCGGATCGGGCTTCGTCGTGCCGGTCGTGCACCACTGCGTCGTGTAGACCACGTCCAGGTCGTCGCCGAGGTCGTTCACGTCGTGGACCTCGCGCACCTGACGGCCGGACCCCGCTACGAGTTGCCGCGCCTCGGCCAGGTAAGCGGGATCCAGGCCGTACCCGGACGGTGTCGCCAGGCTCAAGGACGGGCCGGGCACCTTCGCCAGACCGAGGGCCAGGGCGGTCGCGCTGTTGTTGCCCTCCCCGAAGTACCCGACGTGCAGGCCGTCGAGGCGGCCGAAGTGCGTCCGCAGCATGGCCACATCGCTCACACCCTGCGTCGGGTGCTCCTCCCGCACCATCGCGTTGATGACCGGGATGCCGGAGACATCTGCGAACCGGCGCAGATCGGCCATGGGCACCGGGTCGCGCACCACGAGCGCGTCGAGCATTCCACCGAACACCCGTGCGGTGTCATCGAGCGTCTCGCCGGTGACCAGTTGCAGATCCCGCGGCCCGTATGCAACAACCGTCCCGCCCAGTCGCGCCACGCCGCTGCTGAACGCCGTCCGGGTACGCGTGGACGTGACCGTGAAGAGGACGCCGACGACCTTGTCCCGCAACGGCCGGTGGTCCACCGGCTGCGCGGTGAAGTACTCACCCGAGCGGGCCACCAGGTGCTCCAGCTCGGCCGTCGTCAGGTCGGCGATCGAGATCAGACTGCGACCGCTCATCACGCGGCTCCCCCCGCTCGGGTGGCCGCGCCCAGCAGGTCCACCATGACTCCCAAACCCTCGGCGCGGGCCAGATCGGCGACCGCCCGGCCCATGACCACGTCCGCGACAGCCATCCCGAACGGATTGCTGACGACGAATCCGTCGTCCGGACGGACCGCCGGCAGCGCGCCGCGCAGGACGTCGCCGTACGCGCCGGTGATCGCCCGGCCGGGGCCGGACCCGGGTGCGTCCGAGGTGCCGGGCACCGCGACCCGGCCGTCGCGGATGAGCGCGCCCAGGATCCGTCGCGGGTTGTCGCACACGAGGCCGAGGTCGTCGACGTACACGGCCTGCGCGTGTTCGAACACCTCGGGGCGCAGGTCGTCGAGCGACACGTGGGCCACGAACGTCCCGGGCCGAAGACTGCCGGCCTCGATGTAGGGCTCGTCGGAGACGGTCAGCGTCACGAGGACCTGGCTGGCCGACACGCACGAGTGCACGTCCGGGTGGATGTCCACTGTGTACTCCGGGAACCGCCCGGTCACGTCCGACGCGAACCGCCGCGCCCGCTCGGGGTCGATGTCGTGCACGTGGATGCGCCGCACGGCCCCGAAATAGCGGTGCAGGAGCCGCACGTGCGCCCGCGCGATGGTCCCACAGCCCACAATGGACACCTCGTCGAACCCCGCCGGGCCCAGCACCCGCAACGTCGACATGGTGTACGCGGCCGTGCGTTCGGCACTGATGAAGCCCGCCTCCACGAGTGCGGTCGGCCGGGCCGTCTCGGGATCGAACAGCACCGTGAACCCGCCGGCCCGTTCGATGCCGAGGCCCGGGTTGCTCACCGACGCGTTGATGAGCTTCATCCCGTACGTACGCCCGGACGACGTGTCGGACCCGCCGAGCATCGCGATGGCGCGCGTGTAGGCGCCGACACCGTTGCGCCACGCGAGGTACCCCTCGGCCGGCAACACGGTGCCGCCTGCGGCGTGATGATGGAGCATCGACTCGACCAGCGCCACCGGGTCCTGTTTCGCCAGGCACCGCTCAACGGTGTCGCGATCGATGATCAGAATCTCGTCCGGTCGCAAAAGGCTCCACCTTCGTCGGCGACGACACCTTCCTCCGACGGCCAGTCTTCGTGCCGGGCCGCTGTTTGTCGAGTTCCGATCGTCGTGCGCGCGGGGCACTCCACAGCGCCGAAGTCGTTCGGTTGACAAGGTTCTGGGGCGCTGACACCGTGCCGGTACTGACGTGTGACCGTGCCCGGCAACCGTTCCCACGCATCAAAGAGGATGTCTTGCTGCACTCAAATGTGGTGAGCTGCGTCGGATCCACGCCTATGGTCCAGTTGCAGCGACTGTTCGGCGCGGACGCGCCCCGTGTCTACGCGAAGCTCGAGTTCCTCAACCCGGCCGGCAGTGTCAAGGACCGGGCCGCCCGGTACGTCATCGAGCGCGGTGTCGAGGACGGAGTCCTGAAGCCCGACACCCATGTCGTCGAGAGCACGTCCGGGAACTTCGGTGTCGCGCTCGCCATGATGGCCAGCATCTACCATCTGCGCCTGACGCTGGTGGTCGATCCGAACATCACGGCCAGCAACCTCACCATCCTCAAGAGCTTCGGCGCGACCATCGACATGGTCGACGTCCCTGCGCCGCAGGGTGGCTACCTCGAAGCCCGGATCGACCGGGTCCGCCAGTTGCTGACGGCCGACCCGTCGTCGGTCTGGATCAACCAGTACGCCAACGCGCTGATCCCGCGGGCGCACCACCTCACCGCGGCGGAGATCCTGGCCGATCTGCCCGGCCCCGTCGACTATCTGGTCCTCGCGGTCAGCACCACCGGCACGCTCGTCGGCATCGCCGAACGGCTCAAGCAGGCGCATCCCCGGCTGCGCGTGGTCGCGGTCGACGCCGTCGGATCCGTCGTGTTCGGCACCCCGGCCGGCCCCCGGCGCCTTCCGGGCATCGGCGCGTCACGGGTGCCGGAACTGCTCGACATGCGCCTCATCGACCAGGTCATCCACGTGACCGACGACGAGGCCATCGCCGGCTGCCGGGATCTGGTGGCCCGCGAGGCCATCTTCGCCGGCGGTTCGTCGGGCTCGGTGATCGCCGCCATTCAGAAGCTGGTGCCGGCCGTCGCGCCGCTCAGCTCGATCGTGACGCTGTTGCCCGACCGCGGCGACCGCTATCTGGATCTGGTGTACGCCGATCGGGCCGCACACCGGGATTCCGGCCCGCCACGATGAGCGGGCGCACGACGTTCAACTGAAGAATGCCGACGGTTGAACACCATCATCGGGTCCGGCCGGGCCGGACCCGTCACCAGGTGACGTGGAGGTGGGTCAGGCCCCGGGTGGTCAGCCCGTCCTTCCACCGCACCGCGTCCGGCCCAGGGGCGAGCGCCAGGCCGGGAAACCGGGCGATCATCCTGCTCAGCGCCGTCCGCACCTGCATGCGCGCGAGCGGGGCACCGACGCAGTAGTGCGGGCCGATCCCGAACGTGAGGTGAGCGGTCGCGCGCCCGTCGGCCTCGAGCCGCCCGGGATCCGGGAACACCTGCCCGTCGCGGTTGGCGTGCACCACGTCGACGAGCGCGGCCTGCCCGGCCCGGACGGTGACGTCGCCCAGACGCACGTCTTCCAGGGCGACCCGGGGGAAGCTCACCGACGCCGCGGGGGTCAGCCGGATGAGCTCCTCGACGATCGCCCCGGACACCTCACCGCCGTCGAGTCTCGCCCGCAGCGACGGCTCGGTCAGGTACCACAGCGCCGCCAGCCCGAGCTGGCCGACTGTCGTCTCGTACCCGGCCATCAGCAGGGCCAGGCCGAGGTGGAGCAGCGCCTCCGAGGACAGCGCGCCACCGTCCTGCGCGGCGATGAGCGCGCTGATCAGGTCGTCCCCGGGGTGCCGGCGTTTGCGTTCGATCAGCCCGGTCATGTACGCCACCAGCGCCATGCCGTGCTGCGCCTTCTCCCGCGGGGTGCTGAAGGTGATGTCGAAGAGCATCTCGACCCGGGTCCGGAACTGCTCGCCGTCCTCCAGGGGCACGCCGAGCAGGCGGGTGAGCACGGCGATCGGCAACGGGGTGGCGAACGACGCGATGAGGTCGGCCGGCGGCCCGGTCTCGGCGACCTCTGTCAGGAGCCGGTCGGTGAGCTCCTCCACGTACCGGGTCATCGCGGCGGTGCGGGACGGGGTGAACGCGCCGTTCACCAGCCGGCGCAGCCGGGTGTGTTCGCTGCCGTCCATGCTCATGATGGAGTTGCGCGACGGGTTGGCGGTGTTGAACTTCGGCGCCTCCGGCCGGGCCGCCGCGGCCCGGCTGAACCGCGGATCGGTGAGCACGATGCGGGCGAGCGTGTAGTCGCTCACCACCCACATCTCGTCACCGGTGGGCATCCGGACCCAGGCGACCGGTTGCCGCGCGTCGGTGCCGAGAAACGCGGGGAGCGGGCCGAGCCGGTCCGAGGAGCCGCTCACTGCATCACGTCCGCGATCGCCGCCCAGACGTCGCCGAGCCATTGCGGGTCCACCATCTGGCTGTGCAGGCAGGGGATCCGGGCCTCCCGGATCGTGCCGCCCACGTAGGGCTCCCATGCCTGGGCGGTCGGGGCGTCGTCCGGCCGGTCCGCCGCCGCGACGAGCACCAGAGCGTCGCCGTCGAACCGCCGGTACGTGTGTTCGGCGGAGATCCGCCGGCTGTTCTGGAACAGCCGGGCGAGGCGCATGCAGTCGTCGTCCGACAGTCCGCCCAGCGGGCCGGTCAGCCGGCGGACCCAGTCCCTCAGGTCCTGCAGCTCCGCCTCGGGGTCCGGCGGCAGCTCCTCCAGCTCGGCCGGATCGGCCGTCTGCGACGCTGGATCGGGAACGGGGGGTGGCGGATAGACGTCGAGGAGGATCAGCGCCGACACCTCGTCGCCGGCCTCCTGGAGCTTGACCGCGATCTCGTGCGCGACGCGCCCGCCGGAGGACCAGCCGAGCAGACGGTACGGCCCGGTGGGCTGGACGGTGCGCATCTGGTCGAGGTAGTCCTGCGCCATCTCCTCCATCGTGGTCGCGAACGCGGTCTGCCCGTCCAGCCCCCGCGCCTGCAGGGCGTACACCGGGATGTCGCTCGGCACGAATCCGGCCATCGGCATGTAGCACCAGCTCAGGCCGCCGGCGGGGTGGAAGCAGAACAGGGGCGCCCGGTCGCCCTTCTCCCTGATCGGCAGCAGCACGTCGAGCACATCGCGCAACGACGACAGGTTCGTGCGGTCCATCAGGCCGCTCACGGTCGGCGCGGCGAAGATGTCGCGGACCGCGAACGACATGCCCCGCTCCTTCAACCGGGCGACCGCCCGCACGGCCAGCAGCGAGTGACCGCCCAGCTCGAAGAAGTCGTCGTCGACGCCGACCGACTCCAGCCCGAGGACCTCGGCGAACACCTCGCGGATGTGGCGCTCCAGGGCGGTGACCGTGCTGATGTCGATCGTCGGCACGGCCGTCGGGTCGGGGGCGGGCAGGCCCTTGCGGTCGAGCTTGCCGTTCGGCATCAGGGGCATCGCGTCGAGCACGACGACCGCCGACGGGACCATGTACGCCGGGAGGCGCACCGCCACGAACGTCCGCACCTGGGCGGGCAGGTCGTCCTCGACGTCCCGGTCCGCCACGACGTAGGCGACCAGGCGCCGGTCCCCCGGTTCGTCCTCGCGGGCGATCACGGTGGCCTGGGCGACCCGGGGGTGAGCGGCGACGACGGCCTCGACCTCGCCGAGCTCGACCCGGAAGCCGCGGATCTTCACCTGGTCGTCGACGCGGCCGAGGAACGCGAGGTCTCCGTCGCCGTGCCAGCGCACCACGTCGCCGGTGCGGTACATCCGGCCGCCGCCGAACGGGCAGGCGACGAACCGTTCGGCCGACAGACCGGGCCTGCCCAGGTAGCCGCGGGCCAGGCCGTCACCGGCGATGTAGAGCTCGCCGTGGACGCCCGGCGCGACCGGCACGAGCGCGTCGTCGAGCACGTACAGCCGGGTGTTGGCGATCGGGCCGCCGATGGACGTCAGGTCGGCGGCGTCGCCGTCGATCAGTTTCGCCGTGGACCAGACGGTGGTCTCGGTCGGGCCGTACATGTTGGTCAGTGCCGGTGTGCGCGCCAGAAGGGTCCGGGCCAGGTCTTCGGGCAGCGCCTCGGCGCCGACGTACACCCGGATCCGCGTCCAGTCGATGTGATCGTCGTCGTCGGCGACGAGACCGCGCCAGAGGCTGGGCGTGGCGTGCACGACCGTCGCGGCCCGGGTCCGGATCAGGTCCCGCAGCGCCCACGGGTCGAGCACCTGTTCCTGCGACGCGAGAATCATCGGTACGCCGCAGATGAGCGGGAGGTAGAACTCCAGGCCCGCCATGTCGCAGCCGACCGTGCTGACGGCCAGCAGCCGGTCGCCGGGGCGGAACGCGAACCGTTCGCGCATCGACATCAGGAAGTTCACGACGGCGCGGTGCCCGACGAGCACCCCCTTGGGCCGGCCGGTGGATCCGGAGGTGTAGATGACCCAGATCGGGTGCTCCGGCAGCAGCGCGGCGTGCTCGACCGGTCCGCCGGGCCGTGCGGCCAGGTCATCGGCGACGGCGGGGTCGTCGAGCAGCACGACCGGCACGATGTCGTAGCCGCCGACGCGCACCTCGAACTCCTCGAGCCGGTCGAGCAGGCTCCGGTCGCTGATGAGGCACACCGCGCCGGAGTCGGCGAGCACGAACGCGGTGCGGCCGGCGGGATAGGCGGGGTCGATCGGCAGGTACGCGGCCCCGGCCTTGAGCACGGCCAGGAGCGCCACGACGAGCTCGACCTCCCGCTCCAGCACCACGGCGACGATGGTGTCCGGCCCGACGCCCCGCTCGATCAGCAGCCGGGCGAGGCGGTTGGCGCGCCCGTCGAGTTCCGCGTACGTGACCTCCGCGTCGCCCGCGAAGATCGCCACTACTTCCGGTGTACGGACGGCCTGGTCCTCGAACAGGCCGACGACAGTCGCGGCGGGGATCGCGGCGGCCGTGTCGTTCCACGTCGTGAGGATGGTCGCCCGTTCGTCGCCGGCCAGGACCTCGACCTCGCTGAGCCGGATCCCGGGGTCGGAGCTGACCGCGTCCAGCACGCGCACCCAGCGCTCGGCGATCCGGCGGGCCGACGCGGGGTCGAACAGGTCGGTCGCGGCGACCAGACCGCCATACAGGCCCGCGGGCGTGCCGTCCGGGGCGTACACCTCGCCGATGCTGAAGTCGAGGTCGAACTTCGCGGTCGCGGCCTGGTCCGGCGCGGTGTCGCCGCCGGCGGGGTCCGCCTCGGCGACGGCGGCGTCCTGCAGCAACAGCATCACCTGGAACAGCGGGTGCCGCGCCAGGGAACGGGCCGGTGAGAGTTCCTCCACGAGCCGTTCGAACGGCACGTCCTGGTGCTCGAACGCCGACAGTGCCGTCTCGCGCACGCGGGCCAGCAGCTCCGCGAACGTCGGGTCGCCCGAGAGGTCGGTGCGCATCACGAAGGTGTTGACGAAGTACCCGACCAGGCCGTCGAGGGCCTCGTCGGTGCGCCCGGCGACGGCCGAGCCGATCGGGACGTCCGTGCCGGCGCCGAGTTTGGACAGCAGCGCGGCCAGGGCCGCCTGCAGCACCATGAACATGGTGACGCCCTGGTCCCGGGCCACCGCGAGCAGCCGGGCGTGCACCGGCGCGGGCACGGCGAGCATGGTGCGGGTGCCGCTGTGGCCGATCAACGCGGGCCGCGGCCGGTCGAACGGCAGGCTCAGCTCCTCCGGCAGCCCCGCCAGGGCCCGCCGCCAGTGGGCCACCTGCCGGGAGATGAGGCTGTCCGGGTTCTGGTCGTCGCCGAGCAGCTGCCGCTGCCACAGCGCATAGTCCGCGTACTGCACGGGCAGCGGCGTCCAGGACGGTTCGCGACCCTCGCGGCGGGCCTCGTAGGCCGTGGTGAGGTCGTCGCCGAGCGGCCCCCAGGACCAGCCGTCGCTGGCGATGTGGTGTGCCACGACGACGAGCACGTTGTCCTCGGGCCCGGCGGTGAAGAGCCAGGCCCGGATGGGCACCTCGGTCGCCAGGTGGAAGACGTGCCGCTCGGCCTCGGCGATCGCCGCGGGCAGGTCGGCGCCGGCGACCTCGGCGACCCGCAGGTGCCAGTCCAGGTCGTCGAGGCCGACGATGCGCTGGAACGGCTCGCCGTCGGCGGTCGGGAAGACGGTCCGCAGCACCTCGTGCCGGCCGAGTACGTCACGCAGCGCGGCGGCGAGGGCGTCCCGGTCGACCCGGCCGGGCAGCCGGACGACGACCGGGATGTTGTACGTCGGGCTCGCCCCTTCCAGCTGGTCGATGATCCACAGGCGGCGCTGGCCGTACGACAGCGGGATCCGCGCGGGGCGTGTCTGCGGGGTCAGCGCGGCCCGCGCCGCCCGGGCGGTCGAGAGCCGCCCGGCCAGACCGGCCGGTGTCGGCACCTCGAACAGGGTGCGGATGTCGACCTCGGTGCCCAGCAGCGTGCGGATGCGGCTGACCAGCCTGACCGCCAGGAGAGAATGGCCGCCCAGGTCGAAGAAGTCGTCGTCGACGCCGACCGTGTCGAGCCCGAGGATCTGCGCGAACGCCTGGCACAGCAGCTCTTCGCGGGCGTCGGCCGGGCCGCGCCCCGATCGGGCGGTGGTGGTGACCTCCGGCGCGGGCAGGGCGCGGCGGTCCAGCTTCCCGTTGCCGGTCAGCGGCAGCTCCGCCAGGGTCACAACGGCCGCCGGCACCAGATGATCGGGAAGACGACCGGCGAGGAACTGCTTCACCGTGGCCGGCGGCACCGGGTCGTCCGTGTCGACGGGGACGACGTAGGCCACCAGGCGGCGTTCCCCGGCGGCGTCCTCGCGGGCGACGACAGCGGCGAGTGCGACCTGCGGGTGCGTGGTCAGCACGGCCTCGACCTCGCCCGGCTCGACGCGGAACCCGCGGAGCTTCACCTGCTCGTCGGCGCGGCCCAGGTACACCAGGTCGCCGTCGCGGGTGCGGCGCACGACGTCCCCGGTGCGGTAGAGCCGGCCGCCACCGGTGCTGTCGAACGGGTCGGCCACGAAACGTTCGGCCGTCAGGGCGGGGCGGCCCACGTACCCGCGGGCCAGTTGTGCCCCAGCGACGTACAGTTCGCCGGCCACACCGGCCGGGACGGGCGTGAGCTGGTCGTCGAGCACGTACGCGCGGGTGTTCGCGACCGGCCGGCCGATCGGCGCCGGCACCGCCCCGTCCAGCCGGGCCGTCAGCACCCCGATCGTGGTCTCGGTGGGCCCGTAGTGGTTGAAGACCGCGCGCTCGTCGCCGGCCAGCAGCTCGCGCACCAGGTCCGCCGGGGCCGCCTCGCCCCCGAGGACGACCGCCCGCCCGGGCAGCACGCCGGGCAGCCCGGCCGGCCCCGCGCCGAGGGCGGCCAGGTGCGAGGGCACGATCTTCATCGCGTCGATGCGATGCGTGGCCACGAAGCCGGCCATCCCGGCCGGGTCGGTGACCACCGGTTCCGGCGCCACGACAAGGGTTCCGCCGGTCGTCAGCGCCCCGAACACCACGGTGTTGCCGAGGTCGGTGACCTGCCCCTGCAGCACCCCGTAGCGGCCCGGCCCGGCCAGCCCGACCCGCGACGGCACCGAGGCGACGTAGTTGGCCAGGCCCCCGTGCGTCACGCCGGCCCCCTTCGGCGCCCCGGTCGACCCGGACGTGTAGATGACGTACGCCAGCTGCCCCGGCAGCGCGCGGGCGTCCACGGGGTCGGCGGACGTGCGTGCCAGCCGCAGGTCGTCCAGCGCGAGGGTGCGCAGCCGGCCGACCGGCAGCTCGTCCAGCAGGTCCTCGGTCGCGACCAGCACGGCCGCCCGCGCGTCGGCGAGCATGAACGAGATCCGGTCTGCCGGGTGGGCCGGGTCGAGCGGCAGGTACGCGCCGCCGGCCTTCCACACCGCCAGCATCGCCACGATCGTGTCGAGGCCGCGTGGCAGGCACAGGCCCACCACCGACTCGGTGCGCACGCCGAGCCCGGTCAGGAACCTCGCCAGGCGGTTGGCCCGCGCCTCCAGGTCCCGGTACGAGACCTCGGACCCGTCGCAGACGAGCGCGACCGTGTCGGGCGTCCGGGCCGCCTGGGCGGTGATCATCTCGGGTACCGTCCGGTCGGGCAGGTCGGTGGACGTGTCGTTCCAGTCCGCCAGCAGCCGGTGCCGCTCGTCGGCGGTCAGCACGTCGATCGCGGAGACCGGCCGATCGGGGGCGGCCGTGGCGGCGGCCAGGACGCGTATCCAGCGCTCGGCGATGACGGCGACGGTCGGCGCGTCGAAGAGGTCCACCGAGCCGCTGAGACCGCCGAAGATGCCGTCCGGGGCGCCGTCCGGGGCGAAGGCCTCCCCGACGATCACGTCGATGTCGAACTTGACGGCGGTCGTCATCGCCTCGGCGACCGCCGCGTTCACCTCGCCCGGTGCCGCCGTCGTGTACGGGACCTCGCCGGCGCGTACACCGGGCAGGTCCAGGTCAGCGCCGGCGTTGTTCTGCATCGTGAGCAGCACCTGGAACAGCGGGTGCCGGGCCAGCGAGCGGGCCGGGGCCAGCTCCTCGACCAGCCGCTCGAACGGCACGTCCTGGTGCTCGAACGCGGCCAGGGTCCGCTCGCGCACACGGGCCAGCAGCGCCGCGAAGGTCGGGTCACCGGACACGTCGGTGCGGATGACCAACGTGTTGACGAACGACCCGACGAGATCGTCAAGGGCTTCGTCGGTGCGGCCCGCGACCGCAGAGCCGATCGGGATGTCCGTGCCCGCGCCCAGCTTCGCGACCAGCACCGCCAGGGCGGCCTGCAGCAGCATGAACACTGTCACGCCCTGCTCGCGGGCGACCGTGCGGGCCCGGGCGTGCACGTCGGCCGGGATCCGCACCGGCACGGTGTACCCGAGATGACGGGAGACCGCGGGCCGGGGGCGGTCGACCGGCAGGGTCAGCTCCTCCGGGGCTCCGGCGAGGGCCTGCCGCCAGTAGGCGACCTGCCGGGAGATCGGGCTGCCCGGGTCGCCGTCGTCGCCCAGCAGGTCGCGCTGCCACAGCGTGTAGTCGGCGTACTGGACCGGTAGCGGCGCCCACACCGGGGCGCGCCCCTCCCGCCGGGCCGCGTACGCCCGCGACAGATCTTCGGTGAGCGGTTTGGTCGACCAGCCGTCGCTGGCGATGTGGTGCACGACGACGACCATGACGGCATCGGTCCGGTGGCCGGTGTTGCTGAACAGCCAGGCCCGGATCGGCGCCTCGGCGGCCAGATCGAAGGTGTACCCGGCGGCGGCCGCGACCCGCGACTCCAGGTCCGCCGGGGCGACGTCGGCCGTCTGCAACTGCCAGTCCAGGTCCTCGAGGCCGATGATGCGTTGGTACGGACGGCCGTCGTCATCGGTCGGGAAGACCGTCCGCAGGACCTCGTGCCGGCCGATCACGTCGCGCCACGCGGCCCCGAGCGCGGCGTGGTCGACGTCGCCGTCGAGCCGCACGACCATCGGCCGGTTGTAGGTCGCGCCGGCGCCTTCGAGCTGTCCGATGAACCACAGGCGCTGCTGCGTGAACGACAGCGGCAGACGCGGCGGGCGGGCCGCCGGGACCAGCGCGGCGCGGGCCGTGCCGGCGCCGGCCAGCCGGGCGGCCAGCCCCGCCGGGGTGGGCGCATCGAACAGGCTGCGCAGTGACACCTCGACACCCAGTGTGGTGCGGACCCGGCTGACCAGCCGGACGGCGAGCAGGGAGTGGCCGCCGATCGTGAAGAAGTCGTCGTCGACGCCGACCGTGTCCAGGCCCAGAACGTCGGCGAACGCGAGACACAGCAGTTCTTCGCGGACGGTGGCCGGGCCGCGCCCGGATCCGGCCGCCGCCGCGAAGTCCGGCGCGGGCAGGGCCCGGCGGTCCAGCTTGCCGTTCGGCGACAGCGGCAGTTCGTTCAGCACCACCACGGCGGCCGGCACCATGTACTCCGGCAGGCGCTCGCCGACGTACTGGCGGAGCGGGGCGGTGTCGGCTTCCCCGACCACGTACGCCACCAGACGCTTGTCACCGTCCGCGTCCTCACGGGCGAGGACGGCCGCCTGCCGCACCTGCGGGTGCCCGGTCAGGACGGCCTCGATCTCGCCCGGTTCGATCCGGAATCCGCGGATCTTCACCTGCTCGTCGGCACGGCCCAGGTACACCAGGTCGCCGTCGGCGTTCCAGCGCACCACGTCGCCGGTGCGGTACAGCCGGGCACCCTCGCCGTACGGGTCCGCGACGAACCGCTCTCCCGTCAGGCCGGGGCGGCGCACGTAGCCGCGCGCCAGGCCGGGACCGGCCAGATACAGCTCCCCCGCCACGCCCACCGGGACGGGCATCAGGCCGTTGTCGAGGACGTACACCCGTGCTCCGGCGATCGGCTTCCCGATCGGCGGCACCCAGCCGGCTTCCCGGTCCCCACCGTCGTCGAACCACGCCGTCGCGTACACCGTCGCCTCGGTCGGGCCGTAGATGTTGGCCACGCGCGCGCCCGGCAACGCGGCCCGCACGTCACCGAACACGCCCGCCGACAGGCCCTCGCCGGCCAGCACCACGGTCTCCACGCCCGCGCCGTCCCAGTCACCCAGCACCCGTGCCAAAGCCGACGGGACCGCGCTCACCAGCGAGACGTCGCGTGGTGCGTCCGGCCCGTCCGCGAGGGCCAGCAGATCGTCGACGAGGCGGACACGACCGCCCGCACACAACGGACCCCACAGCTCGAACACCGACACGTCGAAGCTCAACGAGGTGGAGCCCAGCACCCGCCGGAACCCGGTGCCGCCGAACCGTTCCCCCGCCCACATGACCAGCGCCGCGGCCGAGCCCTGTTCGACCGCGACGCCCTTCGGCACACCCGTCGACCCCGATGTGTAGATGACGTATGCCGGATGCCCGGGCCGCAGCGGCACTGCCGGATCTTCGGCGGAGTGCCGGGACAGTTCCTCGACGACCCGGGTGTCGCTGAGATCCACGATCGGGCGCCCGGAGGAGGACAGCCGGCCGTGGGACGCGGCGTCGGTGAGGACGCACAGGGCGCCGGAGTCGGCCAGGACGAACGAGATCCGATCCGCGGGCAGTGCGGGGTCCATCGGCAGGTACGCGGCGCCGGCCTTCATCACGCCGAGCGCGGCGACGAGCATGTCGGCGCCGCGCGTCAGGCACACCGCGACGACCGATTCGGGCCCGGCGCCGTTCTCCGCCAGGTGATGGGCCAGGCGGTTGGCCCGTGCGTCCAGGTCTCGATACGACACCGTGGTGCCGCCGTGCTCCACGGCCGGCGCGTCCGGCGTCCGCGCGACCTGGGCCGCGAACAGCTCCGGCAACGTCCGGGCCGGTGTGGCCGCCGCCGGGCCGTTCCAGTCGACCAGGAGCTTGTTCAGCTCGACGGCGTCGAGCACGCCGATCTGCGACAGCGGCGTCTGCTCCGGCGTGTGCTCCAGTGCGTCGACCAGTTCACCGACGGCGGTGCGCAGCATCTCGGCCACGGACCGCGGGTCGATCGGGGCCACCGCTGCGACGACGAGCACCAAGCCGTCACCGTCGTCGTCGACCGACACCAGCAACGGGTAGTTGGTCCGCTCCCGCGAGAGCACCGGCCGGACACCGGCGAACCCGTCGGACGGTTCCCCCTCGCCGGCGGGGCCGCTCGGCGCGTTGTGCCGGTAGTTGAACAGCGTCGTGAACAGGGGCGCGTCCGCCGGCACCGCGCTGGCCCGTTGCGCGACGGTCAGCGGCGCGTGTTCGTGCTCGAGCAGCACGGCGAGCTGGCCGCGCATCGCCCGGACCGCGTCCAGCACGCCGGTGTCGCCGGTGCGCACCCGGACGGGCAGGGTGTTCATGAACAGGCCGGGCACCCGGTCCGCGCCCGCGCCCGCGTTCATCCGGCCGAACAGGACCGTGCCGAACACGACGTCGTCACGGCCCGACACGACGGCCAGGACCCGCGACCACGCCACGTGCATCACGGTCGCCGGGCTGGTGCCCACGTCACGGGCCACCCCGCGCAGCCGGGCGGCAAGGCCGGCGTCCAACTCCACGCCGACCTGGACGGCGCCGGACCCGTCGCCACGGACGTCGGTGACGCCGAACGCGGCGGTCGGCTCGTTCACACCGGCGAGAAGCTCCCGGAAGTACTCCTCGTGTGCGCCGCTGTCGAGGCCGGCGCGGGCCTGGGCCACAAAGGTGCGGTACGGCAGCGGCTCCGGCAGGCCGGCGGCCCGGCCGGCGAGCACGGCCTCGATCTCGGCCAGGATCACCTCGAGGGCGGTGTGGTCCTGGACGAGGTGGTGGGCGCGCAGCAGGCCGAGCCAGCGGCCGTCGGCGAGGGCGGCCACGTGGACGTCGAGCAGCGGCGCCTGCGCGAGGTCCATCGACAGCCCGGCCGCCGACATGAGCGCCTCGACCGGCTCCGCGGCGTCGGCGACGCCGGGCACCTCCGTCACGGACAGCGTGGCGGAGCGCCACACCACCTGGACCGGTTCGCGCAGGCCCGCCCACACGACCGACGTGCGGAACACGTCGTGCCGGTCGATCACGTGCTGCAGCGCGGCGACGAACCCGTCGAGGCGGTCGCGGTCGTCGAAGGCGAGGACGAATGGCGTCACGTACGCGTCCTGGCCGCCGTCGGCGAGGAGATGGTGGAAGAAGATGCCTTCCTGCAGCGGTGCCAGCGGGTAGATGTCCGCGATGGCGGGGGCGCCGCCCGGGACGGCGGCCACCACGGTCCGGATCTCGGTCTCGGTCAGGTCGACCAGGGGCAGCATGTCCGGCGTGATCGCCGGCGCGTCGCCGGGGATGCGGTTCGCCGGCACGTCCACGGTCACGCCACCGGCCGCGGCGGCCATCCCGGCCGGGGTGGGTGACAGGAACAGCGCGCGTACGGACACCGACACACCGCGGACCCGCAGCCACTCCACGAGCCGGACGGCGAGCAGCGAGTGGCCGCCGAGGGTGAAGAAGTCGTCGTCGACGCCGACCGACCGCAGTCCCAGCACCTCCGCGAACGCCAGGCACAGAAGCTCTTCCCGGCCGGCCGACGGACCCCGACCGCCGCCCGCGGCGGCCGCGAAGTCCGGCAGGGGCAGGGCCTTGCGGTCCAGCTTGCCGTTGGGTGACAGCGGTAGCTCGTCGAGGACGAGCACGGCCGACGGGACCATGTGGTCCGGCAACCGTTCGGCGGCGAAGCCGCGCACCTCGACGCCGTCCGCGGCGCCGACGACGTACGCCACCAGGCGCTTGTCCCCGTCCGTGTCCTCGCGGGCGATGACGGCGGCCTGCCGGACCTGCGGGTGCGCGGTCAGCACCGCTTCGATCTCACCCGGCTCGATCCGGAAGCCGCGGATCTTCACCTGCTGGTCCGCCCGGCCCATGTACACCAGGTCACCGTCGGCGTTCCAGCGCACCACGTCACCGGTCCGGTACAACCGGCCGCCGTCGCCGTACGGGTCGGCCACGAACCGGCCCGCCGTCAGCCCGGCCCGGCCGGCGTAGCCGCGCGCCACGCCACGGCCCGCCACGTACAGCTCCCCGCCGACTCCCACCGGCACCGGTGCCAGCCAGTCGTCCAGCACGTACACCCGTGCTCCGCCGATCGGCCGCCCGATCGGCGGCACCCAGCCGGGTGCCCGTTTCCCGTTGTCGTCTTGGTCCTCGTCGAACCATGCCGTCGCGTACACCGTCGCCTCGGTCGGGCCGTAGATGTTCGCGACCACCGCGCCCGGCAACGCCGCCTGTACCGCGTCGAACACGCCGGCCGACAGGCCCTCGCCCGCCAGGACCACCGTTCCCACGGCCGAACCGTCCCAGCCGGGCAGCACCCGCACCAGCGCCGACGGCACCGCGCTCACCAGCGACACGTCGCCGAATCCGTCGGCCAGGACCAGCAGGTCCTGGACCACCCGCACGCAACCGCCGGCGCACAACGGCGCCAGCAACTCGAACACCGACACGTCGAAACTCAGCGACGTCGAGCCCAGCACCCGTTCGAAGGGGCCACCGCCGAACCGTGAACCCGCCCACTGCACCAGGGCCGCCACCGAACGCTGCTCGACCACCACCCCCTTCGGCACGCCCGTGGAGCCCGACGTGTACATCACGTACGCCGCGGACCCCGGCCCGCCGGCCACCGCGGGAGGGCCGTCCCCGCCCGCGGACACCGCCGGATCGTCCAGGTCCACCACGGGAACCGCGCCGGTCACGCCGTCGAGCGCCGCGGCCGCGGCAGGCAGCGTCAGAACGCAGACCGGCGCGGCGTCGGCCAGCATGAACCCGATCCGCTCCGCCGGATATCCCGGATCGACTGGAAGGTAGGCGCCACCGGCCTTCCAGACCGCCAGCAGCGCCACCATCATCTGCACACCGCGCGGCAGGCACAGCGCCACCACGGACTCGGGCCGCACCCCCAGCCCGGCCAGGTGCCGCGCCAGCCGATCCGCCCGCCCGTCCAGCTCCGCGTACGACACAGCGCCGTCGCCGGACACCACCGCCACCGCGTCCGGTGTCCGCGCGACCTGCGCCGCGAACAGCTCCGGCACGGTGACGTCCGGCGCCACGAACCCGGTGTCGTTCCAGTCAACCACGATCCGGTCCCGCTCCGCGGTGTCGAGGACGCTCACCTCGGACAGCCGGCGGGTGGGGTCGGCGACGAGCGCCTCCAGCAGCCGCGCCAGGCGGGCGGCGAGCGTGTCGACGCTGGTGGCGTCGAACAGCGCGGCGGCGCCCGTGACGCTGCTGCGGAGGCCCGCCGCGGCGCCGTCGGGGTGGAACGTCTCGCTGAAGCTCAGGTCGAGGTCGAACTTCGCCACGGACACACCGCCAGGGCCGTCGTCCGCCGGCCCGGCGCCCGCCGGCGGGGCCCCCGGCGCGGCGTTCTCGACGGTGAGCAGGACCTGGAACAGCGGCTGCCGCGACAGTGAACGGGCCGGGGCGAGCTTCTCCACCAGACGTTCGAACGGCACGTCCTGGTTCTCCAGAGCGTGCCACCCGACGTCGCGCACCCGGGCAAGTGTCTGTGCGAGCGTCGGGTTCCCGGACAGGTCGGTCCGGATCACGAGGGTGTTGACGAAGAACCCGACGAGGTCGTTAAGTGCGTCGTCGGTACGGCCGGCGACCGCCACACCGATCGGGATGTCGGTTCCGGCGCCGAGCTTCGACAGCAGCACCGCCACCGCCGTCTGCAGCACCATGAACACGGTGACGTCGTGTTCACGCGCGACCTCGATCAGCCGCGCGTGGACGTCGGCCGGGACGAACGCGACCGATGTGTGCCCCTCGTGCTCCGCGACGAGGGGCCGCGGCCGGTCGAAGGGCAGGACGAGCTCGTCGGGCGCGCCGGCGAGGGCCTCCCGCCAGTACGCGACCTGCCGGGAGAAGACGCTGTCCGGGTCGTCCTCGCGGCCGAGCAGTTCCCGTTGCCAAAGCACGTAGTCCGCGTACTGGACGGGCAACGGTTCCCAGCGTGGGGCGTGACCGGCGAGACGGGCCTCGTACGCCGTGGTGAGGTCCCTGATGAGCGGCTCGCCGGACCACCCGTCGCTGGCGATGTGGTGCACGACCAGCACCAGGGTGTGCTCGCCCGGTCCGGCCTCGAACAGCCACGCCCGGATCGGGATCTCGGACGCGAGGTTGAACACGTGCCGCAGCGCCTCGTCGACCGCGGCGGGCAGCTCGGCAGCGGCGACCGGGTGCACCACCAGCTGCCAGTCGAGGGCGGCGAGCTCGAGGACGTCCTGGAGCGGTTCCCCGCCGACGACCGGGAAGACCGTGCGCAGCACCTCGTGCCGGCCGATCACATCACGCAGGGCGGCATTCAGCGCGGCGGGGTCGACCCGGCCGGGCAGGGGCATCACCGTCGGAATGTTGTACGTCGTGCTCGGGCCCTCCATCTGGTCGATGAACCAGAGGCGCTGCTGCGCATACGACAGGGGGTACATCAGGACTCCTCCGTGGTGCGCATCGGCCGCAGCGCCGGCCGGGCTGATTTCTTGGTGTCCATCCGGGCGGCGAGCCGCGCGACGGTCGGCTCGCTCACCAGCAGCCGCAACGACATGTCCACCTGGAGCAGGGACCGGATGCGGCTGGTGAGCCGGACGGCGAGCAGTGAGTTGCCGCCTAGGTCGAAGAAGTCGTCGTCGACGCCGACGTGGTCGACGCCGAGGATTTCGGCGAACGCCCGGCAGAGCAGTTCTTCCCGTTCGTTGGCCGGGGGGCGACCGGTGCCGGGGGTCGTGAGGTCCGGGGCGGGCAGGGCCTTGCGGTCGAGCTTTCCGTTGGGTGTCAGCGGCAGCGCGTCGAGGGTCACGAACGCCGTAGGAACCATGTAGTCGGGCAGCCGTTCGGCGGCGTGGGTCTTCAGCGTCGCACCGTCGGCGGCACCGACCACATAGGCCACCAGACGCTTGTCGCCGGGGACGTCTTCTCGGGCGATCACGGCGGTCTGGGCGACGTCCGGATGCTCCGCGATGACGGCCTCGATCTCCCCCAGCTCGATGCGGAACCCACGGATCTTCACCTGCTCATCCGCCCGGCCGACATACACCAGGTCACCGTCAGCGGTCCAACGCACCACATCACCAGTGCGATACAACCGGCCACCGCCACCGCCGTCGAACGGGTCAGCCACGAAACGACCCGCCGTCAACCCACGCCGGTTCAGGTAACCCCGAGCCACCTGACCACCCGCGACATACAACTCACCCACCACACCCGGCGGCACCGGCCGCAACCGACCATCCAACACATACGTCCGCAACCCAGCCAGGCCACGACCGATCGCACTGTCCCCCGACTCACCCACGACCAGGGAACGATGCGTGACATGGACCGTCGTCTCCGTGATCCCATACATGTTCACCAACCGCGGCCCGTCCGGCCGACCCTCCCACCACGGACCCAACCGACCCAGATCCAAAGCCTCACCACCGAACACCACCGCACGCAACGAACCACCCAACTCCCGCCCGTCGGCCGCCGCCACCAACTGGTAGAACGCCGACGGCGTCTGCGACAACACCGTCACCCGCTCCCGCTCCAGAAGATCCCAGAACTCCTCCGGAGACCGCGACACCTCGAACGGCACCACAACCACCCGACCGCCGTGCAGCAGCGCCCCCCACAACTCCCACACCGAGAAATCAAACGCGAACGAATGGAACCACGTCCATACGTCATCGTTTCCGAAGTTGAACACTCCCCGGGTCGCGGCGAACAGGGCGACCACATTCCGGTGCGTGACCACCACACCCTTCGGGGCACCGGTCGACCCCGACGTGAACATCACATACGCCGCACAATCCACACCAACACGAACACCGAACGGGGCATCAGACATCGACTCCGCCGCCACGTCGTCGACCACACACACCACGGCCGCGTCCGCCACCATCAACGACACCCGCTCCGCCGGCAACCCCGGATCGATCGGCAGAAACGCACCACCCGCCTTCCACACCGCCAACAACGCGACGATCAGGTCCACCCCACGCGGCAGGCGCACACCCACCACCGACTCCGGGCACACCCCACGCGCCACCAGAAGCCGGGCAAGACGATTCGCCCGAGCGTCGAGCTCCCGATACGACACCGTCACGCCACCATGCACCACCGCCGGCGCATCCGGAGTCCGCGCCACCTGCACCGCGAACAACTCCGGCACGGTGGCGTCCGCCACCACCGACCCGGTGTCGTTCCAGGCCGTCAGCATCCGGGTCAGGTCGGTCCCGCCGAGCACCGGCACCGCGGACAGCGGCGTGCGGGCACCGCCGTCGAGGCCGGCCTCCAGTGCCGGCACCAGACCCGCGACCGCGGTCGCCATCAATGTGACCACCGACTGCGGATCGATCGGGGCGAGCGCGTCGACCATCAGGCCGAACCCGACACCGTCGTCATCGACGGCCACCGTGAGCGGGTAGTTCGTCCGTTCACGAACGAGGAGCTGCCGCACCCCGGGGTCGCCTGTGGGCGCGTCTGGCTGTGGCCGGCCGGGTTCGTTGTGGCGGTAGTTGAAGAGGGTGTTGAACAGGGGCACGCCGGCCGGCACGCCGCTCGCGCCCTGGGCCACGACCAGCGGGGTGTGTTCGTGCTCCAGAAGGCCGGCCAGTTGGCCGCGCATGGCGGTGACCGCGTCGACGACGTCGAGGTCGCCGGTGCGCACCCGCACGGGCAGGGTGTTGATGAAGAGGCCCGGGACCCGGTCCGCGCCGGCGCCCGCGTTCATCCGTCCGAACAGCAAGGTCCCGAACACAACGTCTTCGCGGGCCGAGACCGCGGCGAGGACCCGGGACCAGGCCACGTGCATGACCGTCGCGGGGCTGGCGCCGAGCCGCCGGGAGACCTCCCGCAGCCGCGCGCTCAGCTCGTCGGGCACGTTCCCGACGGCGCCGCTCACCGCGGAGCCGGCGCCGCGCGCGGTGCTGACGCCGAACGCCGCGGTCGGTTCGTCGATGCCCGCGAGGAGTTCACGGAAGAACCGTTCGTGTTCCTCGGCGCTGAGCCCGGATCGCGTCTGGGCGACGAAGTTCCGGAACGGCATCGGCGGGTTCAGGTCGCCGGTGCGACCGGCCATGATGGTCCGGACCTCGTCGTAGACGATCTCGATGGCGGTGTGGTCCTGGACGAGGTGGTGGATTCGCACCATGGCCAGCCACCGGCCGCCGGGCCGCTCGGCCACGTGCACGTCGACCAGCGGGGCACGCCCGAGGTCCATCGACAGCCCGGCCGCGGTCACGAGGGCCGCTGCCGGGTCGGGCGCGTCGGGCGCGATGCCGGCCACCGCGACCGGCAGGGTCGCCGTGCGCCACACCACCTGGACCGGCTCCCGCAGTCCGGCCCACACCACGGACGTGCGGAACACGTCGTGCCGGTCGACGATCTGCTGCAGTGCGGCGGTGAAGGCGTCGAGGGCGGACCGGCCGGGCAGTTCGAAGACCCGGGGGACGGCGTAGAGGTCGTCGCCACCGTCGGCGAGGAGGTGGTGGTACAGCAGGCCTTCCTGTAGCGGGGCGAGGGGGTAGATGTCGGCGACGTTGGCCGCGCCGCCGTCCACCGTGCCGGCGACGGCCTCGATCTCCGCCTCGGTCAGGTCGACCAGCGGCAGCATCCACGGGGTGATTTCCTGCGCGTCGACGGGGATGAGGTTCGGCGGGATGTCGGTCGTCACGGCACCGGCCGCGGCGGCCAGACCGGCCGGCGTCGGGGAGTCGAACAGGGCGCGCACCGCTACCGAGACTCCACGCGTTCGCAGCCACTCCACCAGGCGCACGGCGAGGAGGGAGTGGCCGCCGAGGGCGAAGAAGTCGTCGTCGACGCCGACCGCATCCAGGCCGAGCACCTCAGCGAACGCCTGGCACAGCAGCTCTTCCCGCACGGTCGCCGGACCCCGCCCAGCCCCAGCCACCGCGGCGAAGTCGGGGGCGGGCAGCGCCTTGCGGTCCAGCTTCCCGTTGACGGTCAACGGAAGCTCATCCAGGGCCACGACAGCCGACGGGACCATGTACTCGGGCAGGTGGTCGCTGGTGTAGTCGCGCACTGCCGTGCTGTCCGCGTCGCCGACGACGTACGCCACCAGACGCCTGTCCCCGGTGGTGTCTTCACGGGCGATGACCGCGACCTGGCTCACCTGCGGGTGGGTGGCGATCACGGCCTCGATCTCGCCCGGCTCGATCCGGAACCCACGGATCTTCACCTGGTCGTCGGCGCGACCGAGGTACATCAGCTGGC
>NZ_BAAAQD010000016.1:0-342288 GCF_039531485.1 Dactylosporangium maewongense | reverse complement strand
GTGTAAGACCTCAACGAGAGTCCTCTCGGACGAGGCAGTCGCCGGTGAAGCAGGAACCCCCTGGGGTGACCCAGGGAATCCCCGCCCTTTAGGGCGGGGAGGACTGTCAAGGCAGCTGCTCCACGGTGAGGGTGCCGGCGCGCAGCGCGTCCAGATGCTCGGCGAGCCAGGCCCGTCGCGCATCGGGCGGCAGCGCGGCGAGCCGCTGGGCCGCCGCGGCCGCGTCCGGGTCGGTCACCGACGCCGGGGTGCCGAGCAGGGCGGCGACGACCGCGTCCTGCGCCGGGGTGGCGTCGCGGGCCGCGCCGATGACCGAGGCGACGATGTCGTGGCCGGCGTCCGCCCGTACCGCCGCGGCGACCTGCTCCAGGGTCAGCGTCCGCCCCGGCAGCTGGCTCGGCAGCAGCAGCCGGTACTCCGTCGGGGTCCGGCTCCACGCCTCGCCGGCCCGCGCCACGCCGATCCCGCCGGGCCCGGACCGGTAGGTCGTGGCGGCCTGGGTGACGCGGACCGGCGCGCCGGGCAGCCCCGCCACCGCGTCGAGCACCGGTGCGAGCGCCTCCACCGCGGCCGGCAGGTACACCGCGTACGCCGGATGCAGGCACACCGGGACCGGCGTGCCCTCGCAGATCGGGGTGTAGGGCACCGGCCGGTCGTCGGCGGCGCGGTGCAGGACGGGGATGGCGACCATCCCGTGCGGGTCGATCCGCGCGGTGCCGGCCAGGGCGGCGGCGGACCCGGCGGCGAGCAGCCCGGCCGCGGTGACGGCGGCGGCGGACCGGCGCAGCCACGGCCCGCCGGACCCGGCCGGCAGGCCCACGACGCCGAGCAGCGCCGCGGTGCACCCGGCGAGGAACAGCAGCTGGGCGATCGGCAGGTCGGGCAGGTACCGGTAGAACGTCGCCACCCCCTGGTCGGCGCCGAGGTTCCAGGGGTTCGCGACCAGCGGCGAGATCTGCCAGTGCGAGCGGTCGCCGTGGATGAGCTGGACGGTGAGCTGCAGCGCGAGGAACACGCCGACGGCGGCGACGGGTGCGGTGAGCCGGCTCGGGCGCAGCGCCCCGGCGGCGAACCCGGCCGCGGCGAACGCCGGCAGGCTCGCGGCGCCGACGATCGCGGGCCACCACAGCGGCCCGCCCCACGCGCCCTGCGCGGCGGTCACGCCGTACAGGACGCCGACACACACCAGGTAGGCCAGCAGCGCCCAGCAGGTGGTGGCGGCCCAGGCGACGACCTGCCGGGCCCACCGCGGCCGGGCGGTGGAGGTCAGCAGGCCGGTCATGCCGTGGCGGCCCTCCCGCGACCCGATCCACGCGGCGACCCCGACGACGCTCGGCGCGAACACCGACACGGCGGCGGTCTGCATGCTCGTCGCGCGGATGTTCCACAGCGGCGGGTACGCGATGCCGCGCCGGAACGCGACGAGCCAGAACAGCAGGCCGAGCAGCGGCAGCATCCACACCATCGCGTTGCGGCGCAGCTCCAGCCGCAGCAGCCGGGCCGTCACGGCCGCGCCTGCGCCGGGTCGGTGCCCGCCTGCACGGCAGAGGCGAGGACGGCGCTGTAGCCGCGTTCGAGCGGGGCGTCGCCGGCGGCGTCGGTGCCCTCGCCCCGCGCGGTCAGCTCGCCGGGGGTGCCCCGGAAGACCAGCTTCCCCTGCCGCAGCAGCGCCACGTCGGTGCAGGCGGCGCCGACGTCCTCGACCAGGTGCGTGCTCACGATGACGGTGCCGGTCCCGCCGAGGTCGCGCAGCAGCGCCCGGAACGAGACCCGCTGCTCCGGGTCGAGGCCCGCGGTGGGCTCGTCGAGCAGGATCAGGTCGGGCTCGTTGACGATCGCCTGCGCGATGCCGACCCGGCGCAGCATCCCGCCGGAGAGCGTCCGCAGCTTCGCGCGGGCCTGCCCGCCCAGGCCGACCCGTTCGACGGCGGCGGCCACCGCGCGCGGCACGGCGGCGGCCGGCATCTCCTTCAGCAGCGCGAAGTACTCGACGAACTCCACGACCGTGAACCCCGGGTAGTAGCCGAGGTGCTGGGGCAGGTAGCCGAGCCGCCGCCGGATCCGTCGGCGCTCCCGGTGGTCGCCGGGGTCCAGGCCGAGCAACCGGATCCGGCCCGACGACGGCGGCAGTACCGTGGCGAGCATCCGCAGCAGCGAGGTCTTGCCGGCCCCGTTCGGGCCGAGCAGCCCGACGACGCCGGGGCCGGCGGCCAGCGTCACCCCGGCCACCGCCTGGGTGCGGCCCAGCCGCCGGGTCAGGTCCGTGATCTCGACGTTCATGACGCCTCTCTCGTGATCCGGGTGGCGAAGAGCGCGACGGCCGCGCAGCAGGCGGCGACCGTCAGGTACGGGACGACCAGCGCGGCCTCGGTGATTGCGGCCGTCATCCGTCCGGCGGCGACCCGCCCCGACAGGACGGTGATGACCCAGCCGGCGACGCCCGCCGCCACGCCGGCGTTCGCCGAGCGGGCGAGCGTCGCGGCGGCGAGGGCGAGGGCGCACACCGCGGTCATCGGGACCAGCCAGCCGAACGTGACCGCCGTGGCAGTGCCGGACGCGACCGACGCGCCGAGGCCGAGCAGCGCGTTGAGCCCGAAGACGGCGAGGGCCCGGACCAGCAGCACGAGCCGGTCGCTGACCGCCATGCTGCACGACAGCTCCCACGCGGGATCGATGCCCGGCCCGTACGCGTAGGCGATGCCGGCGGCGGCGACCGCGGGTGCGCACAGGGCGACGTACGGCGTCCCGGTCCCGCGCGTCGCCAGGACCCCGGCGGCGAGCACGACGACCGTGGCGATCACCCAGCCGAGCAGCAGCGACGGCGTGGTGACGAGGGCCCGCGCCAGCCCCGCCGAGCGCAGCAGCCGCCCGGCGAGCCGCTCCACGGGGCCCGGCCGTCGCCGCCACACCTGCGCGGCCACGCCGACCCAGACGCGACCCAGGTCGACGTCGTCAGGCTCAGTCACTGTGCACCTCCGCCCTGCAGCGCGGCCCGCAGCAGCCGGCGGATCTGGTGCGCGCGGCTCTTCACGGTGCCCGCCGGGACACCCATCAGGTCGGCCACCTCGGCCACGGTGCGGTCCTCCTCGTACATCAGCCGCCACGTCTCGCGCTGCGGGCTGCCCTCAGGTCCGAGGGTCTCGACGGCCCCGGCCAGCTCGACCCTGGACAGCGCCGCGTCGATGGGGTCGGGTTGCTCCTCGACCGTGGCGAGGACCGTCTCCGGGCGGCCGCGCCGGCGCAGCCACAGGGCGGCCTGCCGCCGGGCGATGCCCCACAGCCAGCCGCCCGCGCCCTCCCGCCGGTAGCTCCCGGCGCCCCGCCACGCGCCGAGGAACGTCTCCTGCAGCACGTCCTCGACGTCGGCGGCGGGCAGCGCCGCGCGCAGCCGGGCGGCCAGCCACGGCGCGTGCCGTGAGAACAGCACCCGCAGCGCGGTGTCGTCGCCGCCGGCCATCGCGGCGATCAGCGCATCGTCTTCCATCACCTACTCTGTTGCGTGTCGGCGGCGTCAGGTTCGCCGATGCTCTCAGTTTTCCGTTCGCCGTTCTTCCGGTTGCCGTCGCAGGTGTCGTACCGACGACGGCGCCAGCGACAGAAGCACGGTGGCGGCCATGACGGTCGCCGCGACCAGCAGCCAGGTGCGCTCGCCGGCCGCCGCCGCGACGGGTCCGGTGAGCGCCAGGCCGAGCGGGCGCATCACGAACGAGCCGACCTGGTCGAAGGCGAACACCCTGGCGAGCTTGTCGGGTGCGACCTGCTGCTGGATGGCCAGGTCCCAGTTGACGCTGAACACCTCCAGGCCGAGCCCGTGCAGGAACGCGCCCGCCATCACCACCGGCAGCGGCACCGGCAGCGCCATGGCGAGGGGGAAGCAGGCGGTCAGCGCGAGGAACGCGGTGCCGGCGAGCAGCATGCGGCGCGGCCGGTACCGCAGGGTGACGACCCCGCCGACCATGAAGCCGGCCATCAGCGCGGCGAGGGCCCAGCCCCAGGCGGCGTCGCCGAACCGGTGGGTCATCAGGACCGGCCCGAGGACGCCCTGCACGCCGCCGTAGACCAGGTGGTAGATCAGCGCCTGGACCAGCAGCGTCCACAGCCACGTGTGCCGGAGGACCTCACGGGCGCCGCCGGCCAGGTCGTCGAGCATCGAGCGGGCCTCGGCCTTGTCCTGCCCCGTCACCCGCATGGCGGTGAAGCAGGCCGCGCCGGCGGCGAACGTCGCCGCGTCCACGGCGATCGCCCAGCCCGGCCCGAACAGCCCGACGAGCAGGCCGGCGAGGCTGAAGCCGAGGATCATCGCCGTGTTCTGCGACAGGCGCAGCACCGACACGGCGGTCGGCAGCGCCGCGGCCGGCACGGTCTGCGGGACGACGGCGCGGGAGCTCGGGCCGGCGACCGCGGCGAGGCCGCCGTTGAGGGCGCTCATGACGGCGAGCATCGGCACGGTCGCCGCACCGGTCGCCAGGCTCACCGCGACGGCGGCCTGCGACAGGCACGAGAGCGTGGCGGCGACCCGCATGAGCAGCGCGCGGGAGAACCGGTCGCCGAGGACCCCGGCGAACAGGGTGGTGACCACGTCGACCAGCGCGTACGCCGCCACGACCAGGCCCAGCTCGGTCGCCGACCCGCCCAGGTGCAGCACCGCCAGGGCCATCGCCACGGGGGTGATCGCCGACCCGAGCCCGATCAGCGTCCGCCCGGTGAGCAGCCACCGGAAGGGCACCGAGTCCCACGGTCTCGTCGGGTTCTTCGCCTGCCTGTCGAGGACGTCCAGCATGTCCCGACGGTATTTCGCTGACGAATTATTTGTCAACGAACTATTCGCCAGCGAACGAATGCTACGATGCCGGGATGGGGCAGGACTTCGCCGACCGTCACGTCGCCCGCTGGCGCGACCACTGGATCGACATCCCGTTCGACGACGCGATCGAGGCCGCCACCGTGCGCCTGGCCCGCATCTCCCGCCACTTCCGCGACACCATCCAGACCGCCGCGGCGGAGGTGGGGCTGCAGCAGTTCGAGTACGAGACGCTGCACCACCTGATGGTCCGCGACACTCCCGGCCACGCCTCACCGCGCGCGCTCGCCGACGACCTGGGCGTCTCCCCGGCCGGCATGACCGGCCGCCTCGACACCCTGGAGAAGGCCGGCTACATCAAGCGGACCCCCAGCCCCACCGACCGCCGCGGCGTCGACATCGAGGCCACCACCGCCGGCGTCGCCATCTGGCGCCGCGCGATGATGCTCCGCGGCCGCGCCGAGGAGGAGCTCCTCGGCGCCCTCTCCGAGCGCGAGCTCGCCACCCTCAACCGCCTGCTGAAGAAGCTCACCACCGCGACGGAGACCCAGTAGTGCCTCTGCGCCTACGGTCCGGCCTGCCGATCGGCCACCGGGGCCGTCGTGAGCTCCTCCTCGGGCACGGGCCTGGCCGGCAGCTCGTCGGGGTTCAGGGCGAGGAACACGGCGCCGGCCACGGCACCGGCGAGCAGCTGGAAGCCGATGTAGAGCGCGGCCGTGTACCACGTGAGCAGGCCCATCAGCCAGACACCGACGGTGACCGCCGGGTTGAACGCGGCACCGGAGATCCGACCGACGGCGATGGCGCCCGCGGCGACGGTGAAGCCGATCGCCAGGCCGTAGAAGGAGTTGTTCGGGTTCGTCTTGCTCGTGGCCACGTTGAGCATGACGTACACCAGCGCGAAGGTGAACAGCACTTCGACCAGCAGCGCCGTGAACAGTTCCCGGCCGGACAGCTGCAGTGAAGCGACGTTGCGCGGATTCACCACCCACCGGGTCACGACGGCACCGACCACCGCCGCGACGGCCTGCGCGACCCAGTAGGCGATCGCGTCGGGCAGCGCCAGCTTGCGCCGGACGAGGACACCGGTGGTCACCGACGGGTTGTAGTGCCCACCGGAGACATGCCCACCGGCATAGACCATGACCATGAGCACCGCGCCGATGGCCAGCGGAGCGAGCGGCGTCCCGGTCAACACACTCGTGCCGACCGTGAACACCAGGAAGAACGTCCCGATGATCTCCGTGATGTAGGCGGCGTGCTTGTGCATGACTGCCCTCCTCGGCACAGACGGGTCTCGCTCCGGTGCCGCGACCCAGACCGGCGGGCAGCCGGAGCGTGCTGACCTCCTGCCCCCGCCGGCCTCAGTTAGGCCAGCCGGCGCTCACGAAGTACCCAGAGCCACTCCCCGCGGTGCTCGCGCCAGCCAGGATCGTCGGTGTCCACGACGCGGGAACCATGGCGGGCGAGTTCGCTGCGCGCCGACGACTTGCCCGTTCCTGACATGCCGGTTATCAGGATCTTCGACATCGGGACGGACGCCACCCCGTCACGGGTGGGTGTTGGTGAGGACGGCGTCGAGGGGGTGGGGGACGCGGTCGAGGTCGACCGTCTCGACGAGCAGGCCGGCGTAGCGCAGCTTGCGGCGGGAGCCGCTGGCGAAGAAGCGGCGCAGCTGCGCCTCGGGTGGGCGGTCGCGCCAGACCGGCTGGTGCTGCATGGTGCGGAACGGGCCGAGGTCGCCGTGCTCGTCCAGGAGGCCCTCGATCGCCGGTACGCCGATCGCGCGGATCAGCTCGTCCTCCAGATCGGCGACGCACACGTGGAACCCCAGCGCCGCCATCTCCGCACGCGTCGCCGGGGTGCCGATCCCTGCCCGGGCGAGGCCGCGCCGGAAGACGTGCTCCTCGCCGGCGTCGCACAGGCCCGCCAGGCGTACACCCTGCGGACCGAACCTCGCCAGGAACCTCGGGACCGCGTGCGCGCCGCCGGCCGGCAGCACCACGACCCGCTCGGCGTCAAGGTCCCGGCCCCGGCGCCTGGCCAGGGCCTCGAGGGCGATCTGGTCGCTGAGGCCCTCCACCAGCAGGATCGCCGCGGCGCCCTCGACCTTCGCCATCGCCCGGGCGGTCGCCACTACGCCGGCCTCCGGGCCGCTCAGCTCCGCGTCGTCCACCTGCTCGATGCAACGCCCGCGACCGCGGTCCGCGCCACCGAATTTTCCGGCGGCCGCCGGTCAGCCCGGCCAGCCCGGCAGGGTCGGCAGGATGCGCTCGGCGATCTGGGTGGCGCGGGCCTCGTCGCCCGGGTCGTGCGACTCGCGGATGATCGCGATCGAGGCGGTGCCGCCGTGGTCGGTGGGGTCCCAGGCGACCAGCAGCGACGCGCTCTTCAGCGGGATGTTCACGATCGGGACGGGGTCGAGGAGCCAGAGCGCCGGGCGGCCCAGCACGGTCCGCGGCTGCGCCTGCTCGAACAGCCCCTGGTAGTCCGCGACCCGCAGCCGGTCGTGCGCCACGTTCAGCCGCAGCGACGCGTATTGCAGCGACACGGTGCACTGGTGGGAGTCGCCGCCCGGGTCGTACGTGGTGCCGATGCCCTTGACCTTCGCCCCCGGCTCAAGGATGTCGAGGAACTCGCGGTGGTCGACGAACGGGCACAGCTCCTGCGACTTGCGCATCTCCGGGTCGGTCGAGTCGACCTTCGGCACCACGTCGGCGTCGGCGCGGGTGGGGTTCGGGTCCCAGCGGCCCGTCATGACGCCGCCCGCATAGACGGCGATCGCCACGGTGATGATGGCCGGCGGGATCCAGCCGAGGAGGGCGCTGCGTCGCATGGCCGGTGAGCCTACTGGAGGGTAACCCTCAGTCGATCAGGCGGTTGATGATCTCATCCGGGTCGGCGTCCTCGGCCTCCGCCTGCACGTCGATCTCCCAGCTGCGGGCCTCGGCCCTCGCGCCGGGCGCCAGGAAGCGTGAACCGCCCGGCGTCAGCTCCATCATGACGCTGTCGTCGCGCCAGTCGGTCGTCACCGTGACGACGCCGCGGTCGCCGTCCGCCATGCACGCCGCCATCCCGCGCAGCACCGTGCACGCCCACAGCAGCGTCGGCAGCCGGAAGTCGGCCCGCGACTCGAACTCGACGACGAGCGCGGCGGTGGCTTCGTCGTACCGCAGCAGCAAACCGTCCTGGACGAGGTCGAGCAGCACGTCGGCATGGTCGCCGTCGAGCCACGAGTCGCACTCGGCGATCGCGGCGGGCAGCTCGTCCCGGTCCTCCTGCCCGCCGGTGACGCCTGCCCACTCCGCCGGCGACCAGGCCGACGCCGGCTCGACCGGCGCGTTCAGGTACGCCCGCAGCCGGGAATGCTCGATCCTGACCGCCGCCGTCACGCAGACTGACTCTGACACGGCGACACTGTAGACCGTCACCCCCGACCGCGTCGCCGGGCACTGGGACGCCTCCGAGGACGGCGGCGTCACCTGGCGCAAGGACTTCGACCTGACCTTCGACCGGCTGTAGCGTTCACTGGCCGGCGTTCACTGGCCGGCGTACGGGTCGGCCCAGTCGAACTGGTCGGCGGCATCGAGACGGGCCAGCTGGTCGGCGCTGAGCGTGAGCGCGACGCCGTCGAGCGCCGCGTCGAGCTGGTCGACCTTGCTGCCGCCCAGCATCGGCCGGAGCCCGTGGCTGAGCAGCCACGCCAGCACCACCTGACCGCGCGCGGCCCCGGTCTCGGCGGCCACCGCGTCCAGGGCGGCGATCCTAGCGGTGTTGCCCGGGTGGTCGTACACGTCGGGAATCGGCTTCATCGGGTTGTCATACGCACCGGACAGCAGCGGCGTGTACGCCCACACGTCCATGCCGTGCTCCTTGGCGTAGTCCGCCTGCTCGTCGCTGAGCACCCCGAAACGGTGCACGACCCCCGGCGGCAGTGTGCCGGGCCGAGGCCGCAGGTAGGTCGCGTTGAGCTGCAGCGCGTCGAACGGCTTCGCGCCGGTCGCTTGTGCGTGCGCGCGACCGCGCTCCACCAGCCACGCCGGGTGGTTGGAGACCCCGAACCGGTCCGCGGCCAGGCCCTGCAGCGCGTCGACGGTGTCCTCGATGCGCACCGACCGGTCCTCCTGGTGCAGCCACAGCAGGTCGACCCGCTCCACGCCGAGCCGCTCCAGGCTCCCGTCGAACGCCTTGCGCACCGCGCCCGGCGACAGCCCCGCCCGCCGCTGCGGCCACGACCCGGGCTCGACCGGCTCGGCGCCGAGCTTCGTCGCGATCCGTACCGTCGTGCCGGGCCGCGCCTTCAACCACCGCCCGATGACCCGCTCGCTGTCCCCGCCGTGCCCGCTCTCACTGGCCCAGAACGCGTAGCAGTCCGCCGTGTCGACCCACACCCCACCCCGCTCGACGAACCGGTCGAGCAGCGCGAACGACGTCCGCTCGTCGATCGTCGTCCCGAACATCATCGCCCCGAGCACCAGCGGCACCTGCGTCACATCGTCCATACCGCCGACCCTGACACCTGGAGCGCGCTCCAGGTCAAGCCACGTGTGATCATGCCGCCGTGGGCTTCGCCACCGACGACCCCCAGGACGCCGACGAGGACGAGGACCGCTCCCCGTTCGTCGAGGACAAGGTGGACGACTTCCTCACCGCCCTGGGCCTGCCCCCGTTCCGCGGCTGACGGACCAGCGGTGCGGTAGCGTCGGGCGGCGTGGAGCCGGACTGGGTGACGGACACGCGGGCGTCGTACGACACGGTCGCGGTCAGCTACGGGGAGATGCTGAAGGACGCGTTGGACGGGCAGCCGGTGGTGCGGCACGTGCTGGCGATGTTCGCGGAGCTGGTGCTGAGCGCCGGAGGCGGGCCCGTCGTCGATGTCGGCTGCGGTACCGGCCGAGTCACCGCCAACCTGCGAACACTGGGCCTCGACGCGTCGGGTGTGGACCTGTCCCCGGGCATGGTCGAGGTCGCGCGGCAGGACCATCCTGGGGTCAGGTTCGACGTGGGCTCGATGACGGGCCTGGACCTCGCCGACGGGTCGGTACAGGGCATCCTCGCCTGGTTCTCGATCATCCACGTGCCTGACGACGCGGTCCGGCAGGCGTTCGGCGAGTTCCGGCGGGTGCTGCGGGACGGCGGGGTGGTGCTGGTCGGCTTCTACGTCGGCGACACCACGGTGCTGAAGACCGAAGGCTACGGCGGCCACCCGATGAAGGTGCACGTCCACCGCCGCCCGATCGAGCGGGTCGCCGGCTGGCTGACCGAGGCGGGCCTCCGCACCGACGTCGAGCTGCTGCACCACCTGACCGACACCGTTACCGGCGGCATGCTCATCGCACACGCCTGACGGCGCCGGCGATGATCTACGCTGATCCTCGTGGGCGCGGCGGAGGGTGGTCGGATTCTCGCAGTTCGCGTCAGCTTGTTGATGGGGCCGCTGGTCCTCATGTTCGGCGTCGCCGCGCTCGCCGGCATCGTCGGCCTGACCGCCGCGCGTGCGGAAGCGGTGTTTCTGTTCGGGACCATCGGCATCGTCGTGCCGATCGTCGTCCTGGCCGGGCGATGGGCCGCCCCGATGCTGGTCGTGGCCGCCGTGGTCGCCGGCTTTCTGGCGTCGGCCGTGCTGTTCACGTTCGTCCCGACGATGGTGCTCTCCGTGCGGGGGCGTCCGACGACAGCGGTGGTTGCGACGAGCACTGACGTCACGGTGCACAGCAGGTCAGGCACCAGCCACGAGTGGCGGTATCAGCTCGTCGACACGGCTGGCCGGCCGATCCCCGGCCGCCTGACCGCGACCGGACCGTACTGGCAGCCCGGCGACCAGGTCGACGTGCTGGTCGATCCCAGTGGGCGGATCGATCCGCACGAGGCCGGCGAGGTCGACGACTGGCCATCATCGGCCGTCATCGCCGGGTCGTTGATCGCCATCACGGCAGGCTTGGCGGTGCTGGCCGCCAGGCGAGGCAGGCGTCCCTCGTAGACAACCGGCCGGCCGGATCGAACCCACCGCAGCAGGATCGCTCAGCGGCGGCGGAAGAAGGTGCGCTTCGGCTGCACGAGGTTCTTGATGAGTGCGTGGATCGTGTCGAACGTGAGCACGGTCGGGTTCCGGTCGGCTGATGCGAGCAGGCCCAGGCAGCGCAGCACGAACTCGCGGGCGCCTCGCTGGTCTGCGGTGAAGACGGGACCGCCCGCGAATCCGGCGGGCAGCGTGCCCCGCCAGCGCACGACGCCGTCAGGGTCCCGGGCGATCGTGGAGGTGGCGATCGCCAGCGGTCGCGCCTCGCCGGGCTCGCCCAGCTCCCGGGTGACGTGGCCCAGGGCGTACGCCCCGCGCGGCTGCGCATCGACGGCGCGGACGTGCTCGGCCTTGGCGGCGGCGCCGTCGGTGATCTGCGTGGTCGCCCAGGACCAGCCCTTCCTCGCCGCGTGCTCGTGGAGGAACGACGTGCGTGTCACCGCCACACCGGAGCGCCGCGCCCACATCTGCTCGAAGTCGGGCCCGATCAGTTCGTCCGACGCCGCACCGGTGGGCTCGACCAGTTCGGGCCGCAACCGCACCTCGCCGAACCTGGTACGCGTCAACCGGTCGGCGGTCAGCCACCATTCCCGGACCTGCTCACCGTCGGGCGTGGACGCCACCAGCTCGTTGTAGAAGAACGCCGTCCCCGGGCTCGTGCGCGACCCCACCGGGAGGGTGCTCGCGCTCCAGTGCTCCAGGACCAGGTCGGCGAGTGGATCATCCTCTGTCACGGCTGACATCTTGCCTGCCGCACGTCCGCGCCGGAACCCCGTACGCCGCGGCTGAAGGCCGAAGCGGCGCCGCGGTCATGACGGGCGGAGCTGCTGTTCGATGC
Source organism: Dactylosporangium maewongense (assembly GCF_039531485.1). NCBI lineage: Bacteria > Bacillati > Actinomycetota > Actinomycetes > Micromonosporales > Micromonosporaceae > Dactylosporangium > Dactylosporangium maewongense. The sequence goes on along the minus strand of NZ_BAAAQD010000016.1, from coordinate 330,630 downwards.
GGAGGAGCTTGTCGGCGTTGAGGTCGGTCTCGTAGCAGGTCGGTGCCGGGTCGGTGAAGAGCTCCGGGTACACGACGATCCGCCGCTCGCCGTCGAGTTTGGCCTCGATCGTGCCGATGACGAGGACCGCGCCGGGTGGGATGCGGTCGGGCTGGATGACGACGCTGTGCAGGGCGTCGGGGTGGGTGCGGCGGTACTCGAAGCTCTGCAACGCCGTGGACAGCGTCGACCAGGTGCGGCCCGCGCCCGGTCCCACAACAGTCGGTCGTCGTCATCCATCACCAATGTTCTGTCCGCCGCCGCCCTCCGCTTCCCGTGCCGGGATCACGGTTGCATGAACGTCGGGCGGCGGCGGTGTCACAGGGCGGCGGGCTGTCTCGTCCCAGAGGGGAGTACAGAGGAATGCGGGACGAGGAGGACGGTGTCATGCGAGTGTTCGTGGCAGGCGGGACCGGGGTCATGGGGCGGCGGCTGGTGCCGCTGCTGGTGGCGCGCGGGCACCAGGTGACGGCGACGACCACGACCGCGGCGAAGATCGGGCTGCTGGAAGGGCTCGGCGCGAAGGGGGTCGTGATGGACGGGCTCGACGCGGCGGCCGTCGGCGAGGCGGTGGCCGCGGCCGCGCCGGACGCGATCGTGCACCAGATGACCGCGCTGTCGCCCGGGCACTCCGGCAAGCCCAACCCGCGGCGACCCGACCGGTTCTTCGCCCTCACCAACCGGCTGCGCAGCGAAGGTATCGACCACCTGCTCGCCGCGGCCGAGGCCGTCGGCGGCGCGCACATCGTGGCGCAGGGGCACGCGAGCATGAACGGCGGGCGCGACGGCGGCTGGGTGAAGACCGAGGACGACCCGCTCGTGGTCGTGGAGGGGACCAAGGCGATCAACCACCTGGAGTCGGCGGTCGTCGCGGCCGGCGGCGCGATCCTGCGCTACGGCGGCTTCTACGGCGCCGGCTCCCACGACGACCAGGTCAACCTGGTCCGCAAGCGGCTCGTGCCGATCGTCGGGCGCGGCACCGGCCACTTCTCGTGGGTGCACGTCGACGACGCCGCGGCCGCCACCGTCCTCGCCGTCGAGCGGCGGGCGCACGGGATCTTCAACATCGTCGACGACGAGCCGGCCCCGGTCGCGGTGTGGTTGCCGTACCTGGCGGAGTGCGTCGGGGCCAAGCCGCCGCGGCGGGTGCCGGTGTGGCTGGCGAAGCTCGTCGCCGGGGACATGGCCGTCGGCGCGCTCGTCGAAGGCCGTGGCTTCTCCAACACGAAGGCGAAGCGGGAGCTCGGCTGGAAGCTGCGGTACCCGTCATGGCGGCAGGGCTTCAAGGAGGCGGTGGCATGACGAAGGTCGAGGAGTTCGAGGAGCTGCGGCCGCTGCTGTTCTCGATCGCGTACCGGATCCTCGGCAGCGTCGCCGAGGCTGAGGACGCGGTCCAGGAGACCTGGCTGCGCTACGAGCAGACGGGCACCCGGCCCGCGTCGGCGAAGGCGTTCCTGTCGGCGGTGGTCACGCGGATCTCGATCGACGTGCTGCGCTCCGCGAGGGTGCGGCGGGAGGCGTACGTGGGGGAGTGGTTCCCCGAGCCGCTGCTCGCCGACCCGTACGACGACCCGGAACGCGCCGCCGAGCTCGCCGACTCCGTGTCGATGGCGGCGTTGCTGCTGCTGGAGCGCCTGACGCCGCTCGAGCGGGCGGTGTTCGTGCTGCGGGAGGTGTTCGGGTTCGGCTTCGGTGAGGTCGCCGCCGCCGTCGGCCGGTCCGAGGCGGCGTGCCGGCAGCTCACCGTGCGGGCCCGCCGCCACATGGACGTCGGACGCCCCCGGTTCGAGGCCGACCGCCGCGAACGCGACGAGCTCGCCGCCCGGTTCTTCGACGCCCTCCACGACGGCGACGTCGACGCGCTGCGCGAGCTGCTCTCCGCCGACGTGCAGATGGTCGGCGACGGCGGCGGCAAGGCACCCGCCCTGGCCAACACGATCTTCGGTGCCGACAAGGTGGCGCGCCTGCTCGCCGCGTACTTCCCGGCGGTGTTCCGCGCCGACCTGGGCGTCGAGCAGTGCGAGATCAACGGCCAGCCCGGCGCCGTCTTCCGCGACGGGAACGGCAACGTCGCCGGCACGGTGTCGCTGGACGTGCTCGACGGCCGGATCCAGACGATCCGCTCGGTGGTCAACCCCGACAAGCTCGCTCACCTGGGCCCGGTCGCGGACGGCTGGGCCCTCGCCCGCGAGGTGAAACGGGCCCGGACGACAGGGGACTGACCCCCGCTGACGTACAGGCGGCGAAGGCGGCTCCCGACGAGCGTTGGGAGCCGCTGACCGGGTTGTGTGAGCTGGATCACTCGCACGCTGACGGGGTTGCCGGGGACTACCCTGCGAGCGCGCTGGATGGTGATCGGCGGCTCCCCGGTCTTCCCCTGAGGAAAGGTCACCGCCATGGCACCGTCGTCATCTCCGGCTCCCTTACCGATCCGATGGGCGGTGATCCTGCTTGCGGCGGTGGTGGCAGCGCTGGCCGTCGGTGGTCTCACCGTGCGTGAGACGGGTAGCTGGCCGGCCGCCCTCCTGGCCGGCGTCGGCGCCGCCGGCGCCACCGTCCCGGCCCTGCATCGGATGCTGGCCGGATGACCGGATGGACGACCGCGTCGGGGTGCATCGCCGGCGACCCTCCGGTCGTCGGGCCGGCACGACCTGAGACGGCGCTATGTTGAGCGGCGTCGCCACGGTGGCGTGGCACCCGTGGCACGTGATCAGGAGCAGCGATGCACGATGACGGCACCGACACCGGGACGACGGACATCGCGCCTGTCGCTGCCCGCCCGGTGGTCGACGTCGCGGCGAAGAACCTGGAGTTCACCCTGTTCTACACCGCTGACCTGCCGAAGCTGGTCGGGTTCCTGGTCGTGCAGGGCGCCCGGCCGGACCTCGCGGCCGACCTGGCACAGCTGGCGATGACCGATGCGTACCGTCAATGGGACACCATCGAGGCGCCCAGGGCCTGGGTCCGGACGGTCGCCACCCGCCATTGGTGGCGGCACAACGACCGGCACCGGCACGAGGTGCCGCTGGACTCGCTGCCCGAGCCCGGCTCGCTGCTGTCGCGCGACGAGGCGGCCGACATCGAGCACCGGCACACGTTTCTGGCGGTGATCGGCACGTTGCCGCCCGGGCAGCGTGAGGTCCTCGCCTGGACGTATGACGGATACCTGCCGACGGAGATCGCGGCCCAGTTGGGGAAGACCCCCGAAGCCGTCCGGTCCGCGCTGCGCGACGCCAGGGCGGTGTTGCGGGAGCGGTACCCGCGCGGCGAGGTGACCCCGTGAACACGCCCGACAGTCGTCTGCACGCGGCATTGCTGGCGGACCTGGCCCACACCCTGCGCCTGGGCGCGGGTCTCGGCTCGATCGTGACGACGGTGGCACCCGCCGCCGGCCATGAGGACGACCGGGGCGCGCACGATCGCCTCGTCGGACACCTCGCGAGCGGTCTGGACGTCCAGCACGGGCTGACCGCGATCCTCGGCGTCGAGGGCGGTCACGCGAGCCTGGTCGACGACCTGTCCGGCACCCTGGACGCCTCGCGCGGCCTCACCGCCATCCTGCGACCGGAGCACGGTCGGGCGCCCGCGGCAGCCCTCGCGGACGTCTACGCCGCACCTGATCCGTGCCGGCTCTCCACCCGCGCCCTCGGCCTTCACCACGCCCTCGACCGGGCGGTGCGCGAGCTGCGCGACGTGCGGGACCACCTCGCCGACGTGCCGCTCGACCTCGAGGACGGTGACTCCGACGCGGACCTGGCAGGCGTGCTCGTCCGCCAGCGGGAGCTCGCCGCGAAAGCGTCCCGGGCGCTCGGGACTGCGTTGACCACGGGCGATGAGGCGGCCAGCCTCAAGGTGACCATGACGTCTGACCTGCTCGACGTGGGCGTGGACCCGACGTTCCTGCCTCACCTGGATGCTCCGGCGGAGGCGGAGTCCACACCCGGCGATGAAGCACACCTCGCCGGCGCCATCGTCGTCGGGTCCGGCGGTGGCGGCTTCAACGTCATCACGCCTTCCGTCGCCCGCCTGGCGGAGCGGTTGTTCTCCCACGGCACGCCGGTCGCCTCGGAGGACGAGGTCGACCGTGGTGCCGTGGCCGAAGCCGGTGACGTGCTGCGGCAGGCGGCGGATGAGCTCGGCGAGCTCAACCTCCGGTTGGCGGACCGCTCCGGAGGCATGGGCGTCACTGCGTGGCGGCAATGCACCGGCCACGTCGACAGCCTGATACAGGCGCTGGACGAGCTCGGTGCGGCGCTGTCCGACTTCCGCGGCGCCGACCTGCGGGCGATGCAGTGGCAGCCGACCCTGGAAGACCTGGACGGCGTGCGCTGGTCCGACGCCACGGCGACCGGAGGTGCGACCCGCTGGCCGGAGGCGATACGGGAGGCCGTTGCGGATCCGCTCGTCTCGCAGGCGACTGCGGCCGTCGGTGTCTACGTGGTCAGGTTCGGCACGGTCGTCGGCACCAGCCGCTGACCTGCCCCGCACCGATCACTGACCGATCCCGCCGTCAGCCCAGGGCGCGCAGGACCATGTCGACCAGGGCGTCGACGTCGGTGGTGGTCATCGGCTCGCCGGTCATGCCCATGCGGTGCAGCAGGGTGCCGACGACGACGTCGATGAAGAACAGGACGCGGTGCTCCGGCTCGTCGAGGGCGTCCTGGAGCACCAGCCGGTACGGGTCCTGCAGCTGGGTGGACAGGACCTGCCGCAGCGCGGGGTCGTTGACGGCGTCGGTGAACACGCCCGCGAAGGCGGCGCCGACGCCCGGTTCACCGATCTTCGCGGCGATCCAGCGGATGGCGTTGGCGAGGACGGCGGACCGGTCGGCGCCGGTCAGGGGCACCGGGCCGAACGCGTCGACGAGGCAGGCGGTGATCAGCGCGCCCTTGGACGGCCACCGGCGGTAGACAGTGGTCTTCGCGATGCCCGCCGCGGCGGCGATCCGGTCGACGGTCGCGTGCGCGTAGCCCAGCTCGTGGACCGTGCGCAGGGTCGCGGCGAAGACGGCGGCGTCGACGCCGGTGCGGGGGCGGCCGGGCGGTCTGGTGGAAGCGGGCATGGCCAAACCATACCCAGTTGTGCTACTCCTAGTATCGATACTTCAAGTAGCGTAATTGAGAGGGCGTGCCATGAGAGCACCGCTGGGCATCCGGGTGTTGCAGACGCTGCGCAAGGAGCCGGACTGGCTGGCGATGCCGGCCGAGGACCTGGACGCCTTCCGGACCGCGGAGAACCGGCGCCGGTCCACGCCGCTGATCCGGGTCGTCACCGGCTTCCCCGCCCGCGGCGTGACGATCCACTGGCACGAGCTGCCGCTGCCCGGCAGGTCGCTGCGGATCCGCGTGTACCGGCCGGCGAACGACGACGCCGCGGACGCCGGGGACGCGCTGCCGCTCGTGCTCCACGTGCACGGCGGCGGGTTCGTCGGCACCGCTGTCCAGAGCGACTGGATCAACAGCCACCTCGCGGCGCGGCTGCCCGCGGTCGTCGTGTCGGTCGAGCACCGCCTCGCCGCCGCCGGGGTCCCGTTCGAGGCCGCCGTCGACGACGGGTGGGACGCGCTGCGCCACGTCCTGGACCACCCGGCCGCGCTCGGCGTCGACCCCGCCCGCGCCGCCGTCTTCGGCGAGAGCGCCGGCGGGCTCGTGGCCGCCCTCGCCGCGATCCGCGCCCGCGACGCCGGCCTCGCCCTGCGGGCGCAGGTCCTGGTCAACCCGTGCGTCGACCTCACCGAGACCGCCCTGGACTACCCGTCGATGACCGAGCACGCCGACAGCCCCACGCTGACCGTGCCGCAGCTGCAGCTGTTCCGCCGGCTCGCCGTGCCCGAAGGCACCGACGCCAGGGCTGTGTCGCCGCTGTACGCCGGAAGCCTCGCCGGCCTGCCCCCGGCGCTCGTGGTCGTGCCGACGCTGGATCCCGTGGCGGACCAGGGCCGCGCGTACACCCGCCGCCTCCGCGAACAGGGCACCCCGGCGCAGCTCACCGAGCACGCCGGGGCCCCGCACGCATTCCTCAGCATGCCGGGCGTCGTCCCGCACGCCAGGGCCGCCCGCGCCGAGATCACCGGCTTCCTCCACGGCCGCCTGACCTGACCGCCGTGGAGGAAGCCGAACCTCACCTCACGCCCACTTCTGGAACATCTGCTTGGTGTTGTTGCGCGCGTTGTTGGCCAGGACGAACCCGACACCGTCCGCGTCCGCCCCGGTCTCGACCGCGAGCGCCAGGCCGGAGAGGTCGTTGGTGATGCGCCAGATCTGCAGCCCGTTGTCGCGGATCAGGACCCACTTCTGGCTCGTCGTCTGGTCGCACGGGTTCTGCACCACCGGCGTCCCGGCCGTCGACCCGAGGCCACCCAGCGTGTCGAGGCACTGGTTGCTGTACCGGTTCTGGATGGTGTACCGGTCGTTGCCGAGCGGCGTGAACTTCCACTGCCCGTTGTAGGCCATGTTCCCGTACTCCGCCGTCACGACCTGCAGGTCGTTCGTGGTGTACGGCGCCGGCACGGCGGCCACCTTGTCGGTGGCGAAGCTGCTGAGGCGTTCCCACTCCCCGTCGGCCGCACGCGCCGGCGCCGACACCGCCACCACGCCACCGGCGGCGAGGGTCACGGCGAACAGCAGTCGCATGCTCTTGCTGACGATCGTCATCACTGACTTCCTTCCGTCATGCCCGCCTGCGGTGGCGGGTCATGACGGCCACTGTCGGCCGCCGACCTTCGCCGAACCTTCGGCAATCCTTCCGCCGGCCCTTGCCCGGCCCGACGGAATGGCATCATGCGGTGATGGAGATCGAGGTGGTGCTCGGGGACATCGTCGACGAACAGGTGGACGCGATCGTGACCGCGGCCAACGAGTCGCTGCTCGGCGGTGGCGGCGTCGACTGGGCCGTGCACCAGGCAGCCGGGCCGCGGCTGGCCGAGGCGGGCGCGGCGATCGCCCCGTGCGACCCGGGCGACGCGAAGGCCACGCCGGCGTTCGCGCTCGACCCGCCCGTGCGGTACGTCATCCACACCGTCGGACCGGTCTGGGACGGCGGCGCGTACGACGAGCCCGCCATCCTCGCCTCCTGCTACCGCCGCTGCCTGGCGGTCGCCGACGAGCTCGGCGTCCGCAGTCTCGCCTTCCCCGCCATCGCCACCGGCGTCTACGGGTTCCCGCCGGCCGCCGCGGCCAGGATCGCGGTCGACACGCTGCGCACCACCCGCACGTCGGTCGAGCGCGTGCGCCTGGTCGCGTTCGACGAGGAGGCCATGGACCTCCTGACCGCCGCCCTCGCCCGGGAGCCGTCGTGACGCTCGAGGTGCCCGCGTGGGCGGGGGAGGTCGCCCGCGGGCTGGAGCGGCCGCTGGTGTTCGCGACCGTCAGCGGCGCGCACCTGTACGGGTTCGCGTCCGTCGACTCCGACCTCGACCTGCGCGGCGCGCACCTGCTCGCCGCGGAGGAGGTCGTCGGGCTGCGGACCGGGCCGCAGACCCTGCAGCACGCCGGGGTCCGCGACGGCGTGGAGCTGGACGTCGTCAGCCACGACCTGCTGAAGTTCGCGAAGATGCTCACCGGCCGCAACGGCTACGTCCTGGAGCAGCTGCTGTCGCCGCTGGTGGTCGTGACGACCCCGGTGCACGCCGCGCTCAAGGCGCTCGCGCCGGGGCTGGTCACCCGGCACCACGCGCACCACTACCTCGGCTTCGCCGCCACCCAGGAGCGGCTGCACGCGAGGACCGGCGAGCTCAAGCCCGCGCTGTACACGCTGCGGGTGCTGCTGACCGGCATCCACCTCATGCGCGCCGGCGAGGTCGAGGCGGACCTGGGCGTGCTCGGCGCTGATCTGCCCTACGTGCCGGACCTGATCGCCGCGAAGCGCGAGGCCGAGCACGGGCCGCTGCCCGACGGTGCCGCCGCGCACCTGGCCGCGGACGTCCCGCGCCTGCGCGCCGAGTTGGAGGCCGCCCGCGACGCCTCACACCTGCCGGACCGCCCGGACCCGGCGGCCGTCGACGCGCTGCACGACCTGGTGGTGCGGACCCGGCTTCAGCCGAACCAGGTCATCGCCTGACCGTGCGCCCTGGTCCACGCGAGGGGTCGCCCGTCGAGGGCCAGCACATTGTGCAGCGTGTCGTCCGGTTCGTCCGGGATCCGCCCGTACGGCAGGACGTCCGCGCCCTCCACGGCGATCCAGTGGCCGGTCAGCCGCCGTACCACATCCGCGAACGCCAACCGGCGGGCCGACGGCACCTGGTAGAGCACCGAGGTGTGGAAGACGACGACGGTCGCGCCGCCGGGCGCCTGCGCCGCCAGGCCCGGCAGGTCGTCGACGAGGTCACCGCGGCGCAGGACGGGCGGGTCGGCGGCGGCGACGGCGGCCGCGGCGCGCAACCGGTCGCGGCGGTGCTGGTGCTCCGGCCAGATCAGCGCCTCCAGCCAGGCGACGTCGGCCGGGTCCGTGACGTCGAGCGGGTTCAGGTCGATGCCGGCCCGCCACACCACCTCCGGCAGCCGCTGCGGCGGTGCCGTGCCGGTGAGCGTGCAGTCGAGCACCGGACCGTCCTCGCCGATGACGTCGCCGCCGTTGTACCGGTAGCGGTACCGGTCCGGGTAGAGCCCCAGACCCGCGGACGCCCCCACCTCGAGCAGCGCCAGGGGCTGCGGCAGTGCGGCGAGGACCGGCAGCAGCAGCGCACACCGCCCCGCCTCGTTCGTCTGCGTGGCCCGCCGCCGCAGCTCGGTCTGCACCGCGGCCCAGTTCGCGACCGTGAAGTCGTGGAACGCACCCGGATCGTCCACCGGCCCGCCGAGCAGCCGCACCACGCCGAGCAGCAGGTTCGGCTGCCGCTTCGGCTCCGGCACCGTCTCCAGCAGCGCCACGACCTCGGCGTCCCGCGCGATGGCGTGGCACAGCCGCTCGTACAACGGCGAAACACCCCGCGCTTCCCTCGCCGCGAAGTCGGTGAACCTCGATGCAGTGCTCACCGCGTGATCGTCGCACGACTCTGTGGCACGATCGAGGTCGTGGATGACGTGTCGCGGGGACCTGTGCTGGTGATCGGGCTCGACCCCGAACGGATCCCCGGCTGGGACCCCGAGCCCGTCGTCGCGGCGATCGCCCGCGGCCAGGCCCACTTCGCCGAGCACGGCATCGAGGCCGACCTGTGCCTCCTCGCCCCCGACGAGGACCCCGCCACCGCGATGACCGAGGCCCTGACCGCCAAGCCCTACACCTGCGTCGTGGTCGGCGGCGGCATCCGCAAGCACGAGCCCCTCCTGCTCCTGTTCGAGCAGGCCGTCAACCTGGTCCGCCGGCACGCCCCGGCGGCGGCGATCGCCTTCAACAGCACCCCCGAGGACACCGCCGAAGCCGCCCTCCGCTGGCTGAAGTGACGACCTGCTGGTTCCGCCCGCTCGGCGATCCGGGCGAGGACCGGGACGTGCACCCGGACGACCTCGCGGCCGTCTACGACTCCCCGGAGGCGGGCCCGGAGTCGGCCTTCCGCTGCGCCACCGCCACGGCCGCGGTGATCGTGTTCCTCGTCGGCGACGCCCACTGCCTGGTCATGCTGCGCTCGGGTGGGACCGACGAGTTCCTGGTCGAGCCCGGCAACGACGACACGTCGGTGCCCCTGTCCGGCGTGCGGACGGCCGTGCCCGCCGGCGCCGTCGTGCCCCGCCGGCGAGGCCTCGAGGCCCTCCAGGGCGTCGACGACCCGGAGCGGCTGCGGGCCGCGCACTCCTGGCGGGCGGTGCCATGCTGGCTGCACGACCCGCTGCACGAGCGGCTCGGCGACGTCGTCGAAGCCCTGATCGACCGTGCCTACGCCGCCCCACCGGACGCGCCCGCCGCCCTGCTCCATGTCAAACACCTCATGCTGTTCCACAACGAGGCACAGGCCAACGGCTTCTCGCCAGAGTTGGCAGAGGACGCCGCCCTCGGCGCGGACCACCTCGACCTGCCCGATCTCGCCGCTGTCATCCGTGAGATCCACGCGGACGAGGATATCGACTGGCGGCGGCTCCACGAGAGGTACCAGGCCTGTTCAGGCCCGTTCGGCGACGACGCCGGGCTGATCCGGGCCGCGGTGGCGCGCCGGTTCGACGCCTTCCCGGGCGAGTTCGGCGCTGACGACCGCATGCCCCAGCCGTAGGCTGCTGCGGTGGTCGATCTCCCGCCGTGTGACGACGTGTGCGGTGCGCTGGAGGAGCACGTCCGGCGGTTCTTCAGTCCCCGTGGCGTCGAGGTGCTGACGTGGGAGGCGGGGCCGATCCGGGCCGTGAACCCGCACTTCCGGGTGCTGCGGGTCGCGCCCGCTGAGCCCGGCGGGCTGTGGGAGTACGTGTCGACGGGCGGCTGGGCCGCCACCGCCGAGCGTGACGACGGTCTGGAGTTCGTCCTCAGCACGCCGGTCGCGACGCCGTGGGCGGTCGAGCTGCTCGCGATGATGGTGTACTACCACCGCGGCGGCCAGCTCGGCCTCGGTCACACGGTCCCGATCGGGGAGCCGTGGCTGCCCGGCTCCCGCTGCGACCACCTGCTGGTCTCCCTGCCGTACCCGTTCGGGCCGGAGCTGGAGCTGTGCCACGTCGGCGACCGCCACGTCGAGTTCCTGTGGCTGCTACCGATCACCCAGGCGGAGCGCGACTTCAAGCTCGCGCACGGTCAGGAGGAGCTCGAACAGCGCTTCGAGGCGGCGGGCCTGCGGTACTGGGACGTGAACCGCGGCTCGGTCGTCTGATCCGGCACCGCCGCGGCCCGGTCCGCTCCTGGCCGGCGCGTCACCGGCCAGGAGCGGGGTCCGTCACCGATCGTCGCGCAGCCAGCGCCAGGCGACCACGCCGACCCAGACCTCGAACGCGAGGGTGCTCACCGCGAGCAGCGGGAACATCGCACCTGACACCAGGGTCGCGCTGCCGGCAAGGCTGAGCACGACGATGACGACGCCCGTGCGGACCAGCCACGGGTTCCTGCCCCCGGCCCGCAGCGCGAGCGCGATGGCCCCCACGAAGAACACCCGGGCGAACACCGAGAACGCCAGCCCGAACGGCGCGACCGAGTCCCACCCCGCGAGGATCCGCAGGTCCGCCCCGGTGGAGGCGGTCTCGAGGGCCACGTCGTGCAGCATCCCGCCCAGCGGCCAGATCAGCGCCAGCAGCGCACCGGCCGCGACCGCGACGGTGGCGAGGGCCCCGCTGCCGTCGGCCCGCCGCAGCCGCACGTGCACCGCCCCGAGAAACCCGAGCAGCAGCGTGCCCGCGGCCATGAAGGCGAAGTTGCCGATGCGGTACAGCTGCGCGGCGTCGAAGACGCTCTGCCCGCGCTCGATCGCGGGGTCGCTCTGCGAGCCGGCGTGCGGGAGGACGAACACCGTCATCGCCACCATCACGAGCAACTGGCAGACGGTGAAGGCGATCCCGAAGCGGGTGCTGGCACGGGTCATGTCGGCGGCCGGCGCCTGTGGACGGCCGGTTTCGGTCAAGGTCATGGTGGTTCCTCAAGGTTCGTCGGAAGGTCCGCGAGGTGCGGATGCCGCCACGGTACGAACGGCGCCGGCCGACCCGCATCGACCCACGGGCTGCTCCGACGATCAGCCCGTGGGATGAGGCCCGCGCCGCTGGTCATGGCTTACGCTCGCCGCGTGAACCCCAGGTTGGACCGGCTGCACGTGACACGGTTGGACGTCGTCCTGACCGCCGTGCTGACGGTCGCCGGGCTCGTCCAGGCGCTGGTGCTGCCGTTCGCCGCGCCGGGGGTCGGCGAGCTGTTCGTCGTCGGGTCGACGCTGCCGCTCGCGTGGCGCCGCCGGCACCCGGTCGAGGCGGCCGCGGTGTCCAGCGCGTTCTGGCTCATCACGATGGACGGGTTCCCGCTGCTGGGCTTCGTCACGGTGCTGCTGCAGTTCTACGCCCTCGGCGCCTACGGCGCGCCCCGCGCGGCGGTGTGGGCGGTGTCGGTGTGGGCGTGCGTGACGGGCGTCGTCGGCACGCTGCTCGGCCCGGAGGTGCCGACGGCGGCGATCGGCTCGGTCCTCGTCGTCGTCGCGCCGGTCCTCGCCGGGCGCATCGTGCGCCGGCAGCGGCAGCAGCACCAGGCACTGCTGGACCTGGCCCGCGAGCTGGAAGCGGAGAAGCGCAAGGTGCAGGAGGCCGCGGTCAGCGAGGAGCGGGCCAGGGTCGCCCGCGAGCTGCACGACGTCCTCGGCCACGAGCTGACGCTGATCGCCGTGCAGGCGGAGGCGGCGTCGGCGGCGCTGCGGCTCGCCCCCGACCGGGCCGCCGCGCCCGTCGAGGCGATCCGCGAGACCGCGCACCGGACGCTGCGGGAGATCCGCGCCGCGCTGGACGTCGTGGCGCCGCCCACCGACCCCACCGACGCGACCCCCGCCGGCCTCACCGACCTCGCCCGCCGGGCCCGGGACGCGGGGATCGCCAACTCGCTCACCGTCACCGGCACGCCGTGGGCCGGAAACACGTCGGTATGGCTCGCGGTCCACCGGATCGTCCGCGAGTGCCTGACCAACGCCGGCCGGCACGCACCCGGCACGCCCGTGACGGTCGACGTGCACTGGGCCCAGGACACGGTCACGGTCACCGCGGCGAACGCCGCCGGCCCGCCGCCACGGCCCACGGAAGGCGGCCGGACCGGCGACCGGGAGGGCCGCGGCATCGCCGGCATGCGGCACCGGGCCGAGCTGCTCGGCGGCACGTTCACGGCGTCCAAGGGTGACGGGCGCTTCGAGGTACATGTGACGCTGCCGCAATCAGGAGCGGCCGCATGACCAGCGTCGTCATCGCCGACGACCAGGTGCTGGTGCGGCACGGGCTGCGGCTCATCCTGGAGCTGGCCGGCTTCGAGGTGGTCGCGGAGGCGGCCGACGGCGCTGAGGCGGTCGCCGCGGTGGCCGCGCACGGGCCCGACGTGGTGCTCATGGACCTGCGGATGCCGGTGATGGACGGCGTCGAGGCGACCCGGCGGATCGTCGAGGACACCGGGGGACGCACGCGGGTGCTGGCGCTGACCACGTTCGACACCGACCAGCACGTCCTCGACGTCCTGCGGGCCGGTGCGGCCGGCTTCCTGCTCAAGGACGTCACGTCCGACGGTCTCAGCGACGCGATCCGCCGCGCCGTGGCCGGCGAGCCCGTCCTCGCGCCGAGCGTCCTGGCCCGCGTCCTGGACCACTTCGCCGCCCGCCCCCCGGAGCAGTCGTCGCCGTCGTCGCCGCCGCCCGGCCTGCGCGAGCTGAGCGACCGCGAGCTGGAGGTCCTCGGCCGCATCGGCGCCGGCCTGTCCAACATGGAGATCGCCGCCGACCTCGTCATCAGCATGGCGACGGTGAAGACCCACGTCCGCCACATCCTCGCCAAGCTCGACGTCAGAGATCGCGCACAAGCCATCGTGGTGGCCCACGACGCGGGCCTCCGCCACGACCCGACCCGCTCCGCCCGCGGTGCGTGACACAGACGCGACGGACGCGAGGAGCGGCAACCCGGCCGACACCAGCATGATCGGCGTGCCGATCTACCTGGCTGGGTACCCGACCGCGATAACACCGAACGTCAGCACCTGGGCCGGCACTCCTAGGAGGGGCGGCCCGCTGCCGTTGCGTCAGGGCACCGTGTAGCCGTCCACCGGTGCGGCCTCCTCCGGCGAGCGCTGTGCGGCCGGCGCCCACGACCCCCACGTGACGTACTGCGGCCGGTGCGGCTGCACCATGAACCGCTCGCTGCGCGGATCGGCGAGGCTCGCGAGCCCGGCCAGCGTCGCGACGATGCCGACCACGACGGCCACGATCATCGGGACGACTACGGGGTCGAAGCCGGTCGGCCCGGTGGTCTCGGCCCAGACCACCCACCCGACGACGTAGATCGTGCACAACTGCAGGGCGAGCAGCAGCAGGGCCAGCACCACCGCCGCCGCGGCACGGGCCAGCTGGGCCGCGCCGCGGCGGCGCTGCCGAGCCGTCGTCGCCGCCGCGCCCGCACCCGCGGCGCAGGCGAGGACGCCGACGGCGGCGGACACGGCCATGGCTGCGCCGACCGTGTCGCCCGCGGCGACGCTCAGCGCGGCGACGCCGGCGCTGCCCGCGGCGCCGGACCCGCCGCCCACCCGCAGCCACACCGCCGCGCCCCGCAACGACGCCGGCAGCTCCGGCACGGCCACCGCGCTGGCCACCGTGCCGGCCACGGCGCCGGTCTCCGGTTCTGCCAGAGGGGCCTGCGTTCCGGCGAAGGCCCGGCGGGCCGGCGGGATGCCCAGGCTGACTGCACCCGCCACCAGCCCGAGCACGGCGAGCAGCGCGCCCAGCCCACCGACCCACCGCGGCGGCCCGATCCACACCTCGTGGTCCCAGTTGAACAGCACCGTCAGATGCCCCATGTAGAACAGCACCGCCACACCGATCCCCATACCGCAGAGCCACACCAGCGCGCAGCGCCCCGCGTCCCGGCCGGCCAGGGCCAGCGCCGCCCCCGCCAGCAGGCCCACGACGAGCAGGCCCGCGGGCAACATGAAGGCCAGCGCCTCGGCCGTGAGCGTCGGGAACAGGTGGCGCACCACCCTGGCGTCACGCACGCCGACGTAGGTCGCGTAGAGCAGGATCGAGAGTCCGGCGACCGCGGTCCCGGTCGAGGCCAGGCCGAGGACGATCGGCGGGCGCACTGTGCGTGGCATCTGCGCAGGCTACAGCCGGATCTCGTAGATCAGTTTGAAGGGCGTCTGCGCCGTGCCAGAAGTGGCTGAAGCCGGCCTCGGTCGCCGGCGCACGGGTCGCCGCCTCACCCGCCTGCGCACCGAGGGAATGGCCCGCGTCCGCCCGGTCGGACAGGGCCGTGGCCACCCCGGTCCGGGTGATGCGGGCGGCCCCAGTTCGGATCGCCTCGGCATACGCCGCGGACCCGTCACAGCAGACGACCTGCACCCCGGGACGCTCACGCACCCACCCGGCCAACTTGTCCGCCTTCCGGTCGGGCAGCACGAGGCCGAGCTGGGCGCCTTCCCGGCCCGCTGGCGCGACGCGTAGCAGCGGCCGGCTACCGCATGAGCGGGAACGTGGTCCAGTGCCGGCCGTCCGACGACTGGTACAGCGCGTACGCCATCGTGTCGAGCGCGAAGTACCCGTCGCCGCTGCGGTTCCGGCGTACTGGCATCGCCGTCGGTGAGAGGCCGTCCAGGTCCGCTGGGGCGAAGTGGCCGTTGCGCAGCTCGAGGTAGTTGAGTTCCGTGCCGACCTGCAGCGTGCGGGACGTGCCGACGAAGAGGGTGCCGTCCGCGGCGACGAACGACCTGTAGAAGCTTTCGGTGCGGGTGTACGCGATGACGTCGCCGGTGCGGGTCCAGCTCCCGTCGAGGTGCTTCGAGTAGACGTACAGCTGCCCCCTTTCGGGGTCCTCGTATATCTCGCGGTCCTCGACCATCGCGTAGAGCGTCGTGCCGTCCGCCGACGACTGGACCGAGATGCTTTCGTTGCAGTCCTTGGTGCACGGCAGATCGGTGAACGCGTGGGTCTTCCATGTCCGGCCCCGGTCGTCGGAGAACGCCACCGCCGGCCGTCCGGTGTTCTGTGCCCGACCGGCGACCACGATGCGGTCGCCGCCAGGCTGGATCTGGCCGAAGGGATCGACGACGTTGTACGCCGACGGCATGATCAGGTCCGGTTGGTGCGCGAGCGGCGAGATCCGGCGGGTCTGCGGGTCGACCGCGGACAGCTTGCACGGAGCCAGCGCGACGTGCGCGCGGCACAGCACCGCGGCTCCGGCGGGCACGGCCGGTACCGTCGCCGATTCGTCCGCCAGGTCGGCGAATGTGCGGCCGCCGTCGGTGCTCAGCCGCATCGGCGGTGAGTCGTCGCCGCTCGAATTTGCCCTGGTGAGCACGACACCCACGCTCAATGCCGTCACGTCCTGCACCGCGAGGCTGCTGCGCGCGGTCCAGGTCCGGCCGCCGTCGTCGGTCCCGAAGATCGTGTCCGCCGCACGGGCGTACGCGTGCTGCGAATCGGCCACCTCCGCCCAGCCCACTGTGACGGTCCGCGTGGAGACGGACGGGGACGGCGAGTTGTCGGCGGGCGGCGGGGCGGTGTGCCGCTCGGGCAGCCACACGATCGCGGCCCCCACTGCGAGGATCGGGACGGTCGCAAGCGCGGTCGCGACCACCGTCCGCCGTCGGTGGCGCCGCCGCCCGGCGTCGAACAGCGCATCGGACGTGGCGCGCGGCGCCGGTGCCGGCGAGCCCGCAAGGTCGTCCAGCAGATGCCTCAGTTCTGACACGACTCCTCCTTCAGCCCCGCGCTGAGCCGCTCCCGCAAGGCACTGAGTGCCTTGGCGGTCTGGCTCTTCACGGTCCCCTCCGAGCACCCGAGCACCGCGGCGGTTTCGGCGACGTCAAGCCCCTGGTAGTACCGGCAGACGATCGTCGTCCGCTGCCGCGGCGGCAGCTGCTGCAGCGCCGCGGCGAACACCATCCGGCTCGCGCTCGACTCGGCGCCCTCGCCGCCGACGGCCCCGTCCGGCACATCGGCGTACGAGCGCTCCCGCCGCCGCCACGACCTGCGCGTATCGGCGAGAAAGGTCCGGACCAAGCAGGTGCGCACGTACGCGTCGAGCAACTGCGCGTCGCGGATCCGATGCCAGCCGGCCGCGACCTTGATGAACGTCGACTGCGTCAGGTCGTCGGCCCAGTGCCAGTCGCCGCACAGCAGATACGCCGTGCGGCGGACCACGATGTGCCGCGCCGCGAAGTACTCCCCGAACCGCCGCCGGGCGTCGTCATCCAGTCGCATCCCGCCTCCTCGGCGTTAAGTGCCTGGATCACCCCGATGCGTTGCCCGCCGCCACAAAGTTTTTCACCGGAAGTCCGGCGTGATCATAGACTCAGCCGCGAAGCTCTGCCCGGTGACGCCCGGCACCATGACGGCGGCATGAGCGTGCACCTGATCAAGTCCGGACGCGCCATTGACACCGGCATGTTCGGAGAATTCTTGGCGCCCACCCGATGGCTTACGCTGACCATCCCAGCGTTGCTGAGATGGTCAGCTCGGCGGCAACCGGAGCTATTTGGTTAGTCGATTAGGGCGTTGAGCTTGTCCAGCATCCACACCGCGGTGATCGCGGTGGCGACCAGGCCCATCCCGTGGCCGGGATAGCCGAGGTGATAGGCGATCGCGTCGACGGCGGCGCCTGCGGCGGCGCCGATCGACATTGCCACAGTGGTGATCAGCGCGGTGCGGGTGGTCCAAGGCTTCCTGGGCATCAGGTCCTCCAACAGATCTGAGTCGGTCTAGCTTGCGACTCCAGTGGACGTCCAGATGGCTGTTCACCAAGGTGTGTAACGAACATGGCTTCGCTCGGATGGCCGTGACCAGGGCGAATGCACACATGTCCACCCGCCTGCACTGAACACAACGAACGCGGTGAACAGAGCCGATAGTCTGCCTGGCGTGAAGGTCGAGGCGGTGCAGTGAAGATCGACCCAGTCCCGGTCGGCTACCACCGAGAACTGCTGACCCTGCTGACCACCCTGCGAGCCAACTGCGGAAATCCGCCATTGCGCGCCATCGCAGCGAAGGCTGGCAGGTCGCTGACCTGGGTGAGTGAGGTGATAGGCGGCCGCAAAATTCCCAGCGGTGACGCGGCCGCCGCCATCGCGAAAGCGCTCGGCGCAACCGTCAATGAGCAGCGACGGGCGCGCGCCCATGCTGAGGCAGCCCGCGAGGTGAGACAACAGACCCACGAGCGCTCCACCGCGCAGCAATTGCCGCGCCAAGCCCGCGGCGCCGACGTGAGTTTGGCCGACAAGCTTGAAGTGCCGAACGCCATTACCGGCGGCATCTTGTTCAACACAGTCGTGCAGGGCAACGCCGTGACGGTCATGCTGCCGGCGACGGTAGCGCAGGCGTTGCGTGGTCTGCCTCCGACATCGTCAACGTTCACGGGTCGCGACCGGCACCTTCGGCTATTGCTACAAGCCCTCGCTCCCGATGCTGAGGGCGGACCGGTGCTCGTCTCGGCCGTGGCAGGACTTGCTGGCGTTGGCAAGACCGAACTGGTAGTGCAGATCGCGAAACGCGCCGTAAGGAAGACCGGCTGGTTTCCGGGCGGGGTTTTGTTCGTCGATATGTTCGGCTATGACTCGCAGCGGCAACTATCTGCTGGCGCCGCGCTACTGGGCCTGCTGCAAGCATTCGGGATGCGCGGTGAGCACATCCCTGCCGACGAAGCCGACCGAAGCCTATTGTTCCGCAGTGTGCTGGCCGCTTACGTCGAGCGCGGACGGCGGATCCTCCTTGTGATTGACAACGCCGCCTCCGCCAATCAGGTAATTCCGTTGCTGCCGAGCGACGGGGTCACAGCGACGTTGATCACGTCGCGACATACCCTCGATGTAGGCGCTCGCCTGCACGATCTGACCGAACTGAACCACGCCGCTTCCGTGCAACTGTTGGCTCGCCTGCTGGATCAGGCCCGTGGCCCGGAGGACACCCGCGTTCAAGACGAGGCTGATGCGGTTGCAAAAGTCGCCGACCTCTGCGCAGGACTGCCGTTGGCGCTAAGGATCGCGGCGGCGCTGCTCGCCGACCACGCCACCCGGCCGGTAACCTCGCTAGCGCGTACGTTAGCTGCCGAGCACACTCGCCTCGATCGCCTTGCTCGACAAGACCGAGCAGTGAAGGCCGCGTTTGACCTATCTTACGAAAGCCTCGACCACCGGCAGGCGTTGCTGTTTCGGCTGCTGCCAGTCAACCCCGGCCCGGATGTCTCAACCGAAGCCGTGTCTCACTTGGCAGACCTTGCCGTCTCCGAGGCCGAACAGATACTTGAGGATCTTGCTCGCGCTCACCTCATAGAACCAACATCCACCTGGGGCAGATGGCGGCAGCACGATCTGGTCCGGCTTTATGCCCGACAAGTATCCGGCCGAACTGACGAGATCGCCACTGCGACAGCGAGGTTGCTCCGCTACTACCTATCAGCCGCTCGTGCGGCTGACGAACATCTTCTGGCTCTGCCTGAGCAGCCAGTGACACATCACTTCAACAGCCGAGAGGATGCCTTAGCATGGTTTGACGCCGAGTGGCTTAATCTAAAGGCTGCGGTGGACCTCGCCGCCACTGTCGACCAACCGAGTACTGCTGTTGACTTGGCCGCCACTCTTGGGTGCTATCTGCCCTTGCGTCGGAGGTTTGCGGAATGGACCGCCATCGGCGCTGTTGCAATCCGGCTAGCCCGCCAAGTTGGCGATCCCCATCGAGAAGGTTTAGCACTAAACAATTACGGCATCGCCCTTCGTCAAACGCGACGATTAGAAGAATCGATCGTCGCCCACCAGGAGGCGATAAGCGCCTTCCAGCGATGCGACGAAACGGTCGGCCGCCTCGGGGAAGCAAGGGCCTGGAACCATTTCGGCGTAACTCTTCATGACCTGCGACGTTTTGATGACGCTGTCAGCGCTCACCAGCAAGCCATTACCCTTTTCCAGAAGGTCGAAGACCATCGCGGCGAGGGATGGGCTTGGTGCCACCTCGGCGAAGACCTGCGTGAGAACGATCTCTACGAGGAAGCGCTCACCGCCCAAGAGCGGGCCGTTCGCCTCCTCGCAGGAATCGGCGAGCGTAGCGGCGAGAGCGCCGCGCTCATCGGCATGGGATTGGCGCTTCACGACTTAAAGCGTTTCCCTGAGGCCATCGACGCTCAGCAACGAGCCGGCGCCATCTGCCAGGAGGTCGGAGACCGCCAGACCCTTGGGTATACACTCAATAACATTGGCCTGACGCTGGCCGAGTTGGAGCGCTTCGACGAGGCCATCGAAGTATATCAAGGCGACCTTGCAATCTGCCGGGAACTTAGTGATCCCCATGGCGAGGCAGGGGTGCTCTACAGCATCGGCCGTGTACTGAATGCAATGCAACGCTTCGACGAGGCCATCGATTTTTTTCAGCAAGCCGCCATACTATTCCATGAAACCGACGACTGTTACTGGGAGCGCATCGCACGCTCCATGCTCGGCTGGGCCTGGGTCCAAGTTGGACGTTTCGACGAAGCCCGGAACACCTGGCTGATGGCTCTCGAAACGATTGCCGACGTCAGCGACGAGGACGATGACGCGACGACCCTGATCAGAAAATGGCTCGACGACCCGCCGCCACCATAAACACTTTGACTGATCTCGAACATAGGCGTCTCAATAGACCGTCCTGCAGTGACAGTACCGGTCTCGAGGCCACCCACAGTGGCGACCGCGGCGGCGACGGTGCCGGATCGGCCTGTGGCTGCATCGCGCATCCCGCCACACCGAAGGCCATCACCGACATGCTGACGAACCCGGCCAGGCGACACCGTAAGGGGGTAGGGATTTAGACACTCGAGCAGCGTAATCGCGGCAACTGCTGCGTGGGGCCGTCTGGCCGCTCCAGCGCCTCGCGGACGGCGGGTCCAAGCCGTTATCGGCGCACCCGCACAAGAACACACCCGGAGGTCAGTCCGTGTGGCAACGGATTGTGCCGCAGTAGCGGCCGGAGTACGCCGACATCGCAGCACCATATGATCGGCAAGCAGCGCCATAGAGGTCACCCTTCCTTACCGTGCGTCACGCCGATCGATGACACCAGCACCCGCGCAGCGGCAGATCAGTGCGGACATTTCAAGGTCAAAGCGGTGATTGATGAGGATGAGCCGCCGTATTCCGGGTAGCTCAGGCCAGGAGCAGCGCGGCTGCAGACCGAAAGTCAGCGAGGGTCTTCATGCTGTCCAGCCCATCGAGATAGCACTGGTACGCGGCGCCAAAGTGCGCGGCGGCGCGGTACACGACGTCGGTCTCGCTGGTCGCTCTAACGGTGAGCGTGTTGGTCCAGTGGGTCATCCAGTCATCGCGGACCGTTGCGAGACTGACGACCATCTCGCCAGGTCGCAGGATGTCAGCCAGCACTGGACGGTCCGGGGCGTTGAGCGCGTCGGCGAGCGCGTCGAACCGGTCGCCGTCGAGGCCGAATACCGTCACCTGAGCGCGATCGCTGGCGAAGACGGCACCGTCCAGCCGGGTCAGGTCATCGAACGAGGCGAGCGGAAACAGTCCCGCGAAACCACCATGGTCGATTTCCCACTGATCCGGCGGCGGATGAATCCGCACACTGGCCCTGGCCGGCACGAACCCCAGGTCGCCGTCGGCGACGTCCAGGTCGTACTCCCATCGCACCAACCGCATCGCATCCCGGTCGACACCGAGTCCCACCGCGGCATTGTCACGGTCCCAGTGAGGGATTCCGCACCGGTGCAGGCCTTCGGTGACGGCCCAGGCCACGGCCCGCCACACGGCCAGCCGTTCGCCGGCGAAGTTGCCGATGCAATACAGGTCCATCGGGTTGAGCTCCGGATCGTCCGGATACGGCGCCAGATCTTGAAGTCCGCGCCACACCTCGTTCACGAGCGTCGAATCCGCCCGCGCGGTGTACGTATGCAGCCCGTCCCGGAACGCATGCTCAAACCGCAGGAAAGCCCACGAACCGCTGGTGCCGTCCGCGCTGCCCATTGTCCGCCTCCACCGTCCAAGGTGTGTCCCGCTACGACGGCGCCGAGTCTGCCACCGTGACAGGACTACGACGATCCAGTTACCTACCCCGACAGTCCCGGTCATCGGCAGGACATGAAGCCTCGGCCCCCGGTGCGTTGCTGACGTTCTGTGACGACCGCCCAGCAAGCCATAGCGCCCGACCGGCGGCAGAAGCGGACGTCAAGATCCTATGGTTGACTGCTCACCGACACGTTGGCGCATCGCGCAAGGCATGATGATCGGATGCGCAGTGTGGAAGAACTGATGGCGACGCCAGATCCGGCGTGGCCGGCGCTGGAGGCGGAGCTGCTGGCTAATCCGCAGATCACCATTCTGCCGGCTGCTGCTGGGGCCGGTAAGGACTGCTTGTACCGGCTGCAGGTTTCTGTCCGGTCGCGGCTCGGCGCTTTGGCGTTGCACACAGGCGGGTTGCTCGTCGACGACGGCTGGCTGAGGGTGCTCGGCGGCGGCGATGAGGCTGGCCTGCCGTCATTGGCGCAAGCCGACGGCTTGCCCGGCGATGGTCGGCCGCCCGCTTCGCTCTTGGTGGGTCATGACGTCCTCGGCGGGAGGTTCGAGGTCAACGGCGCCGATCCAGCGGCGCTCGGTCGTCCCGGAAACGCCGGCGAGGTGTGCTACTTCGGCCCCGACACGCTGACATGGGAACCCCTCGGCGCAGGTCACGGCGCCTGGCTGTCATGGATCGCCGAGGGCGGTACAGCGCAGTTCTACGCGTCGCTGCGGTGGACGGACTGGCAGGCGGAGACCCGCGCGCTGCCGCTGTCGCACGGCATCACGGTCTACCCGTTCCTGTGGTCCCGCGAAGCGCACGAGGACCTCGCCGCAACCACCCGTGGTCCGGCCCCGATAGTCGAACTGTTCTCGTTGCAGGACGAGTTCGCCGCTCGATTTGCCGAAGAACCAGACGCCACGGCGTTGCACATCCGCGTCGACTGAACAACCGCCCCGACGATCCGACGTCAACCTGCGCGGCAGCCGCCCACCACCAGAACGGCAAGCCTCCGCCTCACGAACGGTGACGCGCCGGGCGATGGCGGCGCCATTGACGGCGACGCCGTCACTGGTGGTGACCAGCACGGTTCTACCGACGCGCAGCAGTCGCGGCATGTCCGCGCATCCGATCATGGTGTTGGTGCTCGGGGCATGCTGGCCGTCCCGTTGGAGGACGTGCTGATGTTGGGGCTTGGGGCTGCGCGGCACGTGACCCGTCAGCGGGTCAGGCATGGATTCGCGCGCCGGGCGCCGGAGTGCGCTGCCCCGGCGCAGGCGACCGCGCCGCACTCAGCCTCGACCGCGCCGTGCTCGCATCCCCGGGCACGCCGGACTGACCCGCCCGGGCCTCGGCGGCGGCGGGCAGCGTTCGTGTGCCGGTACCCTCGCCGGGTGACCTCCAACGACGACCCGGCCGACGGGCACGCCCGATTCCACCAGCTCAGCGCCGCCGTGCGGGAGAGCGGGCCCGATGACGACCCGGCGCTGCTCGCAGCTCTGCTCGCCGAGCCTGACCGGATCATGGCGGAGTCGGTGCTGACGTCTCTTGTGGACAGCCGGGCCGAAGGGCTGGGCTCGGCGGCGTCGTTCACCACGTGGGCGGAGCCGGTGCTGGACGCGGTGGGCGCCGACGGGTTCATCGCACGGCGGGTGCAGGAGTGGGGGCTGTTCAAGACGCTGCAGTCCGGCGAGTCGGTGGATCGTGAGGCATTGGCGGCCGCGTCCAACTGGCTCCAGCGCAAAGTGGTCGAGGAGGCCGACTCAGCTGCGGTACTGGCGGTGCTGGGCGAGACCGGCCGCACGAAGCGGGTTCGCAACCTCGCGAAAACCCGCGCCGGACGCCTGCGATCCCCGGGCGGGTGACCAGCCGACTCGGCCGCACCCCGGCCCAGCGTACCGGCCACCGACCTGCACCGGCGCCCTCCGGACCCTGCCCCGGAGCGGCGTTGGTCACGCCCTGTTGGCGGTGCTGGCTGCGCCGCCGCGGCGGGACGCTTGACCGACCCCGTACCAGCCACGCTCCGCGATGGCACGCCTCGTGGCGATGCACCACAAGCCGCGCGCTGACGGCGGCATGACAGGATGGTGTGAAGCTCAAGCCAATCCGGTCATTCAGCCTCACGTGATACAGCGGGGATGTGGTGGAACGTCGGTATGCCGAATATCGGCCCGTGACGCCGTGGCGCAGGTTCCGACATCACGTCCAGTTGTGCCGCAGCGTGCAACTGAACCTGATCGGCTGGTCGACGATCGCGGTGCTGGCTCTGGCCGGCGCGGGAGTTGGATACGCCGGCTGTCGGTCTGCTGGTCTGCCGGTCGGACCCGGCCTAGCCGGAGGTGCCGCGACGGTACTGGCCGGTCTCCTCGTGCTGGATCGCTGGCGGTGGGCCCGGCTCCGTGGACACGGAGCAGCCGAACGCTGACCGCCACGCCGCTGAACCATCACTCCGCGGCGCGTGGATCGCGGCAGAAGACTGCGCCCGGCCTTGGTGTGGACATCTCGGTGCCACAGGATAGCTACAGCGCGATCGGCCGGTACTTCAGGATCTCCTCGACGATCGCCTCCGGCGACGCGTCGTCTCCCAGGTGTGGCGGTGGATGGTGGATGACGTCAGACGGCGCTGGATGCACAACGTTGACCTTCAAGAGATAGAGGTAGTACTCGTGTTCACGATCTGACTCCAGCACTCGCCGCACGATTTCGGTCAGCTCCTCGCGAGTGATGTCAATGAGCTTGGGCCAAGCAGGCCAAGTCGCCATCCGAGCGAAGTCCTGCGTGGAGATCGACCCGTGATAGCTGAGGAAGTCGTAGAGCTCGAGCGTGCTGCCCGTACGCGCATTGAAGGCGGCGATCGCTGCTTCGGTCGGTTCGCCGCGCCAGTGCAGGTCCTCGATCTGTTCGATCGCGGCACAGAGCTCGGTCAGCAGCTCTGGCGGGGCGGCCACTCACGACCCGCGCTGCGGATCGGATCACGATTGCCTGCATATCAAACATGAGCGAGCACCCTCATCACGCCATCATGTCCATGACCCATTAGTCTCGCGTGATGATCGCCGCGCCGCGCCGGGTTCCGTCCGGCGTCGATCGGGACGTTTTGATGCGATGCTATGGCTATCGCTTCACGCGGGCAGGAACGGTCAAAGGAAACGATCCGTCCGACGCGCCCGCCGACCTCGCTGCGGCTCACGGCGCCGGGTGGCCGGTGCGTGAACCCGAACGGTGGAGCGCAGGTGAGATCGTAGAGCGGGCCGTCGAAGCGGCAACCGCGCTCGATGAAGGTGCGGTGCTCGCAGCGTTCGTCGCCGGGCTGGGCAGCGCCCCGCGCGGACGCCAGACGATCATCTCCTACGGCTGGGCGCGTTTCCTCAGGGCCGCGGCGCGGCACGCGGGCGGCGTACCCGATTGCGGACTTGATCCGGCCTCGGATGTCGATGTGACCCAGGTGTTGCTGCGGCTGTCGCTCGGCTGGGCGTGGAACGAGATTCCCGCCGGCTACCTGCCGGACCTGGAGGCTGCGGCAAGCGAAGGACTGCCCGAGCCGGACGCGGAGGACCGCGTACGGCTGCGTGCCCTGCTCGACCTCATCCGCTCATCGCCGGCGGGAACCACCCCGAGTGAACTGGAGAAACAGCTCGCCCGGGCGAAGCTCGTGCCCGGCACCGACAAGTACCAGCGGTACGGCATCCTGATCGGACTTTCGGAGTTCGGGATACTCCCCAGCCCGGTCCTGCCGTCGATGTGGGACCAGTTCATCCCTACCGCCGAGCGGCACGCAGCGTATCGCCTCCTACGAGGCGCGCCGCGGTCAGACATCACGGTCCCGCTCGCGGGATGGAGGGGCGGCATCGACGAGCGCCGCGCCGCACGCATGCTGGCGGTATGAGCGACAAGCGTGCGGATGCGCATTCTCAACTCGGCATCATCAGATGCGCTGTCATCGGCATGTGCGAGCGTCCAGGAGATGCGGCAGACGACAAGCGAGCCTACGGACCGTGATGGCCGTACAGTTGGCCAGCGCGCACGGTCGGCGGCATGAGCGCGCATCTGATCAATAGAATTGGCGGATCGGGCGCGCTTTGCTTGACGCGCGCGTGGCCTTCGACAGTGCCGCTCAGCGGGCCCTCTTCGTCCCGCGCTTGCGGGGCGGCGTCAACAGGTCGGCGATGGCCGCGATCGCGGACGGCACCAGGCGGTAGTACGCCCAGACGCCGCGCTTGTCGCGCTCGAGCAGGCCGGCCTCGGTGAGGATCCGAAGATGATGGCTCACAGTCGGCTGGGAGAGACCGAGCGGCGCGGTGAGGTCACTCACGGACGCCTCGCCCTCCGGAGCGGACTGGATCAGACTCAGCAGTTGCAGCCGGGCCGGGTCGGCGAATGCCTTCAGTACTCCCGCGAGCCGCTCGGCATCGGCACGCGCAATCGGATCGCCGACAAGTGGCGAGACAGCAGGCGTAGCAGTTGTCGCAGTTCCCACGCCTTCCATAGTTGCACTAATACCATCGATAGGCCGGTGGAACAGGGGTCAGAACCTCCAACTGCGACCGCGAGACCGGGTCCAACGTTGCACAGTTGGGCGTCGGGTCCGGGCACGGACGGCGGTGAAGCCGCAGGTCACACGCGTGGCGATCATTGATCGCCATCCTGGACCGTGGCGAGCGCTTCACGGCTAACGGCTAGATGAGTAAGCGTGATCGAGCAGGTTCAACGCCGGGGCGCGCAGTCTGCTTACATGACTTTGGACCCGTTGATGAGCCGCCGGGGCGGAGACAGCGCCAGATTCGTCGACGGAATCAGGAGCGTGGTAATGGTGCGTGCGATGACCCCGGGCGGTCTGGCCGCGGCGGCCCTTCGGGACGAATTGTTTCCTGGCGAGGCGCGGTCGTTGGGGCGAGGCTGGGTTGCTTGGGTGGTGGCCGATCTTGAGTATCGGGCCGTGGTCGACCGCGCAGGCGGGAACAAGCGTTGGCATATGTTCGTCGGAGACGCTCGTCTCGGCCCTGCGATGGCGGACTACGGAGGTCTGTCGGTCCCCCTCGACCCGGTCGGCATAGGCCTGGGCTGGCCGGAGGGCAGCCGGCTGGACCCAGACCAGGCGGTCGCCGTGCGGTCGCTGTGCCGTGACGTGCTGTCATTCGCCAGCAACCGGCGCGAGCTTGCGCTGCTGCTGATGGCTCAGGAAGAGGTCCGTCACGGCGATGTCGTCGCCTGGCTGCCGGCCGGTAACTGGCCGGGCCGACTGGCACAGGCGCTGGTCATCGCGACGGATCTCGACGACCAGCCGTTGGCCGACACGATCCGACATCTGATCAGGACCCCAGGCGCACGAATCGTCAGCCGACGCCCTCACTACCGCCCCGACGTGACACAACCCGAGCGCGACCGCCCGAACGCCCTGTATCTGGACCGCGGTGACCTCGAACAAGACGTTGAACGAGAAGGCCGGCATTGGCTGGCGCGATATTGCAAGGTACTGAATCGGATCATCGATCTGTGACGCAGCCGGTCTCGGCCAGAGGACTGCACCGTCCTCGCGTCAATCGGCAGAGAGATCGGGCTGAGGGAGGTAGCGGCGAGCAGCCATCTCGGGTTTCGCTCGCCACCCCGAGGTCGCGGGCCGCCTCGCCGAGCTGGCCCTGGGCGAGGCTGCCGGGCTCGTGCCGGACCTGGCCGGCCCGCGGGCGTACGGCTTCGACGAGCTCATCCGCTCCTACCTGCGCGCGACGGGCCGGCGCCGCCCGCTGCTGCGGATGCCGATGGGCGGCGGCGCGACCGCGTGATCCGGGCCGGCGCCAACCTGGCCGCGAACGTCCAGCCGCGGCCTTCAGCCGGGTAGCCCACGGCGAGCGTCGCGGGCCACCCCCGACCATTCCTCGTTGTAGGGGGCGGCCGCGGTCGCCGACCTTCGCCTCGCCGGACCGGCACCGGTGTCCTGGCCTGCCGGGATGAATGTCCCTGGCGGGTCGGGACGATCGCGTGGAACCGTACGCGACGCACCGCCCGGGCCCGCGCCGACGGCCGGTTCCGAGCGACCCTCGTGCCCATACCCCGGCCCCGAGAAGACGAGGAGGTCCGCGAACCATGAGTGACACTCGGTTTGCCGCCCCGCACACGTTGCGGGCGGCCGGCATCTTGATGTTGAGCGGCGTTCTGTGCCTGGCCGGTTGCACGAACAATCGACTGCCGGCCGAGCCGCAGACCAGCCGCCCGGCATCGCCCGGCAGCAGCCCCGTGCCGCCGGGACCGGACGTTCCCCGTCTGCCCGCCGGCCTGGTCTGGTTCAACTGGGAAAACGCCAGTGTGAGCGTCTACGACCCGGACGACGGCCACACCGTGTACCAGGCGCCGGTAAACGGCGGGGAGAACCTGGTCGGGCTGACGGTTGCGGCCGACGGCGGCTCGGCCGTCGGCGAAGACCACTGCGGCCTGCTCGTCTTCCGCTGGGCCGGGCACCAGTTCACCAAGGTCGCGCAGCACCCGAGGCCCGGCGATGGCTGTTACGGGTTCATCGAGTACCGCGACGGCCGGTTCTGGGCCGAGTCCGGCCACGAACCGCAGGGCAACCCGCAGGTGTCGCTGGACCCCGCGCAGCCGCAGACGCTGCGCGCGGAGGCGACCGTAGACTCCCTCGTGACCGGCGACGTCACCGTCACGGGCCTGGCCGGGTCGCACAGCACCATGACCGCGAGCAGCCGGCGGGCCGGGACGATCGACATCTCCGGCGACGACGGGTCGGGCCGGCCGGTCTCCTACGTGTGCAGGTTCCCGTTCGACCACACGATGGTGCTGTGCACCGCGACGCTGGCGCTGAACCTGCCGGAGGACGGCTGGGCCGAGCCGTGGGGCAACGTGGCGGTCGCCAGGGTCGACCTGGCGGCGAAGGTGGTCACTCTCGAACAGGTCATGCCGCCTTCGACGACCGCGGTGAAGCAGATGTTCATCTCGCCGGACCGCAAGGAGATCTTCATCCAGATCAGCGGCGGCTGGTTGCGGGTCGACCGCGCCAGCGGCCAGGTGCGGCGGGTGGCGTCGCGGCTACCCGCCCAGGAACTGCAGCCCTGGGATGACACCCCGTGGCTGGACTGGTTGTGAACCGGCCAGTTGACCGGGACCGGCTCGACGCGGCCTGGGCCGCCCTCAGCTTGACCATCACCTAGACGGTCTATTCCAAGGGGTCAGTGGTCGTAGGCGATCAGTGATCGCATGATCGCTGGTCGGTGTGCCAGTTGTGCCAGATCGCTGCGGTCATGGCCAGGAGGCGTTGCAGGACGCGGACGGCTGCGCCTGCAGGGGTGCGGCCGCCGTGCCGTTCGAGGTCGAGTTGGTTCTTGAGGGTCTGGTTGACCGACTCGATGTTCTGGCGGACGGCGCGCAGGATGAGCCGGCCGGGGCGTGGTGCTTCGTTGCGGTATGCGGGTCGGATGACGTCGATATCCGTTTCGTTGAGCCAGGTCTCGGTGATGCGGTCGCGGTAGCCCTTGTCCACGACCAGGATCAGGCCGCTGGGGTGGTGGAACATGGCTGGTTGCAACGAGACCAGATCGATGAGGACGTCACGTTCGTCGACTTTCGGATTGGTCAGGGCGAACGCGACGGGGAGCCCGTGGATGGTGGTGACCAGGTGCAGGCCGCAGGCCCCAGAATCGGCGGGAGTGTGAGGCGCAGTAGCCGTAGCCGGCCCAGCCGGCAAGGTCGGAGCGTTTGACGGTCTCGCGTGAGGTGCCGCACTGCCCCGGGGTCGAGTCGGCGATGCGGATGGGGTGTTGCCACAGGTCGGTGTCCGCGGCGAGGACGGCGATGAGGTGCGCGATCTGTGGGCAACGGCCTGATGATTGCCGGAGGCTGAGGCGCAGGCGACTCCGTCACGCCTGCGTGCATTTGGGGTGGACGGTCGCCGGGCTGAGCAATAGCTTGCGGATGATGATCACGCTGACCACACAGCCTCGGCTCGAGGCGCCCACCGCCACCGTCCGCGCTTCCTATCTCACCGGTGAGCAGGCGGACTGCTTGGCCAGCGGCTTCGACACCGGCTGGCTGGGGCCAGCGAGCGAGGACTTCGATGGATATGTGGCCTCGTGTCAGGGCGTTCAGCGACGTTGGGACGTGCCGTTCTCTACCTACTGGTACATAGCGGGGGAGCATTACCTTGGCACGTTAGTGATCCGACACGAGCTCACCCCGGCGTTGCTCGGTGACGGCGGGCACATCGGATATCACGTGTCGCCGGCGTGGCGGCGACAGGGGCACGCCACCCGGATGCTTGCCGCCGGCCTGGCCGAGGCGCGGCGGCTCGGCTTCGCCGAAGTCCTGCTGACTTGTGATCCGGCTAACGAGGCGTCGCGGAAGGTCATCGTGGCCAACGGTGGCCAGCTCAACGAGACGCTCGGTGCGGAGCTGCGTTACTGGATCGACCTCGACCCGGCACGTCACTGATCCGGGAACCAAGACGTCGATCTCGCCCGGAGATGCCAAACGGCGACACGACCTCACCGGCTTCACGCCGCACACCGCGGTGGGCCTCCAGCCAAGATCGACGCTTGGGCCTTGACGAGGGCCTGATCCTTGATCGGGTGCACTGATCTCGGCAGTTCAGCGCGCCGGACGCCGCACGACCTCATCACGCGGCGTAACGGACGCGGTCGAACCCGCGCTCGCCCTCGGCGGCAGAAGAGGACCCCTTCAGCCGAATCTCGTTTCGCCCACGGATCGCGGCTATGAGCGTGCACCTGCGAGGCGCGTCTCCGATACGGTTGTGGGATGCGGCGGGTCACCGATGAAGCGGTTCTGGCAGTCGGCAGGCTGACGTTGGCCGCGACAGAGCTCGAGTATGTCCTGGCGTGGATCGGAGCTGATCAGGCGGGCGGCGACCAGGCGGCGGTGTTCGCTGTTACCGGGGAGCCGTTGCGAGCCGCGCGCGGGTCGGTCCAGTTCGCGCCACCGCAGAACAGGGACGAGTTCATCGGACTGGTCGACGCTGCGGGATCGTATTTGGCGCAGAGTCAGGCCGCGGTGCGGGCGATGTGGTTCGACAACAGCACGGTCAACGCGGCGACCTTCGATGAGATCGCCGGGCTGTTGCTGCGCTGCCGGGATCGGCTGCAGGTGCTCCTCGACGAAGCGGGGCGCGCATCCACCGTGTAGGTCATGGCACGGAAACGCGGTCGGGCAGCCGCGCCTCGCAGACGCACGCACATCGGCAGATCCGGATGCGTATCGGCTGCGGTGGGGTGCCTGCGGGGGTGCAGTCAGATGGTCGGCGGCCGGCTGCGGTGAGCGGCCGGACGGGGGTCGGTTTGGCGGTGGTGTCCCAGCCAGGGTGCGGGGACTGGGGGTGCGGCTGGCGCGATGGCGCCAACAGCCCGGGCGGCCGGCGTTGTCGCGGACGTCCGCACGGCGACCCGGCAGATGATCTTCACTGAAGACGGTCGGCGCCGGCCTGGATCACGATCCGGGGACCCTGCTTGATCTTGGCCGGCGCCATGGCACCCAGTCCAAGATCCAGACCAACCGGCACGAACGGATCCCTACCACCACGCCCCGGCCTGGACCGTTGCGAAACAGCGGATCCCTTTCGGAACACAACAGGTCCACAGTGGACGAATCGCGAGAGGCGGTTGATCTGCGTTTCCGCAGGTCAACCGCCTCTTGATGTTGCGCGCCCGAAGGGACTCGAACCCCTAACCTTCTGATCCGTAGTCCGCGCGCAGTCGAGTCCAGCTCACAGCCTCGATCAGCGCCGACCCGATAGCCCGATTACTCCATAATCGTGTAGCTCGTCCGTCCACTGTGGATCGACTCAAGTTTGGCAGATCAAGACGCGCCGATCGCGGCAGACATCCCATGTCTTGATCTCGAAGCGCGCTCAACGCGGATCATCGTATGGTGGCATCTCGTCGGCGAAGGTGCCGTAGGGAGCGCCGCCGGAGGTGTAGCCCGCAACGAAGAACGGCCTGCCGTCCAGCACGATCCACCACTCGTCATGGACCGGGCGAGTGGCACGCTCGACGGTACGGCAGGGGGTCGCTGGTGGGCGCTGCGCCCACTGCTGCGCCGAGTCAGGCAACGCGAACCCGAGCGCGGTCAGGTCGTCGTAGGCCGTGTACTCGTCGACGCCGTACCGCTTGGCGTAGTGCTTCACCGTGACCGCCGACCCGGAGCGGATCCACGCCCGTGCCGAGTCCCGGCGTTGCCGCTGGCGCATTCGGTGCCGGCGCGGTTGCATGCCCGGATGCTACCGGCGGCCGGTGTCCGTCCTACCGCATGCTGGACGACGCCGGATCGCGGGTCCTGCTCGCCCCGATAGTTACCAGCCTGCCGAGCGCCATCGGCGGCTACTTCCGTGCACCTGATCAATTGGTGGATTGGGCGCGCTTGTACCGGCGCGGTCGGTTGCTTGGCGCGCTCGTGGCCTTCGACAGTGCCGCTCAGCGGGCCCTCTTCGTCGCCCGCTTGCGGGGCGGCGTCAACAGGTCGGCGATCGCCGCGATCGCGGACGGCACCAGGCGGTAGTACGCCCAGACGCCGCGCTTGTCGCGCTCGAGCAGGCCGGCCTCGGTGAGGATCCGAAGATGATGGCTCACAGTCGGTTGGGACAGACCGAGCGGCGCGGTGAGGTCACTCACGGACGCCTCGCCCTCCGGAGCGGACTGGATCAGACTCAGCAGTTGCAGCCGGGCCGGGTCGGCGAATGCCTTCAGTACTCCCGCGAGCCGCTCGGCATCGGCACGCGCAATCGGCTCGCCAGCAAGCGGCGAGATGGCAGGCGTAGCAATTGTCGCAGTTCCCACGCCTTCCATCCTTCCACCAACGCCGTCGGTGGGCCGGTGGAACCCTGCGCTTGCCGATAATGACATCCGCGCTGGTCAGAGGCGATGTCAGGCCGTCAGCGGATCTTGGCCCGTTCGAGTAGGTAGTCATACATAGCCGCCGAGGTGCGAGATGACGCTGCCTCGTACTGCTGCGACTGGCGTACCTCGGCGTGACGAACGCCCTCGCGATGCTGCGGCTGCTGCCGATGAGCGACCGGGCCAAGGATGTGGAGATCCGTGCGCCACGAACGCGGCTGGAGGTTGCGATGTAGAAGATCGTGCTGATGGTCGCGGTGCTGCACTGGTGATGGAGGTGGGCCCTCCGGGATCGCCCTGCAGGGGAGGTCTCCAAACCGCCGCAGGCTGCTTCGGTGAATGAGCCGGGGGGTGGTGAGCGCTGCGGAAAGGTGGGCGGCCGAATTCGATCTCACAAGAAGTTCTGCGGCCAGTGATCTTGAAGATCGCTTAATGCAACAGCGCCCTACCGCGCGGTGTGAACCCGCGACAACTCGGGGGCGTACTCGCCCTGCGGCGGTTCGACAGTGGCCTGTGTCGATGCCGACCGCTCCAGGAAGCGCAGCAGCTCGACCGGGAACGGCAGCACCACCGTTGAGTTCTTCTCAGCCGCCACCTCGACCACCGTCTCCAACAGCCGCAGCTGCAGCGCGGTCGGTGTCTGCGCCATCGTGGCCGCGGCCTCAGCGAGCTTGCGCGATGCCTGCAGCTCACCGTCCGCGGTGATGACCCGGGCGCGCCGCTCACGCTCCGCCTCGGCCTGCCGGGACATCGAGCGTTTCATCGACTCCGGCAGCGAGACATCCTTGATCTCCACCCGGTCGATGTGGACGCCCCAATCGATCACCGGGCTGTCGATCATGACCTCCAGGCCCTGGTTGAGCCGCTCGCGATTGGTCAACAGCTCGTCAAGGTCGCTCTTGCCGATGATCGAACGCAGCGACGTCTGCGCCACCTGGAGAACCGCGAACATGTAATCCTGCACGTTGACGGCGGCCCGGACCGGGTCCACGACCCGGAAGTACACCACCGCGTCGACCGTGACGGTCACGTTGTCGCGAGTGATGCCATCCTGCGCCGGAACCGGCATGGTGACGATCTGCAGGTTCACTTTCTGCAGCCGGTCCAGCAACGGCACGATCAGGGCCAGGCCCGGCCCGCGGGTCACCTCGCGCAGACGCCCGAACCGGAAGATCAGACCGCGTTCATACTGCCGAACGATCCGGGCGCTGGCCAACAACCCGGCCACCGCCATCATCACCACGACAATAAACATCAAAACCATGGCAACACGCGCCATCCTTGCATCTCCACCCAGCTTAACGCGGTGTGCCACCGCAACGCACCGCGGTGATGACTGACCAACCGCGCCGAGCAACGGCGTCGCCCTGAGCCACTGCCAAACCGGACTGAATTGACCAGCGACTCGTCGTTGAAGCGATCTTCCCGTTTCCATGGGCAGGGCAAGGCAGCTGGGAACAGCACGCAAAGGACATAGCCTCGACCAGGCGATCGAGGCTATGTGCGTTTCATGGTTAACGCTGAGCTATTCGCCCGTCTCGCCTGAGGACTCACCACCTTCTGCCGCGGCTGCTGCTTCGGTGGGTGCCTGCTTCGCCTCCTCCTCTGTCGCCACTTCCTCAGCCTGGGCCTGCTCGGCCGCGGACTCGGGCTTCTCGGTCGGCGCCGCGGACACTTCCTCAGCCTGGGACTCCGGGGCCGGTCCTTCGACCGGCTCCTCCTCGGCGGGTGCCTCGGTCTGCTCGCCTTCCTCCGCGGCTTCCGCGGGGGCCGGCTCAGCCTGCACGGACTCTGCGCCCTGCTCCTCACCGCCACCTTCTGCGCTGTCGGAACCCTCCGTTTCCGCCGGCTCGGTCGAGGGCTGCTCGTCCTGACCGCCCAACTCGCCGGCCCGGGCCGGCTCAGCCTCGGGCGCCTGCATGACGTCGCTCATCTCATGTCACCTCTCCACCTGTTCGTGTCCACCTGTTCGTGGTCGATAGGAAGTCTGGGGCGACGCTCACGAGGACGTGTTGCTGCATGCGTGACGGTCAGGCGTTGCACGCTTAAGCGGAGCCACTCCTGCGGCTCGGTCACCCGAGACCGGCACGTCCGCCCGTCGCGGGCCGCGGCCCGCAGCGGCATTGCGTACCGCGTATGGCGTTGCAATTCTGACGTTACTCCGTGTGATCCGAATGTATTCAGTCAGCGCTGGCCGGGTCCGGCATAGCACGGCACGTGCCTGCGGGACGATCGAGGCGCACCGTGCCGGAACGGGCTACTACGTCTGTTCCGCCAGAATCGCGTCGTCGAATGCTGCTGCGGTCGGTTGGGTCTGCTCAGGCATGCATGTTGAGCTGCTCGGTGGTGCGGAACAGCAACGACCACCGACCACATCAGGGCCGCGACCAGCGCCCTCCTGCCGTCGAAACCTTGCCGCCCGTCACCGATCTCGCCAAGGTCCTGGTCCACCGCGGACTTCCACCGGCAAGCGACGACGAGCTTACGAACAAAGATCAACCACCTACACGGTCAACCCCCACTCTGCTGGGCGCACAGAAACGGCTCAATGATCGGCAACTGGCGGTGCTGGCCTGGGTCGGCGCCGGTTGCCCCGATGGTGTGATGACCGGCGCACGTTTTAGGACGACCGCGGTCGCGCTGCAGAACCGGCGGCTGCTGACGGTCAGCCAGCGCGGCGGCCGGTGGGCCGCGGCGCTCACCGGCGACGGCAGTCACTGTCTGGCCCATGGCGCGTACCCGCCCGGGCCGTCAGCGGCTGGCGCGCAGCCAAGGCCGCCAAACAGCCCAAAATCACGACCGGAACTGCACATGGCAGCACGTTCAAGACCGCTACGGCGAGGTCGCCCGCTGGGGGCAAGCCGGGGCCGGCGCAGCGGCTCGTCGACGAGGTCCAGGCCGCCGGCGCCGCATGAACCTGACCACCGGCCGCTGGTCGACCGTCACCGTCAACGCCGTCACCAACCTCACCGCCGGCCAGGCCACACCAGCCGAACTGGCCGACGGGCTGCGTGGACACTGGACCATCGAAGTGCTCCACCATGTGCGTGACGCGACCTTCGCCGAGGACGCCAGCCAGATCCGCACAGGCAACGCCCCACAAGCCATGGCCACCCTCCGCAACGTCGCGGTCAGCGTGCTCCGACTGGCCGGCACCACCACGATCGCCCGAGCCCTCCGCGCCAACGCCAGAGACCCCGCCGACCGCCGCAGGTCCTCGGCCTACTGACATAGCGCAAAGCGGTGAAATACCTACCTTGCAAAGGCCATAGAACGCACCGTCAGGGCCGAAGATACAGCGGCGCAGGGTGTGGGTCCGGCGAAACTCGTCGTGCAGCGCCCGCCGTTCCGCCTGTTCGGCACCGGTTTAGTCGGCGGTCCTGAAGCCGTACATTGCGACCTTGAAGGGATCGATCTGGTCCGCGCTGGTGTCGCCTTCGAGGACAAACCCGAACCATGCACGCAGCGCCGCCTCGCCGAGCTCGCAGCCCTTGAGTCTGCAGAGCACTTACTGCCCCGAACCCGGCGATGTCCAGATCCAAGGCGCTCACTCCCGGGATTCTTGTCGACCGGCTCGCACGAGCGGCCCGGCTGCGACGGCGCCCAGAACCAGGACCACCAACAGCTGAATGCCCTCGTGCCCGAAGCCGCCTTGGCCAAGCAGCAGCGCGGTGGTCAGCGGGACCAGCACGAAGTTGTTGCCGGCGTGTGCCAGGCAGGCCGGCCAGATGCTGCGGCTGCGGGCCCGCAGCCAGGCCAGGATGACCTCCTGGCACAGGATCCACGCCGTCCACCCGACCAGGCCCAGGGCCGGATGCCGGAACTCGGCGTAGCCGAGCAGCGCGAGCGGGTAGTGCCAGACCGCCGCGATCAGGCCGGCTGACAACGCGGCGCGGCGCGGGCGGCCGGGACAGATGCGCAGCAGCAGATAGCCGGTCCAGCCGAATTCCTCGCCCCAGAGGGCGACGGTGACGATCGGCGCTACCGCACAGAGCAGCAGCGGCACCGACCAGACGGGCACGCCGGGAACCAGGTCCGCCATCGGGCCGACGGACGGCTCCCACCGCCCGGAT
The DNA here is from genome assembly GCF_039531485.1 of Dactylosporangium maewongense. Lineage (NCBI taxonomy): Bacteria > Bacillati > Actinomycetota > Actinomycetes > Micromonosporales > Micromonosporaceae > Dactylosporangium > Dactylosporangium maewongense. Next base: position 294,130 of record NZ_BAAAQD010000016.1, on the reverse strand, counting down.
GCCGCGGCGACGCCGACCACCGCGGCGGCGACACCAAGTGGGCCCAGCCAGGCCAGCAGGTAGTACCGCCAGGCGGGGCGCAACCGTAGCCGGGAGCCGGCGTCCGCAAAACCCTCGCGGGTGACCCAACGCCGGACCACCAGCGCCGCGGCCGCCGGCGCGAACGCGACCGGCACCTGCACCAGCGGGTTCACCAACGACCAGCCGAGCAGCAGGCGGGCCACCACTTCCCAGCCCCAGGCGACACCGTACGACATCAGGAGAAATGCCGTCAGACCCCGCTTCCTCGCCCGCTCCCCGAAGCTCGTCGATCGGGCATCGATCATGGCGGTCGGCTCCCGTCGGGTCAGCTCGCGTGCTCAGCGAGGCTCGGAGGCTTCCGCGTACGGATACCGGCCACCGCTGCCGCCACGGTGAGCAGCAGGCAGGTGACGCCGATGCCGAGCAGCGGGAGCCATGGGATGGTGATGGGCACGGGGAAGCCGGCCAGGTCGGCCGTGATGGCGCGGCGCACGAGCCAGCCCAGCAGCACGGTGGTGGCGCCGCCCAGGAGCAGGCCGGTGCCGCAGACGAGAGCGGCCTGCCAGATGGCGGCCCGCCGGACCTGGTCGGGGATCGCGCCGACGAGCTGGATCAGGTCGCGTTGACGGCGCCGGTGTGAGGCGCCGATGAGGGTCGCGTTGACGATCGCGATGGCGGCGTAGACGCCGGCCGGTCCGAGCAGGATGGTGAGGCCGAGGTTGTTGGCCCGGCGGGTCCGCGCCGTGGTGGCGTCGATCCAGTCGCCGGCGTCGAGGATCCGGCTGTCGCTGCCGGCGAGCGTGCGCTTCAGGGACTCTCGCGCCGTGGCGGCGTCGGTGCGCGGGACGACGAAGACGGTCCCGGTCGCGCCGCCGGTGGCGGGTGGCAGCAGGTCGGCGGGGATGGCAAGCTCGCCGTACAGGTCGGGTGCGTCGGGGATGACGGCGACGACGCGCAGCGGGACCCGGTCGCCGTCGATCCAGACCACGAGGGTGCCGCCCAGGCCGATGCCGGCGTCGGTGACCCACGTGTTGGTGACCGCGACACTGCGTCCGTGGAAATCGTCGAGGGTGCCGCGAGCGGCGGTCAGGCCGCGGGCGGCGACGGCGGTGGCGGGGTCGATGATCTCGACCTCGTCGCGCTCGCCGGGGCGGCCGTTGTCGTCGCGTTGGAGCATGACCTGCCGGCGTGCGTCGGCGATCGCGACGGCCGTGTCGGACTCGACCGACGCGGCCGCGGCCGGGCTGCCCGCCTCGACGACGAGCGGCGCGTGCAGCCGGGCCCGATCCTGCGCGGTCGTCCAGTCGGCGGTGAAGCTGAGGGCCAGCAGCAGCGACCCGGCGATGGCGGAGATGGCCACGACCGGGGCGGCGACCGCCGCGGTGGCGCGGGTCGCGGCGCGCACCTCGTCGCGGGCCATCCGGGCCGTCACGTCCCGGCTGAGGCACGGGCGGGCAAGCAGGGCGGCGAGCCGCGGGACGACAGCGGGTCCGATGCTCATCAGGCCGATCACGACCACCTCGGGCAGCAAAATGGCGGCGATCAGCGCGAACAGCGGAGGCAGGTCGGCGGCGGCGATGACGGCGGCCACCACGCCGCCGAAGCACAGCGCCGCGACGGCGAACTGGATAATGCTGGGCCGGGTTCGCTCGATCGCGGCCTCCCGCAGGGCGGCGCTGGGGGTGATCCGGGCGGCGCGGCGCGAGGATCGCCAGGCTCCGAGGAGCGCGACCATCGCACCGGTGGGTGCGGCGACCGTCCAGGCGATCCACGGGCTCGGGGGCTGCAGGTCGAGCGTGGTGACCCCGATGGCCCGCACCAGCCAGAGCACCGCCGGGGCCAGCGAAGTGCCGAGCAGACCCCCCACCGTGGTGGCCGCGGCCGCGACGACGGCGGACTCGCCCAGCAGGAGCCAGCGCACCTGCCGTGGCGTCGCGCCGACCAGGCGCAGCAGGCCGAGCTCACGCCGGCGGCCGGCCACGACGAAGCCGAACGTGCTGCCGACCACGAAGAGGGCCATGAACGCCGAGAGCGCCGACATCATGCCGAACATCGCGGCCAGGTCGTCGAGTTGTGCCCGCTGGTCGGCGGTGACGCCGGCCCGGCCGCTGGTGGCGTCGACGCTGCCGATGAGCGTCACGGTGACGGCGATGAGGATGACACCGAACAGCAACGCGACGAAGGCACCCAGGTAGCCGCGCCATGAGCTGTGGACGGTCTGCCTGGCCAGGGTCAGCATCGTCGGGGCCCGCATCATCGCTCCAGGTCGTGCATCATCGCGGCGATCTGACCGGCGTCAGCGCGCGCGAGGTGACCGACGATCTGCCCGTCGGCGAGGAACAGCACACCGTCCGCGTACGAGGCGGCCAGCGGATCGTGGGTCACCATGACGACGCTCTGACCGCCGTCGGCCAGCGACCGCAGGAGTTCGAGCACGTCGCGTCCGGTACCGCGATCCAGGGCGCCGGTGGGTTCGTCGGCGAACAGCACGTCGGGCCGGCCGTGCAGCGCCCGGGCGATCGCGACCCGCTGCTGCTGGCCGCCGGACAGCTCCGACGGCCGGCGCCGGGCGTGCTCGGAGAGGCCGACGTGGGTCAGGGCGGTCCGCACGGTGGCCGGGTCGACCCGGCGTCCGGCCAGGCGGGCGGGCAGCGCGACGTTGTCGAACGCGGTGAGGGCGTCGAGGAGGTTGTAGGACTGGAAGACGAACGCCATCGAGGTACGCCGGAAGCGGGTCAGCTCGGTCTCGTTCAGCTTGTCGAGCCGGGTGTCGCCGACGATGACGCGCCCGCCGGTCGGCCGGTCGAGGCCGGCGGCGAGCTGGAGCAGGGTGGACTTGCCGGAGCCGGACGGTCCCATGATCGCGGTGAACGTGCCACGCTGGAACACGTGGGTCACGCCGCGCAGCGCGTGCACCGAGCCGGCGCGCGAGCGGTAGGTGCGGGTGAGACCGTCGAGCGTGACGGCCGCCGAGGATGGCTGATGCATGCCCTCAGTGCACCCGCGGGCGCGTGCTGCCACACGGGCTTGGACGCGACTTCGGGGGTAGCGCGCACGCTACCCCCCGCGGCCGAGGTGGTCCGTAGGATTGGCCCATGAGCGACGCCTGGACTGCTGTGCGCGGGCGCCCCGCACGGTTCCTGGCGTCGGCGTGGCCGTGGCGCTCTCTGGCGTACGTGGGCAGCACTGTGCCCGTCGGCCTCGGCTGGCTGATCCTCCTGCTGGTGGTCCTCGGCGTGGGCGTGGCCACGATCGTGGTCGTCGCGGGACTGTTCGTGCTCGCCGGCGTTGCGACGCTCGTCCGCCTCGCCGCCGCGGGTGAGCGTCGCCGGCTCCGGCTGGTCTTCCCCGGGCGGCCGGTGGACCGGCGACATGCGCTGCCCGATCGGGGGCGTGGCCGCGCATCGTGGCCCGAGGCGGGCGTCACGATCCTGCTGGCGACGGTGTTCTGGCTCGTGGACGCCGCGGTGGTGGTGCTGCTGTCGGCTCCGGCCGTGCTGATCCTCGCTCCGGTGCTGGTCCGTTACGACGGTGTTGAGGTCGCCGGGTGGCGGGTCGACAACGCCGGTGAGGCGTGGGCCGCGGTGGCCGCCGGCCTCGGCACGCTGGTCCTGCTGGCATACGCGATCACCGCGCTGGCCTGCGGCCAGGCGGCGTTGGTGCGGCACCTGCTGGACCCGCCCGAGGCCCGGCTGGCCGAAGCGGTCCAGCAGCTGCGCCGGTCCAGAAGCGGGCTGGTCGACGCGTTCGAGACCGAACGCCGCCGCATCGAGCGCGATCTGCACGACGGCGTCCAGCAGCGTCTCGTCGCGCTGACCATGACACTGGGCAGCGCCGAGCTGGACCTGCCCGACGGCCCCGGCCTCGACCTCGTCCGCGAGGCACACCACCAGGCCGAGCAGGCCCTCGCCGACCTGCGCACCACGATTCGGGGCATCCACCCCCAGGTGCTGACCGACCACGGGCTCGCCGCGGCCGTCCACGAGATCGCCGGCCGGTCAGCCGTGCCGGTCCACCTCGACCTCGCCCTGAACGGCAGGCTCCCGCCCGCGGTCGAGGCCGCGGCCTACTTCTTCGTCAGCGAAAACCTCACCAACATCGCCCGCCACGCCCGGGCCCGATCGGCACAGGTGCACGCGTGGACCGACGACGACGCCCTGATCGTCTCGGTCGTCGACGACGGCGTCGGCGGCGCCGACCCGCGGGCCGGTACCGGCCTCGCCGGACTGCGGGCCCGGCTCGACGCCCTCGACGGCGACCTGCGCATCACCAGCCCCGCCGGCGGCCCGACCCAGGTGAGGATGACGTGCCCGATCCGCTGACGCCGCGGCCGAAGACGCTGCGGATCGTGGTCGCCGAGGACGCGGCCCTGCTCCGAGAAGGGCTGGTGCGGATCCTCGAACGCGCCGGGCACGAGGTCGTCGCGGCCGTCGCCGATGCGCAGGCCCTGCTCACGTACGCGGGCAACTGCCGCCCTGACCTCGTCGTCACTGACATCCGCATGCCACCCACCCACACCGACGAGGGACTGCGCGCGGCGGCGACAATCCGGGCCGCTCATCCCGGCATCGGGATCATGTTGCTGTCGGCCTATGTCGCCGACGCCTACGTCGGCGAACTGCTCGACTCAACCCCCGGCGGGGGCATCGGCTACCTACTCAAGGACCGGGTCGGCCACGTACGCGACTTCCTCGACAGCATCGACCGCGTCGCGGTGGGCGGCACGGTCATCGACGCCGAGGTTGTCCGCCAACTCGTCGGCCTCCGGCACGCCGACGGTCCGCTCACGGGCCTCACCGAACGCGAACGCGAGGTTCTCGCGCTCATGGCCGAAGGCCACACCAACCACGCGATCGCCGACAAGCTGTTCGTAAGCGAGGCGGCGGTACGCAAGCACGTCGGCAACATCTTCGCCAAGCTGCCGCTCGACCCGCATTCAGATCGCCGAGTCTCGGCCGTTCTCACCTACCTGCGCGGCTGACCGAGCGCCACATCGCGCGGCCTACTGGAAGTGAATCAAGGCGGCCTTCTTTCACGTCGACCTCCCCTTTGCGGCGATCCAAGTATGTACCGCGCTACCCGCCCCGCCGAGGGCGCGGCGCGACTGACGTCCGTAACCGAAAGACCCGGCTGCACGTCCAGGTAGCGCACGTCCAGATAGCCGTGCGGCCGCACGGGCGGCGACAGCGTGCTGAGGTGGTACTCCAGGTCTGCCGCGGTCGATGGCGCCTCCAGCACCCCTTGATCCAGTTTGCGAACGTCATGTCGACCGGGGCGTTGTACCTGCCAAGAATGCCATCCGGGCAGCTCAGGCGGCGTGATCGTATTGGTGAAGGACGCCACCGAGGTGGCCACGCCGGTGGATGTTCAGCCGGACGAGTTGGTCCGGGTCGGTGATCGGTTCGGGCAGCGGCTTCAGCGGCCGGACATTCACGATCCCCTGATGCGGTCGGTGTAGGTTGTAGAACCGCTTATGCTCCCGCAGCGTATACACAGAAGCCGCTGGTTCCAGATCAACGTGCAGTGAGGAGCGCAAGCCAGCCGGCGATACCGCAGAACACGAAGTAGATCAGACGCAGCGGCATGCGTCATGATGATGCCCGACGTCATGGCCGAACGTCGCATCTGCCCATGTCAACCACGGTGACGGGCTTTGGAACCCCGACGGGTCCGTATGTGACACGTCGGACGAGCGCTTCGAACGGTCCGCGGTGGCCGGCGTGGCGCATGCGGTCGGCGAGGACCACCGTCACGATCCAGGTTCCCGTTGCGAGCAGCGCCGTGCCGGCGACGTCCAGGGTGCCGGAGAGGTCGAGCAGGAAGGGCGTGAAGGCGATGGCCCAGATCACCGACTGCATCAGGTAGCAGGTCATCGACCGTTGGCCCGCGGCGGCGATCGCGTCGGTGACCGGCCGTCGGCGTCCGGGGAGCCAGGCCGCGATCAGCGCCAGCAGGGCGGCATAACCGAAGCCGCCCAGCATCCCGGTCGTGTCATGCAGGGAGCCCAGCAGTTCGAGCGTCGGTTGGTTCGGCGGCGTCACCATGCCGGCGAGAATCAGCGAGACCGGCTGAGCGCCGAGCACCGCGGCACCGATGCCGATCGACGCTGTGACGCCCAGAAGCATGCGGTGCCGCTCCGGGTGCTCGAGGATGCGCCGGCGGCCCGCCCACAACCCCACCATGAACGGGCACATAAAGCCCAGCGGGCCGAGGGACGCCACGAAGAGCGCCGCCAGAGCTCGTTCGGCCACCATGGTGCCCGCGTCCGGCGGAAGCATTGCGGCGTCGGGTCCGGCCAGGCTGATGACGAGAGAGTCGTCGCTCGGCAGGGAGGTGAGCACGAAGAACGCGAGCGCTGTCAGCACCAGCCAGCGGTCGTGCCAGCGCACCGCCCATGCTCCCAGGAACAGCAGCACCCCGTAGGCCGCGAGGATGTCACCGACGTAGAACAGCAGCGCGTCCAGCAGACCCACGACCACGAGTGCAGCGCTGCGCCGCCATAGCAGCCGGCGCACCACCCGAGGTCTCGATGCCTCGTGGCGGCGGACGATCTGGGCGACGCCGTACCCGAACAGCAGCCCGAACATCGGGAACGCACGGCCGTCGACGAAGGTCGAGATCAGCCAGGTGACGGCCGCGTCGAGACCCGATCCGTTCTGCGGGTAGCCACCCAACACCGATGGGCCGGTCAGGAAGTAGTGCGAGTTGGCCAGCGCGATGAACAGCAGCATGAACCCACGCGCCAGGTCTGGCGCCAGAGCGCGGGCCGCGGGAGTAGTCGGCCCGGGTGATCGCGTGGGCACGTCGGCTGTCATGCGGTTACCGTACGGGCCGGTGACCGGGCTCCGCAGTCGCCGAATGTAGATCCTGAAGCATGCCATCGCACCCCCTGCGTCGCCATTGGTCGCTGGTGGCCGGGCTGACCTCAGGGCCTTTGCAAGGTAGGTACTTCACCGCTTTGCGCTTGTCAGTAGGCCGAGGACCTGCAGCGGTCGGCGGGGGGTCTCTGGCGTTGGCGCGGAGGGCTCGGGCGGATCGAGGTCACCTTCTTCGACACCCGCCAGACCCTCGGCGTCGGCCAGGCCCGCAACCGCACCCCACAAGCGGTGAACCGCACCTGGGCGTTCGGGATGTACATCTACACCCTCGTCGTGCTCTGGTACGCACTGCACGGCCACCGGTCCGGGATCGTCGCAGACCGCCGCGTCCACGCACCCTGGTACCTGCCAAAGACCGACTCGTCGTTCGCCGACATGCTCACCACACTGCGACGAACCCTCATCGCCGCCCGATTTATGGGCTCTCGCCCAGCTCAACCCACCAACGCCGAAATCCGTCAGGTCCAGCGAGCATGCGCACTCGCCGCAGCATAGACCGCGAAAGTCGCGATCCTCGGCACTGCGCCACTATTGCCGGTCAAGATGGCATTGAGCAGCCGAAATGCTGACGCCGGCCGTCTACTGTGGATCTGAAGCGCTCCGTGGATGCTCGTCTGTTTCGGAGCGATTGAGTGTGCCCACGTCCAACCGAAGGCGACGTTGCCCGACGGTGTCCCGCAGGACAAGCGAGCCTCGGAAGCCGGCGAATGATCGAGCCGCGCGCTGGCCATGTCAACGGTTCTTCGTTAAATCGGCAGTGCGGTTTCGAGCCGTCCTGGCGACCACATTGCCACGCACTCCGCGCGACTTCTCACGCAGGCAGGCCAGCTGGTATGCCCCTTGGCATTCGAAGGCGGCGGCCCTGGAGAGGCCGGCGTGCTCCGCGATCCTGGCAACGGACGCCTTCTCCAAACCCATCTCCGCGATGACAGCCACGGTGGCTGACGTCCTCGATCCCCCCGGTCTACTCGCGGACCCCGACCATGACCGCGATGACCGCGGCTGGCCTGGACTACGTCCTGATCACCTCGATGCCCTCGGCTTCGTACACCGCAGGCCCGGCTAACGCCGCAGTTGGGCGGCTCGGGCCAGTGTCGACTCCGGAGGCTCGCCGGCCGTCAGGTCTATGTCTTCGGTGATCCGCCCGTCGGCGAGGTGGAGCAGTCGGTCGCAGCGGGCCGCGATGTGATGCTCGTGGGTCGCCAGCAGCACTGTCATCCCGCGTGCTCCGCGCAGGTTGAGCAGCAGGTCGAGGATCTGCGTGCCGTTGGCGGAGTCGAGGTTGCCGGTCGGCTCGTCTGCGAGCAGTAGTCTCGGCTCGCCGATGAGCGCGCGTGCGATCGCCACCCGCTGCTGCTGGCCGCCGGGCAGCTGAGCCGGCAGCGCTCGCTCCCGCCCGGCGAGGCCGACCGCGTCAAGTAGGTCCCGTGCGCGTGCGCGCTTGTCGAAGCCGACCCGGAAGGGCAGGACCGGCGCGATGACGTTGTCCAGGGCCGTCAGGGCGGGCAGTAGATGGTACCGCTGGAAACGAATCCGACCGTCCGGCGATACTCGCTCAGCTGCTTGCGCCGCAGCGCCGTCGCCTCGACTCCTCCACCACGATCGTGCCGTTGTGCGGTGCCTCGATGGCGCCGATGAGGTGCAGCAGTGTCGATTTGCCGGACCCGCTCGGCCCGGTGATCGCGGTGCAGCTCCCGCCGGCGACTTCCACGATGAGGTCGTCGGCCGCGATGATCTCCTGGGCACCGGTGTGGAACCGGTTCGTGAGTCCGGAGATGGTCAGTGCGGCACCTGTTGGCATCGGTCACTCCTCGGCGAGCAGTCGGGCGGTCGGGATGCGCTGGACGAGCAGGGCGGGTACGAGCGCGGCGGCGGTGGCCGACAGCGCGCCGGCCACGATGGCGGCGACCGCGGTGACGACGAGGCCAGTGGTGATGTCGCCGACCAGCCAGGCGGCCCCGACGAGACCCAGGCTGGCACCGAACGCGCCGCCGAGCACGCCGATGCCGAAGCCTTCGGCGGCGATCAGTCGCGCCAGCGCTGCGGCGGTCCAGCCGAGCGCGCGCAGTGTCGCCAGCTCGGCGGCGCGGTCGCGGATGTTGAGGTACAGCACGTCGGCGACGGCGAACGCGCCCAGCAGTACCGTCGCCACCACGGCGATCGTGTCGACCGTCCGGACCTGGAGCGACACCGCGTCGCCGAGCAGCGTTCCGACGATCGCACCGTGGAAGGCGAACGTGACCGCTCCCAGCAGCGTGGCCGCGGTGGTACCGATCGCCAGTGCCGATGCCCCGAGCAACGTCCGCCCCGGCACTCTGAGCAGGTTCGCCAGCCCGAGCATGAGCGGACCGCGTGGACTTCCGGTCCGGCGGAGGAGCGCCACGGCGGGACGCAGCCCGCAGGCCGGGCGCATCCGTGCCGCGTTCGCCGCCGGCACGGCGCCGGCGAGCAGCGCAAGCGCGAGCGCGATCGGTACGGCGAGCAGCACCTGCGACCACGTCAGGCGAATGTCGAGCAGCAGCCCGAGTGGCGCGGCCAGCAACACCGTGCCAGCCCCGGCGACCAGGCCGATTGCGGCGACCTCGCCGAGCACCGCAGTGAAGACCTGGCGGGCCGGCCAGCCAAGAGCGGTGAGCGTGGACAGTTCGGCACGCCGGTCGCGGACCCCGGCGGCGACCGCGTTGGTCAGAAACAGCGCGCACACGACCAGCACCAGTGCGAACAACACGACGCTCTTGCGGTCAACGGCGCTGACGATGGCCGCGGCGACGCCCTTGTGCGTCCAGGGCTCGGTGACCCGCAGTTCGGGTCGTTGGTACTTGCCTGCGGCCAGGGTCACCGTCTGCGGCGTCGGCGACGATCCGTAGGCGATGTCTACATCGAGCCCGGTCGCTGCGGCAATCTGCTCTGCGACGATCCGGACCCGCTCGCGGGAGGTCGACGTGAAGCCTTGCACCCCGGTGACCCGTACGCGAACGGCGCTGATCGGAGCGTCCTTGTTGGGCGCGTCGGTTTCCCGCAGGGTCTCGGCCAGCGCCTCCAGCGTGGTGAGCAGCATCGGCGGGGAGGAGAGGTAGCCGGCCGGGTTACCGTCGGGTCGTAGTGCCTGGTCGCCGAGCAGGTCACGGGTGCGCTGGTCGGCGCCGACCGCCTCGGGCGCTTGGTAGGTCTCCAACGACACGCGGCTGAGCGGGTCGAACGTGGCGAGCTTGCGCGGGTCGAACGTTCCCACCACTTCGGTGCTGTGGAAGACGCTCGAGGGGTTGTTCCAGTTGACCTGGCCGATCTCTCGGAACGCGGTGTCGTCGATCTGCCACGGCACGGCGAGTCCGCGTACCTCCGGCGTGCGCCACGCATCCGGGTCAGCGTCGATGGTCTCGGCGACCAGCGTGCCGTCTGGAGCGGTGCGGTACCGCACGCCTCCGACCTGCATGAACTGAATGAGGTCGGGGCGGTAGCCACGCTTGGCGAGCGTTTCCGCGAAGGCCTGCTCGGCAGTGAAGTTGCGGGTGGCCAACTGCTGGCCGTGCAGGCCGTCGAGCATCGCGAGCGCGTCCTGGGCCGACGACCCCGGCGGCGGTCGGTCGAGCGCCGTCCGGGTCATCGTGACGATCGCGCTGTTGTCCGGGTACGCCCGGTCCGTCGCGATTACCGGCAGGATCCTGTTGATGCTGTCGGACCGCGTCCGGTCGGTGCTGTCGAGATACCGGCCGCCGGTGAGTGCCTGGCGCAACCCGACGAGCCGCTCCTCGGCGATGGGGTCGACGCCGGCGACGAGGAGCGGCACGTGCCAGGTGAGGCGGGCGACCGCCCGGTCGGAGGCCGGCGACGGAGGGCGCTGCTCGAACCGGCCGTCCCGGGTCAGTTGCAGGACCTGCATGTCGGTGTAGTCGCGGTCGGTCATCAGGTCGGACATGGTCGCCCGGGTCAGCCAGGCGCAGAGCGGCGCGCCGTCCTCCAGTACCGCGAAGCCGTCGCACAGCTGATCGACGGGAAGTACCTCGCCGCCGGTGAACCGGACCGTCGTCCCCCGGTTCTCAAGCACGGGCCAGGAGATCTCGTGCCTGGTGACGTAGACGTACAGCGGGCGGGCGGTCACGGTGGAAAGCCCTCGGTCGGCGAGAAACGTGCGGTCGAGGCGGATCACCTGCCGGTCGAGGTTCTTGTCGATCAGGTCGGTGATGTCGACGTCGACGGTGATCCCCGCGTTGGCGTAGCCGGCCATCGCGATCGGCGCCGCGACGTCTACTCCGGGCACCGCGGCGACCTTGTTGACGTCGTCGAACGTGAGTCCGCCGTAGATGCCGGACAGCGAGTTGGGCCGGATGAGGGCGCGTTCGTTCTCCAGCGCCGTCCGGGTGCCCTTGGGTCGGACCAGGATCTCGTAGGCGGTTTTGGCGCTGCTGTCGACCTCGCCGGTGACCTCCAGCCGCGCGGTGTCGGTGGCGCCGGTAAGCACGGTGAATCCGGTGGTCGCGGTGAGCACGCCTAGCAGGAGTGCCACCGACCTCGCCGCGCGCCCTCGCAGTGAAGCCCAGATGAAGGAGATCACGGCGCTACTCTGTCGCAATACATTGCGACAATGCAAGATGCGGGCCCAGTCCGGGTATGCCGATCCACCACGCGGTGCTCTCACTGCTGGCCCACGGGCCTAGCTACGGATATGAGCTCAAGAGCGCCTTCGAAGCGGCAGTCGGCCCGCAGTGAGGCCCGCTGAACACCGGCCACCTGTACCAGATCCTCGACCGTCTGTACCGCGACGGCATGGTGAGCTCCGAACGACGGGTCCCAGGCGGTGAAAACCGGACCGCGTGATCTACGAGACCACCGAAGCTGGAGCGGTCGAGCTGCGGCGCTGGCTCTCCGAAGCAAGCCCCCCGTAGCGGCGGCTTCCGGGACGACTTCTTCCTGAAAGTGACAGCGGCCGCACGAACAGGCGATTCGGATACGGTGCAGATGGTGCTCGGCCGGCAGCGCACTCATCTGCTAAGGGAACTTCGCAACCTCGACGGCCTGCGGCCGCGCGGCGACAGACCCGGTGGTCGGCCTGTTGCTGTCGTCCGCAACCCGGCACGTGCAGGCGGACCTGTCCTTCATCGACGAGGAAGTCGTCGTCACGGAGGTCCGCGACCTTGAACCACTCGCCGAGCAGCATCGACGCCACCCGGCGGGCCGGCGCCGGGCCTCTGCGGTTCCGGGTGTCGGGGCCGGTGACCGTCGTGGCGGATGCCGGCGAGGCGGTGGTGGTCCTGTGCGCGAAGCTGCGACCGCTGCTCGCAACACGGCCATCGCGCACACGATCAGACCGTCGTGGTCCTGGCCAGGAAGGCGACCACCTCCTCGCGCAGATCCGCCGCTCCGACGATCGCCGTGCTCACCAGCAGCCCAACGACGGCCGGTCCGAGTTTGGCCAGCGCCTTGTCGCGGTAGCTCGGGGTGGGGAATCGCAGTATCTCATCCGCCGATTCCGAAGCGGGGTCCAGGCGGCGGACAGCAGCCAGCCCACCGACCCACCGGTTCGACCGCCGCGTGCAACGCCTCGCATATGGTCGGCAGCGACCTCAGCCAGCCCGCGCGCTGCGGCTGCCGCACAAGCGGACTCGATATGTCAATCCTTCGACGTCGTCGGGTACAGCCTGGTCATTGCCCGGAGCGTAGTGGTGATGCGTGCGACCAGCTCGGGAGGGGCGAGCGCCTGCGCGTCCGCACCGAGCCGGAGCAAGCTGGCCGCGGCGTGGTCCACGTTTCCAGCGGGATGGTGACGCGTCGCCATCCGTCCGGGTCGGCGGGTGTGAGGGTGCGCGCTGCCAGCCGGCCGGCCCTCGGGCCAAGGATGTCGGGTAGCGCGGCGATCCCGGCAGGCGACAGGCGTACCACGGCGACCTCGGCCGTTTCGGCCCGCTCGTATCGTTCGACGTGTGCGTGCCAGAACGTGGTCAGGTCGAAGCCGTCCGGGCGGGTGAACAACTCCGGCAACTGCCGGAGCTCGACGATGGCGGAGACCCGGTAGGTGCGCGGCTCACCGCTCCCGGCGGCGATCAGATACCAGACTCCCGCCTTGAGGACGAGGCCGAGCGGGTGCAGCCGCCGGCCGACCACGCCCGGCCGAGGGGCCCAGCGACGGTACCGGACCTCGATGACCTGGTCCTGCCAGAGCGCCTCCGCGACGGCGAGCAGGTGCGGCACCGCGTCCGGCTCCCGGTACCAGCCCGGCGCGTCGAGGTGGAAGCGCTGCCGGATCCGTCTCGACGCCTCCCGGTACGGGGTGGGCAACGCGGCCATCAGTTTGAGTTCGGCGGCGGCTACCTGGGCACCGAGTCCCAGCTCGGCGGCCGGCTGCGGCATGCCGGTCAGGAACAGCGACTCGGCCTCGTCAGCGGTCAGCCCGGTCAACCGGGTGCGGTAGCCGTCCATCAGCTGGTAACCGCCGGTGGGTCCCTGCTCGGCGTAGATCGGCACGCCCGCCGCGGCCAGCGCCTCGACGTCGCGGTAGACGGTCCGGGCGGTGACGCCGAGCTCCGCGGCGAGCTGTGCGGCGCTCATCCGCCCACGGTTCTGCAGCAACAGCAGCAGGGACAACAACCGGCTGGCACGCACCGCGACAGTCTTCCAGACCACTGACAGAAGATGTCAGGGGTAGCGCCCCATGATCGCCGGCATGAACGACTTCGACTTCATCATCGGCTCGTGGAACGTGGCCAACCGGCGCCTCAGGACGCTCTTCGCCGGCAGCGAGGAGTGGGACCACTTCCCGAGCACGGTGACCAGCCAGAGCATCTTCGACGGTGCCGGCAACACCGAGGAGATCGTCTTCCCGACGCTCGGCAGCCGCGGCTTCTCGCTGCGACTGTTCGACGTCGAACGCAAGGAGTGGTCGATCCACTGGGCGAGCAGCACCACCGGCCTGCTCTACCCGCCGGTGGTGGGCACCTTCACCGACGGCCGCGGCGACTTCTACGGCGACGACACCCACGACGGAAGGCCGATCAAGGCGCACTTCATCTGGTCAGACATCACCTCCACCTCGGCACGTTGGGAGCAAGAGTTCTCCGCCGACGGTGGACACACGTGGGAATCCAACTGGGTCATGGAATTCTCCCGCGCCTGACCAGCGGCCGGCGACACGGCTCCCCTGACTTCGGGACGGTCGGCGCCACCACAGTGGATGGTCGACGGACCCAGTTCCTCATCACCGGCAACTCCACCACGCAGGCGGTCCGGCAAGCCTGCACACCGTATCGGAGGTCGCCCTGTACGACGCGAACCGACCGTGAGAGCTTCCAGCGCACGGCCGTGTTCGAGGCCGACTTGGCCCGTTGCTGCACCAATTCGACAGGGCGGGTTGCTGCCGTACGCGACGACGGGCACTGTTGCACTTGGCGATCGGGAGACCGCGGTTAAGGCCGGTGCGGGCCGGTGTCAGATGGTGGCGGCGAGCGCGGTGAACGCGGCAGCGAGTCGGAGTCCGCGTGGAGCGTCGACGCCGAGTTCGTAGTGGCCGCGGCGAACGTTCTGCATGAACGCGTGCCCGGCGATGATCGTCTGCGCGGTCCGGGCAGTACGGAGTCCACGCATCGGTCTGAGCCGGTGTTTGAGCTGGCTGTGTTCGGCCTCAATCCGATTGTTGGCGTGCCGTTCCACGTGGTGCCAGGCCGAAGGGACCAGCTCATCGAGCACGGCCGGGTACACCGGTGCCGCGTCTGTGACCACCTCGCTCGGTGTCACCTTCAACGTGGCCAACGCCCGGCGGAAGAACCGGCGGGCCGCGGCAGCGTCACGGCGGGCGGAGAAAAGCACGTCGATGACCTGGCCATACTGGTCGACGGCCCGGTACACGTACCGCCATACGCCGTTGACCTTGATGTACGTCTCGTTGACGAACCACCTGTCGCCTGGTGAATGCCAGCCGAACCTGGCTGCGTCAGCCAGCAGCGGTGTCAAACGCTGGACCCAGCGGAAGATCGTGACGTGATCGACCTCGACACCATGCTCGAGCAGTAACTTCTCGACGTCGCGGTAGGAAAAGGTTGTACCGCAGGTACAGCCGAACGGCGACCATGACCACCTCCGGCGGGAACCGCAAGCTGGCGAACGCTGACTGCGGTGGTACGGCTGCCCGCCGGTTCGAGAACCTCACTGCTCACGTCTGCTTCGATCTTGCCGAACGGCGGATGCAACAGAGCCCACGCAGGATTACAACTTACCTTCGTACCGACGACCCGAAGTGTTGGCGGCACGGTGCATGAATCATGACCATGGCAGTTCCCGCCCATCCGTGCGCGAACGGCGGCAGATCCGGACGCTTGACCGATCGTGTTGGCGGGCAGTGGGCTGCCCGCTGCGTCGGGGGAAGTGGCACCGGGTTCACCAGAGTTGCTGTTGCCCGGGAACCTCGTCGCTGATCGAGTCGGGGAGTTGCCACAGCCGTACGGTGGCATCCTGCCCCCTGGTGATCCAGCGGCCATAGCCGTCGGTGGCGGCAATTGCGTTCTGGGTCATGTAGTGGCCGTAGTTGACGTTGGCCTGCCAGCGCAGGCTGGTCGTGACGAAGGTGTGCCGCAGCATGTGTGGGTGCTTCCTCGGCATCCGGACGCCGGCGGTGGAGGCCAGGTGCTTGAGCCGGCGGGTCGCAGCGTGTCGGTCCATCCGGGTGCCGAGCGTGCTGCGCAGGATCGGCCCGTCGAGGCGGCCGTTGACGGCGCGTTCGATGGCCCGGGCGACGGCCGGGGGCAGCGGGATGAGCACGACCCTGCCGCCCTTGCCCCGGACCCGTAGGATGCAGGTGCCCGAGCCCGAGGGTGGGTGACTCCGCAGGCACGGTGGCCGGCGGGTGAGTGGGCAAGGATGCCGTCGATGACGCAGGTCCGGTAGAAGACGACCACGATCGACAACCGTCGGGACACTGTAGATGGTTGGTACTGGCGTACGTCCTGCAGCCAGCGCAGGTACCGTTCGATATCCGTCCGGACCGCTGCGAGCGGATCGAGGTCATGGTCGGCGCACCAGCATAGGAAGACCCGTAGGTCTGACTCTCAGTGTAGCCGGGTCTGACCGCGGTAGAGGCCGAGGTGCTCGGCGGTCGCCGCACGCAGTACGAGCTCGTTCGGGGGCCCGCCGCTGACGGCTGGGACGGTGATGGCAGCCATACATCACGATGCATCACCCGTGGTGATGAACGCCAGGGCGCTCGCCGCGGCATACGTGCGCGCCTGATCTTGTAGCACGCGTCTGCGTGGGTGACCATGGCAGCCATGAGCCGGCCAGGCCGAGCCGGCGCCACGTCGGGTGGGGCATGAGGATGCGTCGCATCAGGCTGTCGTGGCTGCGTCGCCGACCCGCCGGAGCCGGGCAGGACCGTCGGTGGGCGTAGCTCGCGTCGACACTCGCGGACGTCGGCTTCTGGAGCGACCTGCCAGCCGCCGCGGTGGACGACCAGCGGCGCGAGGTGGCGGCAGGAGGGTATCCCTTCAACTGCGCCGTCCTTGACGATGTGACCTTTCGTGCCGACGGCGAGGACCTTGCGGAGGGCGGCGTTGAGGACCTGTTCGGCGAGATGGCTCCGGCGCTGCGGCGATTCGGTGTCACACTGCGGATCCGCACGGTATGCGGCAACGGCGACGAGGAGGGTTACGTCCTGGACATCAACGGATGCCGTTTCCCGGTCCTGGACGCCGACGATTGGCGTTACAACTCGCCGTGGTTGGAAGCGACCGTTCGCCCCCTCGCCGTCGTGAACGACCTGCTCGCCGCGGCGGGCACGCCGGTTCGTGTCTTCACGCTCTACGCGGGCGAAAACGACGGTCTGGCATTGCTGCTGGACCCAGCGGTCGTTCACACCGTACGACGCAGCGGCCTGGTCGATGACCGCAACACTCCTGAACTTCCAAGACCCAACCGCGACCGCTGAAACTCCACGCCCTCAGCGGGTCCTCCGCTGTGGAACGTCAGCGACGCCCGTGCCTACCGCGCGACCAGCGGCTACGGATACGACCGACGCGTCAAATCGCGCGTCTCGGCGAGCGCATCCCGGCCGCGGTCGCAGACAAGCGCGCAATCGCGTTCGGACGGCGGCTGCTGCCCGGCACGTAGACGTCGATGAGAATCAAGTCGCGCAGCCGTGCTGCGACGGACAGGTAGCGCACCGATCCAGACAGGGCGGAGCTCATGTCCCCAACTGGGTCATGTGTCCCTGACGAGTGGTCCCCGCAGCCGTCGTGAAGTCCGCTGGAGCTGAAGCCTGCACCTGCGGCGGGCACCGAGCCGAAGCGTCGCACATGCTGGCCAGCGCTGGCCGTACCCCCGTACCCTGCCGGGATGTTCTCCGCGATCTTCGACGGCATCGGACGGCATCCACGTTCGATGATCGGTGGTGTGGTCCTCATCGCGGTAGGGTCCGCCGGGGTGCAGCTGCTGGCGGCGCCGGACAGCGACACCAGGTACGCGATCCCGGCGGTGCTGTCGTTGCTCGTGCTCGCGTCCAGCGTGCTGTCGCTCGTCGCGTTGGCCAGGCCCCGGCCTGCGGCGTTCGTCGTCGATGCCCGGTCGGCAGCGTTTCGTACCGTCTCGCACCCCCGTCAGGTCCTCGCCCGCGCCGCCGCTGTGTTGATCAGCACGGCCCAGGCCACGTCCCGGATGGCCGCGCATGCCCGGGAGGGCGATCCCGCCTGGGACCCGATGTCCAGGACGTCGGACGTGCTCGCTGCCGTGCTGGTCGTGCTGGCGGCGCTGCTCGTCGCGGCGGTATGGCGCGGCAGCGGTCTGTGGCTTCGACAGGACGGGCTCACGGAACGCAACCCACTCGGCTCCGTCACCGTGCCGTGGGACGCCCTGTCCCCAAGTGCACTACCGCCGACCACACCGTCCGCTTGGTCGTTGCGGCTCGGGTACGCCAAACCCGAGCTGGTTCGACGCCGTGGACTGGCCAGCAGCCGGCGGATCAGCACGGACACCGTCAACGCGCTGTTCCTCGTGCATACCCTCCACTACTACCTCACGCATCCTGAACAACGGCAGGCCATCGGCACCGAATCCGGGTACGCCGACCTGCTGCGGGTGCTGTACGGCGCGACACCGCGTCAGCCGGTCGACGGGTACACCCGGCGAACCCCATGAACATCCCGACGACTACTGCGGCGGAGACGCCGTCAATCGCCGCGTCATCGACTGACACATGGCTGTTCGGGGGACCTCGAGCATGGGTTCCTCGCTACGATGCCGGCCATATCTACGGGGGAGGCAATACCGCATGTCCGTGCCCGGTTCCGAAATCCCTGAGGGTCCTCCTGCTTCGCAGGCCGCCGCTGCGTCGGCGCCCGGCGACTACCCGGCCCTGCCCGACGCCGGCCTGCCGCCCGGAGGTGCCCCGGCTCCCGCGTCCGGCGGAGCTTCAGCGGCCGGCAACGGTCCGACGTTTGGCGACGGCGCCGCGTTCGGCAACCCTCCAGCATTCGGTGACGGTCTGGCGTCGGTGGACACGACCCTGCTCGCCGGCGTCCCCGCGTCCGCCGAGGTGATGTTCGAGGACGGAACCCCGGGGCCGCGCAAACCCCGCCGCCTCGGCGCGGTCCTGGCCGCCGCCGGCGTCGCCACCGCGGTACTCGTGGCCGGCGGCGCGTTCGCCGTCGTCCGCTACTGGAACGGCCCGGTCGGCACCCTCCCCGAGGCGGTCATGCCCGCCTCGGTCGCCGCGTTCGCCCGCCTGGACCTGGCACCTGGCATCGGGCAGCGGGTCAAGTTCGACGCGCTGTTACGCCGCGCGGGCGGCAGCGGCCCGAAGTCGGTCGACGAGGCCAAGCGCCAGGCGTTCAGTGACCTCCAGGCATCGATCTCCTACGACGACGTCGCCGCCTGGTTCGACGACCGGATCGGCGTCGCCGTCTGGCCGGACGCCGCAGGCAAGCCCACGGTGCTCGCAGCCGTCGCCGCGAAGGACTCGCAGAAGGCGAAGAAGAGCCTCGCCGCCGTACAGCAGAAGCAAGGATCGGACCACTTCGGCTTCGCCATGCTCGACGGCTACGCGCTGCTCGCCTTCGCGAAGAAGGACTCCCAGCAGGCCGCCGACGCCGCTGCGAAGGCCCCGCACCTGTCGGCCGACCCGGCCTTCACGGCCGCCCTCGCCAAGCTCCCCGCCGACCAGCCCGGCCTCGCCTGGGCCGACCTGAGCCGCGCCGCCGCCCTGGAGCCCACCGTCTCCGACCTGGCCTTCGGCGAGTCCATCGGCGGCCCGGGCGCACCGTTCGGTGGGCCGGGCGAGCTCACGGACACCGCGGGCGCCGCACCCATGCCCGAGCTGTCCGGCACCCTGATCGCCGGCCTGCAGGCCACCGACGACGCGCTCGAACTGCGCGCCCGGTTCATCAACACCAAGAACGTCCCCTTCACCGGTACGGGCAACGGCGCCGACCTCATCGCCAACCTCGGCGCGCTCCCTTCCGACGCGCGGATGGCCGCCGCGGCCGACAGCCCCGCAGGCGACCTGTCCGCGTTCGGCGCCGAGGGCATGTTCCTCACCGCGTTCCTGTTCCCCGAAGCCCTCATGGGCGCCGAGCCGGCGGGCTCCGACGAGCCCCCGTTCAAGCTCCCGCCGAACATCGACCCGAACGACGACGAGGCCGTCGACAAGTACCTCAGCGAGCACCCCGAACTCTTCACCGACCTCCTCGCGGGATCCGTCGGCGACCCGGCCGTACTCAAGGGCGGCGAATCCCTGGCCAAGGCGCTGCCGACCGCCAAGTCCTTCACCCTGACCATCGCCGGCGCCGACACCGACGAGCAGGGCCTGCCGGTCCAGCTGGACCTCCGGCTGCCCACTGCGGCAGCCGCCACGCAGCTCAAGAACGACCTGGCCTCCGTCGTGAGCACCGCCAAGGCCACTTGCACCGTCCAGGGCGACCATCTGGTCCTGCGCACCGCCAAGTACGCCGGCGCCCAGACCCCGCTGTCGTCCACCCCGCTCTTCAAACAGACGATGCAGGGCGCTCTGCAGAACCCGACGGCCGCGATCTACGTGCCCGGCACCGCCGACATGGCCCCGATCAAGTCCATGGGCCTGACCACGGCCCGAGACGGCCAAGACACCGTGCTTCTGGCCCGCATCCTCCTCTGACCCTCCTCCAAGAATCGAGATCATGATCGGGTGCGCGCTTCTCGGCACAAGCGCGCACAGCCGCACGGTTCGATGCGCCCGCCAGTCACCACGAAGCGTGACGATCTTCGAACCGGTTGCCGCGCGAGACCTGCGGCAGAAGAGTAAGGCGGCTGAATCGAGGACCGGAGCCACGCCCGAGGCCCTGCTGACGCATCGGTCAATTTAACGAAGCTGACCATCGTGTTCCGAGCTGCGGAGCAGCCACCACTTCACCTCCAGCCTGTCCGTGCTCGGCTGATCGGCACGCCAGCCGACGGTGGTCGGCCGCGCAGTCTGTATGCATGGCAATATCTCGGCGTGACCATGAATCAGCGGCTCGTCGACGCCGCGATTGACCAGATGAATCGCCGGTGGCCCAGCGGAGAGACTGGTGGCGCTGCGGCCGTGTGCCTGGACGACGGCCAGATTCTGACCAGCGTATGCCTCGACAATCTCAATGGCGGCGTCTCGCTGTGCCATGAGACGGGGGCGATCTGCCAGGCCTATACGCTGAACAAGCGGGTGACCGCGTCAGTTTGCGTGCTGCGTGAGGTGGGCAGCTCGGAGATCGTCGTGCTGGCGCCGTGCGGCATCTGCCAGGAGCGGCTCGCATTGTGGGGCCCAGAGGTGCAGGTTGGCGTCGGCGATCCGGGCAGTCCGTCAGGGTGGTCGGTGCGCACGCTGCTCGAGGTAAATCCGTACTACTGGGGTGCTCACTTCGCCGACGGCGGGCGCTGGCCGTCGTCGGCGCAGCACTCCTCGTGACGGATCGCGTGCGGCCGGACGCGTCCGAGTTTCGTGGCCCGAGGGCCAGGCGGTCAGACGGGATCACGGCTACTCGCGGTTGAGAAGGCGCCGGAGCGGAAAGAGCGGCCCGAATGGCAGCGACCGTCCTTACGACGTCAGCGATGCATTCGTGGGCGCCGGCGTCGGTAGTGAAATGATCCGGCCCGTTCCCTCCGGCATGATCATGTGCACTCAACTCGGCATGTGCGAGCGTCCAGGAGATGCGGCAGACGACAAGCGAGCCTACGGACCGTGATGGCCGTACAGTTGGCCAGCGCGCACGGTCGGCGGCTATGAGCGGATGCGGAACCGCTGGCGTGGCTGCGGGTGGCCCCTATCGGGAGGATTCGTCGATGAGCCAGGTCGTCACGACGGTCGGCGTCGGGCTCATGCCATGTCCGTCGGCCGTCAGCCGCGCCTCGAGTCCGTTGATGCACACGGGCCTCTCATCATCGGTCCACCATCCCACCGAGAATCCGCTCGCCGAGTTCGTCGGCCGTAGGCGTGGATGACGGGCACGTAGGGCGGTCAGGTAGGCATTGGCGTCCGGCGGTGTCTCCGTGGACAGGAGCCGCTGTTGGTGGGCGTGGTGGAGCAGGGCGTCGCACTCCAGAAAGTGATCGAGTGAGGGAAACGCCGGCGCGTCACGGTCCAGGAAGCCGAACCACACCGTTTCGTCGGGGCGCACAGATCCACTGCGGCAGCCGTCGGGCGTGGCGTCCATGACGGCGTACGCAAAGACGACGTGTCCATCGAGATCGACCTCGAATGTGGGCTCGAACAGGATCTCGGCTTGACGAAACACGCTGAAGTAGGTCAATCCCGAGTATCGACGCTGAATACGCCGAAACGTGGCCAGGATACCCTCATCGCTGTATCCGAGCACCGAACGCATCGCAGCCCGGCACTCGTCATCACTCGGCCCCGGCTCGAGCGGAGCCACCCGCGCGTGCATGGTCAGGAACTCCTGCGCACGCGCGCCCAGCGGTGATGGGGAGACAAGGACGTGCGCTTGCGACATCAGCCAATTCTCCGACACGCCGCGGCACGCGCTTACCGTCCGCCTCTCGGCATGTGCGAGCGTCCAGGAGATGCGGCAGACGACAAGCGAGCCTACGGACCGTGATGGCCGTACAGTTGGCCAGCGCGCACGGTCGGCGGCAGATGCGGAAACCAAGAGGGCTTGCCAGGCGCCTCACCGGTACAGGGTATGGACCGCTGGATTTGCCTGGTCGCGGCAAGATGGGCGGGCGTGCAGCCACCAGTGGTCGACCTGGCGGGACACCCAGGGCGTCACGCCGGGCTCCTCGGCCCGAACTTTTCGCGAAGCTTGGCAAGGTGCTGCGGCGCGTCTACCCACTCTTCGACGAAGCCGCAGTTCAGGCATACATAGCGGGCGACCGGGACAGGCCTTGTGAACTGGCCTACCTGGATGTTGTTACCGGATCCGTACGCACCTGTGTGGCCTGGAATGCGAATGATGTCCGACGCATGACACTTGGGACACGCATGGCTGTACTTCATGGTGCGATCATCGGTCATGACCGCAAGGCGCAGGGCCTCCGCCAACCTCCTGATCTTCGATCGTTTCTGCGGGCGGCAGCGGCGTCAGCGTGCACGCACATCGGCAGATGCGCGCGACTCGCAACTACTCGTCATGACGGTCAACCCCTACTGACAGTGACTTGACGTCGTGGTTCGACTCGTCCGGTGCCTTGCATCTTGGTCAATAGCTGGTGCCTGTCGTGACGGTGGCGGGCTGCAGGAGCCGCCGGCCGTCCGCAACGGCCTGGCGGCGCTGGCTGGCGTCGGGGTGTCAAGCAGCGGACGGGGCTGGCGCGCAAAGGCGACACGGAGGCGGTGATCAGGTAACTACGATCACTGGCTCTGAGCGTCGGAGGCGTTGAATGACCGTGCAAGAGCAGACATCGACACTGGCCAGTGGGGTTGAGTGGGTCCGCAGGTTGGGGGTCGCGGTGTTGGCCGGTGGCGTTGCCGGGCTGGTCGCCGGGGGTGTCGGCGGGCGGCTGATCATGCTCGCGCTGGCCCGGATGAACCATCCCCGGGCGACCGGGGTGCTGAGCGATGACGGCTTCGTCATGGGCCAGTTCACCCTTGCCGGCACCGTCAACCTCATGCTGGTCTGCACCGTCATCGGCGCGATCGGCGGGCTGGTCTGGGTTGCCATCCGGGGTCTGCGCTTCGGTCCAGTGTGGTGGCGGCGGGTCAGCGTGCCGCTCGGAGCGACGCTCGTCATCGGGTCGATGATGGTCCACAGTGACGGTGTCGACTTCACGCTGCTAGACCCGCCGCTCGTCGCCGTGGCCCTCGTTCTCTGTATTCCGCTGCTCGCGACGGTCCTCGTCACGTGGCTCGGCGACCGCTGGATCGGCAGCGACCAGACCGTCTGGCAGCGGATGCCGGCGGTGGTCGCCTGGATCGCCAGGGGCGCCTTGGCCCTGTTCGCCGGCTGGGCGCTGGTCGACATCGCCACCAAGGTCAGTCAGATCCTCTGACGGACGCCGCCCGGAAGCCCGTCAGGAGGCGAGCGAGATGGTCACGGGGCCGCCGGTGGGGTCGGCGGCCGTGACGAGACTGAACGGGACCCGGAAGACGCGGCCGGGGGCGGCGGGCCAGGGGAGACGGGCGGCGCCGATGCGGTGGCCGTCCTGGGTGGCGAGGACGTGGGGGAAGCGGCGGTAGGTGTCGGTCCACAGCTGGAGGCGGCCGCGGACCGGGGGCGGGCCGGTCGGGTGGAACCGCTGCGGTGCGACCCAGCGCAGCGGGGGCTCGCAGGTCAGGGCGACGGGTCGTACATCAGCGGCGGCACCGGCGAGGAAGGACAGGACGGCGGGGGTGACGTGGCGGCCGTCGAGGGCGGCCAGGTCGGCGGTGTCGACGGGGTGCAGGAGGTTGCCGGCCGCGAACACGCCCGGGACGCTCGTCGCGAGGGTGGTGTCGACGCGCGGGCCGCGGGTGCCGGGGTCGAGGGCGAGGCCGCCGGTGCGGGCGAGCTCGTGCTCGGGGATCCAGTCGCCGGTGAGGACGACGGTGTCGCACGGGACCCGGTGGCGGCGGCCGGTGCGCAGGTCCTCGATGTCGACGGACTCGACGCGGCCGTGGCCGTTGACGGCGGTGACGCGGGTGCGGGTCAGGACGGGGACGCCGAACGCGAGCCGGCCCGGCACGCGCAGCGTCGCGTGCGGCGACTCGGTGGTCATGAGCGCGGGGCGGCAGCCGGCGTGGCGCAGGGTGAGGGCGGCGGACCAGCTGACGAGGTCGGCACCGACGATGATCGCCCGGGTGCCGATGTCGCGCCGGTACAGGTGGACGAGCTGCTGGAGCTGGCCGGTGGTGTACACGCCGTCGGGGCGGTCGCCGGGGATGTGCCTGGCTGGTCTCGGGCGTTCGCGGGCGCCGGTGGCGAGGACGACCGCATCGGCGGTGATGACGCGCCGGCCGCGGGGGGAGGTGACCTCGAGGGAGCGGTCACCGGTCCAGCCGGTGACGGTCGCCTCGGTCTCCAGCCGGGCGCCGGCCGACAAGGCGGCATCGGTGAGGTGGCGGGCGTAGGCGGGGCCGGAGACGAAGCGGCGAAGGTCGCGGATGCCGTACCCGAGGTGGGCGCTGTGTCTTGGGATGCCGCCGGTCGCGGCCTCCCGCTCCAGGACGAGGACCCCGTCGCCGAGCCGCCGGGCGAGGGCCGCGGCGGCGGTGAGCCCGGCCGGCCCGCCGCCGACGATCGCGACCCTGACGTGCTCATTCATGCCCACCACCGGTGCCTCCGAGCGTCTCGACCAGGTCGCGGAGCTGGGCGCCGCAGTAGAAGCCCTGGCAGCGGCCGTTCATCGCCCGTGTACGACGGCGCAGGCCGTTCAGATCCGCCGGCGGGATCGGGGACGTGTACGCGTCGCGGATCTCGCCCATCGTGACCCGCTCGCAGAAGCACACGACGCGCCCGTACTCGGGGTCGGCGGCGATCGCGGCCGCGTCCTGGTACGGGCGGGGGAACGCCTCACCGAGGTTCGGCATGCGCGGCGGGTCCGGCAGTTCGTCGCGGGGCGTCACGTCCAGATGGCCGGACAGCAGCGAGCCGACGTGCTCGGCGATCGCCATCCCGGCGGTGAGGCCGGTGGAGCGGATGCCGCCGACGAGCACGTACCGGCGCGCGGGGTCGACGTCGATCAGGTAGTCGTCGCGGTCGATCGCGGCGCGCAGCCCGGCGTACGTGGCGGTGACCTCCTCGTCGAGGAGGCGCGGCAGCAGCGCGCGGCCCTTGTCGAGCAGGAAGTCGAGGCCCGCCGGGGAGGTGCCGGTCGCGGTGCGGTCGTCGAGGTCCTCCGCGGTCGGGCCGAGCATGACGTTGCCGTAGACCGTCGGGCTGACCAGGACGCCCTTGCCCACCTTGGACGGCACGGGCAGCACGATGCACGGCACCAGCGGCCGGGCCGCCTTGTCGAACACGAACAGCTCCCCGCGGCGCGGCGTCACGGTGAACCGTTCGTGGCCGAACAGCCGGTCGACGGTGTCCGCGCCGAGCCCGGCCGCGTTGACCACCCAGCGTGCGGTGACGTCGCCGCCCGTACACACGAGGCGAACGGCATCGGGAGTGCTGTCGACGGCCATGACGCGGTGCCCGAGCAGGAGCGTCACGCCGCGGTTGACGGCGTCGGTGGCGAGGGCCAGGTTGGTCGTCCACGTGCAGGTGATCGACTCCCCGGGCACGGTCATACCGCCGAGAGCGCCCGTACCGAGGTCGGGGACGCTCGCGTAGATGTCGGCGGCGCTGACCAGCTCGCACTCGAGGTACCCGTTGCGCTCCGCCTTCGTCCGCAGTGCGGGTAGCGTCGCGAGCTGCTCGTCGTTCCACGCGACCAGCAGCGCGCCGGTGCGCTCGACCGGGATGCCGGTGGCCTTCGCGTAGTCGCCGAGCATGGTGTACCCGCGGGCGACGAGACGGGCCTCGAGCGTGCCCGGGGTGGCGTCGAACCCGGTGTGCAGGATCGCCGTGTTGGCCTTGCTGGTGCCGTCGCCGACGTCGTCGCGGGCCTCGACCAGCGCGACGGTGAGCGAGGTGCCGCCGAGCATGCGGGCGATCGCCGCGCCGACGAGGCCGCCGCCGATGACCGCGACGTCGTAGGTGGTCATCGGTGTTCGACCGCGGCGTGGAAGCGGGCCATGTGCTCGGCGGCCCGGTCCGGCGACCATCGCGGCTCGTAGACCGCGGACGGCTGCCACCCGCCGGTCACGTCCGCCGCGGTCAGTGCCGGGTCGAGGGCGAGCGCGGCGCAGGCGGCGGCGCCGAGCGGGGTCGCGTGCGGCGACGGGTACACCTCGACCGGCAGCTGCGCGAGGTCCGCCTGCGCCTGCATGAGGACCCGCGAGCGGGTGAGCCCGCCGTCGACCCGCAGCCGCGTCAGGGGCGTGCCGAGGTCGTCGCCGGCGAGCCGCGCGACCGCCGCGACCTGCGCGGCCACGCCTTCCAGGACGGCTCGGACGAGATGGCCGCGGCCGGTGCTGAGCGTCATGCCGGTGAGCTGCGCGGTCGCGCTGGCGTCCCACCACGGCGCGGCGAGCCCGGCGAGCGCCGGCACGCACAGCACGCCGCCGTTGTCGTCGGCGGCGACGGTGTCGAGCTGGTCGGCGCCGTCGATGAGCCCGAGGTCGGCGAGCCAGCGCACCGCGGACGCGGCCGTGTACACCTGCCCGTCGAGGCAGTACTCCACCCGGTCGCGCAGCCGCCACGCGATCGACGCCGACAGGCCGTGCGCCGACCTTCTCGGTGCCGCGCCGAGCTGGGCGAGCATGAAAGCGCCCGTACCGTACGTGCACTTCGCCTCCCCGGCCCGCAGACAGGCCTCGGCGAGCAGCGCCGCCTGCTGGTCGACGATGAGCCCGGTCACCGGCACCTCGCCGCCGAACGCCGTGGTCGTGCCGACGACCGCGTCGCTCGCCACGACCTCCGGCAGCGCCTCCCCACCGAGGCCGAACACGTCGAGCAGCTCCCCGCTCCACGCGCCCGTGTCGAGGTCGAGCAGCAGCGACCGGCTGGCCGTGGACGCGTCCGTGACGAACGCGCCGCACAGCTGGTGCACCAGCCACGTGTCGGTGGTGGTGACGACACCGTCGGTGGTGAGGTGCTCGCGGATCCAGCGCATCTTCGGCGCGGAGAAGTACGGGTCGAGGACCAGTCCGGTACGGGCGGCGACCGTCGTCTCGTGGGCCCGCCGCGCGTCACAGACCGCCTCCGCGCGCCGGTCCTGCCAGACGATCGCCGACGTGAGCGGCGCGCCGGTCGCCCGGTCCCACGCGAGGACCGTCTCGCCCTGGTTGGCGAGCGCGACCGCGGTGATCCGGTGCCCCTCGGCGGCACGTCGGCCGGCGGTGAGCACCGACTCCAGCAGCGCGCCCGGGTCCTGCTCGACACCGCCGCCGCCGATGTACGAGGGCCGCAGCGGCTCCTCGGCGATCGCCAGCACCGCCCCACGGCCGTCGGTGACCACGGCCTTGGTGCCCGACGTCCCCTGGTCGACCGCGAGAATGCGCATGGTCACGTATACCAGTTCTCGTTCGCTCCCTAAAGATGAACAACAGGTGAAGCAGGCGCGAACTCCCTTCCGGGATCTCGGCACCGGGCGTTCAGCGTCCTACGGTCGTAGGTATGACGACCATGGTGCGGCAGCGGGTCGACGTCGCCGCGGCCAGGGACCTCGCCGAGGCCCTGCTCACCGACCTGCCGCAGCGCTGGGCACACACCGCGGGCGTGGCCGCCCGGGCCGTCGAGCTCTGCGCCGCCCTGGGCCCCGCGATGTCCCCGGCCGACCGCGACCGCGTCGTCGCCGCCGCCTGGCTGCACGACATCGGCTACGCCGACCCCGTGCGCGACACCGGCTTCCACCCGCTGGACGGCGCCCGGTTCCTGCGGGGCGCCGGCTGGGCCGCCCGGATCAACGCTCTGGTCGCCCACCACTCGGGCGCCTGCTACGTCGCGGAGGTCCGCGGCCTGCACCACGAGCTGGCGGAGTTCCCGCGCGAGCTGTCCCTGGTCGCCGACGCCCTCACCTACGCCGACCAGACCGTCGGCCCGGACGGCACCCGCGTCGACGTCCGCACCCGCATGACCGAGATGCTGTCCCGCCACGGCGCCACCTCCGACAACGCCCGTGTCCACCACCTGCGCGCCCCTGACATCCTCGCCACCGCCGCCCGCGTCGAGCACCACCTCCACCTCGCCACCGCGTAGCACCCTCCGCGCGGCTCAGGTCGCCGCGCGGTCACGGGACCACGCGGACGGCTCGGTAGTCGAAGCCGTCCTGGCCGGGGGACTCCCAGTCGAGGCGGACCACCTGGCCCCGCTCCAGGGCCCGGAACCCGGGCATGTCGATGGCGCTGAAGTGCGCCCAGCACCCGCCCGGCGTGTCCGGCGAGTCAAGGACACCCCAGCCCTCGTCGATCCGCCACTCCCGCGTCGTCGCCGTCGTCGTGCCGGTGCGCGCCTGCTCAGTCACCCGCGCAGCGTAAGCCGGACGTGCCGCCACCAACGCGTTTCTGGTTTCTGGCTTTGTCCGCGGAGATTGGGCACCAGATGCCGCTGAGTTCCGGGACCAGCGAGATCTCGCGGGGTTCGATGTTCGCCAGTTCGGGTCCCGATCCGGTCGCGACGCGCGCGACCGGATCTCCGTGCGACGCGTCAGCCGAGAGCGGCCTTCACGTCATCGAGCGTCGCTGGCGTATTCGTTTTGGACACGAACGGTGACGGACCTGCGAATTTGAGTTGTCCGCTCGCATCGACCGTGGCGATGCCGGCGACGTACAGCCCGGCGGCCTTCACCGGCACCGTGGCCGGCTTCGGTGCCGCAAAAATCGCGAACGCGGTGCCGGCCAGTTCGGTCGGACTCTTGAGCCGCGAGTCGGCCTTCTGTACGTTCGCCAACTTGTCATGGGTGTACCCCAGGCGGGGACCCTTCTTGTCTTCTTTGTTCCACTTGCCGCTCAGGTACACGATCGTGAGCGTGGCACCGGGCTTGATGTCGCCCTTGATGACGGAGTCGAGCTTGAACGAGATCGACCCGTAAACCTCTGGCCCTTCGCCGGGGATGTTGCCCTCGGCGTTCGGGTCGACCGGTACCTCGTAGGCCACGTCGTTCACGGCGGTCACCGTCCCGGTCGCAATGACCGGACGCTCGGCGACGAAGGCCTTGAGGCTGTCGAAGGGCACCGACGACCCCTCGTACGCGGTCGCCACCACTGCATCGTTGCCTGCCGCGGGACTTGCGCATCCGCCGAGCAGCACCACAGCCGCCACAGCAATCCACTTACGCACCGTGTCCACCTAACTACGCGACGCGGGAGGTGCCGTAGGCGGCGCCGGCCAGGAGCACGACTCCGCCGATTCCCACCATCCAGCGGGTGCTCCCGTCGCCGTTCGGGTCTTCCACCCGGCCGGTCGGGTCCTTCGGGTCGTACCGGACCTCCATCCGCGCGCCCACCTTGACCTCGGTCGCATCGCCAGTGTTCGACACGTCGGCCTGGACGGTCCTTCCGTCGGCGGTGGTGAACCGAACTTCCGCGAAAGCGCCGCCCTTGGTGTACGACACCGACACGATTTCGCCCGTGGTGACCAGCCCACGTTGCTGCAGGATCCGATGGTCGTAGTGCATCTGGAGCGCGATGCACACGAACACCAGCCCGGCGACGGTGGCCAAGACGATGCCGGCCCACTCCTTCGTGTTGGCGTATGGCGAGCTGTGCCGTGCGCGGCGTCGCCTGGGCAGCGTGGGGCGCGTTTTCAGCCTGTTCAACCTCGTCGCCTGATCGTCCGGCCGCAACCGTCGTCGCCGTTTCCGCTTCCCGGCCATGCGCTCATTATCCGTCGCGAGGCAGCGGCCAACGTGTCAGGACAAGTCACGTCAAGCCGTTGCTCGCGTGGGCCGGTATCGCAGGGCGACCACCCCCGACCGGAACTCGTGGCGGTCCACGAGCTCGAGCTGGATGCGTTCGCGCAGGCCGGTGAGCAATGTCGGTCCGTGTCCGGCGAGGACCGGCTGTACAACGAACACGTATCGTCGATCAGTCCCAGGTCTGCCAACGCCAGGGGGAGTGTCACGCCACCCATGAACAGGCCTTCGCCTGGCGCGACCGAAGCGGCTCCATCGCATCGCCGACCGCCGGCACGCTGACTGGGACGCGTCGCGGCACTCCTTCAGGCCGACCGCTCCGCGGCGCTCTACTCCTCAGCTTGGGGCTGGACAACCGTGCCCGACACGTGGTTGAAGATGGAGACCGCGAGCTGCTGCCGGCCAGCAGCGTCGGCCACCGGCAGGCCGACCTGCTCATCCCGTCCGGCCATGCCCGTGCAGCGTTCCACGATCTCGCCGATCTGATACATCACCCGGACGATCGCCTCGGCCTCGGCCCCCGAATACCAGTACGGGACCGTCACGCCGGCCTCGTCCGCGTACAGGCTGACCTGAATGCCGGTGGGTTCGTGGTCGAGCTCGAAGTAGCCCTCATGCCGACGAACGTCGACGTCGCCCAGGACGCTCCGCGACTCCTCGACGATGCGCTCCCAGGCCGCGCCGTCCGGCGCCTCCAGCGCCTCGTCGTCGTCATCGTCGTCCCAGCCCTCGTCCTCGACGTCCTCAGCGTCGGACGGTGAGGCCGAGTCCTTCAGCAAGAACGTGAGGTCATAGCTCATGTGTTGGCACGCTACCGGGGGCGGCGCCGGTCAAGGCCATCCGCACTGCGCAGTCCTGCTTCGGCGACGAGGCCGGCCCGAGAGCCGAGCAGAACTCGCGGAATCCCCGCACCTGAGTCTGCGCAAGGTGCGGGGTGTGTTAGCTGGAAGCGGGCAGCAGGTCGTGCTGAGTGCTACGCGGTAGTTTGTCGCCGCTGGTGTGGACGCCGTTGGGCTGGATGGTGTCGGAGCGTGCGGTGAATCTGCTGGATAAGGCGAGGATGCCGAAGGCGCCGACGTACAGCAAGGCGCCGACGCTGAGCCAGATCAACTGCGGTCCGGCCGCTTCTTGCGGGCGCGGCTCGGGTCGGCGGGCGTCGCGGGTGCCCGCCGACCGGCGCTTGGGTGGGGCGGTCAGGTCAGGGTGGCCGTGTCGATCACGAACCGGTACCGCACGTCGGAGGCGAGGACCCGTTCGTAGGCGTCGTTGACCTGGTCGATGCCGATGACCTCGATGTCGGCGCCGATGCCGTGCTCGGCGCAGAAGTCGAGCATCTCCTGCGTCTGCGGCAGCCCGCCGATGATCGAGCCGGTGAGGATGCGCCGTTGCAGGCTCAGCGAACCGGAGTGCACCTGCATCGGCTCGGGCGGTCCGCCGACACTGACCAGCACCCCGTCGACGACCAGCAGCGACAGGTAGGCGTCCAGGTCGACCGGGGCGCTGACCGTGTTGATGATCAGGTCGAACGTCCGGGCCAGGGCGGTGAACGTGTCCGGGTCGGCGGTGGCGTAGTAGCCGGACGCGCCGAGCGCCAGGCCGTCCTCGCGCTTCTTCAGCGACTGCGACAGTACGGTGACGTCGGCGCCCATCGCGTGGGCGAGCTTGACCGCCATGTGCCCCAGCCCGCCGAGGCCGACGACGGCGACCCGCTTGCCCGGCCCGGCGCCCCACCGTTGCAGCGGCGAGAAGGTGGTGATCCCGGCGCACAGCAGCGGCGCCGCGACGTCCAGGCCGATGCCGTCGGGGATGCGGCAGACGAATCGCTCGGTGACGACGACGGACTGGGCGTAGCCGCCTTGGGTGGGCAGCCCGTCCCGGCCGACGCCGTTGTAGGTGGGGGTGCTGCCGTTGAGGCAGTACTGCTCCTCGCCGCGTTCGCAGCTGGAGCATTCGCCGCAGGAGTCGACGAGGCAGCCGACGCCGACCCGGTCACCGACGGCGAACTTCGTGACGTTCGCACCGACTTCGGTCACGATCCCGGCGATCTCGTGACCCGGCACGACCGGGTAGTTGGCCGGGCCCCACTCGCTGCGCACGGTGTGGATGTCGGAGTGGCAGATCCCGGCGAACCTGATGTCGATCCGCACATCGAGCGGCCCGACATCGCGCAGTTCGATCGGGTGCGGCCTGAGCGGTTCGGTGGCGGACAGCGCGGCGTAGGCAGCGACGGTCGTAGGCATGACGAACGGAACTCCAATGAACTCGACGAACGACGGTGGCCGGCGTGCGATGGCCGACCGCTGGGCTTCTTCCAGGAAACCTGGGTCGGCGCGGCGGTGGCAGAGTCTGCGAGAGGGGTACCGCCAGTGACTCCTTCGCCGATTGCCGACCTCGTACCGTAGATGACGTGGGAGAACCCAAGAAGGTCGCCGCCGACGTGCGCCAGCAGCTGCGCGAGTTCCTGGCCACCCGCCGGGCGCGGCTCACGCCCGAACAGGCGGGCCTTCCCGTCTTCGGCGGCAACCGCCGGGTCAAGGGCCTGCGCCGGGGGGAGGTCGCCACCCTCGCCGGGATCAGCGTCGAGTACTACATCCGCCTTGAACGCGGCGAAGCCCACGGCGTGTCCGAATCCGTCCTCGACGGCATCAACCACGCACTGCAGCTCAACGAGGCCGAACGCGCCCACCTCCTCGACCTGGTCCGCGCCAGCGGCGGCACCCGCCCCCTCAAGCTCGTCACCGCCCGACAAAGCCTGCGCCCACCGATCCAGCGCATCCTCGACTCGATGACCACCACCCCGGCCGTCGTCTACTCCGGCCGTCTGGACGTCATCGGCACCAACGCCCTCGGCCGTGCCCTCTACGCCCCCATGTACGACGACCCGGTCCGGCCGGTCAACACCGCACGGTTCGCGTTCCTCAACCCGGCCGCCCGCACCTTCTGGCACGACTGGGACAAGATCGCCAACGATTCCGCCAACCTGCTGCGCGCCGAGGCCGGCCGCAACCCCTGCGACAGCGACCTCACCGCACTCGTCGGGGAGCTCTCCACCCGCAGCGAAGACTTCCGCATCCGCTGGGCCCGCCACGACGTCCGGCTCCACACCACCGGCGTCAAACGCGTCCACCACCCCGTCGTCGGCGACCTCGAACTACCCTACGAAGCCACCCCCCTCGCCGCCGACCCCGGCCAGACCCTGCTCATGTACACCGCCGAACCAGGCACCCCCAGCGAAGACGCCCTCCACCTCCTCGCCAGCTGGGCAGCATCCGAAGCGCCCACCAACCGCAGCGCCAAGTCCGAGCGCGGCTGACCAACCGACACCGCGGCACCGCCCACCGGCCCGTTCGAACCCACCTGTGATGATCACAAGACGACGTTCATCGGCCCTTGCTGTCCCTTCCAATATACTTCAAGCGTGTACTGAAACCTATGCGCAGTTTCCTTCAAGCAAAGAGTAAACGCGGGTTGGAGATGCTTCACGCTTGGAGTATGTTGGGGTGATGGACGACGCCCCGGAGGTCGCAGAGCCGCAGTGGCTCGACCCCGATGAGCAGCAGCACTGGTATGCGTTCGCCTACGTGCTGACCCAACTGCCCGCCGCACTGGAGGCGCAGATGCAGCGGGACGCGGGCATCTCCCACTTCGAGTACGTGGTGCTGTCCGCGTTGTCGATGGCGCCGGAGCGCACGCTGCGGATGAGCGAGGTCGCCCAGTACGTCGGCAGCACGCTGTCCCGGCTGTCGAACGTGGTGATCCGGCTGGAGAAGCGCGGCTGGGTGAGCCGGCACCCCGACCCGGCCGACGGGCGCGCCACCCTGGCGACGCTCACCGGCGACGGCATGGCCAAGGTCGCGATCGCCGCGCCCCGCCACGTCGCCGCCGTGCGCCGGCTGGTCATCGACCCGCTGACCAAGGCACAGCAACGTCAGCTCGGCGCCGTCTCCCAGCGGCTGCTCGCCGCCCTGAACGCGCCGTGCCCCACCGAATGGGCACCGCCCGGCGCGGCCGTGCCGGGCGAGCACGGCTGACCCGCCTGCGTCGCGCATGCTCACTCACCCGGCCGTCCGGCCGGGGCTGCACCTTCTGAAGGAGCTTCGCCATGCCCACCATCGCCATCGTCGGAGCCGGGCCGGGTCTCGGTCTGTCCATCGCCAAGGTCTTCGGCGGCCACGGATTCGATGTCGCCCTCATCTCGCGTAGCAAGGACAAAC
Organism: Dactylosporangium maewongense; assembly: GCF_039531485.1. Classification (NCBI taxonomy): domain Bacteria; kingdom Bacillati; phylum Actinomycetota; class Actinomycetes; order Micromonosporales; family Micromonosporaceae; genus Dactylosporangium; species Dactylosporangium maewongense. Next base: position 260,208 of record NZ_BAAAQD010000016.1, on the reverse strand, counting down.
TCGACGTCCTGGTCGCCGAACTCAACGCCGTCGGGATCACCGCAGAGGGGTTCCCTGCCGACGCCGCAGACGCCGCCCAGGTCACCGCCGCGCTGCAGCACGCGATCACGCGGTTCGGGCGGATCGACGTGCTGGAGTATTCCCCGCACGCGGGCCTGACCATGACCGCACCCAAAGACGTGACCCTCGAATCGCTGCGTCAGCCGATCGACAGCCTCCTGTACGGCGCGGTCGCCGCGGTCCAGGCGGTGCTGCCCGCCATGATCGTGGCCGGATCCGGCACGGTGCTGTTCACCACTGGCGGCGGCGCGATCAACCCGTACCCGATGCTCGCCGACGTCAACATCGCCCAGGCCGGCCAGCGCAACTGGGCCATCAACCTGCACAACACCCTCGCCGACCAGGGCGTCTACGTGGCGAGCGTGGCCATCGACCTGATGATCGGCACCCAGGCCCCAGACGGCGTCCCCTATCGCGCGCCGGACGAGATCGCCCTCGACTACTGGACCTTGCACACCACCCGAACTCAGGCCGAGCACTTCATCGGCGCCTGACTACCTGCCCATCACCTGCCCACCGTCCTCCCGTGGTTGGTGGCGACGAGGTGGGCCGGTGGCCTTTAGCGGGGACGGTGGTCACCGGCCGGAGGTGTTCGTTGGCCATTGCAACGGTCAGTTGGCCAGGCAGCCCCCGTCTGATCGACGGGCATCGTGGATAATGTGGCGGTGGACGATCCCTCGGTCTCGGTGAGGCATGCCACCAGCAGCGACGCCGCGGCGGTAGCCGAGCTTGCAAGTCAGCTCGCACAGTCGTTCCAGTTCTCCCGAATGCGGTTCGATGCCAACTACGCCGCCCTGCTGAACACGGATGATGCCTGTCTGCTGCTTGCCGTCGATGGTGATACCGCACTTGGCTACCTCGTGGGCTTCGACCACATCACGTTCTACGCGAACGGGCCGGTGGCCACCGTGGCGGAAATCCTGGTTCGCGCTGAGTGTCGTGGGCGTGGTATCGGCCGCACGCTGATGGGGGCATTCGAACGGTGGGCCGTGAGCCGGAACTGCAGCCTCGTCACGCTTGCCACCCGACGGGCGGCGCTGTTCTACGTCGCGCTCGGGTACGAGGAGTCGGCGGCCTATCTGAGGAAGGTGCTGCGTGAGCACGCAGCACAGTGACGGCTCGGCCGTGGCGCGCGTCGCCGCGGAACGGAGGGAGGAACGGTGATGACAACCGCGCAGGTGCTGGCCTTCGGCGGCGTTGTCGCCCTCGGTGCCATGTCGCCTGGACCGGACTTCGCCGTCGTGATGCGCCGCTCGGCCCTTGCAGGCCGCGCGCACGGCATGGCGACAGCGGTGGGCGTCGCCGCCGGGGTCTTCGCCTGGGCGATTGCCGCCGCCACCGGCGTTGCGGCACTGGTCGCCATGAGCTCCGTCGCCTTCACCATCATCAAGCTTGTAGGCGCGGGCTATCTGGTCTACCTGGGTGTCAACGCACTGCGCTCGGCATGGCGCTCGCGCGACTTCCGATCCGATCCAGACGCCGAGCGCACCGCTGGCTCAGGTCTGTGGGGATCGTTCCGTGACGGTCTGCTGTGCAATGCGCTCAACCCCAAGGCGGCGATCTTCTTTGTCGCGCTCCTGCCCCAGTTTCTTTCGGCCGATGCCGGCCTCGCCCCGATGCTGACGTTGTCACTGATCGCCGTGGTCATCACGGCCGCCTGGTTCCTCACCGTGGCGAATCTGGTCGCCGCGGCTCGCCGGGTGCTCTCCCGACCGGCCGCACGTCGTTTCATCGACGGGATGAGCGGCACGGCGCTGATCGGCCTCGGGGTCCGGCTCGCGTTCACCACCGCCAGGTAAGTCCATCCCAGTCACCCCTCGCTCGATCTGCCGCTGCGCCCATCAGCTGGAACCCTCAGCTCGGACCGAGTCGAACTTCCGTCATCGGCACGAGCCCGTCGCCGGTTTCGACGACCGCCTCGCGCAGTGCGTTCCACCGTTCACATGGCATCACCAGTCGCCTGTTGCGTCATGCCGCATGTGTACGACGAAGCTTGCCACCTCTTCGATGGCGTCCGCCGAGAGCGACGTCAGGTCCCAGACCAGTCCACCGATGTGTGATCTGTAGTCCGGGGTGGGCTCGTTGCCTGACGGTGTGGGCACTGCACTGAGCGCCGCCAGGTCGTCGGGGCGCAGGTCGAGCACGTCGCCGAGGTAGAGCAGCCACACCGGCTTTGGGGGGAAGTACCCGAGGATGAGCCGGCGGAGCAATGCCTCCGCCCAGCCGATGACATGACACACGCTCGTGTCGTCGAGGTTCCGGACGAGCATGAGCCGTTCGAGCACCGCGCCGAACGTCACGGTCGCCGGTGGCGCTGCCTGCTGGCGCGGGTTGGGTGATGGGGCCAGTGCGCGGGCGTACTGGCGGATCGGACCTATTTCCTCGGCGGTCAGCCGGCAGGTTCCCTGGAGCACATTCTGGACCTGGCGTTTCGCGGTGGGGTCGGCCGGCATCAGATCGGCTGGTGTCGGCAGGCCGGCGATCGCGAGCATGTCGGCGAGGCGCCATCCGAGGTTGTCGGCAAACTCGGGTAGCCGCTCCTGGTCCGGCACTGCGACGCCGCGGTGTGCCGCCAGCCGACGCAGTAGCACGCTGTCCACGTCGGCACGATAGCCGAACACTGTCTCGACAGCGCCACGACTGCTCATCGGCAGTTCAGTGAACGCCGGTCTTCCCCGGGCTTGCGCATCCCATACGGAGAGTCACACCGGCGCGGATGACGGCGCGCTCGTCCGGCGGCATGAGTGCGCACGTGATCAGGCGGAACATGAGCACATGTGTCACAAGGTCACGATCAGGTCCGCCGACCACCAGTGAGGCCGGTTCTGCTCCCACCTGGCGACGTACCGCTGCTCGGTGATCTCCTCAACCACGGCCAGCAGTTGTGCCTGCGCTTCCTCCGGGGCCGCCTCCGCTGAGGCATCAAGCACGCCGTCGAGGACCCCCTTGTCGTTGTAGACGGTGTAACGCCACTGCCCCTTCGGGTTGTAGAGCACCAGCACGCGAGCGGTCGCCTTCCATGCATGCCGTCTTGGATCGATCACGTGCGCCACGATGCCAGCTGGACCCCACCACCCACTCATCGGCTTCTTACCGGATCATGGATGTCTGCGGGAAGCTAAGACGGAGTGTCGGCGCGGTCATTGGGTCGGTTTTTGGAGTCCTGGCGTCGGCGTTCAGGCTGAGCACTGCGGTCAGCAATGTGATCCTCGACCTCGGGTCACCGGCGTCCCGTCGGATCCGCTCGACTGTTGCTGAACTGCTCCAGCAGGTCAACGGCGGTGGCGGCGCCGTCGCGCTCGCGGATCTGCTCCCCGAGCCGGCGCGCGGCCGTGCGGTGCGGGCCGTCGGCGAGCAGCGCCGTTACGGCCGCGCGGATGGTCTTCGGCCGCGCCGACTTGGCCAGCATCCGGCCCGCGTCGTGCCGGACCAGCGCGCGGCCGATGGCGGCCTGGTCCATGAGCGGGTGCATCGGCAGGACGAGGAGCGGGATTCCATAGGACAGGGCGCGGGCGGTGGTGCTGTGCCCGCCATGGCCGATCACCAGCGACGTTTCCGGCATGACCGTTGCGTGGTCGAGGTAGCGGTGGACTGCGGCGTTGCCCGGCACCCGCAGGGAGGCCGGATCGATCGAGGGCCCGGTGGTGACGACCACGTCGGTGTCCAGACCGTCGACGGCGTCGAGGATCCGCTGCAGGGCTTTGTCCTGACCGGGGAACCGGGTGGTGCTCAGGCTGACGAGCACGCGGGGCGGCGCGGTGGGCTCGGCCGGGCGGGGCGTGCCGCCTGCTGGCACCTGCCAGACCGGGCCGATGTGATGCACGCGTGAGGGTGCCGGCGGACCCGCGGGCGGCTCGAAGTCCGCGCGCACCGTCACCAGGCTCAGCGCGGGCGAGGCCAGGACGGGCCGCATCCGGATGCCGCGCAGGCGCAGGATCGCGCCGACCGGGCCGCGCGCCTCGGCGTGGAAGAAGCTCCAGAGGGTGTGCACGAGCGAGACGGTCGGCAGGCCGGCCCGCACGAGCTCGTCGAGCGCGCCGAGCAGCAGGCAGTCCACGACGACCACGTCGGTGGGCTCGGCGCGGGCCAGCCGGACGGCGTCGGTGCCGATGCCCCGGTCGGCGAAGACCGCGGTCAGGTCGCGCAGGCCGGACAGGGTGCTGCGCGGTGCCGCCGAATCGTATTGCCGGCCCTCGCGCACGGTCTCGAAGCGGAACCCGGCGCGCTCGATGGCGGCGCGCTGCGGTTCGTGGCCGAGGAACCGTGCGCTCCCGCCGCGCCGCACGATCTCGCGGGCGATGCCGAGCGCGGGCGGCAGGTTTCCGCCGGCGTCGACGGTGGCGAAGAGTGCGTCCACGGTGCTCGCTCCTCCTTGCGGGTCATTTGCCGACGAGGATCGCGGTGACCAGGGCATGCATCCGGGCCTGCGTGGTCGCGGCGTCGAGACCGCGGTCGCGGCGCAGCAGCTTCCACGCGTAGACGTCGGTGGCGACCACGAGCAGGTCAATCAGCGTGTCCCGGTCGCCCCCCGCCGCGTCGAGCTGCGGCCGGAAGACGTCCTCGACCCAGCGGCGGTGCAGCAGTTTGCCCGGCCCGACGACGGCGGCGATGCGCGGGTCGTGCTCCTGGCCGAGCAGCCGCAGGACATAGTCACCGCGTCGCTCGTAGTGGGCGACGATGACCGCGAGCGCGCCGGCGACGTCGCCGACCGGCGCGCGGCGCTCCTCCTCGACGTCGGCGGAGGCGAGCCGCACCGCCTCGTCGAGGAGGTTGTCCCGGCTGCCGAAGTGCCGCAGCACGGTCTGCACGCTCGTGCCGGCGCGGGAGGCGACCTCGTCGAGCGTGATCTCGATCGTCATCTTCTCCTCGCTCAGCTCGAGCACGGCGCGCAGCACCCGCAGGTGCGTCGCCGCCTTCGCGTCAGCGCGCGCCCGCATGGTGTAGGTGCGTGGGGCGTCCATCCGTGCTCACGCTACGCCGCGCGAGAATTTGATGTCAACGAGTACTAACGCGAAATAGCAGGGCGCACTCCGGCCGGCAAACCGGCGACCGGAATGGCTACGGCGAGCCTGACCAGCAGGCAAGCGGCGCGCCAGCCCGCAGGTGGCGGTTACAGCACGCCCACGACGAACGACCGGCGGTCGCTCCGAGGTAGCCGGCGCACCGGGCCTTCACGGACAACGTGATGGACACCTGCGTGCTCGCAGCGCGCGATCGGCGGGCCGATATCGAGATACGGATGGCCATGATTCACGTACGTCGATAGAGTGATGGTCTTGCATGATCCGGGTTCCTCAATTCGGCACGAGCGAGCGCCGAAGCCGTGATTCGATGTGCCTGTCCACCGCCACGAAGCGTGACGATCTACAGGACCTCGACGCGCGAGACCCGCGGCATGACCGGACACCTGATCAGAGGTGCGATGCCGCTGGAGATGTCTGGCGCGTGATCACAGCGAGGAAGCGGGGCTTCAGCGCTTCGACGCGGGTGTTACGCCAGCACGCAGCAGTGGCATGATGTAACGACATTGCTGATGCTGGAAGTGTTCATGCCTCGCCGGTCAGCGAGTCAGATCAGGATGCAGTCGTCCTGCCGCCGCCGCTGGTATCTGGTCCCCGCATCACGCGTGCCGTTGCCCGCCAGTCTGTCAACCTCGACCGAGCACCAGATACGCGACTTTGAACGTCGTCACGGCCTCGACTCCGACCAGGTCGCACGAGCGTTGCTTCGGTGGACCGGTTGGGCCCGATGCCCGCGGCCAGACCGATGGCGTTACGGATGGCAGTTCAGCCCACCTTTTGCCGACGATCGTGCGTTGCTGGAGGCTCTGCTCGCCGAACTCCGTCGACCAGCACGCCGACAGCTCTGGCCGATCGTGGCGACGCTGGACGCGCGCTACCGTGCCGTGACGGTTCCCGATCCCTTCACGCCCGCCTACCTTCCATGGTGGCGCCGCCGGACAGAACTTTGACTCCGGACGCCCTCGCCCTTGGCCCCTTCCGGACGGTCAAATAGCCGGTCCGCCCGTCATCGTTGCAGCAGATGGTCGATACCGCGCGGATGCGCTCGCGGGCGTCGTCGCGCGGTACACCGGCCATCAGATGAGCGATGATGGTCGCTGGTCAGGGAGCCTCCTCGACGAGCGGGCCGACTCCCGCCGCCGGTGTCGGCCAGCCCGGTGGAAGCACTGACCGCAGAACGTCGAACACCCGCCGGGCGGCGGCATGGTCGTAGCCGGCCAGCCGCCCGGTCGCCTGCGCCCAGACACCACCCGGGGGCAGCGCCACGACCTCGTGGAACGCGCCGCTGGCCCGCAACCCGTCGGCGCCACCGAGCCGCGCCGCCACCTCGCCCGGGATGACGGTGATCCACGAGTGTCCTTGAGTTGAACCGCGGCCATGATCATGTCGGGCGGAAACCGGAATCCGGCGAACGCCGCCCGTGGCGACGGGGACGCACGTCGGCCGATCTGGAGCTTCACCGGTCAAGCCTGCCTGACCAGGGAGCGCCCCAATGCAATGGACCCCATCAGGCTCGTCAGATCCACTCGACGCCGCGGCTCTCAACGAACCAACTCGTCACATGTGCCGCCACCATGACGACACCCACCGACCACACCGACCAGGTCCAGAACGAATCCAGCGACGGCAGCATCCAGGCCAGGCCGAACACCGGCACCGCAGGGACCAGCATGAGAAACGCCATCCACATCGCGAACCGACTGCGCCACCCCGGATACATGTCCTGCGTCAGGTACCGCTGCCACCGCCACAGCCGGTCGTCGCCGGCCGTCTCGACGATGACGGGCCGGACATGTTCGTCGATGTACGCGCCGACGCCCTTCGCGTGCACGGTGTACTGCTGGTACAGCAACCCAAGTGCGACCGACACGAACGGCGCGACCAGCAGGAGCTTCGTCGGCACAGCGTTCGACAGCACGAACCCGAACAACGCACCCGCCGCCGTCACGTTCAGAATCAAGATCTGGCGCTGGCCCCGGGCGATCTCATCCAGCTCTCCGCGCAATGCCACGAACTCGGCCAACGCCGCCTCGAAACCCGTCGATCCCGCTCCTCCGGCATGCATCGGCCGTATCGACCGATGTCAACGCACGGTGGTGGTGATCGTCCGCAACGGCCGGGTGTTCGTGACGTCCGCTGCCAGCGCCACCGACTCCCGCTACTGCATGGGCCTGTCAGGCGCCGGTCCTGCAAACGTCGTCGAGCCCGTCGCGGCAGATGTGTGCACGCCGGTCACTGGGCGGTGTGGTTGCGCCATTGCTACATTGCGGCCGTGCATGATGAGCCGGACCCGTCCGTCGAGCCGGCCCGGTGGGTGGCGCTGGCCGAAGAACTGACGGCGCGTCCGTTCCCGACCACGCCGACCGGAGCCGACAACTGGGTCGTCGGCCAGGCGCAGAGTGGACCGGATCGTCACTTCGCGCCTCTCGCGTCGAGCGAGATCCTTGAGGATGCGCCGGGGGAGCGGTGGGCCGAGGTCGAAGACGATTTTGAGCGGCGGCGCGGCGCGGTCGTCAGCACACTTACTGCCGCTTGGGGCGAGCCGCAGACCTATTCGTTCGATCGCGACTTCGACCGGCTCATCGCCGGTGAAGCGCTGCCGACGGTGATCCAGGACCTCACGTACTGCTCGTTCGGCCATCACGCAGACACATGGCGGCGCGGCGACCGTACGGTATGCGTCGTCCTCGGCCAGGTCGACAAGCACTTCCCGATCATGGTCCTGCTTGCGGTCATCATGCAGCCGCTGCCATGAGCCGTGGGTCGTCTCTCGCCACAGCGGCATTGAGCAGGTGAACTCGGATTGCCATGGCGCGCACCCGATCAAGTCGCGTCGCGCGCCCAGCGGCATCACAGCGCACGTGATCTCAAGGCAGCCTGCTTCGCCCACGGTCTGGCCATTGGTTGCGGTCGCAGTTTCCGCGCGCCTCGCCCGCCGCACATGCCTCGACCTCGTCGAGCTTCGCCCCGAGGTGCTCGACGGGCGCATTGCCGCCGTAGGAGTCAGTTCAGGAAGTGCAGTTCGTTGCCGTCGGCGTCGTAGGTGACGACGTTGCCGGGCGGCCAGATCGAGACACCGCCGTCCCAGTTGACGATCCGGACCTCGTTGTCGGCGCTGGCGTCCTCGACCACGGCGGTCATGGACTGGCCGCCGACCAGGTCGTAGGTCATGCCGGTCGGCTCGAACATCACCGTGAACGGCGCGTCGTGGTCGGCCTCGACCTTGATGACGAAACCGCTGAGCGACGTTACGGGCCTGGGTTCCCGGGACATGCCCTCAACCTACCCACCGCGACCTGGCCGACCGAACGCGATCCAGAAGGTGGCGGAGGGTGAGAGTCTGAATTCGCTGGGCCTGCGAACGAGCACCAGGTGCGGCGTGAGCGGACGTCACGACGATTGGCGCTACAACTCGCCGTGGCTCGAGGCGACCGTTCGCCCCCTCGCCGTCATGAACGACCTGCTCACAGCGGCGGGCACGCCGGTTCGTGTCTTCACGCTCTCTGCGGGCGAAAACGACGGTCTGGCACTACTGCTGGACCCGGCGGTCGTTGGCGGCAGGCCGAACGCGATGCGGGAGGGCCGTACTCGTGGTGGCCTGGCGATCGGGAGCGACCTGGATGTCATGGCCCAGCTGTCCGGCTCATCGGGTGCGGCTGAGGGCCGCGTTGAGGTGGTCGAGATGGCGTGCGACGGGGCCGGCGGTGAGCATGCCGCTGCCGGCCCCGGCCAGCTCGTTGGCGGCCGGCGTGAGTTCGGTCCGGGCGCGTTTCATCGCCGTCCGGTCGTTCAGGGCGATTGCGGCCTTGGCGGTGAGGCACCACAGGGCCTCGAACAGCAGATCGCGCGGCGGATCCGGGGCCTGACGCAGTGCCGCGGTGGCATTGGCCCGGCGGTCCCGGGCCAGCAGGACGAGCGGGCGCACCCAGGGTGTGTAAGGGCCCCAGTCGGTGTCATCTTCGAAGCGGATCGGCTCGCCGTGCCACACGCGCAGGCACAGCAGGGCCAGCGGTAGGAGGCCCCGCTCGACACCGGGCATGCCGGCGTTGGCGAGCTGTGCCGCGGCGTCGCGGTAGGCGGCTTCCGCGGCCTGTGGCGACGGCCCGGTCGCGGCGAGTCGCAATGCGCGGTACCACTGGGTGAGCACGCCGACCAGCGGGCGGTCGTGCCGCTCGGCGAGCCGGTCCGCTGCGGCGGCGTGCTGGTCGCCGGTGGCGAAGTCCGCGAGCGCGCTGCGGGCCTGTAGCCGGACGAGATGACCGAGGATCTCGAACGTCGCCAGGCCGTGCCGGGCGGAGAGCGCGACCAACTCCGCACCGATCTCGTCCCGCTCGGGAGCCAGGCCCGCGCGGTGAAAGGTCTGCATGAACACGCCGTTCAGGGCGAAGGCCAGCAGGGCCGGGTCGCCCAGGTGGCGCGCGATCCGCTCCGCCTCCCGGGCCGCCTCGGGCCCGCGCGCCGCGCGCGTACCGCGTGACTCCACCGCGATCGTGGCCAGCAGGCGAGCTCGGGTGGTCTCGGACGAGCCGGGGTGAACGGCGGTCAGGGCCCGCTCGGCCGCGGCGACGATCTGCGCCGCCTGCGCCGGATCATCCGAGCGTGTCCAGATCGCGGGTACGTCGTAGCCGCCGATTACCCGGGCGGTGAGCTCGGGATCGCCCAGCTGCTCGGCCGCGGCGATGGCGGCGATCCGCTGCTCCCGCGCCGCCTCGAGTCCGCTCGCCCCCGTCACGGCGAGACTTCGCAGCAAACCGACGGTGGACTCCAGTCGAGCCCCGGAACCGGACGCCACGGTACGGTCGTATGCCGCCGCGGTCTCCGCCCAGACCCGTTCCGGTCCCAGGGAACCGGGACCTTCGCTGACCCGGTCGGCCTGGCGGAGGATGTCGGTCTCCAGGCGACGCAGTCGCGGGCCCGGATCGATGCCGAGCTGTTCCAGGAGTAGGCCGCGGGCTCGGCGCAGTACCGCAAGTGCATCACCCTGCCGCCCCGCGCGGGACAGCGCAAGCGCCAGCAGCCGCCACGCCTCCTCCCGCCACGGATGCTCGGCCACGTGCGCGTCGAGATCCGGTACGACGTCGGAGGCACGCCCGACAGCCAGTCGCGCCTCGGCCCGCTGCTCGATCGCATTCAGCCGTAGCTGTTCGAGGCGGGAGCGCTCGACGCGGGCCCACGGCTCGTCGTCGAAGCCGGCGAACGCCGGCCCCCGCCACCAGCTCAGGGCACGATCGAGCCGCTCGAGTGTCTCGTGCGGGGGCGCCGTGGACGCGGCGGCGACCGCGTCCTCGAACCGCCAGGCGTCGACCGCGTCGGGCGCCGCCCGAAGCGCGTAGCCCGGGCCCTCGGTGACCAGCAACCGAGCCGGCTCGCGCGGTGGACGCTGCGGCTCCAGCGCGCGCCGCAGCGCCGCTACGAACGTGCGGATCGCGCCGACCGCGCCCGGTGGAGGCTCCTGCCACAGGTCGTCGACGAGGTGGCCGACCGGTACGACCCGGCCGCGCGCGATGACGAGCCGCGCCAGCACCGCGCGGTGTTTCGGCCCTTTCAGGTCTATCGGCGCGCCGACGCCGTCCCAGGCGACAACCGGCCCGAGAACACCGAACCTGACCTGCACTGATCGAACCGTCCTTCCGCGCCTGGGCACAACCTGTCGCGCTCATCGTTTGCTCATCCGCGACCGGCACGCTGACATCGTCCACCCGACGAGAAGAGGACGATCATGACTTTTGCCATTCCCGGGTTCGGCTACCAGCGTGTCGCGGTCGACGATGACGTGACACTCAACGTAGCGGTGGGAGGTACGGGCCGCCCGATCGTGCTGTTGCACGGCTTTCCGCAGACCCACGTCATGTGGCGGCACGTCGCCGCCGACCTGGCCGCCGACCACACCGTGATCTGTCCCGACCTGCGCGGCTACGGCGCCAGCGACAAGCCCGATGCGTGCGACGGCGACACGTACTCCAAGCGGACCATGGCCGCCGACGTCGTCACCCTCGCCGGCAAGCTCGGCCACGAGCGCTTCGCTCTGGCGGGACACGACCGCGGTGCCCTTGTCGCCATCCGCGCCGGCCTCGATCATCCCGCTACGATCACCCACCTCGCCATCCTCGATGTCCTGCCGACCCTGGACATGTGGGACATCCTGCACGGGACTACCGCCGCGGTCGCGTTCCACCTGTACCTGATGGCCCAGCCACCCGGCCTGCCCGAGCAGATGATCAGCGCCAGTGCGGACGCCTTCTTCGGTTACTTTCTCGACGTATGGGCGCAGAGCCCGCAGGCCATTCCTGCGGACCTGCGGGCGGAGTACCTGAAGGCATCCCGGGAGGCGGTTCCCTCCATCATCGCCGACTACCGCGCCTCGGCCGGCATCGACATCGAACACGACCAAGCCGACCGGGCAGCCGGGAGCCGGCTGACCATGCCGGTCACCGTCGTCCAGCAGGACTGGGGAGCCGCACTCGGCTACGACGCCGCCGCGCTGTGGCGCACCTGGGCCACCGATCTGGAGCACCGCACCACCACGGCCGGGCACTTCATGGCCGAGGAAGCACCTGACGAGATCATCAAAGTGCTTCGCTCCCTGCTCGCCCGGTAGCGAATCGCCTGCACGCCGACAGCGCGGTGACGCGCTCAATTCGGCGGTGGCCAACTGCTCAGGCATCGCGGCCATGATCACCGCGGTGCCGGTCTGAGCGCTGTGCGCACCACGACGTTGTTAGGTGGGTTCGGACTGGGCTGCGGTGCGGTGGCGGGCGAGGAAGGCGGCGATGGGGAGCGCGGCGACGACGCCGCTGAGGAGGATTGCGGCGAGGGCGCCGAGGATCGCCGGTGAGTTGTCGAAGGCGAGGCTGACCGCGGCGAGGGCCGGGCCGATGTTGCGGACCGCGGCGACGCCGCCCATGGTGGTGCGCCGGCGCGGGGGGCCGGTGGACAGCAGCGTGCCGAGGCCGAACGACGCTGCGGCGAACAGGAAGCCGGCCAGCAGGGTCCGGGTGCCGAGCAGGGCGACGACGTCGGCCCAGTTGCCCAGCAGCATGCCGGTGAGGACCATCAGGAACGTCGCGTCCGACACCTTGACCGAGGCGGGGTGCCAGGCGAGGGCGGTCGGCGGCGCGTACCGGCGCATCGTCAGGCCGACCGCGAACGGCACCAGCTGCAGGAGCGCGACGCTGCGCACCAGCGCGCCGACGTCCAGCGCGGCGCCGGTGCCGACGTGGGCGAACCCGAGCAGCGCGTTGGCGGTGAAGCTGAACGTGACGCTGCCGACGGCGGCGAGCAGGACCTGCATCGCGGCGGCGGCGGTGACGTCACCGGCCTGGATCATGCCAAGCTTGACGGCGAACGGTCCGCCGGGTGACGACGCGGTCAGCAGCAGGGCGACGAACGGGGCGGTCGCCAGGCCGAACAGCGCCGCCAGGCCCCAGCCGAGCAGCGGGACGGCGACGAGGTTGGCCAGCAGCACGAGCAGCAGCAGCGGCACGTCACTGAACGCCGCGCGCAGCGCGGGCAGGGTCGCGCCGAGGCCGGCGGCGAACATGGTCGCGGCGATGAAGACGACGGTGACGGCGTTGAGGAGCTGATGCAGGTCCACGGCCGCGCACTCAAGCCCGCCGCTCGCCGAGCCAGCGCAGCGCGGTGAGGCTGGGCAGGAACGCGTATTCGCCGCCGCGAGTGGTGACGAAGTTCGGCACGCCGCGCAGCTTGCGGCGCACGGGACGCCGCAGGATCGTGGAGTCCACCGTGCCCGGGCCGCCGGTGGCGGCGATCGGGTCGCGGGCGTCGCCAGCGCCGAAGAAGACGCCGTTGTTGAGCCACTCGGTCTGCACGAACTCGAACTGGCGCCCCAGGTGCGCGCCGACGAACGCGAACAGCAGACCCCGGTCCGCGCCGTCGTCGTCGAGGACGCCCTCGGGCAGGGGCGGGCCGTAGGCGGTACCGCGGCGGATCATGCGATGCAGCCGGACCTCTCCCGCTACGGCCGAGTCGCGCGGGTTGGCGCGGCGGATGTGGCTCCCGCCGCGGTCCTGACCGGCGAGCACCAAGGCGTCGGCACGGCACAGCGCCAGGGCGTCGCGCTTGGGCGCGAGTGCCAGCTGCGGGCCGCCGCGCCACCGGCCCATGAGCTCCTCGCCGTCCGTGTCCGCGCTCGCCCGCAGGAACCGGCGGAACGCGGCCACGTCCTGCCGGAGCTTGCGGAACGCGACGTAACTGCCGTTGCGGCCGAGGACGTCCGGGGTGGTGGTCTGCACGCCGCCGAGCTCGTCGGGGTACCCGAGCACGACCTCGCCGGCCTTGAGCGGCGTCTCGAAGGGGTTCGACCCGGGGATGCCGCTGCCCTCGACGGCGGGGTGGCTGATGCCGTCGCGGACGCCGAACGGCTCGGTCCCGGCCGGCGGCGCGTGGCAGTCCTGCCGCCAGATCGCGGTGACGCCGGGCAGCCGCTCGTACGCGGGACGGGCCCGGTCGATCGCGGCGTCCAGCATCGCCGTGTCCGGTGCGAGGGCGACGAGGACGACGTGCACGGCCGGTGACCCGAGCGGCGTCTCCCACACGTCCGGCGCGCTCGGCCCGGTGTCCCCGAGCACGGTCGCGCGGGCCGCCATGCCCTGGCGGAACTCCCACGCCATCGAGTCGAGGGATTCCTCCGGTACGCCCAGCGCCCGCAACCCGTGACAGGTCACGGCGGCGCTGACCCAGGTCTCGCCGAGCGGGCCGGCCGGGTCGGCGGCGGAGGTGACGACGGCCGCGACGCGGCGCATCAGCTTCCGGCCGGCGGCGCGGTCGTCGATGCGGAACGCGAGGTACGCCGCCGCGTACGACGACGGGCGCGGGCTGAGCACGCCGCGCTGGATGTCGTGCAGGTCCATGGTCGCGGTCTCCCGTCACCCGGTGACGAGGTGGGCGGGGCCGAACACCAGGCCGAACACCGGCAGCGTGTCGGTGTCCTCCAGCACCCACTCGTCCAGCGGCGTCACGTGCCCGGCCCGGTCGACGCGCTGGTACGCCGCCGCCGGCCTGATCTCCATGCGTCCCTCCGGTCACGTCCCCCGGCTTCCCGAGCGCGACCACTGCCCCCCGACCGCCACCCACAAACCCGCGACACCACGCTTCGCCCCCCGCCCCACCACGTGTGCCTGGCTGGTCGGCGCGAAGGCGTCCTTTTGCCGGATGGCGTCGGAGCGTTCCGTCCGTACGCTTGGTGCATGCCGCGCCCTGAGCAGATCCCGCCGCCCGCTGAGGACGCTGTGACGTTTCGCCCCGGGTTCTGGCGCGCGTTCGGTTTCGGCCTGGCGATCTCAACGGCGCTATGGGCGGTGTTCCCGCTCATCATGCTGGCCGTGGCACCCCCTCCGCCGCCCGCCCGGAACTTGTTGATGTTGGGCGGCAACGCCGTTGTCTACAGTTGTACCTACGCCGCATGTTTCGCCTTCTTCCGGTGGCGGTGGTGCCGGGACTGGCTGCGCATCTCCAGCGCGGGCCTGGAGCTGGCCTCCCGCGGCTCGTCCCCGATGATCGTGCGCTGGCCGGCGGTCGAGTCGGTGCGCTTCACCCGCCGCTGGGGCACGCCGCTGCTGGAGGTGACACCGACCGGGCCGCACGGCGTCGCGGTCCTCACCGCCGGCGCGTCGATGCCCCCGATCCGGACCCGCGACGGACGCGACACGTTCGAGGTCGAGATCTGGCTCACCCGCCCCGGCCGCGCCGTGCTGCGCTCAGCCTTGGCAGATCACCTGCCGTCCGAGCATCCTGTACTGGCCGCGGCCGGCCCGACCCGGTAGGTCCGCTTGCCGACGCCGCGCTTCCCAGTCAGCGCCGTGCCCCCTACGCTGCCCGGATGATCTCCGCGATCCTCGCCGGCGTCGCGCGTCACCCTCGCTGGGTGCTCGGCGGCGCGGTAGCCCTTGCCGGCGTGCTCGTGGGCGCGCACCTGCTGTCGGCACCGGACAGCGACCTCAGGTACGCCATACCGACGTTGCCGCCCCTGCTCGGCCTCGCGGCACTCGTCCTGGCGGTCGTCGCGTTGACCCGGCGGCGACCGGCGGCGTTCACGGTCGATGCCGGCGCGGGCGTGTTCCGTGCCCCGTCACCGCCGAACCACGTCCTCCACGCCGCCGGCGCGGCCTTCATGAGCGCGACCATCATCATGATCGCGGTCAACTCCCGTACGCTGCAACGCGACCGGCCGGCCGAAGACCCGGCAGGGTGGTTCATGGGTGACGCGTTGCTCGTCCTGGCCTGCCTGGTCGTCGTGTTGAGCGTCCTGCAGATCGCCGCGGCGTGGCGGGGCGTCGGTGTGCAGCTGGGACCGGACGGCGTGAAGGACCGCGGCCCGCTCGGCACGCTCACCGTTCCGTGGGACGCCCTGACGACGGCCTCGCTGCCACCCACCACACCGACGGCGCTGTCGCTGCGGCTCACGTACGCCAGGCCCGACCTGGTCCGCGCCGCCGGCCTGCCGTTGACCCGGACCCGGATCCGCACCGACACCATCGACGCGCTGTTCCTGGCCCACGCCGTCCACCACTATCTCGTGCATCCCGAGCGTCGCCAGGGCATCGGCACGGCGGCCGGATACGCCGAGCTGATGACCGTGCTGTACGGGGCACCGCCGAATCTCAGCCGTTCCTGAGGTCCCGCACCAGCCGGCGGTACATCGGCCGCAGCTCGACGTCCGTCGCCGCGGACTCGTCAGGGTCCGCCGCCGGCGTCGCCGTTTTCTCGGTGAGCATCTCGATGCGCCGGCCGAGCGGGGGCGTGACCGCGAAGGGTGACGCGGTGCGTGCCACGTCGGCGTCGCACAGCTCGGGCATCGACGGCGCGTGCTTCGCCACGAGAGCGGCGGCGAGGGGGGGCCAGCCGGCGACGACCACCTCGGGCTCGTCGCGCCGGACCACACCGGAGCGGTCACCGGCCCGCGCGTCGCGGCGCAGGACCGTCACCATCGGCTCGACGAGCAGCCGCGTGGCGAGGACCGACCGGACCTGCGGCGTGCCCGCCACCGCCGCCGCACGGGCGTCGGCGGCCAGGACCGCCCGGAGCGCCTCGGGTTGCAGCAGCGTCAGGTAGCCGAGCCGTACCAGGCCGAACCCGCCGTGCAGGAGCGCCACGAACGGCCGTACCAGGTCGCCGGCGAGGTTCGTGTACGACTGCGAGTGCTGCTGGCCGATCCGCGTCGGGTTCGCCGCCATCATCTTGGTGACGTCCTCCTCGCGGCCGGCGTGCAGCAGCTTGTCCGCGCCGGGCTCGAAGATGGCGACCATCGTCGCGAGGGTGCGTTCGACGGTGCCGGTGAGCGCTGCGCGGCTCGGGTCGCCGCCGCCGAACCGGGCCAGTTCCAGGGCCACCAGCGCGGTGCGCTGCGCGGGGTCGAGCACCGCCCAGAGCGGTGCGCCGATGCGCAGGTACCGGCGCCGCAGGAGCCCGGCGTGGCCTGAGCCGGCGGCGAACCGGTCGTCCAGCACCACGAGGTGGGGCCGGGGCACGCCCAGCGCGGCGGCGACCCGGTCGACCAGCGCGTGCAGCGCGGGCATGTCGGCGCGGCGAGCTGTGACGACGTCGCGCGGCAGGGTCGCGGGGCGGGGCAGGGTCAGCACGCCGAAGAGGACCAGCACGGCGCCGGGCAGCAGCGCGACGCTGGGGAACCGCACCGTGCACAGCCATGCACCGAACACCAGCGTCGCGAGGGCACCGGCCTGCACGACGGCGGCGACGGCCGCGGTGGCGGCCCGGCGCAGACGGCTCGGTGCCGGTAGGGCGCGGACCAGCCGGCGCGCCCGCCGGTGCAGCCGCACATCGAGCCACCGCCAGCCGACGACATTGTCCACGCTGTCCGTCATGCGTGAATTATGTGCCGCCGCCGCCGGAAGCGCCGCCCCGAGCGCCACGCTTGCCGAGAACGCCGCCGGCGGCGGGTTCGAGCAGACGGTTCGTCCGCTGCCCGACGCGGGACTGCCAAACGCGGAACTGTCGGCCATGATGAGGAATGGCCAGGCGCAAGTCGGGAAACGTCGTGGACCGGCATCCGACGATCGTGGTGCTGCCGCTCCTGCTCATGACGGCAATCGGGGTGAGCATTGATGCCCAGAGGCTGATCGCGGCGATGTCGGAGCGCGGTTGGTCGATGGTCACAGCGACGGTCGCGGGCGCGGCGCTCGGGGTCGTGAGCGTCGCCTTCCTCTTCTGGTCGGGCCGCAGGCTCCGGCGGTCCGACACAGATCCCCACCAGATGAGGTCCTCGGCAACGGTCCGGATCAGCCAGGGGGTCGGTGCCGTGTGGGTGATCGCCTGCTTCGTTGCTTTCCTCGTGACCCATCCCAACCCTCAGTTCCACACCGCCGAGGAATGGCGGCTCACGACCGCTGCGCAGACGGCAACCCTCGCGTACCTGCTGGCACTGGCCCTCGCGCTGACGATCGGGCTCTTCGTGACCTTCGTCGTCCTGCCGGTGCTCATCCGACGGGAGAACTCGCGCCGGCGCCGAGCCTCGGCGCGGCAGCAGGCAGCACAGCTGCCGCTCCCGTGACCGCGTCCCTGTCCGCGTGACAGGCCGACGGGGCCGGTTGCTGCTCAATGTGACGTTGAGACGTCGGCCGCCAGTATCGCCGGCGTCTCGATCGGCCGGGTGGTGTTCGCCTGGAGGCAGAGCGCGGCGAGGTGGTCGATCGCGGCGCCCGGTAGGTGGGCGGTCGGGGTGAGGTCGTCGGGCAGGTCGGGGCCGACGAACACGGACATGCCGCAGGCGCGCAGCATCGGCACGTCGCCGTGGCTGTCGCCGACCGCGGCGACGTCGGCAAGGGACCAGCCGCGGGACGTCGCGTACTGCTCGAGCAGCACCGGCTTGGACGACGGGAACACGTGCCGGAAGCCGCCTCCGGCGAGGATCTCGGTCGCGATGACCGTGGCGACGCCGAGCTGCTCGGCGAAGTGCGTGACGTGCGGGGCGAAGCCCAGCGACACGATCGCCACATCGATTCCGGCGGCGTGCAGGGCCGCGATCCCGGCCGCGGCGCCCGGGGCGAGCGGGATGTCGGCCAGGGGAGCGGTGAGCTGCTCGGGGGTCCAGCCGGACAGCAGCGCCCAGACGGCGTCGCGGATCTCGATGATGGCGTCGTCGCCGCGGGCCCGTTCCCAGATCGCCATCTGCTCGGCGAAGCCGTGCCGGGCCGCCGTCGCCTCCAGGCATGTCGGTCCCCGGGTCAGCGTCCCGTCGAGATCGAACGCCACCAACCGCACCACCATGCGACCAGTCTGTCGTACCGGCGCTGGAGAGCAACGCCGCGTCCGATCGCCGCCAGACGTGGGGCGCGCGGCGCGGAAGGCTGGTCCGCATGACGACGAACACGCTTGAAGGCAAGGTGGCCCTGGTGACCGGCGGAGGGCGTGGGATCGGCGCCGCCGTGGTGCGGCGCCTCGCGGCCCAGGGCGCCGACGTGGCATTCACGTTCCAGCACGACGAAGGGCGGGCGAAGGAGACCGCCGATGCCGTGACCGCGACCGGGCGCCGGGCCGTCGCGATCCAGGCCGACAGCGCCGACCCCGCCGCGGTCGCCGGGGCCGTCGACCGTACCGCGGCGGAGCTCGGCCGCCTCGACATCCTGGTGAACAACGCCGGCGCCTTCCTCCTCGGCCCCATCGAGGAGCTGGGCCTGGAGGCGTTCGAGGAGACGGTCGCGGTCAACGTCCGCGCGCCGTTCGTGGCCAGCCAGGCCGCGGTGCGGCACATGGCGGCCGGCGGCAGGATCATCAACATTGGGAGCAACGTGGCGGAGCGGGCCGTGTTTCCCGGGTTCAGCCTGTACGCCATGAGCAAGACCGCGCTGGTCGGCCTGACGAAGTCGCTCGGGCGCGAGCTGGGCCCGCGCGCGATCACGGTCAACCTCGTCCATCCGGGTGCCACGGACACGGACCTGAACCCGGCCGACGGTCCGAACGCGGCCACCATCAACGGTTTCACCGCACTCGGGCACTACGCGGACCCGGCCGACGTCGCGGCGACGGTCGCGTTCCTGGCCGGCCCCGACAGCCGGTACATCACCGGCGCCACCGTCAACGTCGACGGCGGCTTCACCATCTGATCCATCTGATCCATCTGATCCGTCGGAACCGGCTGATCCGTCGGAACCGAAGCGAGGGCGGTCAGGAGTCGAAGCCGAGGCCGAGCCGGTCCAGGGTGCGCAGCCACAGGTTGCGGCGGCCGTCGTGCGCGTCGGCGCGGGCGATCGACCAGCGGGTCAGCTGGATCACCCCGGACCGGACCGGCTCCGGCGGGAACGGCACCGGCTTCGAGCGCACCATCCGCAGCCGGGTCAGCGGCGTCGGCTCGCCGGACAGCAGGTCCAGCATCACCTGCGCGCCGAAGCGGGTCGCGCCGACGCCGAGGCCGGTGAAGCCCGCCGCGTACGCGAGCCGGCCGCCGTGCCCGGTGCCGAAGAACGCGCAGAACCGCGAGCACGTGTCGACGACACCGCCCCACGCGTGCGTGAACCGCAGCCCTTCCAGTTGCGGGAACGTCTCGAAGAAGTGGGTGGCGAGCTTGTCCGATGTGGACGGTCGCTGGTCGTACGCGGGACGGATCGCGCCGCCGTTGTGGTAGACGGCGTCGTAGCCGCCCCACAGGATGCGGTCGTCGTCGGTGCGGCGGTAGTAGTGGAACTGGTTCGCGGCGTCGGCGATGCCCTGCCGCCGGGCCCAGCCGATCGACGCCAGCTGCCCGGCGGTGAGCGGCTCGGTCATGAGGGCGTAGTCGTACACGGGGACGATGAACGGCCGGACCCGCCGCAGCGGCGACCGGAACGCGCCCGTCCCCAGCGCGACCTTCGCCGCGGTGACCGAACCGTCCGGGGTGCGCAGCCGCAGCCCCGCGCCGGCGGGGGAGATGCCGGTGACCCGGGTGCCCTCGTGGAAGCGCACCCCGAGCGCGGCGCACGCGTCGGCGAGCCCCCACGCGAGGCGCGCCGGGTCGAGCAGCGCTGTGCCGTCGCGGTCCCAGACGGCGGCCTCGTAGGTCGCGCCGTGGACCTCCGCGCGGATCGCGTCCCGATCCAGGAGCTCGACCCGCCGTCCCAGCCGCTCCGACAGCCGCTGCTGCTCGAGGAGCCCCGGCACCTGCCAGGGGGCGGTGGCGACCGACAGCTCACCGGTGCGTTCGAAGCCGCAGTCGATGCTGTACCGCTGGAGCGTCGCCTCGATGCCGTCGAGATTCTCCCGGCCCAGCGCCTCGAGGGTCTCGATCTCGTCGGGGAAGCGCTCGGCGCCGTTGGCGAGGCCGTGGGTGAGGCTGCCCGCGCAGAACCCGCCGTTACGCCCGCTGGCGGCCCACCCGATCCGGCGGCCCTCCAGCACGACGACGTCGAGCCCCGGGTCGCGCTCCTTCGCCAGCAGCGCCGTCCACAGCCCGCTGAACCCGCCGCCGACGACCGCCAGGTCCGCCTCTGCCGCCCCGCGCAGCGGCGGGTGCGGTGGCCGCTGTGGGCGCTGTGGCCGGTCCAGCCAGAACGGCGTGCCGGCGGCGTCGCGCAGCGCGGGGTGTCTCATCGCCGAACTGTACCGGCGCTTCACCCGACGCCGGTGGTGTTCGTGCATGTGGGTCACCGGGCGCGTCGATACACTGGCGTCGTGGCCGCGGACGACCTGCTGTTCGTCGTGCTCGACGGTGCCGGCGGCTGTCTCGTGGCGCTCGACGAGCCGACCTTCACCGAGCCGGTGTCCCGCACCGGCCGCGACGGCATCATCCACCTCATCCCGGCCCGCGCCGGCGCCCGTCCCGGTCCGCCCCGCCGCACCTCGCTGCGGCTGGCGACGGGCACCGCCGCCGGCGCGTCCGCCGCCGCGACCGTGCTGCTCACGCCGCTGGCCGGCGCCGCACTGGGCGCGGCCGCGCTGGCCCTGGGCACCGCCGGCGGGCGGGTGAGCTGGGAGGACCGGCGGGTGGCCCTGCACCGGCCCGCCGACACCGCCGTGTTCGCTGAGGCGTTCAGCGCCGTGCAGGCGACCCTGCTGGTGTGGCCGCGCCTGCGTGACCTGGTCTCCGTGCCCGCCCCGAGCGTGCCGCTCGCCGGGTCGCTGTGGACCCTCGCCGGTCTCCTGCACGACCGCGCCGCCGCAGGCCGGCGACTCATCGACCTGACCCGCGCCGCGGCCGGCCTGCCCGCCGGGCCCGCGTCGGCGGCGCTGCACGCGTCGCTCGCCGACCGGCGCGCCCGCCTCGGCGAGACCCTGACCGGCCTCGACGCCGAGATCGGCCGCCGGGTGCGGGCCCTGGAGTCCCTCGCCGGGGAGTGCGTCGACCTGGTCCGCGACGAGCGGGCCGTCCGCGCCGCCGTCGACGCCGTCCGGCGGGCCGACGGCCTGCTCGACCGGCTGCACCCGGCCCGCGACCCGGGCGTCGAGTTCGCCGAGCTGACCAGCTCGATCATCGGCGCGTACCGGGACCTGACGCACCTTCCTTGACCTTGACACGGTGACAAGCCGTTCACTGTGTCGCAGGAGGTGGTCGAGATGACCATGCAGGCCGTCCAGGCACTGGAGCACGGGAGTTCGTCGGTACGGCTGAAGGCGGCCCTCGCCGTCGGCACCGCCCCCGACCCGTCGCTCGTCGACACCCTGGTCACCCGGTGCGCGGTCGAGCCCGACTTCTTCGTGCGGGACATGCTCACCTGGGCGCTTACCCGCCACCCGGCGGCGGCGACGGTCCCCAGGCTGATCGGCGAGCTGCGGTCGGAGCGGGCGCAGGCGCGCAGCCAGGCGCTGCACACGCTGTCGAAGATCGGCGACCGGCAGGCGTGGCCGGCGATCACCCGCGAGCTGCTCACCGACGCCGACGACACGGTGGCGCGCACCGCGTGGCGGACGGCGGTCGCGCTCGTCCCGGCCGGTGCCGAGGGTGAGCTGGCCGGCGTGCTGGCGACCCAGCTCGGGCGCGGCGACCGCGAGACGCAGCTGAGCCTCAGCCGGTCGCTGGTCGCGCTCGGTGAGATGATCGAGCCGGCCCTGCGCGCCGCGGCGTCGAGCCCGGTGCCGCTCGTACGGCAGCACGCCGCCGCCACGGAGCGGCTGCTGCACGACCCGGACGCCGGCTTCGCGCTCGCGGTCGAGGAGGCGAAGCGCGTCAGGGCCCTCGGCCCGGCCGCCACTGCCCAGGAGGAGTGACCCGCTTTGCTGATCGGTGACGTGGCCCGGCGGTCCGGCGTGAGCGCCCGCATGCTCAGGCACTACGAGTCGCTCGGCCTGGTGCGGCCGACCGGCCGGACCGTCGGCGGCTACCGCGAGTACTCCGACGACGACATCCGCCGGATCTTCCACATCGAGAGCCTGCGGACCCTGGGCCTGTCGCTGCGTGAGGTCGGCCGCGCCCTGGACGACCCCGGCTTCACCCCGTCGGACCTCGTCACCGACCTCATCCGGCAGACCACGGACCGCATCGCGGCCGAGACCGACCTGCTCACCCGGCTGCGCCGGATCGACGCCGCGGAGCCCGCCGCCTGGGACGACGTCCTGCAGATCGTCGCCCTCCTGCAGGCGCTGGGCTCCGACAGCGCCGGCCGCCGCCAGCGCGCCGCCCTGACCTCGGCCCCGGACGCCCCGACGGACGCGCTCGTCGAGGCCGCGCTGAGCGAGTCGGACCCGAACGTCGCCGGCGCCCTGCGCTGGGCCCTCGCCCAGTCGGGCGACGGCGGCCTCACCCTGCTCGCCGAGGGCCTCACCGCCCCGGACCCCGCCGTGCGGGACCGCGCCGTGCAGTCCATCGCCGAGATCCCGGACGCCGCGGCGACCACCCTGCTCCGGTCCGCCCTCACCGACCCCGACGTCACCGTCCGCCGGCACGCGGCCCTCGCGCTCGGCCCCCGCGGCGCCGCCGACGCGGTCCCGACCCTCATCGACATGGTCGTCGACGGCGCGAACGACGTCGACGCCGCCGACGCCCTGACCACCCTCGCGGCCGACCCCGACCTGGGCGAGCGGATCGCGACCGGCCTCACCGCCCGCATCACCCCCGGCGCGGACGCGGCACCGGTCCGCCGGCGGCTGGCTCAGGCCCTGGCGGACATCCCGGGCCCCACCGCCTCGGCCGCCCTGACGGACCTGGCCGGAGACGAGGACCGCGGCGTCGCCGTCACCGCGGCCTACGTCCTGCAGCTCCGCTCCCGATGACCGACGCCCCCGGGCCGCTGGACGGCGGTCAGGTCGGGCGGTCGAGGTCGGCGACGAGGCGGTAGAGCAGCGCCGCGGCGCGGGCGGGCGCTGTGTCGACGAACCCGCGGGCGCGCGCCACGACCGGATGATCCTCACCGGCGAGGGTCTCCGCCGTCGTCAGCAGCTCATGTACGAACAGCGCCGGCGCCGGCGGAGCGACACCGGACGTCAGTCGCGTCGCCAGGGTCAGGGCGTCGACGGCGTGCAGCGTGTCGTGCCAGTTCGGCGTGTGGCCGGCCGGGAACAGCGGCAGATGCCGCCACAGCTGGTCGGCGAGGTCCTCGAACCCGGTCCGCAGCGGACCGTCGTCGACCGCGGTGGCGGCGCGGACCGCCACGCGGAACAGGATCGGGACAGTGGCGGCGGCCCGCTGCGTCGTGCCGGGCAGGCCGGGACACGGGCAGCGATGCTCCGGCAGCACCGCCGGCGGCGACGCGGCGAGCGGCGGGCGGGCGACGCCGTGCCGGGCGGCCAGGCCGGCGAGGACCCGCAGCAGGTACGCGTACGGCAGCTGCTGGTTGCCGCGCCGGGTGCCGAGCTCCACGCTGGTGATCGCGGCGACCACGGCGCTGTTGTGCAGCGACTCGTCGCCGTCGGCGGTGCGCCACGGGACGCGCTCCAGCGGCCACCGGTGCTCGCCGAACGTGGCGACCCAGGCCCAGTACGCGCCGGTGAGGTCCGAGCGCAGCTGCAGCGCCCGGGCCAGGCGCTGCTGGTCCTCGGTGAGCAGGCCGAGGATCCTGGTGCGTTCCGTGAACAGCTCGTCGACGGCATGGAGCGCGAGGAGTGTGCTGTACAACTGCGGCGCCACGGCGGGACCGGGCCGCTGCGTGATCACCACGCCGCCCGGCAACGGATCGAGATCGACGGGCAGGGCGCCGGCGACGACCGTCCAGGCCCAGCCGCACTCGAACCAGGCGCCCCGGTAGACGGCGTTGTGGTCCGGCAGCGCGCCGATACTGATCTCCCGAAGGCCCGCCTGCACCTCGACGAGTCCCGCCGCGAACTCGTCGCGGACGGCCTGCTCGTCACGCGGGCCCGGCCGCACGAGGTGGCGCAGGTGCGTGTCGTCTGCCGACGCGCGGACCGAGTACGCGCGCAGCAGGCCCGTCATCGCCGCGGTCAGCCGGACCTCGGTGAGCCGCTCGACGTCGGCGGTCTGCTGCCGGTACACGCGGCAGAACCCGAGCATCGCGAGACACAGCCGCAGGTCGGCGCTGAACCCGGCGACCGCTTCGACGGCTGGTGCCGGCGGCTCCAGCGACGGGCCACCGGGGAAGACCGGCGCGCCGGTGCCGTCGCTGTACCGGGTGAGGTACTCGCGCATCGCGACGACGAGCCGCTCGGGGATATCGAACCGGTCCCCGAGCGCCCGCAACGCCCCGGCCGCGTCGTCGGCGGTCTCGCCGGGCACGTCCAGGCGCAGCCCGGGCAGGTTCGCGGCCGGCCCGAGGATGCACAGCAGCTGGTGCGCGTCCTCGAGCGCGTCACCGGCGGCCGGGTCGCCCCAGAGGAACCCGCCGTCGCGGAACGAGTACCGCGCCACGGCCTCCCAGACGCGCAGCAACTCCGCCCGCGGATCCAACCGCACCTCAGCCCCCTTCCACCGGCGGCAGGCCGGCGACGTCGCGCTCGCGGGCGGTCAGCGTCCGGCGGTGATGCCGGCCGGCGATCCGGGCGAGCGCCGCCGCGTCGAGGGTAGGCCGGATCCGGATTGTGCCGCCGCTGGACGCCACGGCGAGACCGGCGTCGCTGAAGGCGATGGCCGTGACGTCCCCGCCGAACCGGAGGCGATGGACAGGACGGCCGTCGACGTCCCAGAGCCGCACGTCGCCGCCGAGTCCACCGGAGACGAGCCGGCCGTCGGCGGCGTACGCGAGCGCGGTGATCGTCTGGCGGTGCCGGCCGATGGGACGGCGGACACGGTCGGGCCGGTCCCACACGATGATGCCGCCGTCCGAGCCGCCGGCGGCGAGCCGTCCGTCCGGTCCGGCTGCCAGTGCCTTGACGGAGCCGTCGGCCGGCACCGGGGTCGCTCCGCCCGGCGTGACGGCGACGAGCCGGGATCCCGCGACGAAGACCCGTTCTTCGTCGGCGCAGGCCAGGCCCGAGAGGCGCCCGGCCGTTGCGTCGAGGCTCCACCGGCAGCGGCCGGTCAGGTCCCACACCTGCACGACGCCGTCGAGGTCGCCGGTCGCGAGCCACCTGCCGTCCGGGGCGAATGTGACCGCTGTGACCTGGCCGGCATGGGCGATGCGTCGCGGCGACGCGTCCGCGGTGTCGCTCAACAACAGGTCGCCGGTCTGCGATACGAGCGCCACCATGCCGGACGGAGACACGGTGAGGGCGCGTGCGGCACCCGGCTCGCCCGGCAACGGGACGATCGGCCGGTCCGCACCGCACCAGAGGTGGCAGCCGCTGGGTCCGCCGATGACGAGGCGTCCGTCCGGTGTCCAGCCGAGGTGGTGGGCGGGCAGGTTGGTGACGACGTGCTCTGGCCCGTCGGCGAGGTCCCAGACGCTCGCGGTCGAGTGTTCGGTGCCGATTGCCAGCCGGCCGTCCGTGCTGCAACCGATCGAGGACGCGTCCTGACCGTGATCGTGGAAGCTGTGGGCCAGGGTTCCAGCTGCGTCCCAGACGACGGTGGCGGCTCGCGTGCCGCAGACGAGTGAGCCGTTCGGGGCGATGGCCAGCGCGGTGACGTCGGGGCAGTATGCGCGCCACGCGACGGTCGCCGAGGGCAGGTCCCACACGGTGATCGAGTTGTTGCGACCACCGGCGGCGATCCGACCGCCGGGACCCGCCGCGACCGCCAGCACCCGGTTGTCGGGGACGTCGCCGGCGAGCCTGTTCGCGATGCGGCCGGCGGCGTCCCACACCAGGACGCTGCCGTCGCCGCGGCCGGCGGCGAGGCCACCGCCGGGCACGGCGCACATGGCGTAGACGGGGACATGGCCGTCGGACAGGACGCCGACCTCGCGCATGGTCGCGGCGAAGCGGCGGATCCGGCCCTGCTCGTCGGCGGTGGCGAGCAGGGCGTCGTCGGTCCAGCAGACAGCGGTGACCCGGCCGTCGCCGGTGTCCGCTGTGCCCAGCGGGTTGCCGGCGGTGTCCCAGACGTGCACGACGCCTCGGGCGACCGTGGCCAGGCGACCGTCGGGGGCGAACGCGACGGGGCCGTCGCCGTCCGCGCGGAACACCAGACTGCCGTCGAGAGCCCAGACGTCGGTGACGTCCGCGGCTGTGGCGAGGCGGCCGTCGGGGGCGAAGGCCACGTGGACGGGGCGCCGCTCGTACCGGATGGACCGCAGCAGGCCGCTGGCCAGGGCCGACGAGACGGCGTGGGTGGCGAGGGGGGTCGGGGCAAGCTCGCGGTAGGCGGCCCAGGCGAGCGCGAACGCCAGCTCCGGGTCCGCGTCGAGGGTGTCGAGCGCCTGGCGGGCGACGGTGTTGGCGCGGCGTTCGAGGGCACCGGCCTGGTTGCGCTCCGACGCGTCGAGGAACTCCGTGACCTCCGCGGCGACGGTACGGCCGGACCGGGCCCAGGTGAGGGCGTCGGCGAGGCGGGCGCCGCCGATGAGGTAGTCAGGCATCCGGCCGGCGCGGATCCACGCACGGGCGAGCGGCGCCAGCTCGGTGAGGCGTCGCAGGCTCTCCTCGTGCAGGAGGATGTGCTCGGCGAGCGGGCGCCACTGGCGCAGCAGGGCCTCGTGCGCGATGTCGAAGACGGGGCTGCCGCTGGCCTCGTCGCTGGTGAGCAGGCGGGCGTCGACGAACGCGGCGACGACGGCGCGCTGCCGGTGGTCGAGGATCGCGGCGGGGACGCGCTGGCGGGTCGCGCCGCCCGGGCCGAGCGTGACGAACAGCAGCAGGGTGTCCAGGCACAGCGGCAGGCTGCCGTCGCCGAGGTCGCGGACGGCATCGTCGGCGCGCCGGCCGATGGCGCCGGCGACGCCGCCCGAGGCGTGGTACTCCCGCCGGGTGATCCGGCGGTCGGTGGCGGCGCCGCGGTAGAGGTCGTTGAGCAGGTAGCTCAGCAGCGGCAGGGCGTCGCCGCCGCCGGTGTCGCGGACGATCTCGTCGACCAGGCCGTCGTCGAACGTCACCGCGGCGAGGCGGGCCGGCTCATCCACGACGAGCCGCAGCTCATGCGGGCCCATGACGTTGACCATGAGCGGGTCGCGGAACAGGTCCCGGCCCGGCCCCTGCTGAAACTCGCCGATGGTGTCGGAGCGGACGGTGGCGACGACCCGTAGCCGCGGCTCGTGCTCCAGCAGCGCCTGGACGACCGCGAGCAGCCCGTGCCGGTCCTCCTCGACGCCCTGCGTGACGGTCTCCTCGAGCTGGTCGACGACGATCAGGACCCGGTGGGTGCCGTCGCGGCGGGCGGTGAGGGCGGCGAGCGGCGCGTCGAGGCGGGGCGGCGGGCTACCGGCGCGGGCGGCGGCGAGGGCGGTCGCGGCGGCGGCGGTCAGGTCGGTGCCGAGCACAGCGCCGAGTTCCCCAAGTGCGTCGGTGCCCGGCGTCAGCGGCGGCAGCACGCGGTACGCGTCGCCGAGGGCCGGCAGCAGACCGGCGAGGACGAGCGACGACTTGCCGGACCCGGACGGGCCGAGGACCGGCACGAACCGGCGGGTGGCCGAGCGGGCGTCCCGGATCCGGGCCAGGAGCTGTTCCGTCTCGCTGGTCCGGCCGAAGTAGACACCGGCCCAGCGCGACGTGTACGCGGACAGGCCGGGCCACGGGTTGCCGTCCGTCCATGTCGGACGCCGGATGCCGGCCCGGCGGACGTCCCACGCCGCCTTCGCGCCGACGGCGACGACCAGCCCGGCGCCGATGGCGGGGGAGTACGTCGCGACCGGCTGCAGGACGGCCGGCCAGCCCGACGGGTCACCGGTGATCAGATTCGTGATCATGCCCATGCCGGTGCCGAGCAGGAACGTCCCGTACCCCGTGGCGCCCCACCGGCCCATGCCGCAGATGGTAGCGATCGGCGTCCAGAACGTCAGCCCACCGTCACCGGATCGGGACGTGGAGTCGCCTCGGTGGGCCTGGTCAGGCGGCCGGTGACGAACAGGGCGGTGGAGACCAGCAGGGAGCCGACGGCGAGGATGCCCATCGCGGTCGCCGGTGGGGTGTGCTGGGCGATGAGGCCGCCGAGGGTGGCGCCGACCGCCTGCATGGCGAGCAGCCCGGAGCCGAACAGGCCGAGGGCCTGGCCGTGCAGCGACTCGGGGGTGGTGGCGAGGAGGCGGTCCTGCAGCAGGAGGGTCGCGCCGTACCCGACGGAGGCGACGCCGGCGATCGCCACCGCGACCGGCAGCGGCGGGTCGAGGAAGAACAGCAGGTACGGGGCGGCCAGGAGCCAGCGCAGCGGGCCGCTGAGGCGGTAGCGCAGCCGCGGCGGCACGAACCGGCCCGCGATAGCGTCGCCGGCGAGCATGCCGATCGCGGCGGCGACGAAGAGGATGCTGGCCGCGGCGGGGGAGTACGGTACGAACAGCGCCTCGCAGCCGACGATGAGGCCGTTGGGCACCCACATGGCGATGTAGGTCGCGGGCCGCCACACCTTGCGGTTGCCGTGCCAGGTCGCCCGCACCGACGGCCGGTCCGTCGCCCGCGGCGGCCGCGCGGTCAGGCCGAACCGGGCGATGAGCGCCGACACCGCCTGCAGGGCCGCGCCGGCGACCAGCGCGCCGCGCGGGGACACGGCCGCGACGAGGGCACCGCCGGCGGCGAAGCCGAGGATCTGCATCGCGCCGATCGACATGTTCAGCAGCGAACGGCCCAGGATGTAGCCGTCGGCCGGGAGGATCTCGGCGAGCAGCCCGTACCGGACGCCACCGCCGACCGACGCGGCGAGGCCCTGCGCGAGCACGACCGCGAACAGGGCGGCGATCGGCAGGCCCGGCACGGCCAGGACGGCGGTCGTGACCGCGGCGAACACGGCGAGGCCGGTGAGCGCGGCCCGCGGCGGCACCCGGTCCGCCCACGACAGCAGCGTCGCCGCGCCGATCAGCTGCGCGAACGACGCGCCGAACATGCTCAGCGCCGACAGCAGCGGCGAGTCGGTGGCCGCGAAGACGAGGGTGCCGAGCCCGATGCCCGCCACGGTCCCCGCCGCGACCTGCCCGGACAGGGTCGCGAACAGGGCGGGGAACTCGGGCGTGCGGAACAGTTGCCGGTACGTGCGCATGATCGGCATCGTGCTGCGCCGGCGTCGCCGCACGGTACAGTTTCGGGTGGAGGCGAAACGTGGGGTTCTGGCAGATCGGCACGGACGTGCTCGCCGGCAGCCGGTTCGTCGTGTCGCCGCTCGCCGAGACGGTCGCGTGCCTGTCCGCGCTCGGCGGCCAGCACGCGGTGTCGGCGCCGCAGCGGGAGTGGCTCGCCGCGCACCGGCCGGCGTTCGACGCCCACTACGCCGGCGACCCGTTCGTGCGGCCGTTCCTGCGCGCCGCGATCCGCCCCGGCTGGATCGCCGACTTCCTGGTCACGCCGCCGCAGACGCCCGGCGAGACGTTCCAGACCGAGCTCGCCCGGCTGCGCGCCACCCCTCCCGCGCTCGCGCAGGAGCACCTCGGCCTCGGCGACGCCGTGCCGGACGTGCTGCGCGCCGGCGACATCGCAGACCGCGCCGCCGACCTCGTCGAGTTCGTGTGGTCGCAGCTGGTACTGCCGGGCTGGCCCCGCCTGCGCCGCGTCTTCGAGGCGGACATCGTGTCCCGCACCGACCGGCTCAGCACCGGCGGGTGGGCCGCCGTCCTGGACGGAATGCGGCCCGGCATGCGCTGGCTCGGCGACGGGCGCCTGCAGATCAACACGTACGACTACGCGCCGCTGGACGTCACCGACGCCGCGCTGCTGTTCATCCCCACGACCGCCGCCCGCGGCTGGGTCGGCTGGGACGAGGCGGCCACCTCGTACTCCGTCATCTACCCGTGCACCGGCTGGCTCGCCGACACCGGCGCGACACCCACCGACGCGCTCGCCCGCCTCCTCGGCCCGCTGCGCGCCACCGTACTGACGCTGCTGGCCGCACCGCTGAGCACCACCCAGCTGGTCGCCCTGACCGGCACCGCCCTCGGCTCCGTCGGCGGCCACCTCCGGGTCCTCCTCGACGCCGGCCTCGTCACCCGACGCCGCTCGGGCCGCTCCGTCCTCTACTACCGCACCCCCGCCGGCGACGCCCTCCTCGACGCCGCGAAAACCCCGGGCGGACGCTCGCACGCGTCTGGATGATGGTGCCGTGACATGGACCGAGGAGACGCGGATCGGCCTCGAGGTGGCGCTGAACGAGGCAGACGTGCTGGGACTGCGGGTCTCGCCCGTGGACGACGCGGCGGAGCTGCTGCTGCACGTGTGCGCGCAGTCGGAGCAGACCGCGCCCGATCCGGACCCGCGCCGGGTGCTCCGCCTGCTGGGCGCGACCCGGATCCGGGTGCTGCTGCGCGAGGACCCGCACGGCGGGTACGGCCCGATGATTCCCCTGGCCGGCCTGGACGACGTGGAGGCGTTCTACGCCGCGCTCGGCGGCTGGTACTCGATGTACGGCTGGGAGTTCCTCGACCGCCCGGCACGGACCGCCGGCTGGCCCGCCGAGCCGAGCCTCACCGCCGACCTGCGCCCGGGCCCGGCGCCGCACACGCTGTTCTGGTTCACCGAAGGCTGGAAGGCCGGCGAGGGCACCGGCTACTGCATCGAGGGCACCGTCGAGTTCGCCGGCCTCGAGGTGACCCGCGCCGACGGCACGCCCGTGCCCGTCGAGGAGTTCACCGCCGACGCGCGCCACTACTGGGACGTGCTGTTCGGCCGGCGCGGCGCGCCCCCGCAGGCGCAGGTGGCCCCGGCCGCCGCCCTTTCCTGGCGCCAGCCCGTCCCCTTCGACGACGAGGACTGAGCCCCTGGGTGTTTCGCCACCCGAAAACCTGGCCGCGGATGCATTCGCCCGGCAGGTGGCGGGTAGAGGTCCACTCCGAACCCGTACCGCCGAGGAGGATGCGATGGGCAGCTTCATGGACCGGGCCAAGGATCTCGTCGGCAAGCACGACGACAAGGTCGACGAGGGCATCGAGAAGGCCGGCGACCAGGCCGACCGGCGTACCGAGGGCAAGTACACCGAACAGATCGAGAAGGGCGTCGACGCCGCGAAGCAGCGTACCGGTCAGGGCGACACCCGGCAGTGAGCCGGGCGCCCTGATCGCGGGGCGGGCGCGGGAGTCACCGCGGCCGCCCGGCGCACGCCGTTGGACGAGCCGGGTTGCCCGGTCGGGATCCGGGTCCGGTGAGGTGCGTGGCACCGGTGCCGGCAGACACCGGTGCCACGCGCGCGTCATGCCGTCCGGGGTCCTGGCTCCGGGTGGCCCGCCGGAGGGGGACGGCGGTGACGGATCTCAGTGAACGCCACTGGACTTGTGAGCCGATTGCGGCAGGCTGTCGGCGATCCGTCACGGCGCGAAGGTCCGGCCACCACACCGCCCCGGACGCCGGTGGTGGTGCGTCAGAAGTCGAACACCTCGAACACCTCGTCCGCCGGGACTCCGGCCCGCCCGGCCAGCGCCGCAACGGCGTCGCCGACCTGCTCGCGCCGGAGTGTGTCCAGGGCGAGCAGCGACGCGTGGATGGTGTTGAAGCGGCCCACCATGGTGAGCAGGATCTGCCGTGGGTCTGCGTTGTTCGCCGCGATCGCCCGTACCGCATCGGCGTATGCCTTGCATGCGACGGTGGCGGCGCGCGGGTGGTCGTCGGCCCAGTCGCGGAACGGGTTGTCGAGGTTCGCCGCGAGCCACGTGTCGGACTTGGCCCCGCGCAGCGCCGGCCGCACGCCGCCGCGACGGTGCCGCCGCCGCAGCCCGGCCGCTGCCGAGGCGCGCAGCCCGTCGACGGTGAGCACCCGCAGTCCGGGTAGGTCCGGCAGCGTGTCGGCGTCCAACCCGTACGCGCCGGAGAGCTCGACGACGGTGAGCCCGTCGAGCCCGGCCAGACCGGCGGCCCCATGGAGCTCTCCTGGCGGTCGTTGCCACCGTACGCGCAGCGACCGCAGCCCGGGCGGCGCTTCGCGAAGCCCCGCCACCGACACCGTGCCCGCACCCCGGAGGTCCGCCACCGGCACCTGGTCGAGACCGCTCGGCAGCACCGTGCCGACGCCGGCACCGTCGACCGCGAGCCAGAACCGGCCCGGCGCGAGGATCCTGTCGGGCAGGCCCGCGCCGTCGAGCGTGAGGCGCTGCAGCGCGGCCGGAAGCCGCACCAGCGAGACTGCCGGGCCGGACACCCGCAGACCGGCCAGCGCGGTGCCGCTCAGGTCCACTGTGGACGGTGCGTCCGTCCACACGAGCGTGTCGATGCACGGCCTGGCGGCCAGCTGCGCGGCGGGCCTGCTGTCGGCGCCGGACCAGGTCAGCTCGGTGCACCTGGGGAAGCCGTCCAGTGCGGCGGCCGGGTCAGCCGGTCGGGTCCAGGGCGGCGGGGGCGGTCATGTTGTGTTCGCGGATGAGGGCGAGGGCGCGGTGCTCGTCGCGGGTGGCGATGGCGTCGACGAGGGCGGCGTGCAGGTCGTAGCGGCTCTGGATGTACTCGGGGAGGGGCTGGTCGCCCAGGGGCTGCACGGCGAGGGTGTGCGACTCGATGATCTCGAGCAGGCTGAGGTAGAACGAGCGGAGCATGGCGTTGGGGGTCACGTCGGCGATGCGGGCGTGCAGGGCCCAGTTGGCGTGGATGAAGGCGATGCCGTCCAGGTCGGCGGCGGCGGCGCGCATGCGGTCCAGCTCGCGGCGCATGGCGGTGACGTCGGTGGGGTCGGCGTGGCGCAGGGCGTCCTCGACGAGGAGGGGGTCGAGGGCGTCGCGGAGGCGGACGGCGTCGGCGACGGAGGCGGCGTCCTCGTCAAGGGCGAGGACCGAGTTGCCGAGGCGGACGAGCGGTGACTGCCGGTTGGCGAAGAGGCCGCCGGTGCGGCCCGGGCGGACGTCGATGACGCCGCGGGCCTGGACGAGGCGCAGCGCCTCGTTGAAGGTGCCGACGGAGACGCCGCAGTAGACGCGGAGCTCCTCCTTCGTGCCCAGGCGGGCGCCGGGCTCGGCGGCGGCGGCGAGGGCGGCGAGCCGCTCGGCGGCCTGCTCGGGCCGGCGCGGGGCCGCGGCACGCTCCCAGTCGGCGCGGCGCAAGGCGGGTGGATCGGCAACCATCAGCGCCTCCAGCGTCGGTCGGACCCGTCCCGAAAAAACTACCATGCTGATTTAGCCCGGAACACTTGACGGGCGACCGCACCCGAACCAAGCTGGCTAAACCAGCATGGTGGTTTGAAGGGAGCGGTCATGCGGGATCAGGACTTCCGGGACCTCATGGCCGGCGTGTGCGCGCCGGTCACCGTCGTGACCACCGCCGACGGTGACGGCCCGCACGGCGCGACGGTCAGCTCGTTCGCGTCGTTGTCGCTGCGCCCGCCGCTGGTGACCGTCGCGCTGGACCGCCGCTCCGCGCTGCTGGCACGGATCCTCGGCAGCCGCCGCTTCGGGGTGAACGTGCTCCGCGACACCGACGACGACCTGGCGCTGCTCTTCGCCCGCCGCGACGCGGACCGCTTCGGCCAGGCCGACTGGCGCCCCTCGCATGGGCTGCCGCGCCTGGAGACCGCGGCCGGCTGGGCGGTCTGCGAGCTGTCGCAGGTCGTGGAGGGCGGCGACCATCTCCTGCTCGTCGGGCTCGTCACCCACGCCGAGTCGAGTGGCCTGTCGCCGCTGATCTACGGGTACCGCACCTTCGGCACCCACTCCCGCTTCGCGGCCCGGCCGAGACCCCCGATCGCCGACAGCATCGCCGCCTGCGCCCGCTAGCCCGGCGCACACCAGACAAGCACACCGAACAAGAGCGGCCCCGGCACACGCCGTACACAAGCCGCCAACGCAAAGAGAAGCAACCAACACCCCACAAGGAGCTTCGATGACCGCCGTGCACACCGAACCCGTCAGTGCCGCCGAACTCGTCGCCCGCGCGAAGGAGCTGCGACCGCTGCTGGAGCGCAACGCCGCCGCCGGCGAGCGGGACCGGAGGGTGGTCGAGGAGAGCATCCAGGCGCTCACCGACGCTGGCCTGTTCAGGATCGCCGTGCCGAAGCGGTACGGCGGCTACGAGACCTCCCTGCGCACGATGCTCGACGTGTCCGCCGCGGTCGCCGAGGCCGACGGCGGGACCGCCTGGGTGCTCACCCTGACCAACGTGTGCAACTGGATGGTCGGCCTGCTGCCGCGGCGGGCGCAGGACGAGATCTTCGGCGCCGACCCTGACGCGAAGGTCTCCGGTGTACTGGCACCGACCGCCACCACCACGAAGGTGGACGGCGGCTGGCGGGTCACCGGCAAGTGGTTCTACAACTCCGGCTCCTGGCACGCCACCTGGGCCGGTCTCGGCATCCCGATCACCGACGAGTCCGGCGAGGTCGTCGACCAGGGCCTCGCGATGATCCCGCGCACCGACCTGGGCCTGGAGGACACCTGGTTCGTCGCCGGGATGAAGTCCTCGGGCAGCAACTGCCTCGTCGCCGAGGACGTGTTCGTGCCGGAGCACCGGGTGCTGCTGGTCCCGCCCGCCATCAACGGCGAGTACCCCAGCGAGCACCTGGACGCCGAGGCGTTCTACCGCTCCGCGCTGGTGCCCGTCCTCGCGCTGGTCCTCGTCGGCCCGCAGCTCGGTATGGGCCGGGCGGCGCTGGACTACGTGGTCGGCAAGGCGCCCAAGAAGCCGATCTCGTACACCTTCTACACCGCGCAGACCGAGTCGGTCGGCTTCCAGCTGCAGATCGCCGAGGCGGCGCGGCTGATCGACACCGCGCACCTGCACGCGTACCGCGCCGCCGCCGACGTCGACGAGGCCGCCGCGCGCGGCGCGTACCCGGACTTCACGACCCGCGCCCGGGTGCGCTCCGACACCGGGTACGTCGCCGAGTGCATCACCAAGGCGATCGACATCCTGCTGTTCGCGCACGGCGCCGGGTCGTTCGCCGACGTCAACCTGCTGCAGCGGATCTGGCGCGACTCGGCCACCGCGGCCCGGCACGCCGTCGTGTCCCCGCAGGTCAGCTACGAGCTGTACGGCAAGGCCCTGCTCGGGGTCGAGGAAACCATCACCCCGCTCATCTGAACAACCTGGAGCTTCCGACATGCGCATCGCCAATCTCAAGGGCCGCCTCGTGCTGGTCACCGCCGACGGCACCGGCGCCGTCGACGTGGAACGGGCCAGCGGCGGCCGATTCGGCCCCGACCCGCAGGCCGTCTACGAGCAGTGGGCCGGCTTCACCGCCTGGGCCACCGAACCGTTGCCGGCCGGTGAACCGTTCGCCGTCGAGGACCTCGGCGCGCCCGCGCCTCGGCCCCGGCAGGTCCTCGCCATCGGCCTCAACTACTCCAAGCACGCCGCCGAGTCCGGGTTCGCCGTCCCCGACGCGCCCACGGTCATGTTCACCAAGTGGCCGTCGTGCCTGACCGGGCCGGTCACCACCGTCGAGCTGCCCGCCGGCGGCAGCACCGACTGGGAGGTGGAGCTGGTCGTCGTCATCGGCGCCACCGCCCGCAACGTGCCGCAGGAGCGGGCGTGGGAGCACGTCGCCGGCCTGACGGTCGGCCAGGACCTGTCGGAGCGGGTGCGGCAGACGGCCGGGCCGTCCCCGCAGTTCAGCCTCGGCAAGTCGCTGCCGGGCTTCGGGCCGACGGGGCCGTGGCTGGTCACGCCGGACGAGCTCGACGACCGCGACGACCTCGAGCTCGGCTGCTCCGTCAACGGTGAGGAGGTGCAGAAGGGCCGTACCCGCGAGCTGATCTTCTCGGTGCCGGCGATGGTGTCGAAGCTGTCGGCGGCGCTGCCGTTGCTGCCCGGCGACGTGCTCTTCACCGGCACCCCGGCCGGCGTCGGCATGGGCCGCACCCCGCCCCGTTTCCTCGCGCCCGGCGACGAGCTCGTCAGCTATGTCACCGGGATCGGCGAGCTCCGCCAGCGTTTCGTCGCCGCCACGAACTGAGAGGACCGCACATGGCTCTGCACCGGCTGACCCAGATCGTGATGGGCGTGCCAGACGTCGCGGCCACCGCCGCGTACTACGAGGACTTCGGCCTGACCCCGACCGGTGGTCATGCCTTCGCCACCGCGGACGGCGGGGAGCAGCTGCGCGTCGTGCACAGCGAGCGCCGCCGGCTGCTGCGGCTCGGCGTCGGCGCCGACGACCCCGACGACCTCGACCGCGTCGCGTCGTCGCTGGCCGCGCTGGACGTCGCGGTCGAGCGCACCGCGACCGGGGTCCGTGCCTTCGACCCCGGTAGCGAGGTCACCGTCGAGATCGGGATCGCGCCACGGTACGAGCAGCCGCCCACGCCCGCACCGCCGTACAACACGCCGGGGGTGAACGCCCGCGTCGGCGAGCGCGCACCGGGCATCCTGCGCGACCACCCGGTCCGGCCGCGCAAGCTCGGCCACGTCGTGCTCGGCTCGACCGACCAGGCGTTCTCGCAGCGGTTCTTCACCGACGGCATCGGCTTCAAGGTCAGCGACACGGTCCCCGGCCTGGCGGCGTTCCTGCGCTGCTCCACCGACCACCACAACGTGCTCGTGCAGCAGGCGCCGGTCGCGTTCCTGCACCACACCTCGTGGCAGGTCGACGACGTCGACGAGGTCGGCCGCGGCGCCGCCGCGATGCTGGAGAAGGACCCGTCGCGGCACGTGTGGGGGCTGGGCCGGCACCACGTCGGGTCGAACTTCTTCTGGTACCTGCGGGACCCGGCCGGGAACTTCTCCGAGTACTACTCCGACCTGGACTGCATCGTCGACGACGCGCTGTGGACGCCGCAGGTCTGGGAGGGCGCGCGCGGCCTCTTCCGGTGGGGCCCGCCTCCGCCGCCGTCGTTCCTGGCTCCCGAGGACCTCGCGGAGCTGATGACCGGCGCCCACCAGCCCGGCTGATGGAGCCGATCTGGAAGCCCGCCCCGGCGACGGTCGAGGCCGCCACCATCACCCGGTTCGCCCGCCACCTGACCGGGCGGACCGGGGTCGAGTTCGGCGGCTACCGCGACCTGTGGGAGTTCTCCGTGCGGCGGCTGCCGGAGTTCTGGTCCGCCGTCTGGGACTTCTTCGACGTCCAGGCCGACGGCACCCCCGGCACGGTCCTCGCCGGCGACGCTGTGCCGGGCGCGACCTGGTCCGCCGGCACGGTCCTTGCGGGCGACGCTGTGCCGGGCGCGACCTGGTCCGCCGGCACGGTCCTTGCGGGCGAGGCGATGCCGGGCGCGACCTGGTTCCCCGGCACCCGCCTCAACTACGCCGAGCACGCGCTGCGGCACGGCCTCCCGGACGCGGTCGCCGTCACGGCGGTCGCGGAGGACGGCACGACGAGCACCCTCACCTGGGGCGAGCTGCGCGGTCAGGTCGCCGCGCTCGCGCAGTGGCTGCGGCGGGCCGGCGTGCGCCACGGCGACCGGGTCGTCGGCTACCTGCCGAACACGCCGCACGCCCTGGTGGCGTTCCTGGCCACCGCCAGCGTCGGCGCGGTCTGGTCGGCGTGCGCGCAGGACTACTCGGCGCGGGGCGCCGCGGCCCGCTTCGCGCAGCTGGAGCCGGTGGTCCTGATCGCCGCCGACGGCTACCGGTGGAACGGCACGGCGCACGACCGGCGCGCCGAGGTGGCCGCGCTGCGGGCGGCCCTGCCGACGGTCCGCGCCACGCTCTGCGTCGGCGATTTCGACGCGGCGGCCGGTGAATCCTGGGAAGCGGTGGTCTCGGCGCCGGCGGAGCCGCGCTTCGACCGGGTGGACTTCGACGCGCCGCTGTGGGTGCTGTTCTCCTCCGGCACCACGGGACTGCCGAAGGGCATCGTGCACGGCCACGGCGGCGTGCTGCTGGAGCACCTGAAGCTGCTCGGGCTGCACCTGGACGTCGGACCGGACCGGCCGCTGTTCTGGTACACCAGCACCAACTGGATGATGTGGAACATCGTCGCGTCGGCGCTGCTCGTCGGCGCGCCCGTGGTCCTGTACGACGGCAGCCCCACCCACCCGTCGCCGGACCGGCTGTGGCGGATCGCCGCCGCGTGCCGGGTCGCGGCGCTCGGCGTCAGCCCCGGCTATCTCCTGGCGAGCGCCCAGGCGGGGCTCGCGCCCGGCCGGGACCTGGACCTGGGCGCGCTGCGGACCGTCGGCGTGACCGGCGCACCGCTGTCGGCGGCGTCCTACCAGTGGGTCCACGACCACGTCGGGCCCGGGGTGCAGCTGGCGTCGGTCAGCGGCGGCACCGACGTGGTCAGCGGCTTCGCCGGCAGCGCGCCCACGACACCGGTGTGGCCGGGCGAGATCTCCGCGCCGCTGCTCGGCGTCGCCCTCGCGTCGTTCGACCACCGCGGCCGGCCGGTCGTCGGCGAGGTCGGGGAGCTCGTCGTGACCCGACCGATGCCGTCGATGCCGCTGTACTTCTGGCGGGACCCCGACGGGTCGCGGTACCGGGAGGCCTACTTCGACGCATTTCCGGGCGTGTGGCGGCACGGCGACTGGATGCTGACCACGCCGCGGGGCAGCGTCGTGGTGTCGGGGCGCTCCGACTCGACGCTCAATCGGCACGGCGTGCGTCTCGGCAGCGCCGACATCTACGCCGTCGTCGACGGTCTCCCGCAGATCCGGGACTCGCTCGTCATCGGCGCCGAGCTCGGCGACGGCGCCTACTGGCTCGTCCTGTTCGTCGTCCTCGCCGGCGACGCCCCGCTCACCGACGCGCTCGTCGCGCAGGTGAAGGCCGCGATCCGGGCCCAAGCGTCGCCGCGGCACGTCCCCGACGACGTCATCGCCGTGCCCGCCATCCCGCACACCCGCACCGGCAAGAAGCTCGAGGTGCCCGTCAAGCGGCTCATCCAGGGCCATCCGCTGGAGCAGGTCGCCGCCCGGGACGCGATCGACGACTTCGCCGCGCTCGCCCGGTTCGCCGTGTACGCCGGAGGGCCGCGCTGATCGCTGGATTGCATATTGATCCGATCGGATTAGGCGGGTTAAGGTCTGCGGCATGCAGACATCGATGCTCTCCCGCCGCCTGCTGCTCGCCTCCGCGGGCGCCGGCGCCGTCGGCGTCCTCACGCTCCCCGGGCGCGCCGAGGCCGCCGGCGGCCGCGTGGACACCCTGCTGGAGTGGTACGACCTGACCGCCGCGACCGTCGGCGTCATCACCGGCCCGCAGCAGGTCACCAACAGCCGCACCTGGGCGGTCGCCTGGATCGCCGCCGGCCGGGCGGTCGCCGCCACGCGCAGCGAGCTGGCGCTCGCCGCCGCCGTCCACCACGCGCTCGTGACGATCACGCCGGCCGCCGCCGCGACCCTCGACGCGGCACTCGCCGCCACCGTCGCCCGGATCGGCGACCGGCACGCCGATCGGGCCGTGCGGGCCGGCGTCGACGCCGCCACGGCCGTGCTCGCCGAACGCGCCGGCGACGGCCTCGACCTCGCCTCGGTCAACCGGCCGTTCACCGTGCCGCCGGTCGCGCCGGGCGTGTGGCAGCCGACGCCGCCCGCGTTCGCCGCGCCCGTCCAGGCCGGCCAGGGCGACGGCCGGCCGTTCCTGGTCCGCGACGTCGAGCCCCTGCAGCCCGGCCCGCCGCCGGCCCTGACCAGCGCCGTGCACCAGCGCGACCTGGCCGAGATCCGGGCGGTCGGCGCCGCGGCCAGCACCGTGCGCACCGCGCAGCAGGCCGCCGTCGCCAGGTTCTGGGCACAGACGTCGCTCAACGGATTCACCGGCGCGCTGCGCACCACGCTCGCGCCGCACGGCTCGCACAGCGCCGCACGCCGCTCCCTGGCCGACCGGATCGCGCTCGTCGCGGTCTTCCACGCCGCCACCATCGACGCGCAGATCACCACGTACCGCGCCAAGTACCGCTACCTGGCCTGGCGCCCGGTCACCGAGATCCGCACCGGCGCGGTCGCCCCCGATCCGGCGTGGACGCCGCTGCTCGCCACGCCCGCGCACCCCGAGTACCCGAGCGGCCACACCACCTACGCGGGTGCCGCGCAGGCCGTCCTCGACACCCTGGCCGGCCCGCCCCGCGCGGCGTTCGACCTGACCAGCACCGCCGCACCCGACGTGACGCTGCGCTACACCTCCTGGCACCAGCTCACCCGCGACAACATCGACGCCCGCGTCTGGGAAGGCGTCCACTACCGCACCACCGACGAGACCGGCGCCACCGTCGGCCGCCGCGCCGCCCTCGCCGCACTGTCCCGCTGGCACGGCCGCACCCTGTAGCCCTCACGGTGTGGGCGCCGCCTCGCGGTGCCCACACCAACCGGCCCGAAGCCGGATCGGGCAGGCGGTACGCTCCGTGGCCATGAGCCTCGATC
Organism: Dactylosporangium maewongense; assembly: GCF_039531485.1. Taxonomy (NCBI): domain Bacteria; kingdom Bacillati; phylum Actinomycetota; class Actinomycetes; order Micromonosporales; family Micromonosporaceae; genus Dactylosporangium; species Dactylosporangium maewongense. The sequence continues at coordinate 219,575 of NZ_BAAAQD010000016.1, read as the reverse complement.
GACTCGCCGCGGCCGGTGCGGAAGGTCGCTGCCGGGCGCTGTGGAAGTTCGAGGATTCGCCGGACGTCCGCCAGATGCTCAACGACGTGCGACGTCATGGCCCCGGCCGCCTGCGCCGCGCCGCCTTGGACGCGCTCGCCGCTGCGATCAGCCTGGACGTGGGCTGGCATCGCCCGGTCTCGGCCGACGTGAGCGGGTGGCCGCTCCTCGCCTCGGTGCCCGGCACGGGCCTGACGACGTTGCCGGCCGGCGTGTACGAGATTTGAGCACACGCAAGATGTCATCCGATCACGGCATTCTCAGCGGTCGCATGGTCCGGTTGCGCCCAGTTGCTGAGGACGACTTGGATCTTCTTGCCGGCTGGTTCGGCGATCCGGGCTTCATCGACCACTGGGGGGATACGCCCCTCACGCGTGAGCAGGTGGCCGCGAAGTACATCGGACGGCGCCGACCCGAGGTTGAGTCCTTCATCGTCCTGACCGGCGACGCGCCGATCGGATACGCCCAGTACTGGCACGCCGGCGAGTTCGAGGGCGGGATCGACCTGATCCTCGAACCGCACGGGCGTGGACGCGGCTACGGACCTGACGCCGCCGACACACTGGCGCGGCACCTCCTGCAGCACCTGCACTGGACCCGCGTCACCGCCGACCCCGTTGCGACCAACGCCCGCGCGATCCGCGCATGGGAGAAGGCCGGGTTCCGTCGCGTCGGCCAGCACGGCGAGGCGCTCATCATGGAACGCCAACGTCAGTGGACAAGCACCGACCACTTTGGAATGTAGGTACAGGATGATCGCACGGACATGGCGGGGCTGGGCTTCGCCGTCGACGGCCGATGACTACCAGCATCATTACGAGACCGATGTCGCTGAGCACCTGGGACAGGTGCCGGGATTCCGCGGTGCGCGGCTGTTGCGCCGTCGCGACGGCGGGGAAGTGCTGTTCACCTCCATCACGTTCTTCGCGAACATGGACGACGTGCGTGCGTTCGCGGGTGAGGAGCCCGAGCGGGCCGTGGTGGAGCAGGCCGCCCGCAGTGCTCTGACACGGTGGGACGAGTTCGTGACACACGACGAGGTCGCCGTCGTCGTCTGACCATCGCGCGCTCGCTTCTGCCGCGGCGAAGGACGTGCTGACGGCGAGGTGGTGCGTGGACGGTTTTCCGGCTGTCGCGCGAGTACGTTGCGGGCGCGCTCGTGGGAGCGCCGGCAGCGAGGACGGAGACCGGATGGCGCAGGTGTGGGCACTGCTTGTGGGGTTGGTTGCGGTCGGGGTGCGGGAGGCCTTCGTAACGGTGCGGCATGTCTCGGCGGTGCGGGCCGCCGAGCGGGTGGCGCGGCGATCGCGGGGGAGGTGCGCGGTCAGGTGGAGTTGTACGGCTCGGGGCGCTGAGGTGGTCGTGGCCAGGCCGGAGCGGTGAGCCGGTACGAGGGTTACGAGGCGTTCTACAAGGAGGCGTTCGCCCGGGTGCTGTTCCGGGCGCTGTGCATCACCGGCAACAAGGAGCTGGCCTGGGACGTCGCTCAAGAGGCCATGTTGGTGATGGTGGAGAAGTGGGACGAGCGTCGCGGGCGCACGTTCGACGACAACCTCAGGTACGCCGCCGGGGTTGCCGGGAAGCAGGCGCTGAGTGCTCGGCGGCGCATCGCTGTCCAGGTCAAGACTCTCATCCAGCTTGGCGGGCGGCGGGAGACGTCCGCGGTGCCCTTCGACGTCGAGGTGGAGTTCGCGCACGACCTGATGGCTGCGTTGGAGGGGATGAGCGTTCAGGAGCGGGCGGTGGCGGTGCTGAGCGCATCCGGGATGAGTACCGGCGACGTGGCGGACGCGCTCAGGATCACGCAGTCGACGGTGCGCAGTCATAAGCAGAGGATCCGGCGGGGGCTGCACCTGCCGTCGGTTGTGCTTGCCCTGGGGGAGGGGGACGCGTGAAGGAGTTCGGAAGGCTGGCCCGAGAGGCCGAGGATCGATTCGCTGAGGCGGCGTCCATCGACGCGGTGGCCGGGATCGCCGACGTCATGCGCCGGCGTGCCGCGCACCGGCGCGCTGACGCGTTCAAGAGGGTCGCGTGCCTGGTGATGCTCGCCGGCATGCTGCTCCTGCCGGGGACGCGCCCCGCCCCAGGCACTGCTGCCGATGTGCAGCGCAAGGTGGACCTGTACCTCGCCGCGAATCCCGGGGGACGGCAGACGGGTCCGGGACAGGTCAGCTACAACAATGGTGCGGTGGTGATCACCGTGGCCGGCGGCAGCGCGGCCGACTGCCCGCTGGGCTCGGTGTGCTTCTACGATCGGCCCAACTTCGGGTATCCCCGGGGCGAGGTCCACGATTGCGGATGGCAGGACCTGTCGACGTTCGGCTGGCAGGACCGGATCGAGTCCGCGGTGTTCAACCGCTCACACGGGCTCGCACAGTTCTTCGACTCGGGAACGGCCCTGTTCTCGGTGGGCGTCGGGTATCGATCGGTGCCCGATGCGGGTACCGAGGCCAGGAACAGGGCAGATCAGGTGTATGTCCACTGCTGATGCGGCCATGCGACTCACGAGGTGATCGGGCGGGCTCGTCGCCGGACCGTGTGCGCTTCCACATCTGGTAGCCGAGCCAGAGGGGCCGGGCGCCGGCCCGCCTGGCGGCGGGCGTGGGGTGCACGACGACGATGTTGGACCGCTCGCACGCGTCGAGGCACCCGCTGACCCGCACCCTGCCTGCCCGTTGCCGGGCCACCTGCCCGGCGTGGTCCACGTCCGAGTGCTTGCGGGGCGAGCCGCAGCAGCAGTCCCGGCACACGGTCACCAGCGGTTGATTCATTGCCGAGCCTATGCCAGCACTCCTGCTGTCCTATAGTCTTAGTGTCGTAGTACAACAGAGAGGCGGCCGGCGTGATCGAGTTCGTGCTGGACGGCCGGTCGAAGGTCAACACCTATGTGCAGCTCGTCCAGCAGGTCAAACAGGCCCTGCGGGTCGGGATGCTGGTGCCCGGCGACCGGCTGCCGAAGGTCCGCGACGTCGCGCAGTCCCTGGCCATCAACCCGAACACGGTGCTGAAGGCCTACCGGGAGCTGGAGCTCGAGGGGCTCGCCGAGGGGCGGCCGGGGGTCGGCACGTTCGTCACCGGCACCCTCGCCGGCGACTCCCTCGCCAACCAGGCCGACCTGCGCACCGAGCTGCTCGACTGGCTGCGCCGGGCCCAGGCGGCGGGCCTGAGCGACGAGGACGTCAGCGCGCTCGTCGACACCACGATCCGCGCCGCGCGGCAGGCCGACGCCCTGCTGGAGGAGCTGGCATGAGAGGACACGAGATGGAGCACGTGCTGGAGGCCGACGGGCTCGGCAAGCGGTACGGGGCACGCTGGGCGCTGCGGGACTGCACCCTGCGGCTGCCGGCCGGCCGGGTCGCCGCGCTGGTCGGGCCCAACGGATCCGGCAAGTCCACGCTGCTGCACCTGGCCGTCGGCCTGCTGCGCCCCGACGCCGGCGCGGTGCGGGTCTTCGGCAACACGCCGTATGAGAACACCGCCGCCTTCGCCGACATCGGCTTCGTCGCCCAGGACACCCCGCTCTACCGCGACTTCACCGCCGACGACCTCGTCACCATGGGCGGCAAGGTCAACCGGCGGTGGGACGCCACGCTCGCCCGGACCCGGCTCGCCCAGGCCGGCATCCCGCCCCGGATCCCGGTCGGCAAGCTCTCCGGCGGCCAGCGCGCCCAGGTCGCCCTGGCCCTGGCCCTCGCCAAGCGGCCCCGGCTGCTGCTGCTCGACGAGCCCGTCGCCAGCCTCGACCCCGTCGCGCGGCGCGAGTTCCTGCGGACCCTGATGGGCGGCGTCGCCGAGTCCGGCACGACCGTGCTGCTCTCCTCGCACATCCTCACCGACCTCGAGCACTCCTGCGACCACCTCGTCGTGCTCAGCTCCGGCGCCGTGCAGCTGTCCGGCGCCGTCGACGACATCGTCGGCGAGCACCGGCGGCTGGTCGGCCCGCGGCACCACGGCGAGCCGATCGGCGGCGTGGCCGTCGTCGTCCGGGCCCGCCACACCGACCGGCAGTCGACGCTGCTGGTGCGCGTCACCGGCCGGGTCACCGACCCGTCGTGGACGGTGCACGAGCTGACCCTGGAAGACCTGATCCTGGCCTACCTGTCCGACCGCGTCACGGAGGCCACCCACGAGGCATGGGGAGTCGCGGCATGATCTGGCTGACCTGGCGGCAGCACCGCAAGCAGGGCCTCTACACACTGCTCGGGCTGGCGGCCCTCGCCGCGTTCATCGTGCCGACCGGCCTGGCGATGCGCCGCGACCTCGACCGGCTCGTCGGGCAGCGCTGCGCGACCGGCGGCGAGCTGTGCGACCGCGGGCTCAAACAGTTCATCGACACCTACAGCCCACTGCTCTACGTCGCGGTGCTGCTCCTGGCCGTGCCGCTGCTCTTCGGCCTGTTCTGGGGCGCGCCGCTCGTCGCCCGCGAGATCGAGCAGGGCACCCACCGCATGATCTGGACCCAGGGCATCAGCCGCCGGCACTGGGCCTGGACCAAGGCCGGCCTCCTCGGCGGCGCGGTCGCCGTCCTCGCCGCCGGCTACGGCCTGGGCATCGCCTGGTGGTTCGAACCCCTGGAGTTCCGCGAGAGCCGCTTCACCGAGATCTTCTTCGACGTCCAGGGCGTCGTCCCGGTCGGCTACACGCTGTTCGCGGTCGCCCTCGGCCTGTACGCCGGCACCCTGCTGCCGAAGGTCATGTCCGCGATGGCGGTCACCCTGCCGGCCTACATCGCCGCGCGGGTCGCCGTCGGCCTCTACGCCCGGCCGCGCTTCATGGCGCCGCTCACCCGCAGCCTCAGCATCGACGACCACGTCGACCTGATGGCCGGCACCTGGCTGATGTCGACGGAGGTGCGCCAGGCGGACGGCACCCGCGTCACCGGCGGCATGATGCTCTGCCGGCCGGAGGGCGACGGTGGTCTATGCGCCGCGGCCCGGGAGATGGGCCTGCGCCCGGGGGCCTACAACTACCAGGTATATCAGCCCGAGGGCCGGTTCTGGACCTTCCAGTGGATCGAGACCGGCATCTTCGTCGCGGCCGCCGCGCTGCTCGTCTGGCTCGCGATCCGCCGCGTGCGCCGCATCGCCTGACCCAATGAGCCAAAAGCTGACGGAGTGCTTGTATGCGAAGCCGCTCGTCTTCCCGGGGTGATGATCTGGATCGTCCTCGGATATCCGATCTCGTTGACGGCTGCGAGCAGCCACCAGCTCGTCGCCTGTCGGTAGCATCGAGCTATGACGATCGAGGATCGCCTCACGACACTCGACACACTCTGGTCGGTCTGGGCAGAACACGGGCGGGCGTTCACCGACGAGCAATGGTGCCGGCCAACCCGGCTTGGCACCTGGGACGTGCGGAGCCTGTACGCGCACGCCGGGTCATGGCCGTTCGCGTTCACAAGCCTGGTGGACCGGGTCCGGGATGCCGAACCCACGCACCCCACAGCTGCCGCGCTCCTTCGGGACTTCAACACCCCGGACGGGGTCGCCAACCGCGGGCGGGACCGGACTGCGGCCGGTGCCCGCGAAGATGCGGCCACGTACAGTACTGCGCAGATGATCGAGCAGTTCGCCAGCGCCGGACCGCGGGCGATCGCGACCGCGCGCCAGCTCGGCCCCATTGCCGTGGACTACTTCGGGTATGCGATTCTGCGCCTCGACGAAGCCGTCAGCATCGGCATCATGGAGGCGACCGTGCACCTGCTCGACCTTCAACGCGCGCTTGGTCAGCCGCCGAACGTGCCCCCCGACGGCTTGGCGCATACGACGGAGCTGCTCGCCGGGATGGCGCCGCCGGTCGACTTCATCGAGGCCGCGACCGGTCGGAGCTCGGTCCAGCTGTTCCCGGTCTTGACCTGAGCGGAACGGGCCGGCACGGCGGAATGGGCGTGCGTGGCCGGAGCGGCATGGCGCGCCGCGGAAGGACGGTCAGCGACCGGTCTCCGCAGCGTCAGCCACGATCTCGCGAACGACCCGTCCAGCCGCCGGTGCGTGTACCGCTCCACGGGAGGTGGACGAACGGCTCCGCCGCGGGCGCACCCTGAGCGTGGCGCAGGTGTATACCTCAAGACATGCGCTGGTTGATGGGGATCTGGGGCGCGTTCCTGGCGGTCGTGTTGGGGATGGCGCTGTGGCAGACGTGGGAGGACGCCCACGGCGGCGAGGCCGTCGCCACCGCGCAGCGGGTCGAGCAGCAGCCGCTCACCGTCGGCTCGGTGACCGTCGACCAGCCGCCGCGGTACGCCGCGGTGTTCGTCCTGCCTGACGGCACCCGGTGTGAGGCCACCACCAAGGTCTTCCCGGACCTCGACAACATCGCGGCCGGCGACACCGTCACCGTGCACTACTCGCGTTGGCAGCCATGCGACAACGTCCGGCGGCCCGACCAGTGGCATCCGACGCTGGCCGGGGTGCTCACCGTGGGTATCGCCGTGCTGGTCTTCAGCGGGACGGTGTTCGCCGCGCTGATCAGCCGCGCCCGGGCCCGCGGCAACGACCCGGACGCCACCTCGGAGAACGACGGCCCAGGCTTCGAGACGGGACCCGAGGATCACGGGCAAGCCGGGTTCCTGCGGAAGCTCCCGGGTTGGCGCTCGTAGGGCCGGCCGGCGCCGATGTCCACGAACGGCGTCCTGCTCGGCGTCCTGCGCCAGGGCGGACGTCTGGCCGCCAAGGTCCTGCACGACCTCGGCATCAACCTGGCCGACCTCCGCTGCCGCACGCCGGCTGAAGGCGAGGCGCCGGCGGCGAGGGGTCAGCGGATCTTCGGGCAGTACCGCTGCGCGGCCTCGACGCCCTTCTCCAGGAGGGTGACGGCGTCCCCGGAGGAGGGCTTGGTGTACCACGTGTCGACCGCGTCCAGGTACTGCTCCAGGGCAGCCCGCTGGCCGGCGTCCGGTGACTTCGCGACCTCGGCGCGGGCCGCCTTGCTCAGCCGCGGGACCATCTCCTCGAGCTTCGCCTTCAGCTCGGCGGCCTTGGTCGTGTCGCCCTGGTTCGTGGCGGTGACGTACTGCCCCCACGTGCTCGTCAGGATCAGCCGCTCTGGCGCGTAGACGTCGTCGATCGCCTGGCACACCGACGCGACGGTGACGCTGGGCGCGGTGCTCGCGGCGGGCGCCGTGCTCGCGGCGGGTGAGGTGACGTCGGGGGTGCCCTCGCAGCCGGCGGCGAGCGTCGCCGCGGCGGCCAGGGTGAGAGCCAGGGCGGTCAGTCTTCGGCGCGTGTGCAAGGCGGACTCCCCGTGGTTGTGGATCTCGACAGGAGGAGGATGGCACACACGCCTCGATATGACCGCACCGAAACAACGGCCGACCCGGCGATGGGTCGGCCGTTGTTGTCGTGACGGCTACCGTCGTGACTTCTCCCACCACGTGAACGCCACTCGATAGGCGGACGGTGTGTCGTCCGCAGCGTGGTTGGCCAGGCCGTTCTTGCCGAAGTAGTAGTCGTGCACCTGGTTGGCCGCCCCCGTGGCCAGGTCGGTGTCGGAGATTGCGACGGCGTGGATGTGGTACGGCCAGTCTCCCTGCGACGGATTGCGCAGCCAGGCGGCGAACCCGACGGTCCGGAGCGCCTGGACGGTTTGCCATCGTTGCGTGGTGCTCAGGCTGGCGACCGAGATGTCCACCGCTCCGCCTGCGTCATGTGTACCGGCGGAGCTGGGGTTCGCCGACGTGTAGGACCCCTGGCTGAGCGTGATGCTCCAGGACAGCTTGGCATCGGCCGCGGCGAGCATGTCGCGGGTCCTGGCGTTGACCCGTTCGCCCCCGTACGAGCTGGTCCGTGAACCGGTGTTGATCGGCCTGGTGACCGTGTACCGGCCGCTGCCGAGCGTGGTCAGCGACGACGGCCCCGGATATCCGTTGGCGTCCAGGCCCGAGTATCCGAGTGAGCGCTGCCAGGCCGCATACGCCGCGACGGTCGAGGTGCCGTAGTGCCCATCGACCGAGGCTGAGGCCAGGAAGCCCTTCGCCGACAGCGCCCGTTCGACCTCCAGCACGCTCGCCGCCGCGCCAGGAGTCTGCCCGGTGCCGCTCTTCGGCGGGTCGACCTGCGCAGCGAGCATGACCTGCTCCATGTCGACGACCGGCAGCGCCGCGGCGGCCGGTCCGCCGAAGGGCACGACGACCCCGAGCAGCGCGAACACCACCGCCCCACGGGACAGCACGGCGGAAAGGTTCATGGCGAGCTCCGATCCAGGCATCGACGGCAAGTGATGAAAAGAAGCTACAGGATCATCGATGCGTATGGAAGAAACCTGCGGAGCGGCGAATGTCGATATTGTGTGCGACGTGGCGACCGACGCGTTCTCGACCGCGACCGAGCGAGATGCTCTGTGCGGCTTTCTCGACCAGGCGCGAGATGCGTTGATCCGTAAGGTCGACGGCCTGTCCGACCAGGATGCGCGCATGGCTGCGACCGTGAGTTCTCTGTCGTTGCTGGGTCTGCTGAAGCACTCGGCTGTCTGGGAGCGTAGATGGTTTCAGATCATCTTCGCGGGCCGAGACTTTCCGGACGAGTGGCCGACGGTGGCGGACGAAGGCCAGGACGCCACGTTTGCTCTCAGCGGCGATGACACGGTGGAGAGCGTTGTGGCGTACTACCTGGAGCAGATCGCGGTGTCCCGGGAGATCGTGGCCGGCGTCGACCTCGAAGCGCGATGCGCACGGTCGGACCTGGTTGACGAGAACCTGCGTTGGGTGGCAATGCACCTGATCCAGGAGACAGCGCGACACGCCGGCCACGCCGACATCATCCGCGAGGCCATCGACGGCAGTCGTGGACTCTGAGCCGCAGCCGACGCCGGCACGGTGCCAGCGAACTCGTCGACAACCGTGCCGTCGGCGCCGGCCGGTCGGCGCCGTGGTGGTGTAGCGGACTCGCTGGCCGTGTTCAGCTGTGTCTCTCGCCGATCATTGCGGTACCACGCGCACGGAATCAGGAGTCCGCCATGTCGCTGAACCTTCGAGCCTCCGCCCGCGCGATCATTCTCGACGAAGAGGACCGCGTGCTGCTTTGCCGGTTCGTCTTCCCCCACCCGGCGGTCCCGAACGGGGCGCAGGCCGTCTGGGCTGCTCCGGGTGGCGGCATAGAACCAGGTGAGGACGGGCTGTCCGCGCTGCGCCGCGAGCTGCGAGAGGAAACCGGCCTGGTCGCCGCCATCGATCCGCCGCACGTCTGGCATCAAGTAGTCGTCAGCGCAGATCATGCGCCCCGCTTCGACGGCGTCGTCAACGACTACTTCCTCGTCCGTGCCACCCACTTCGAGCCTCAGGGCCAGTTCACCGACGACCAACTCGCCGCTGATGAGCATCTCGCCGGCTTTCGTTGGTGGCGGCTCTCTGAGATCGCCGACTACACCGGGCCCGACCTGTTCTCGCCCCGTGACCTTGCCACACCGCTGACCGACCTGCTCACCTTCGGGACACCCTCCGCCCCGGTCGCACTCGGCTTATGAAGAGTCGTCGTAGCGCAGGGCGTCCAGGTGGGTGACCGGGAGCCCGGGGCCGGTGGTCAGGCGGCGAGCTGGCGGGAGATGGCGCGGGCGACGGCCTGGACGGCTGGGATGTAGGACGACGTCGTGAAGCCTGGGCTGGGGGCGACGACCGACACCGCGGCGACAACGCCTGACGGGCCGCGGACGGGGGCGGCGACGGTGCTCATCGGCCACGGGGAGCTCTGGCGGGCGTACGCGTAGCCGCCGCGGCGGATCTCGGCGAGGGCGCGGCGCAGGTCGGCGGGGGAGTGGATGTCGTCGCCGCCGTCGTCGGGCAGGAATGCGGCGATCGCGTCCTCCTGCACCTGCGGCGGGGCCTCGGCGAGCAGGACGAGGCCCACTCCGGTCGAGGTGAAGGGCAGGCGGCCGCCGATGCGGTACCGCACGGGGCTGGCGTCGCGGGCGGACAGGCGCTCCACGAGCAGCGCCTCGCCCTCGTCGCGGACGGCGAGCAGCACGTGCTGGCGGGTCACGTGGAACAGGTCTTCCAGGTAGGGCATGGCGACGGCGCGCAGCCCGTGCCCGCGCGGTGCCAGCGACGCGATCTCCAGCAGGCGCAGGCCCACGACGAAGCGGCCGTCGGCGAGCCGCTCCAGTGCCCCGACGTCGACCAGGGCGCGGGCCAGGCGCAGCGCGCTGCTGCGCGGGAGGCCGCTGCGACGGGCGAGGTCGGCGAGCGGCAGGGAGCGGTGGTCGGCGTCGAACGCGCCGAGCAGCGCGAACGCCCGCTCGATCACCGCATCCCCAGGCCTGGCGGCTGGTGACGCGGCCGGTGTTCCACTCACCGGCACGGCCGGTTCCGCTGGACGGGTCACCGACCTACCGTCGCACACGGCTCCGGCGAACGCGAAACCTCGCGAAACCTCGCGAAACCTCCGGACGCCGAACCGGACAGCGGAACGAGGACTACCAGATGGCATCCACCGGTCTGATCGACTTCCACGCCCACTTCGTGACCGGCGAATACGTCGCCGTCGCCCGCGCCGCCGGGGTCGAGCAACCCGACGGGATGCCCGGCTGGCCGGCCTGGAGCGCGGAGGCGCACCTGGAGCTCATGGACCGCGGCGGTATCGGCAGGTCGTACCTGTCGATCTCCTCGCCGGGCGTCCACTTCGGTGACGACGCCGCCGCGCGTGCCCTCGCCCGGGACGTCAACGAGTTCGGCGCGGCGGTGCGGTCGCGGCGGCCGGAGCGGTTCGGGCACTTCGCGGCGCTCCCGCTGCCGGATGTCGACGGCGCCCGGGCCGAGGCCGCGTACGCGCTGGACACGCTCGGCGCCGACGGCATCGTCGTGGAGAGCAACCACCACGGCATGTACCTGGGCGACGGCCGGCTCGAGCCGCTGTGGGAGGACCTCGACCGGCGCGGCGCGCTCGTCTTCGTGCACCCCACCTCGCCGCCGCACGCGGAGTCGGTCGCGCTGGGACGGCCGCGGCCGATGCTGGAGTTCCTGTTCGACACCGCCCGGACCGCCGCCGACCTCGTCTTCAACGGCGTACTGGTGCGGTATCCCCGGATCCGGTGGCTGCTGACGCACGGGGGAGGGGTGCTGCCGCTGCTCGCCGACCGCATGGACATGTTCCGCGCGGCGTTCCCGATGGGGGCCGCACCCGACGCGCCCACCGTGACGAGTCAGCTGCGGCGGCTCTGGTACGACATGGCCGGCACTCCGTTCCCGCGGCAGATCCCCGCCCTCGACGCGGCGTTCGGCACCGGTCGGCTCGTCTACGGCAGCGACTACTGCTGGACGCCCGCCGCCGCGGCTCTCGCCCAGATCGCCGCCGTCGACGCCGCACCGCCGCCGCCGGACGCGGACACAGACACGGACACGGACACCTGGCGCGACCTGACCACGCGCAACGCGCACGAGCTGACCGGCGGCGCGCGGTGACCGCGCCGCTGCTGCTGCGTCGCGGCACCGTCGTCGACACCCGCGACGGCTCGCTGCGGCCGGGCACCGACGTGCTCGCCGACGGCGGCGTCATCACCGCCGTCGGCGAGGACCTCGAGGCGCCCCGCGGCGCCACCGTGGTGGACGTCTCCGGCCGGTACGTGGTCCCCGGGTACAACGACATGCACGCCCACCCGCTGGGCCACGGCGATCCCGCCCCGACCCTGGAGCTGATGCTCGCGCACGGCATCACGGGCTTCCGCCAGATGCACGGCGACCTCGGCCTCCTGCGCGCCCGGGCCGCCGGTGAACTGCGCCTGCCCGCCGCGGCGCCGGCGCTGCTGGCGATGCCGGGGCCGCTGCTGACGATGCTCAACACCGGCACCGCCGAGCAGGCCGCCGCGACCGTCCGCGAGCAGGTCGCCGCCGGCGCCGACTTCGTGAAGTCCGCCGCGATGTCGAAGGAGCGCTTCTTCGACGCGCAGGCCGAGGCGCTGCGGCTCGGCGTGCCGATCGTCGGGCACCTGCCCGCCGGGATCGACGTGCTGCGCGCCTCCAGCATCGGGATGAAGTCCGTCGAGCACTTCGGCTCCGGCCTCGGCGTCCTCGCCTGCTGCTCCACCGACGAGCCGGCCCTGCGCGAGGCCTCCGGCGCCCGTTCGCGGCTGCGGCTGCCGCCGGCCAGGCTGCCGTTCATGGACCGGGTCGTCGCGGCGGTCATGCGGCGGGTCGTGCTCAACCCGGTGCTGCTCAACAAGGCCGAGGACGTCGAGATCCTGGACCGCGCCGTGCGCACCTTCGACGAGCACCACGCGCACGACCTCGCCGCGCGCTTCGCCGCCGACGGGACCTGGCACGTGCCGACCCTCATCCGGCAGAAGACCAGCAAGCTCTGCGACGACCCGTCGTTCGCCGCCGACGAGGACCTGCGCTACATGGCGGCCGCGACCCGCAGGACGTGGGACCGCGTCGCCGCGCGCTTCGGCAGGTTCACCCTGGCGCAGCGGACGACTCTCGCCGCCTCGCACCGCTACGAGTACCGCATGGCCCGCATCTTCGAGGAGGCCGACGTGCGGATGCTCGTCGGCACCGACTCCTCGGGCGCGGTCTGGGTCGTGCCCGGCGCGGCGTTGCACGACGAGATCGACCTGCTCGGCGAGGCCGGCATCGCGCCGCTGCGCCTGCTGCGGATGCTGACGCTGGACGCCGCGTCGTTCCTCGGTGCGACGGCGACGATGGGCACTGTCGAGCCGGGCCGTAACGCCGACCTCGTGCTCCTGGACGCGAACCCGGTCACCGACGCCGCGCACCTGCACCGCGTCACCGGCGTCGTGCGCGCCGGCACGCACCTGTCCGCGGCGCACCTGGCCGCGACGAAGGACCGCCTCGCCGGGACGGTGGTCACGTGAGCGACGTCGCCGCGGCCGGCCAGGTGGTGCTTCTGGAGCGGCAGGCCCGCGACCGCGGCTGGTGGGACCAGATGCGCGCCTGCTACTGGCCGGACTCGACGGCCGCCCTCAGCTGGTACACCGGAGACGGCCCGGGCTTCGTCGACGCCTCCCGGGCCATGGCCGCCGCCGGCAACGCCAGCGTGCACCGCCTGTCGCCGCCGGTCGTCCAGGTCGTCGGCGACCGGGCGTTCGCCGAGGTCCCCGCCGCGATCGAGGTTCGCACCGACGCCGGCCGGACCGTGGCCTTCTACGCCGACACCCTGCGCTGGCTGTCCGGCTGACCACCGGCGGCGGCTCAGCGGTCGGCGGCGGTGAGGGACTGCTGGCGGGCCAGCAGGGCGGACACGCTCTCGGCGGTCATCGGGCGGGCGAGGTGGTAACCCTGGCCGACGGTGTACCCGAGCTCGCGCAGCACAGCCGCCTGCTCGGCGCTCTCGATGCCCTCGGCGACCGTGTCGAGGCCGAGGGTGTGGGCGAGCTGGACGACGGCGCGGGCGACCGCCTGGCGGGCGTTGACGGCGGCGGGCTGGCCGTCGTCGATCTCGACGCCGTCGACGAAGGACTTGTCGAGCTTGACGATCGCGGCGGGGAACGCGCGCAGCAGGCTCAGCGACGACTCGCCCGTGCCGAAGTCGTCCAGCGCCAGGCGGATGCCCATGCGGTCGAGGTCGTACAGCGTCCGCGACACCTGCTGCCCGCGCAGCACCGCGGACTCCGTCACCTCGAGGACGAGCCGCTCGCAGGGCAGGCCGCTGTCGGCGAGGGCGGCGGTGACGTCGGCGACGAAGTCGGGGTCGTGCAGCTGCCGCGCGGAGACGTTGGCGGCGGCCCGCTGTGGCGCGTCCGGCCCGAACTCGGCCAGCCACTTCGCCGCCTGCCGGCAGGTCTCGCGCAGCACGAACCGGCCGAGCGGGACGATCAGCCCGGTCCGCTCCGCCGCCGGGATGAACTCGGCGGGGCTGATGACGCCCCGGGTCGGGTGGTGCCAGCGGACGAGGGCCTCGACGCCGACGAGCCGGCGGTCGTCGAGGCGCAGGATCGGCTGGTACAGCACCCGCAGCTCGCCGCCGTCGAGGGCCCGCCGCAGTTCGCCGCCGAGCTGCATGTGCGCGAGGACGGGCTCGCCCATGCCGTCGACGTAGCGCACGAAGCCGGCCTTGCCGCGTTGTTTCGCGGTGTACATGGCGACGTCGGCGTCGCGCAGCACCGCGTCGACGGTGGCACCGGGCCGTACGGCGGCGATGCCGATGCTGGCCTGCACCAGCAGCCGGTGTTCGCTGATCGGTTGGTCGAGCGCGGCCAGGATCCGGGCGGCGAGGTCCTCCGGGTCGGCGCCGGGGCCGGTGAGCAGCACCGCGAACTCGTCGCCGCCGACGCGCACCGGCAGGCCGGCGGTGCCGACCTCGGCCTGCAGCAGCTGCGCGACGGAGACCAGCAGCCGGTCGCCGACGCCGTGGCCGAGCAGGTCGTTGACGGCCTTGAAGTCGTCGAGGTCGACCAGCAGCACCCAGGCCGGGTCGGGGGAGGTCAGCGCCGTCGCGATCCGGCCCCGGAAGAGTGCCCGGTTGGCGAGGCCGCTCAGGGCGTCGTGGCTCACCTCGTACCGCAGGCGCTCCTCCTGGTCGCGCATGTCGGCGAGCAGCCGCGTGTTGTCCTGGAACGTGAGGTACTGCCGGGCCGTGACCAGCGCCGTCACCAGCACGGCGGCGATCACGACGACGCGGCCGGGCCACTCCAGCGGCGCGCCGAACGCCATCGCGACCAGGGGCAGGTCGACCGCGACCACCGCCAGGTAGGGCAGCCACTTGCCGCTGCGGGCGCTGTCGCGGCGCAGCCCCAGGTTGGCCCGCCACTGCGCCGCGACGCCCAGCGTGGCGAGCACCGGCGTCAGCGGCATCACGACCGCCTGCGCGGGCACGGCGGCGATGAGCCCGAACCGCACGGCGAGCACCGCGACGATCCCGGCGGTGACGCCGCCGCTGGCCGCGATGAGGCGGATCGCGGTCCGGTCGACGGGGCCGCCGGCGACGTAGGACACCTTCGTCGCGGCGCCGACCGCGGCCACGAACGCGAGCCCGACCAGCACCATCGCCTGCCGGCTCCACGGCTCCCGGGCCGACAGCATAGGCGCCAGCCCCGCGTACCAGAGGACCGCCGCGCAGCCGAGGAACCCGATCGTGCGGTCCAGCAGCATCCGCCACCACTCGACGCCGCCGGTCGGCATCACCGGCACCCGGGCCACCGCCCACAACGCGGCCAGGAACCCGATCCCGACGCTCACGGCCGCGAGGACCGGCATCGTGCGCGTGTGGGCCTCGTCGGCGTGCGTGAGCATGTCCAGCGCCAGCCATGCGTACCCGATGGTGATCAGCGCCATGGCGCCCCGCAGCCCGCGCCAGAACCGCCGTGCGACGGGGTCGAGGCCGCCGCCGAGCAGCATGTGGTGCACCGACGCGGTGGCCAGGACCCCACCGACCGGCACGAAGACGTAGGCGAACGCCTCGGAGTCGACCCAGCCGGCGAGGAACGCGGCCCACCAGACGGTCCCGAGCAGCAGGACGGCGACGGCCGCCTGCACGTACCGCCACGCGGCCACCCCCGCCACGGGACCGGCCGACGGAAGCGCCTCCCGCGTCACGGGCACGAGACTATCCTGACGGTTACGTACCTGATCTCACCCGAACGTTCGAGGTTCACCGATTTGCGCCCCCCGTCACGGTCAGCCGGTCGTCACTGTGCGACGGTGGATCCCCTGACGGACAGGTTGGCGGCCCGCCCAGTCCTTCCGCCTGGTCGTCCAGCCGTAGCACCCCGCCCCGGCGGGCCCGGCGTCACGGGACGCCGGACCCGCTGCCACCGGACCCGCACGATCGTCGGGCCCCGGCTCGGCCGTTCGGTGCCTGACGATGCACGCAACGGACGGGGGCCATCGCACGGCCACCATCGTGGTCGACCTCGGGCGGCTGCCGTCCGACGTGCACAAGGTGGTCATCGCCGGATCCATGGACGCGGGCACGTTCGACACCGTGCCGGGGCTGAAGGTCACCGTCACCGGGCAGCACGGCCGCGAGCTGGCGAGCTTCCCGATCCAGGACGTCGAACGGGTCGCGGCGGTCGTGTTCGGCGAGCTGTACCGGCGCGGCGACGGCTGGAAGTTCAGGGCGGTCGGCCAGGGCTGGGACTCCGGGCTGGCCGGGCTCGTGACGGGCTACGGCGTCACCGTCGACGAGGACGACGACGGTGACGCAGGTGCACCCGACAGCGTGGCTCTCCTCGCTGCATGGCGCACCAAAGCGGCCGAGGTCCTGGCCTCCTCCGGGCCGAGCGGGCCTGACTGGGACGCCCTGTGGGCGGAGCTGCGCCGGCACCGCATCCCGGAGAGCGACGGGCGGGAGGCCCTGCGGCCGGCGGCGCTGCACTACCTGCACCGAGTGCTGACGTTCGCGTTCGCCGACGACCTCATCGAGCAGCACGAGATGGACGAGTTCGAGGAGGCGGTCCGGGAGCTCGGCATCGCCGATCCCGCCGTCGTCGAGATGCGCCGGCGGATGCAGCGCGGGCTGGAGATCGGTCTCATCAGCAACGGCGAGGTGCCGAGGGTCGAGCACACCAGGCTCAACCTCGGAGACGGCGAGGTCCTGCACCTGGAGGAGCCGGCGGTGTATGTGCGGGAGGCGGAGACCGGGTTGCGGCGCAGCACCGGCAAGATCATTGCCACCAACGCGAAGTTCCGCTTCGTCGGCGGCGCCGGCGCCGACCTGCCCTGGTCGAGGATCGTGGAGGTCCGGCCCGAGTACACCAACATCGTGATCTCGACGACCGCCAGGCGGGGCTCTGGCATCTACGAGGTCAGCGACCCCGAGTACGTGGCGGCCGTGCTCACCGGCGCGATGCGGAAGGCGAGACGCACCGCCGTCACACCGGCCCAGCGCGACTCCCGGTCGGTGCCGGCCGCGGTGCGGACGGAGGTGTGGCAGCGCGACGGTGGCGCGTGCGTGGAGTGCCAGGCCACCGAGTACCTGGAGTTCGACCACGTCATCCCGTGGAGCCGCGGCGGCGCGACCAGTGCCGGCAACCTGCAGTTGCTGTGCCGCCGCTGCAACCTCAAGAAGGGCGCCCGCATCTGAGCGTAGGGTGTCGCAATGACTGCCGGGGAGCTGGCCGACGGCTCGCTCGAGGAAGCGGAATCGGCCTGGCGGCGGGCCGCTGCGGACACCGACACCGCCCTGGCCGGCGGTGGGGTGGCGCCGAGCCTCGTCGACGAGATCCGGCACGGCCTGGTCGTGTCCAGCCTGCTGAGCATGGCCGAGAACGTCCCGGCGCACCTGGTGGAGCGGCTCGTCGCCGCCGGCCTGTGGTCCGCCCCGCGCGGCGTCGCCCACGCCGACCGGCTGAGCTCGCCCGAAGGGCGGGCCGGCCTGCTCAACCGTCTGCTGCCGCACCTGGACCCCGGCGAGCGCCCCGCCGTCGCCGCCCGGATCCTCGACGGCCTGGCCGGCTCCGTCGGCAGCTACCGCGCGGACCAGTACACCGCGATGGCCGCCCACCTCGCCCCGGACGAGCTGGACCCGGTGGTCGCCGCCGCCCGCGCCATCGACCCGCCGGACTACCGGGTCCGGGCCCTCGCCGGCGTGGCGCCCCGCCTGCCGGAGCCACGGCGTGCCGAGGTCGTCGCCGAGGCGTTCGCTTCTGCCCTGCTGGCGCGGTACCCGTCGCAGCAGGCCGACGCGCTGTCCGCGGTCGCGCCGCACCTGTCTCCCGCGCAGCTCGCGAGCGCCCGCGCCGCCGCCGGCGCTGTCGAGGAGGGCGAGCACCGCGTCGGCGCCCTCGCAGGCGTCGCCGCCCACCTGCCCGAGCCCGACCGCACCGCCGTGCTGAGCGTGGCCTTCACCACCGCCGACGCGCTCGGCGACGCCGGCGCCAGGGCCAGGGCACTGAGCGCCCTCGGACCGTACGCGCTGGACGAGGCCCTGGACGAGGCATTGGACGCGGCGACGGCCGCGGCGTCCGCGACCGCGCTCGACCGGCTGGCGCCGCACCTCCGCGAGGACCAGATCGAGGTCGCCTTCGCCGCCACCCTCGCGCTCGGCTGGACCGACCGTGCGTTCGTGCTCCGCCGGCTGGCACCGCGCCTGTCGCCCGGGCAGCTCGACCGGGCGCTCGCCGCGGCCGACGCCATCACCTCGCCGAGTTCGCGATTCGACCTGTACTGCACGCTCGCGCCGAGCCTGCCGCCGGAGCGGGTGGCCCAGCTCCTGGAGGCCGCCGGCGAGCTGCGCGGCGACCACGACCGCCGCGACGCGTGGAGCGGGCTCGCGCCCTACGCGCCGGAGCCGGCCGGCCGCGACGCGCTGACCCGCGCCCTCGCGGTGACGACCGCCATCCACAGCCGGATCCACCATGCGCACGCGGTGGCGGCGCTTGTCCCGTTTCTGCCCGAGGAGCGGCGGTCGGCGGCCGTCCGGCGGCTGCTGGGCGGCGACGCTTCCGGCGACCGGTTCCGCGCCGCAGCGGCCGCTTCCCTCGCAGCGGCCTTCGCCGAGCCCGGGAGCTGGGCCGATGCGCTCGTCGCGCTCATCCCGCACCTACCGCCCGACCTGCGGGCCGGCACCGCCGCCGACGCGCTGCGCGAAGGCCGCCACCGGCCGGGCGTGGCGATCCGGCTCCTGCCGCACCTGACCGCGGACCTGCGGACCGCCGCGGTGGGCAAGGCGCTCACGCGGGCGCTGCACGCGGCGCAGGAGGAGTACGGCAGCGCCGAGTCCCTGCTTCTGCTCGCCCCGCACCTGACCGTCGGGCAGCTGCGCAGTACCGTCGACGCCGCCGCCGCGGTCAGGACCGAGCGCGTCAGGACCGAGGTCCTGGCGGGTCTCGCCCCGCACCTGCCCGCCGAGCTGCTGCTCGTCGCCGCCGCCACGGCCGGCCGGGTCCGGTCCGCGTCGCTGCGGGCGAAGGCCCTGACCGCGTTGGCGCCGCACCTGCCCGCCGGGGAACGCGCCGCCGCGCTGGAGCAGGCCCTCGCCGCCGCCCGGGGCGACCGTTCCGAGGTCGACCTGCTGGCCGGTATCGCGGCCCACCTGCCGCCCGAGCAGCGGCCGGCCGTCGCGGCGAGGGCCACGGAGCTGGCCCTCGCCCTCGCCGCGCCCGACAGCCGCGCGAAGGCCCTGGCCAGGGCCGTCCGGCACCTGCCGCCCGAGCGGCGGGAGGCGACGATCGCCGCCGTGCTGGCCGGGGACGGCCCACGGCCCCCGTCGGTGCTGCTGGCCGCCCTGGCCCCGTACCTGCCCGCCGACCTGCAGCGGCAGGCGGTCGCCGCGGTCGCCGCGATCCGCCACCCGGAGACCCGGGCACAACGGTTCGTCGAGCTGGTGCGGCGGCTGCCGGACGAGCTGCTGCCCGACGCCGCGGCGGCCGCCGGTGCCGATCCGAACCGGTTCTGGCGCGCCGAGCTCCTGGCCCGGCTCGCCGATCGGCTCACCCCGGAGCTGCTGGCCGCCGCCCTGCCGGCCGTGGGGCGCGGGCGCTTCCCGGCGCAGGCGTTCGCCGGGCGGGCGCAGGCGCTCGTCGACGCCGATCCGTCGCCGGAGCGCGTCCGGCTCGCGGTCGAGGTGCTGCGCCGCGCGCTGCCGGAGCACCGGACCTACGGCTCGCTCGCCGCGATCGGCGCGCTCGCCAGCACCATCGTCCGGGTGGGCGGGCCCGGCGCGGCGCAGGGGGTGCTCGACGCGATCGACGAGGTGCAGGCGCGGTGGCCGTAGCCGAGCCTGCGGCGACGAGGTCCGCATAGCGCATCGGCGCGGCCGGCGCAGGCGGACTTGCGACAGACCGCCGCCGCAACCGCGGGGCGGTGCTGGTCGTCTGACCCGACGTCCGTGTAAACGATCATTCGGGTAGGTGTACGACCATGGCAGATCCGCGGTTCGGGGTCCTGGGACGGCTGGAGGTGACGATCGCCGGCGACCAGGTGGACCTCGGCGGCCTGCGCCCGCGGATGCTGCTCGCGTTGCTGCTCAGCACCGGTGGGCAGGAGGTGCCGTTCCACCGGATCGTGGAGGTGCTGTGGGGCGCCGAGCCGCCCGCGACCGCGCTCGGCACCGTCCACAGCCACCTCGCCCGGCTCCGGCGCGCGCTCGAACCCGACCGGCCGCCGAGGTCGCCGTCGCGGGTCCTGGTGCGGGTCGGCGGCGGGTACGCGGTGCGTCCGGCACCCGGCGCGTTCGACGCCGACGTGTTCAGCGCGCTCGCCGCCGAGGGGCAGGACCTCATCGCGAACGGGCAGCTCGAGCCGGGGCGGGCCGCGCTGGACCAGGCCCTCGGGCTGTGGCGCGGTGGCGCGTACGCCGACTTTCCCGACGCGTCGTTCGCCCTGGTCGCCGGGCGCCGCCTCGAAGAGGTGCGGGTCCAGGCCCGGATCGGCCGGGTGACCGCCGACGTGGGTCTCGGGCGGCACGAGGCGGTGATCCCCGAGCTGTCGGGGCTGGCCCGCGAGCACCCCGGCCGGGAGCAGCTCTGGCAGCTGCTGGCGGTCGCGTTGTACCGGTCGGGACGCCAGGTCGACGCCCTCGACGTGCTGCGGGAGGCCCGCGAGACGCTCGCCGGCCGGTTCGGCGTCGACGCCGGGCCGGGGCTGCGCGGTCTGGAGACGGCGATCCTGCGGCACGAGCCGCTGGCCTCCGGCGGTCCGGTCATCGAGGTCACCTCCGACGTACCGCCGCAGGACACGGACTTCGTGGGGCGCGCCGCGGATCTGGTGGCCGTCGCCGACCTGCTGCGGTCGGCGCGGGTCGTCACCGTGACCGGCCCGCCGGGGGTCGGCAAGAGCCGCCTGGTGCTGGAGTACGGGCAGCGGCACGCCGACCTGACCGGGATCCCCACCGTGTGGTGGCCGGAGGAACCCGGCCCGGCGACCCGGCTGCTCGTGGTCGACGGCGCGCCCAGCCCGCGGGACGTCGCCGCCGCCCTGGAACGCGCCGCCGCCCCCGGGCTGCGGGTGCTCCTCGCCGCCCGGGAGCCGCTCGGCGTGCCCGGCGAGGCGCTGCTGGAGCTGGCGCCGCTGCCGGTCGGCGAAGCGGTCGACCTGTTCCTCACGCGGATGCCGGGCGCCGCCGCGCGGGCGCCGGGCACCGCGGACCGCCGGCTCGCCGCCGCGGTCTGCGCCGCGGTCGGGTGCCTTCCGGCGGCGGTCGAGCGGGCCGCGACGCTGTCCCGGGCGCTGCCGCTGGCCGTGCTCGCCGCGCACCTGCGGGAGGACCCCACCGCGCTGCTGGGGCCCGCCACCGACCCGCTCGGCGGGGCGCTCACACCGGCGGACGCGACGCTGCTCGGGCAGCTGTCGGTGTTCGAGGGCGGGTTCGACCTCGACGCGATGGACGCCGTCGCACCGGGCCGGCGCGGCCGGCTGCCGGGGCTCGTCGACCGGTCGCTGATCCAGGTCCACCGCGACGGCGGGACCGCGCACCGCTACCGCATGGGCCGGCCGCTGCGCCAGTACGCCAGACACCTCCTCGACGAGGACGAAGGCGCCCGCGCCGTCCGCCGGCACCGGGAGTGGGCACGGCGCATGGCCGCCGAGGCCGCGACCGGGCTGCGAACCGCCGCCGCTGACGACTGGCTGCGCCGCCTGCACGCCGAGCGCCGCAACGTGCGGGCCGCGCTGCGGAGCGCGCTCGCCGACGGGGACGGCGCCGCGGCCGTCGACATCGCCGGCGGGGTCGCCTGGTACTGGTTCCACGACGCCGCCACCGCGGAGGGCACCGCCTGGCTGCGGGCCGCGCTCGCCGCGGGCGGGCAGGACAGGTCGGCGACCGGCCAGTCGGCGCGCAGCCGGGCACTGCTCGGCCTGTCGGCGCTGCGGTCGATCGCCGGTGACGTGCCCGACGCCGTCGCCCAGGCGCACGAGGCGGTGTGGGACGCGGAACGCGCCGGCCACGACTACCTGCGCGCCGACGCGCTGTGCTGCCTGTCGTTCGTGGCGGCGGCGTCCGGCGACGCGACCTTCGCCGGCGAGGCCGCCACCCGGGCGCACCGGGCCGCGGAGCGGGTCGGCTGGCCGGACCTGCTCGCGCAGGGCCGGATGGTGTCCGGGCACGCCCGGTACCTGGCCGGCGACCTCACCGGCGCGGCGGAGCTGCTCACCGAGGCCCGCCACGCCGCCCGCGACTGCGGCTACGGCTGGGTGGTGACCGTGGCCAGCTGGCTCGGCGTCGAGGTCGCCCTCGACCAGGCCCGCTACGACGACGCCCGGCACGCCGCGCTGCGGCTCACCAGCCGCCTCGACGACGCCCCGACGGTGAGCTCGTGGCTGGTGACGTCGCTGTCGCTGGCCCGCGCCCTGACCCTCACCGGCGACGGCGAGGCGGGCGCGCTGCTGTGGGGCGCGGTCACCGGCATCGGCCGGCGCGTCGGCCTCACCGCCCAGGCCATCGGCCGCGCCAACGCCCACCGCAACCGCCACGGCGCCCCGGCCCCCCGCCACGCCGACGCCTACGTCCGCGGCCTGGACATGTCCCGCACCGAGGCCGGCGCCCTCATCGCCACCCTCACCCCATGACGGCGCGGCGCCGCCACCCCTTGGCATCTTGCGGGCGTCGCGGAGAGAATGGGTGGCGATGTTCGTGTGCGGGGGTTGCGGGGCCGAGCTGACCGTGCCTGTGTCGGAGGTCGCGCTGCCGGTCCAGGCCCACCAGCACATGTCGCATGAGCTGCTCGGTGTACTGATGGAGCCCGGCACGTTCGCCGTGGATCCGGGCTCGCCCGGACCGCCCTGGCCGAGCGGCGGGCACGTGCCGGCGGTGCTGCCAGGCGGGCCGCACGGCGCGGTCCTCCTCGCTCCCGGCGACGTCCGCGGGACCGTGTTCAGCGACGTTGCCGCCGACGGGGGGTGCTTCGGCCCCGACGGCCGGGACGGACCCAACCTGGAGTGCGAACGCTGCGGCCGGCTGGTCGCGACGCGCATCGACGACTGCGGCCACTGGCAGGCGGTGTGGCTCGACCCGCGGGCGGTGCGCCGCGTCAGCGGCGCCGATGCGGCGGTCCTCACCTGGGACGACCTGCGGGTGCGACGGCCCGGCGTCGGCCCGGTCGAGCAGCGCGGCTGGTGGAGTCCGCTGTGGTCGGCCGCGTTCGCGGCGGCGGTGGCCCGGCTGCTGGCGTTGTCAGGCGGTGTGCCGGTGGCGGTCCAGGACCCGACGGTGGCGGGGCTGTTGCGGCCGGTGCTCGCGGCGATGCTGCCGGACGGCGCGCCGGTGAGGACGCTGACGCTGGCGGGGCCGGGCCTGCCGACCGGCGCCGTGGACCTCGCGCTGGTGCCACGGCACCCGCAGACCGGCGCGGTGTGGCCGCTGCCCGGCGAGGGTGACGGTGTCCCGCTGGAATGGGATGTGTGGGCACACCTGGCGTACCGGCCGAGACGTGGACCGGTCGCGCTGCCCGCGGCGGAGCGCCGTGACGACCCGGCGCCGTTGCTGCCGCACACACCGTTCCACCTCGACCGGAGGGTGTTCGTGGCGACGCTGGGGCGGCTGCCAGAGGTGCGCGAGCCGTGGCTGCGGGCGGTGTACGACAAGGCCCTCGGTTACGGGCGTTTTCCGATGCTGTGGTGAGCGGGCCAGCGGGCGACGAACTCGGTCCGGTTGGTGCACTGGGTCTTGGCGAGGATGCTGCGCACGTGTGACTCGATGGTGCGCTCCGACAGTACGAGGCGGGCGGCGATCTGGCGGTTCGTGAGCGCCTCGGCGAGCAGGCCGGCGATCTCCCGCTCGCGGGCCGTCAGCGGATCGGCGCTCGTGGAAGACCCGGCGGCCGCGGCCGGGCCGGGCATGCCGAGGCGGGTGGCGAGGTCCGCCGCGTCCCGGGCGAGAGCCGCCGCCTCGGGCCCGGCGGGCAGGACCCGGGCCAGGGCCAGGCCGGTGAGCGCGAGGTCGGCGCGGGCGCCGATCGCCCGGTTGCGGGTCAGCGCCTCGCGCAGCAGCTCGACGGCGCCGGTGGTGTCGCCGGCCACCGCCGCCAGCTGGCCGAGGAAGCGGCTGACCGTGCCGTGGAAGAAGACCGTCGCCGTGCCCAGCGCGCCCGGGAACGGGCGGAACGGCAGCAGCTGGCGGTGGACGATCTCGGCGGCCTCGGCGTCGGCGAAGTGCTCGATCAGGCCGGTCAGCTGGGTCAGGACGGCGGGCCAGGCGGGATGGTCGGCGGGCAGCGGCAGCCGGGCGCGCAGCCGGTCGTACACCTCCCGGGCATCGGTGAGGGCGCCGGTCAGCAGCGCCACGTTGGCGCGCTGGACGTCGATGAGCGGATCGAGGGGCGCGCCCGCGAACGCCGCGTCGAGCCCCTCCGGCAGCGCCGACGGGTCACCGCGGAGCACGGCGACGTGCACGCCGTGGGCGAAGTGCATCACGTTGGCGCTCGGGTCGCCGGACGCGAGCGCGATCGCCGTCGCGTGGCGGCTGTGCGCGACCGCGTCGTCGAACCGGCCGGCGAGCGTCGCCCGGCTGGCCAGCATCCGGTTGCGGTGCCACTGCAGCACAGGCAGCGGCGATCGGCCCGCCAGGTCCTCGATTGCCGCGGCCGCGGACTCGACGACGTCGAGCCGGCCGGTGAGGTACCCGCACTGCATCCGCCACTCGTGGCCGATGAGCGCCGCCAGGGGCTGCCCGAGCGCCTCGGCCCGGTCGGCGACGAGGTCACCGAGGCGGAGCCGCTCCGGGGTGTCGGCCGGGTCGACGAGGGTCATCTCGCGGGCCCGGGCGGCCTCGATCTCCGCGTGCGGGTCGCCGCACGCCGACGCGAGCACGAGCGACTCCCGCGCGGGCGCCGCGGCCTGGCCCACCTGTCCGGCGTCCGCGGTCATCACGGCCAGCTGCGCCAGCACCCGGGCCCGCAGGCCGTCGCCGAGGTCCGGGTACGCGAGGGCCCGCTGGCACAGCCGCGTGACGACGCTGCCCGCGTGCGCGTACGTCACCCCTTGCAGCACCAGGGCGCCGGCCGCGACGAGGTCCCCACGGCCCGCCTCCGCCGCCGACCCGGCCGCGTCCACGCAGTGGTCCAGGCACCGGTCGTAGCGGCCGGCGAGGTACTCCGCCTGCGCCAGCTCGACGAGCAGCTCGGCCCGCTCCGCCGGCGGAAGCTCCACAGTGGACGCGGCGGACAGGTGGGCGGCCGCGTCGTCGTACGCGTGCGCGGCCCGGGCCTGCGCCGCCGCCCGCCGCGACCAGGCCGCCGCCGCACCGGGCACCCCGGCCTGCCGCCACAGCGCCGCGATCCGGGCGGCCGGCACCGCGCCCCGCCCGCCCGCCGCGGCCGGCGACGCGGTCGCCGACTCGAGCGCGACGGCCGCCGACCGGGCCAGCTCCCGCAGCGCGGCCGGCTCCAGGCCGGCGACGATCGTGTCGCGGACGAGCGCGTGCGCGAACCGGTACCGGTGCTCCGGCGGTGCGACGATCAGCAGGCCGGCGTGCCGGGCGGCGGTGAGGAACCCGTCCACCGGCGTACCGGCGACGACCGTGAGCAGCGAGTCGTCGACCTCCTCGCCCAGCACGGCCGCGGCCTGCACCGCGGCCCGCTCCTGCGGGCTCAGCGTGGCCAGCAGCGTCCGCACGACGGCGGGCAGGTCGCCCGGCCCCGACCCCGCCCCGACGGCCGCCACCAGCAGCGGCAACCCGCCGGTCCGGGCCAGCACGCCCGGCGCCGCCGCGGCGTCGACGAGCCGCGCCACCTCGTCGAGGGTGAAGGGTGACAGCGGCACCCGCACCGCACCGTACCGGGCGAGATCCGCCAGCCGGAGCGCCACCGCGTCGTGTGAGGGCGACCGGACCGTGCCGACGACCGTGACACCGGCACCCGCCGCGCCCTGCGCCACGTGCCGCAGCAGGTCCAGCGACGCCACGTCGGCCCAGTGCAGGTCCTCCAGGAGGATGAGGGGCGGACCACCGGCGAGGACCGTGTCGCTCAGCCGGGCGAGCGCCGCGAACCGGGCCGAGGCCGCGGCGGTGGGCTCGAAGGGCGCCTGAAGATCGGGAGCGACGGCGCCGGGCAGGACCGCCCGCCACGGCCACAGCGGCGGCGCCGGCTCGGCGGGGCAGTAGCCGCGCACCGCGGTCGCGCCGGCCTGCCGCAGCGCCCGGTCGACCAGCGTCGTCTTGCCGATGCCGGCCGGGCCGTCGACGAGCACGACCCCGCCCGCCTCGAAGGCGCCGGTGAGCGCGGCGAGCTCCCGGTCCCGGCCGACGAACGTGGACACCGGCACAGTATCGCGGTTCAGTGGCGGGTTCAGTGACGGTACGGATGTCCGCCACGCCGCCCGCCGCGATCCTCGACCGCATGAACATCACCGTGCAGACGGTCCCCGACCCGCACCCGGTCGACACCGCGTGGGTCGACGAGGCCCTGGCCACGACGGCGACCGCCGAGGCGATCATCGGACGCCCCGTCGGCGGCGGCGACGGCATCATGATCGCGGCGTCCGGCGAGGGTCGGTTCGAGATCGTCGAGGCCCGTCGCGGCAAGGGCCCGGCGCCCGCCAGGTACATGCAGGTCGTCGCGTTCGACGGGCCGCGGACGGCGCAGTGGGCCGCCGCCGAGGAACGCGCCGCCACCCGCCTGTGGCCCGCCGTCCGCGACCTCCCGGGCATCGTCTGGACCGTGCGGCTGCGCGCCGCCGGCAACGCCGTGACGATCGTGACGCTCGCCGAGTCCGCCGACGCCATCGACGCCGCCGTCCGGGCGGTCATGTCGACCCCGCTGCTGCCCGGCGAGGACCCGGCGCTGCTGACCGGCCCCGACCGGATCGGCGTCTATCACCTCGTGCACGCCGACCTGCCGCTCACGCCCGTGGGGAGCCCGGCATGACCACCACGACCATGACGGGCACGTGGACGGTCGCGACGCCGCTGCGCGCCGGCTTCGCCGCCCGGAACTTCGGGTTCCGGACCGTGCACGGCACGATCGCGGTGACCGGCGGCACCGTCGAGTTCGACGCCGGCGGGCGTCCCGTGCGGCTGGAGGGCACCCTCGACCCGGCGTCGATCGACACCGGCAACCCGCGGCGCGACAAGGACCTGCGCGGCAGGCGCTTCCTCGACGTGGCGCACCACCCACGGATGGAGCTGACCGCCGGGCACATCGAGCCGGCCGGCGCCGGATGGCGGGCGAAGGCCGTGCTGCGGGTCGCCGGCGCGGAAGCTCCACTGTGGATCGACGGCACCCTGGACGGCCTGTCGGTCACCGGCACCGCCCGGCTGGACCTGCGCGACGTCGGGATCAGGGCGCCCGGGTTCCTGGTCGGCCGGCACGTCGCGCTGACGATCTCGGCGCGGCTGGTCAGGCCGGCGGCTGAAGCGCCGTAGCCACCGCACGGAACACCCCGGCCGCCGCCAGATACACGATCCGGCTGGCCGACTGGCGACAGCGCCGCCGCGGGGAAGGCGCACATAGTGAAGCCCACACAGGCTCGGACCGGGGGGACACGGCAATGGGACAGGTGGGTTTCGCGGCGGGGTTCGCGCAGAACACGACGTACGGGACGGTCGAGGTCATCGTGCCGTGGCCGGCGGGCGGGTTCGCGCTGTACTGGTTCGACCGGGGCGCCGGGCGGTGGAGCGGGCCGTGGCCGTGCGTGCCGCCGTCGGCGGGGGTCGTCGACTCGGTCAGCTGGCACGAGGGCGACTACCAGAGCCAGGACGGCGAGCACAACAACTACGAGCTGGTGACGGTCGAGTCGGGCCGGACCGTGCACTGGTTCCGGGACAACGGGCCGCCGAACCGGTGGACCCGCGCCCGCGTCGGGCTGGGCGGCGACCTGGCCGACGCGGCGAGCGCGACGCTCACCCGGACCCGCTGGGCGCCCGTCGACGGGGACAGCTCTCCGCGGCACAACCTGCTGCTGGTCACCGCACCCCGCACGGGCGGCGGGATGTATCGGCAGCACCAGCTCATGACGCTGCACTCCACGGTGTACGACTGGACCGGCGGGCCGTTCGAGGAGATCGTGCGGCTGTACGCCGTGAGCGCCGACACCGAACCCGTCACCGGCCCGTTCGACGGCGTCGGCTGGGTGCTCGGGACGGTCGGCACCCACGAGACGGACTTCGAGGACAACTACCGCGGCCGGGAGATGTACGTCGCGGTCCGCGGCGACGGCACGCTGCGCACGTTCGAGGCGAACCAGTACCCGCAGGACATCGGCCGCGGGGTGCGGGGACGGCCCGCGATCATCCAGAGCGACCGCGGCCGCTCCGACCCGTGGATGGGCTTCGGCCGGCACGGCAACTACGAGCTGTTCGCGCCGTCGCGGACCGGCGGCATCCGGCACTTCTGGCGGCCGAACCCCGGCTACGAGCACGAGAACAACGACTGGGCCGAGGCCGGCACCGTCGGCACCGGGTTCTACGACGAGGTGTCGGTCGTGCAGCTGCGCGACGAGGACAAACCCGACGGCGACAGCAGCGCGCCGCTGTGGCTGTTCGCGCGGTGCGACGGCCAGTCGTGGGTGGACCTGTTCCAGCAGCGGCACATCGGCGACGGGTTCCGCTGGGAGCAGCTGCCGACCCTCGGCGACCCGGCCCGCCCGCAGGTGCGGCTCAGCGTCGAGGAGGACTTCGTCGTGGTGTCGCCGCTCAAGCGCGGCGAGGTGCGGCGGATCCGGTACACGTGCTTCGCGGGCAGCCCGATCATCTGGCTGTCCTCGGAGCCCGATGTCTGGGTGTCGTACACGGGGGAGGCGCTCCGGGCACAGATGCGCGCGTCGACGGTCCGTACCCGGGGCGAGGCCGCGGCGGAGGAAGGCCTGGACACGTTCGAGCGGACCGGTCACCTGGACACGCCGCTGCTGACCGCCGGCACCGTGGTGCGGGTCTGGGGCACCACCGACCCGCAGGCCGACCCCCGTGTGACGCCGCCGCCGCGGGCCGAGGTGGCGTACGTCATCGCGACGGGCCGGCCCGGGAACCTCGTCGACGAGGGCGGCGTCCACGCGTTCCCCGAAGCGGACCGGGTCCGCCTCGAGGTCACGAACGACGCGCGGCCGGTCTGCCTCATCGCCGAGATCGGCGAGGGCGCGCCGGCCGAGCACCGCCCGTACGGGCACACCTACCACGCGTTCGACACCTGCGCGGGCCGCCTCGTGCTGGGCGAGCTGCGGCAGGCGTGGCAGGAGGAGCTCGTCCAGGCACCCGGCCACGAGCTGCGCCCCGGCGCCACGTACACCGTGATCGTGCGGGTCATGGACACCCGCGGCTACTGGTCGGAGACGGTCGCGCCGGTGACGCTGCGGCAGCGGCGGGTCGACGTCACCGTCGACCGGGTCGAGATCGTCGCGTCCGGCGACTCCGGCGCCGCCGACGGCTGGTTCAGCGCCGAGGTGTACTCGGGGCTGGTCCGGCAGGGCGTCGTCGAACGGGTCCGGCGGTGGCAGTTCGGCGACGAGGACAACTGGGCGGAGCTGGAGGCCGGCGACGTCTTCGGCACCGGCGGCTCGCTGCACGCCGCCGGGCCGCCGTGGACGGCGACGATCGGGCCCGGCCCGGCCGCGGTCCGCCCGTTCGGGGTGCGGCTGGAGATCTTCGACGAGGACGGGCTGTTCGAGCCCGACGAGCACGCCAGCGGCGCCTGGGAGACCGAGGACGACCGGCCGGTCGTCGACGCGCCGTTCACCGTCCGCACCGACCGGGAGCCGTCCTACGCCACGGCGTCGGCGACCGGGCGGTACACCATCGCCTACGTCAGCCCGCCCGGCCAGCCGGACCGGCTCGACTGGCGGGCCGCGCAGGTCGACACGAGCGCGGACCTGCCCGCCGGGGCGGACTACGACGGCGACGGCGTCCCCGACCGCGGCGTGTGGCGCCCGTGGCCCGGCGCGTGGGTGATCGAGCCGTCCAGCGGCGGTCTGCGGGTGTACGACCTCGGCGGCCCGGGCGACCTGCCGGTGCCGGGCCCGTACGCGGCCACGCCCGAGGCCGAGCCGGCGGTGTGGCGCTCCGGCGTCCTGCGCACCCTGGCGGAGCCGTCCGGGACGCCGCTGGCGGACCTGACGCCGCACCGGGTCGGGGTCCTCGCCGCCTCCCTCGACGCCCTCGTCGCGGCGCTGCGCGCGGAGGGCCGCGACGCGTCCGCCGCCGAGGCCGAGCTCGCGCTGGTGGAGGGCACCGCCTATGCGACGGTGGCGCTGTGGCTGACCCGCGCCCAGGCGGCCCACCCGGCGGACATCCCGGCGCAGCTCGCCGCCGCCGGCAACGCGTGGGAGGTCGCCTCCCGGCTCGCGACGTCGAGCGCCGTGACCCCGGAGCGGCTGCGGATCCTGGTGGCGCAGCTCGACCTGCTCGCGCGGCTGCTCGCGTTCGGCTCGACCGACTCGTCGGCCGGCGTGCGCGCCGCCACCCTCGCCCGCGAGCTGCACGCCCGGATCGGCGGGCACGAGCTGGAGATCGCCCGGTCCTGGTCCAACCAGGCGCTGACCCACCACGAGGTCGCGTTCCACCCCGCCCAGCCGCACCCGCAGGAGGAGCTGGCCGCGCAGCGGGAGGCGGCCGGGCACGCCGCCGACGCCTACGCGGAGGCGCTGCGCGGGCCGCTCGACCCCGCGCAACGCCTCGCCGTCGCCCGCGAGCTGGACCGGGTCGCCCGGCTGCGGGTCTTCGGCTCCGCCGACTCCGCGCCGATGGCCCCGATCCTCCAGGTGGGCCGCGCGATCTACCCGGGCCTGCCCGGCGACCACCGTGCGGACCTCGGCGCGTCCTACACCAGCGAGGCGCTCACCCACCACGAGGTCGCGTTCCACCCGCAGCAGCAGCACGCGGCGGAAGAGCTCGCCGCCCAGCGGGCCGCCGCGAGACAGGCCGCCGAGCGCTACTTCGACCTGCTGCCCGCCGCCCTCGGCACGCTGCCCGACGGTGACGTGCGGGTGATCGCCGGCAACCTGCGGCAGCTCACCGGCCTGCTCGCCTTCGGCCTCGACGACGCCGACACCAGCCCGGCCGCGTCGTGGGCGCGGGCCGCGGTGGGCCGCGCCGCCGACCTCGCCGCCCAGCTCGACGGGCACCTGACACCCGCGGGGTGACCGGCCGCCGCGGGTGTCAGGCGGTCACGTGGCCGGCGGTCCAGCAGGCCTCGTGGGTGTGGCAGTCGCGCAGCCGCTGCAGCGCGGTGTGCAGGGCCGCGCGCCGGGCCGCGGGCAGCTGCGCCGCGACGTTGTTCAGCTGGTACGGGTCGGCGAGCCGGTCGTAGTACTCGCGCTCGCCGTTGGCGTACTCGACGTAGGTGTAGGACGCGGTGCGCAGCGCCTCGTAGGTGGTCGGCCTGCCGTCGCGGGCGGTCTGGGCGTCCGGGTCGTCGGCGGCGGCGTCCGGCCCGTGGTGCTCGATCAGCGACGCGGTGCGCCAGTTCGCCGCCGGCTGGCCCTGCAGCAGCGGGACGATGCTGCGGCCGTTCACGTCCGAGGCGACGGTGCCGCCGGCGAGGCGCTGGAAGGTCGGCGCCAGGTCGATGTTCTGCACGATCTCCGTGCGGGTGCTGCCGGCGGGGACGGCCGGTCCGGCGATGACGAGCGGCACCCGGACGTCGGTGTCGAACGCGGTCTGCTTGCCCTGCGCCAGCCGGTACTCGCCGAGGTGGAACCCGTTGTCGGAGCTGAACACGAAGTACGTGTTGTCCGCGACGCCGCTGTCCTCGAGGGTTGCCCGCAGCTTGGCGATCAGCCGGTCCACGGCCTGGACCGACTGCGCGCGCTTGCGGAAGTCCGTGTCGATCTTCGTCTTCTCGGCCGCGGTCAGCGGGTCCTGGCCGGCCAGCCAGGTGGGCGCCCCGGCGGGCAGCGCGTCGAACGCCGGGGTCCGCGGCGCCGTGAGCCCCGGGAACGCGTCGAGGTCCTGGGGTGCGGGGGTGAACGGCGCGTGCGGCGCGAACGTCGAGACCTCCAGCACGAACGGGGTGTTGGCGGCCGCGTTGCGCTGGATGAAGGAGCTGCCCTTGCGGGCGAGGACGTTGGTCAGGTAATCCGCGGGGGTGGAGCCGTAGTGCACGACGGCATGGTTCTCGTTGAGGTCGTAGTTGTACTCGGCGTAGCCGTTGCCGGCGACGTCCCACTCGGACCAGCCCGGCGGCACGTACGGCAGCGCGCCGCCCTGTGTGTCGGCGGGCAGGTAGCCGTTGAGGTACTTGCCCATCATGGCGGTCGCGTAGCCCTGTGCCCGCAGTGCGGTGGCGTAGGTGCGTTCCTCGTTGCCGCGGCCCTTGAAGACGCCGAATCCGCCGTCGGCGCCGCCGTTGGTGAAGACGCCGGTGTCGTGCGGGAACTTGCCGGTGAAGATCGACGAGCGGGAGGGGCAGCACAGCGAGTCGGTCACCGTGTAGTTGGTGAACGTGACGCCGTCGCGTTGCAGCCGCTGTACCTGCGGCAGGAACTGAACCAGGTTCCACGCCAGGTCGTCGGTGAGGACGAAGACGATGTTGGGCGGCGGGGCGGCCTCGGCGGCCTCGGCGGTGCGGCCCGCGGAGGCGACCGCGGCAGAGGCGGCGGCCGCGAGCAACGCGGCCGCGGCGGCGATCAGAAGCCGTGGACGTCTGGGAAAGAAGCGCATGACGCCATCGTCATGCATGTCTATTAATCCTACCTGCAAAATAGTGTTCGAGTTCTGTAAAGGTTCATAGACGTCGATTCGGAACAGTCAGGTGCGGAACGACGGGAAGGTCACCTCGACGACGAGGCCGCCGCCCGGGCGCGGGTGGGCCTTCAGGGTGGCGGCGTGCGCGGTGGCGATGGCGCGCACGATGGACAGGCCGAGGCCGTGGTGGCCGTCGTCGGCGGTGCGCTGCATGCGCTGGAACGGCTCGAAGAGCCGGTCGACCTGATCCGGCGGGACGACCGGGCCGGTGTTGGCGATCGCGAAGCTCACCCGGCCGACGAGCGCCCGGACCGCGACCTCGACCCGGCCGCCCGGCGCGTTGTAGTGGATCGCGTTGTCGCAGAGGTTCACGACGAGCCGGGCGACGAGCAGCGGGTCGCCGTAGATGCGGGCGGGCTCCAGCGACGGCACCGCCCGCAGGCCGGCGCGGTCGAGGTCGCCGGACCGCTCGGCGAGCGCCTCGGTGACGATCGCGGCCAGGTCGAAGGGCTCGTCGCGTGGCTGGTCGTGCTCGCTGCTGGACAGGGTGAGCAGCGACTCGAGCAGGCGCGCACGGCCGGCGCTGATCTTCATCAGCCGCTGGAAGTTGGCCCGGAACGCCTCGACGTCGGCGTCGGGGTCGATGAGCGGCTCCTCCAGCAGCGCGTGCTCGACGGTCAGCGGGGTGCGCAGCTCGTGCGCGGCGTTGGCGACGAACCGCTTGTGCGCGTCCAGCGACGTCTCCAGCCGGCCGAGCAGGCCGTCGACGGTGTCCGCGAGATCCTTGAGCTCGTCGCGGGGGCCGGTGACGGCGAGGCGCTCGTGGACGTTGCGCTCGGAGATGTGCTGCAGCCGCTCCGCCATCGTGCGCACCGGGCGCAGCAGCCGCCCGGCGATCAGCCAGCCGAACGCCAGCGACAGCGCCGTCATGATGGCCAGGGCGACGGCGGGCACGGTGAGCAGCGAGCTCTGCTCGTGCACCGGGCCGAGGATGTCCGGCCGCGCCAGCGGGCCCTGCCCCGGCACCGGCGGCGGAGCCGGCGCCTTCTGCGGCAGGAAGCCCCGGACGTCGCCGTCGAGGCCCTGGGCGATGCTGTACATGATGACCAGCAGCACCGCGCCGGACACGACGGCGACCAGGCAGATGACCAGGGTGAGGCGCCAGCGGAGGCGGTTCGGGCCGTTGCGCATCTCAGATCCGGTATCCGGCCCGGGGCACGGTCTCGATCAGCGGCGGGTCGCCGAGCTTCGCGCGCAGCCGGTTCATCGTCGCCTTCACCGTGGTCGTGAACGGGTCGGCCGCCTCGTCCCACACGCGGTCGAGGAGCTCCTCGGCCGACACGACCCGGCCGCGGCAGGTGAGCAGGTACTCGAGCACCGCGAACTCCTTGGGGCTCAGCGTCAGCCGCTCGCCGGCCCGCGCCGCGACGCGCTGCGCCGGGTCGAGCCGCAGGTCGCCGTGCGTCAGCACGGGCGGCGTCGCCGGACGTGACCGCCGGCTGACCGCCCGGACGCGGGCGACCAGCTCCGCGTAGGCGAACGGCTTCGGCAGGTAGTCGTCGGCGCCGAGCCCGAGCCCCTCGACCCGCTCGGCGATCGTGCCCGAGGCGGTCAGCATCAGTACCCGGGCGGGGGAGCCCTGCGCGACGAGCGTGCGGCACACCTGGTCGCCGTGCACCCCCGGCAGGTCACGGTCCAGGACCACCACGTCGTAGTCGACCACCGACGTACGCTCCAGCGCGGCGCCGCCGTCATAGGCGACGTCGACCGCCATGCCCTCGCGCCGCAGCACCCGCGCCACCGAGTCGGCCAGCTCCGGTTGGTCCTCCACCACCAGCACCCGCATCGGCAGAAGGTTAGCCGCGGCGCGGTCACAGCCCGGTCACAGCCGCGCGGACCGTCCCGTGACCGTCCGGCGCCTAGAACTTGACCTCGACACGATCCCATCGAGGACTAGGAGCCGGCGATGACAGCGGTCATCGAAACCCAGGCACTCGGCAAGCGCTACGGGCACGTTACGGCGCTCACCGACTGCACCCTCAGCATCCCGGAAGGGCGCGTCGTCGGGCTGGTCGGCCCGAACGGCGCCGGCAAGTCGACCCTCCTCGGGCTGGTCTGCGGGCTGATCGCACCGAGCGCCGGCAGCATCGCCGTGCTCGGCAACCCGCCCGCCGCCAGCGCGGCGCAGCTGGCCCGGGTCGGGTTCGTCGCGCAGGACGCCCCGATCTACGGCAGCCTCACCGTCGCCGACCACCTGCGCCTCGGCGCCCGCCTGAACCCGCGCTGGGACGCCGCCCTCGCCGAACGCCGAATCCGGCAGCGCAACCTCGACCCTCGGCAGAAGGCCGGGCGGCTCTCCGGCGGGCAGCGGGCACAGCTCGCCCTGACCATCGCCGCCGCGAAACGCGCCGACCTGCTCATCCTCGACGAGCCCGTCGCCGCGCTCGACCCGCTGGCCCGACGCGCGTTCCTGCAGGACCTGCTCGACTTCGTCGGCGAGCTCGGCGTCAGCGTCGTGCTCTCCTCACACCTGCTCGGCGACCTGGAGCGGGTCTGCGACCACCTCATCGTGCTCGCCTCGGCGCGCGTCCAGCTCAGCGGCGACGTCGCCCAGCTGCTCGGCGAGCACCAGCGGCTCACCGGCACGCTGCCCGGGTTCGACCGGCTGCCCGCCGGCACCGAGATCATCCATGCCGAGCAGAACACGATGGTCGTCCGCACAACCACCCCGATCGACGGCGCAGACCGCGTCGACCTCGAGGACCTCGTCCTCGCCTACCTCACCCGCGCCGCCGGCTTCGACGGCGCCCCGATGCTCGCGGAGGCGCAACGATGACCTGGGTTACGTGGCGGCAGTTCCGCGTGCAGGCGGTCGTGACCGCGGCCGCCCTCGCCGCCCTCACCGTCTACCTGCTGGTGCTCGGGTTCAGCATTCGCGCCGCGTACGACGCCGACATCGCCGCCTGCACCCCTGCCACGTGCAGCACGGCGGTCGAGCACTTCACCAACACGTACGACGCCCAGGTCGGCCTCGTCGGCGCGCTGCTGCTGGCGATCCCCGCCCTCGTCGGCATCTTCTGGGGCGCCCCGCTGGTCGCCCGGGAGCTGGAGGAGAAGACCGACAAGCTGGTCTGGAACCAGAGCGTCACCCGGACCCGCTGGCTCGCGGTCAAGCTCGGCCTCCTCGGCGCCGTGGCCGTGCTCGCCAGCGGCCTGCTCAGCCTCCTGCTCACGTGGAGCGCCAGCCGCTACGACCAGGTGACCGGCGACCGCTTCGCCGCGCTCAACTTCGCCGCCCGCAACGTCGTGCCCGTCGGCTACGCCCTCTTCGCGTTCACCCTCGGCGCCGTCACCGGCCTGGTCGTGCGCCGCACCCTGCCGGCGATGGCGATCACCCTGGCCGTGTTCGCGCTGGTACAGGTCGCGGTGCCCAACGGCGTCCGCCAGCACATCATGCCGCCGGTCACCGAGACGGTGACGGTGGACGCGGCGGTCATGGAGCGCATCAACGGCCTCGGCATCAGGGGCTCCGAGGGCGCGTTCCTCACCGGGTACAGCGCGCCCGGCGTGTGGTCGCTCAGCGAGGAGATGAAGCTGTTCAAGCCCGATGGGTCGCCGTACCTCGAGGCCGATGCCGTGCCCTGCATGGCCGCCGGCAGCTTCGCGAAGGCCAAGGCCTGCACGGCGAGCCAGAACCTGCACTTCTCCTACGTCTACCAGCCGGGCTCCCGGTACTGGCCCTTCCAATGGATCGAGCTGTCCGCCTACCTGGTCCTGACCCTGCTGCTGAGCGCCCTCGGCTTCCTGTGGATCCGCCGGCGCCGCACCTGACGCCTTCCGGACAGGCGGCGCACGTGGATTGCAGGTGGGTTGCAACGACGGCTTCGAGGACGTGCACACCCCCGTCGAGGTCGCCTACGTCACCGGCGCCGCCGGCATCCTCGCCGCCCTCCTCGCCGCCTTCATCGTCCTTCGCATCACCACCTGGCAGGACAACGCCCGGCCCTGACACCGTCGTGTTCGAGCTCGACCAGGAGCAACCGACGGGCCGGGTTGGTCAGTGTGGTTGTTCCGGGGCTGGGGACTGGGTCGGGGACGGCGACGGGGACGGGGCTGGGGTGCGGGGGAGCAGCACGGACACCAGGAGGCCGCCGACCGCGATCACGAGCAGGACCACCAGCGACGCCGCGTACGGGTGGGCGCCGGGGTGAGCGGCGGACACGATCACCGAGCCGGCCAGGGCGGTGCCCAGGGACGAGCCGAGGTTGGACACGGAGCGGGACATGCCGGAGATGTCGCTCTGGTCGTGGTCGGGGAACGAGGACTGCACCAGGTTGACGGACGCGGTGAGCATGGTGCCGAGGCCCAGGCCGGCGAGCAGCAGGCCCGGGACGGTGCGCCAGATGCCGGTGCCGGCGGCGACCAGGGCGAGCAGGGTGGCCATGCCGGCGACGGTGAGGACGAAGCCGGCGATGATCAGGGTGCGCTGGGTGCGGTTGCGGGCGAAGCGCTCGGCGGCCGCCGACGAGGCCAGGATGCCGGCGGTCGCTGGGGTGAGCACCAGGCCGGTCATGACGGCGTTGTAGCCGAGGGCGTCCTGCAGGTACACGGCGGTGACGAAGAACGTGCCCTGCATGACCAGCCACTGCACCGCCTGCGTGCCCAGGCCGAGGTTGGCGGCGCGGTCGCGGAACAGGCGCAGGTGCAGCAGCGGCTCGCGGCCGCGGCGCTCGGCGCGGTGCAGGTGCCAGGCGAACGAGGCGAGCGTCAGCGCCCCGAGGGTGAGCGTCGGCCAGACGGGTGAGATGCCGCCCTCGTCGATGACGACCCGGCCGGCGACGACGACGTCCGAGCGTGCGGCGCCCCAGCCGTACGTGGTGGACAGCAGCACGCCGAGCACCACGAGCAGCAGGCCGGCGGCGGACAGCAGCGCGCCCGTCACGTCGAAGGACGGCGCCGGGCCGGTGCGGGCGGGGGCGGGCAGCCGGCGGATCAGCACGATGATCCACGCGATGACGATGACCTGCAGCAGGAACGACGCCCGCCAGCTGAACAGGCTGGTGATGAGGCCGCCGATGAGCGGGCCGGTCGCGGCGCCGAGCGCGCCGGCGCCGCTGACGACGCCGAAGTACCGCGCCCGGGTCGCGAGGTCCGGGGCCATGACGGTGACGAGGATGTAGATCGGCGGGATCATCAGCGCCGAGCCGACGCCCTCCAGCAGCGCGTTGCCGAGGATCATGACGCCGAGTCCGGGGGCGAGCGCGGCGAGGAGGGCGCCGGTGCCGTACAGCAGCAGCCCGGCGACCAGGCAGCGCTTGCGGCCCCACACGTCGGTGAGCTTGCTGCCCGGGATCATCAGGGCGGCCATGGTGAGCGTGAACAGCGTGATGCTCGCCTGGACGCCGAACACCGTGGTGTCCAGATCGCGGGCCATCGGTGCGATGGCGACGTTCATCGCGGTGCCGGCGTAGCTGCAGATGAACTGGGCCAGGGCGAGGGGCAGGATCATTGCCCGTGCGACGTCCGCGGACGGGGGGTTCGGCACCTGTCGATCGTCGGGTGTGCGGGGGCCGGCCGCGCCATCCGCGCGGGATGACCGGACGGCGCGTCCGCGGGGTCCGCGGCGTCTCATCCGGCAGGATGAAGTGCAGGGACACTCCCGGTGAAAACTTGAACTGTTCCAGACTAGTGGTCTATGTTGATCGTGTGACGTTCGACTTCGAGGCGCAGTTGCGGGCGGCCTCGTTGCGGGTGACGAAGCCGCGGCTGGCGGTCCTCGCCGCCCTGCACGAGCACCGGCACGTCGACACGGACACGGTGATCACCCTCGTGCGCGCCGAACATCCCATGGTCTCCCACCAGGCGGTCTACGATGTTCTGCGGGCGCTCACCGACGCCGGTCTGGTGCGGCGCATCGAGCCGGCCGGCAGCATCGCCCGCTACGAGTCCCGGGTGGCGGACAACCACCACCACGTCGTGTGCCGTTCGTGTGGCGCGATCGCCGATGTCGACTGCGCCGCCGGCCACGTTCCTTGTCTCACCGCCTCGGACGACCACGGCTACGTGGTCGACGAGGCGGAAGTCGTGTATTGGGGCACCTGCCCCGACTGCGCTTCGAAATGATTCGGTCCGTTCGGACGAAAGACGGAAGGAAGACCATGAGCGACACCCAGGCCACGGCAGGCGGCTGCCCAGTCGCGCACGGCAGCGAGAGCGAGAACCCGGCGATCGACTCGCCGACCCCGAAGACCGGTGGACGTCCGCGCACCAACCGCGACTGGTGGCCCAACCAGCTCGACCTTTCCGTGCTGCACGCCCACTCGTCCAAGGGCAACCCGCTCGGGGCGGACTTCGAGTACGCCAAGGAGTTCCAGAAGCTCGACGTCGAGGCCCTCAAGCGCGACATCACCGAGGTGCTGACCACGTCGCAGGACTGGTGGCCGGCCGACTTCGGGCACTACGGCGGCCTCATGATCCGGATGAGCTGGCACGCCGCCGGCACGTACCGGATCCACGACGGCCGCGGCGGCGCCGGCGACGGCGGGCAGCGCTTCGCCCCGCTCAACAGCTGGCCCGACAACGCCAACCTCGACAAGGCCCGCCGGCTGCTGTGGCCGGTGAAGGCCAAGTACGGCCAGAAGATCTCGTGGGCCGACCTGCTCGTGCTCGCCGGCAACGTGGCCCTGGAGTCGATGGGCTTCAAGACCTTCGGCTTCGGCTTCGGCCGCGCGGACGTCTGGGAGCCCGAGGAGATCTTCTGGGGCCCCGAGGACACCTGGCTCGGCGACGAGCGCTACGTCGGTGAGGCCGAGATGGCCTCCGAGGTCGGCGCGGCCGAGATGGGCCTCATCTACGTCAACCCGCAGGGTCCCCGCGGCAACGCCGACCCGCTCAACGCGGCGTACTTCATCCGGGAGACGTTCGCCCGGATGGCCATGAACGACGAGGAGACCGTCGCCCTCATCGCCGGCGGCCACACCTTCGGCAAGGCGCACGGCGCCGGCGACGCCGACGAGCACGTGGGCCCGGAGCCCGAGGGTGCCCCGCTGGAGTCGCAGGGCCTCGGCTGGCTGAGCACCCACGGCAGCGGCAAGGCCGGTGACACGATCACCAGCGGCCTCGAGGTCACCTGGACCGACAAGCCCACCGAGTGGAGCAACCGCTTCTTCGAGATCCTGTTCGGCTACGAGTGGGAGCTCACCACGAGCCCCGCCGGCGCCAAGCAGTGGGTCGCCAAGGACGCCGAGGCGATCATCCCGGACGCGCACGACCCGTCCAAGAAGCACAAGCCCACGATGCTCACCACCGACCTCTCGCTGCGGGTGGATCCGGTGTACGAGAAGATCTCCCGCCGCTTCCTCGAGAACCCCGAGGAGTTCGCGCTCGCGTTCGCCAAGGCCTGGTACAAGCTGCTGCACCGCGACATGGGTCCGGTCAGCCGCTTCCTCGGCCCGTGGGTCGCCGAGCCGCAGCTGTGGCAGGACCCGGTCCCGGCCGCCTCGGGCCAGCTCGTCGGCGACGCCGACGTCGCCGCGCTCAAGGCGAAGGTCCTGGACTCCGGCCTCAGCGTCGCGCAGCTGGTCTCCACCGCGTGGGCGTCGGCGGCGAGCTTCCGCTCCACCGACAAGCGCGGGGGCGCCAACGGCGCCCGCATCCGCCTGGAGCCGCAGCGCAGCTGGGAGGTCAACCAGCCGGCGCAGCTCGCCGAGGTCCTCGGCAAGCTCGAGGGCATCCAGCAGGAGTTCAACGCCGCGGGCGGCGCGCAGATCTCTCTCGCCGACCTCATCGTGCTGGCCGGCTCGGCCGCGGTGGAGAAGGCGGCGAGCGACGCGGGCGTAGAGGTGACCGTGCCGTTCCGGGCGGGCCGCACCGACGCGAGCCAGGAGGAGACCGACGTCGAGTCGTTCCGCGTCCTGGAGCCCCGCGCCGACGGCTTCCGCAACTACCTGCGCCCCGGCGAGAAGACCCAGCCGGAGATCCTGCTCGTCGACCGCGCGTACATGCTGGACCTCACCGCACCCGAGATGACCGTCCTCGTCGGCGGCCTGCGGGCGCTGGGCAACAACGTCGGCGGCGCCGCGCACGGCGTCCTCACCGACCGCCCCGGCGTGCTCACCAACGACTACTTCGCCAACCTGCTGTCCCCGGGCACCAAGTGGAAGGCGTCGGAGTCGCAGGAGCACGTCTACGAGATCCAGGACGTGTCGACCGGCGACGTGAAGTGGACCGCCACCGCGGTCGACCTCATCTTCGGCTCCAACTCGCAGCTGCGCGCCCTCGCCGAGGTCTACGCCAGCGCCGACGCCCGCGACAAGTTCGTGACCGACTTCGTCGCGGCCTGGACGAAGGTCATGGAGCTGGACCGCTTCGACCTGTCCTGATCCTGTACTGAACCCTTGTCGGGCCCGGTCGCCGCGTGCGGCCGGGCCCGGCTTCACGGCTGGGGATCGTCTCCGTCTACCGGTGACGCCGCGTCGTCCGGTTGTGCAGCTTGTTCAGTGCCGGCCCGGCGGAGCGGGGCGCCGTCGGTGGTGGCGAGCCGGTGGGCGAAGATGCCGCCGCCGGCCGTGACGGCGAGGATCAGCGGCACGGAGTACATCGGGCCGGGGAACATGCCGACGTCCTGCAGGGTCGCGGCGATGCCCGCGTTGAGGCCGCCCAGCGCCGCGATCGCCGCCACGACCGGCAGCCCCCGCCAGGCCCGCCGGCGAGCCGTCGGCACCAGGCCGAACAGGAGGATGACCGCGGCCGTGCCGGCACCGGCCAGCAGCGGCAGGCCGGTGAGCGACGGGGCGGCGAGCGACGGTGGCGGCTCGTAGTAGCAGCAGCCCTCGCCGGAGTCGGGCGAGCCGAGCCGGTGCCACGCGCCCCGCACGTCCCGGTAGAGCAGCCCGTCCCGCCCGTCGGCGACGAAGACCACGTGCCCGCCCGGCACGGCGTGCACGACCAGCGACCGCGACGACAGGTGCTGGGCCGGGTCGCCGAGTCGCGGATACTTCGCGCCGAGTCTGGTGTACGCCTCGCCGCTCACCTCCCATACCGTGCCGAACGTGGTGCCGCCGTCGGTGCTCTGCTCGACCCGCAGCGCGTCACCCGGCACCCGGTAGCAGAGGTCCTGCTGGCATTGCCGGGCCTGTGGCGTGCCGGCGGCGACCTCGCCCTCGATCCACTCGACGGCCTCGCCGGAGTCGTCGACCCGCCACGCGGTCGTGCGCTCGTGCCGCAGCACGTGGACCACCACGGTGCCCGGCGCCGAGTCCAGGACCGCGGTCACCTCGCCGAGCTCGTCCGCGTGCTGTCCGGCGGTCCCGGACGTGCACGACCACAGCAGCCCCGACAGCAGCACGCCGCCGAGCAGGACGACCAGCACTTGCCCCCGTCTGTTCATCTGCCCAGAATCCCAGCGATCGACAACGCTCAGGCCACACCCCAGCCACGATCGCGCGCACCAACGATGCCGACGCGAGCTAGACGGCGGCGGCGACGGCGATGGTCTGCATGGCGCGGACCCAGGACTCCGCGAGGGCCGGGGCGAGGTGGTGGGTGTCGAAGACGATCCGCACCAGCAGGGCGTCCACGGTGTCCTCGACGTTCACCATGAGCGGCTCGTGCGGGTCGTCGCGGGCGACCGGCCAGTCGAAGCGGGTCGCGGCCAGCGCGGACGCCATCTGCGGCAGGGTCACCGCGGAGGGCGGTGCGGAGCGGTCGCCGGTGCGGCGGTCGTTGAAGAGCACCGACAGGTCGATGGCGGTGCCGCGCTCCCGCTCCACGCCGGCGACGGTGGCGGCGAGCTGCAGGGGGTCGAAGCTGGCGTACTTGTAGGTCGACAGGACCGCGCCACGGACCCGGTCCAGCAGCGTAGGGAACGCGGCGCCGAGCGCGTCGACGACGAGCAGGCCGGCCTGGTTGACGGGGCACACCACGTCGGCGAGGCCGGGCCAGAAGCGGTTGCCGACGATCGGGCGGATCACGACCGGGTCGACGCCGGTGACGCGGGCGGTCGCCGCCGCGAACACCGCCAGGAGCACGGTCGCCGAGTCCACGCCGTGCCGGTCAGCGAGGGTGCCCAGCGCCAGCCGGAGCGCGGGGGAGTGCAGCAGTCCCTCGCGGTAGCGCGGCTCGCACCTGTCGGCGGACTCCGGCACGGTACGGGCGGGCACGGTCAGCAGGGTCCGCCGCCAGTACCGTAGCGCCGCCTCGTTCTGCCGGCGGCCGGACGGGGAGCGCTGCCGCCGCACCTGCTCGAGGGGCTGCATGCCGGCGACCGGGG
This sequence comes from Dactylosporangium maewongense, assembly GCF_039531485.1. Taxonomy (NCBI): domain Bacteria; kingdom Bacillati; phylum Actinomycetota; class Actinomycetes; order Micromonosporales; family Micromonosporaceae; genus Dactylosporangium; species Dactylosporangium maewongense. Next base: position 176,837 of record NZ_BAAAQD010000016.1, on the reverse strand, counting down.
CGGGCTCCCGCCGGGTCACCTCGTCCATCATGACGGCCCCGCCGAGCGCGTCGGTGACGAGGTGCGTGACAACGGAGACCTGGTGGGTGAGCGCGCCACGGTGCCGCACGACGCCGACCCGCAGCGGCCAGTCCTTGACGTAGTCGTAGTCCCAGGCCCGGAACCAGTCGAAGACGGCGCCGGCGAACTCCAGCGGGTCCGCGTCGTCGGGCGCGTCGAAGACCTCGATCGTGAAGGACCCGGACGCCGACACCTCCTGCCGCACCGCCCCGTCGGGCAGGAAGCGCAGCCGGGTGCGCATCGTCTGGTACCGCCCGATCGTGTACCGCAGGTCGTCCACGATGTCGTCGAGCGTGGTGCCGGGGCGCAGGGTGCTCGGCCCGCCGATCGGGATCCAGCTGCGCTGCCGCTGCATCGCCAGCCAGATCTCCTGCTGCCCCCACGACAGCTCGTCTTCGCCGGCCCCCTCGCCGGCGAAGTCGAACCGGACCAGCTCCGCCGCCACGAGCTCGGTCATCACGCGCTCACCGCCAGGCGGGCCCGCAGCCGGCGGTCGGCCGCGGCGGCGTTGCGGTGCAGGCGGTCGGTCTCGGCGCTGAGCAGGTCGAGACCCGGCGTGGTGAGCCGGTAGTAGCGCCGCAGCCGCGAGGCGACGACCTCCTCGTGGTCCACCTCGATGAGCCCGTCGCCGCGGAGCCGGTCGAGGATGCCGTACAGGGTGCCGGGCTGCAGGCGGACCCGGTCCTCGGAGATGCGTCGCACGTCCTCCAGGACGCCGTACCCGTGCTGCGGCTCGCCCGCCAGCGCGGCCAGGATCAGGAACGTCGGTTCACGCAGCGGCATGACCGGCAACACCTTTCAGCGGGAACGGGGGAGCTGCCCGACGCTAACACCGTCGATGCGTGCGCGGCCGATACAAAAACCGATACAGCGCGCGGCCGTATCGCGGCCCGTAGCGCCGGCCGTATCGCCGGTTCACCTCGCGGTACAAACGCCGCCGCTGAACCAATAGATGCACATCCACATACTGGAGGCATCGCATGCACGTGGGAACCGGAAAGCGTCGAGCACTCGTGGCGGTGGCCGGGCTGGTCGCCGCCCTCCTGCCCGCCGCGGCCGCGCACGCCGCACCGTCCACCTTCACCCCCGCCGCCACGTACAACGGCGGCGGCACCCGCTACCTCAGCACCCAGGTCACCGCCCCCGAGGGCCAGTACCAGGTGGCGACGAACCTGTGGAACCCGGCCGTCAGCGGCGGGTTCACGATGAACTACGACACCGCCACCACCGGGTTCTCGGTCACCAACTACACCGCCAACTCGTACTTCGGCACCGACCCGAACACCGGTCCGGCCTGCACCAACGGGACCGACCCGCTCGACCCGAACTGCGACTGGGCCGGCACCGGCGACCCGTGGGTCAACCCCAACTCCGGCGTGCGCGACCAGTACGCCACGACCGGCGGCACCGCGCCGTTCGTGGCGCAGCAGCCGCCGAACGACGGCGTCAACCACACCACCGGCACCGCCAACGAGTTCAGCCACCAGATCCACGCGCCGGCCGCGTACCCGAGCATCATCTCCGGCTGCCACTGGGGCACCTGCTCGCCGTCGGGCACGACCCCGGCCGGTGCGCCGTTCCCGAAGCAGACCGCCGGCGTGGCCCGGATGGACTCGGTCTGGAACATCACTGTCCCGGCGACCCCCGGCGGTAACGAGGCCTGGGACGCGTCCTACGACATCTGGTTCGACTCCAACTGCCGCCCGCAGCCGAGCACCTGCGCGACGCAGGGCAGCACGCTGCCGACGAACCCGCAGCTGCTGAACAACCCGGGCCAGAACGACGGCGCCGAGATCATGATCTGGGTGAACAACCAGGGCTACGTGAACGCCCAGCCCGGCGACGCGCAGAACCCGACGGCGTACGCCGCCCACGCCGGCAAGATCCAGCCGGCCGGCATGCCGCTCCTCGTCGACGTGAAGATCCCCGGCATCCGCACCACGGTGAACGGCGTCGCGACCGACACCACGTTCGACGTGTGGGGCGGCCGCGTCCGCAGCTTCGACAACGGCGTGCGGTGGAACGTCATCTCGTTCGTCGCCCGTACCAAAGGCACCGGACTCGTCGGTGACCCGGCCGTGCCCGGCACCGTCCCGGCCAACGGCGGCTTCGACAGCCACATCTTCACCAAGTACGCCGCGAGCCTCGACGACATGGGCATCTACTGCTCCACCGACCCCGGCTCGCCGATCACCCCCGAGCAGACGATCTGCCTGGAGCCGAAGTGGTGGGTCACCTCGGTGCAGGCCGGCTTCGAGATCTGGAACCTGCCGCAGACCTCGACGCTCGCCACGACCAAGTTCAGCGTGAACCCGGTCGCGGTCAGCGGCGGCATCAACACCGGCGGCCGGGCCACGCCGGACGGCACGCCGCTCGTGCACTGGGACGACGTGTTCACCATCAACGCGACCGGCTGCACCCCGGCCACGAGCGCCACGTGGACGATCGTCGGGCGCAACTACAACACGACCCCGCCGACGGAAGGGTTCCGGCTCAACGGCACCCTCACCCACGTCGGGTCCGGCAACTACACGGCGACCGGCGTCGGCCCGCTGCGCAACCCGGCCGCCGGCTACGTCCTGCACGACGAGGCGCAGGTCATCATCACGATCGTGTGCAACGGCGTCACGTTCACCAGCACCGGCAACCTCTTCATCGACCCGAGCGGGAAGGTGTCCAACACGGCCGGTTCGCCGATCAGCGGGGCGACGGTGACGCTGTACCGCTCGGCGACGCAGACCGGCACGTACACCGCCGTCCCCAACGGCAGCACCACGATCATGTCGCCGCGCAACCGGGCGAACCCGTCGCTCACCAACGGCTACGGCTTCTACCGGTGGGACGTCTCGCCCGGCTGGTACAAGGTGCGGGTGACGAAGGCGGGGTGCACCGCGCCCGGCAGTTCGCAGACGTTCGTGGAGTCGCCCGCCAAGCAGGTGTCGGCGAACCTGCCGCCGGTGACGAACCTGGACCTGACGATGTACTGCGGTGAGCAGTCCACGCTGCCCGCCACCGTCGTCGTCCGTCCGCCCGGCGTCCGCCCGGTCAGCCAGGGCGGCTACTGCGCCGACGTGTACGTCACCAACAACACCGGCGCGGCGAAGGAATGGTTCGCGACCTTCGCGATCCCGGCCGGCCAGCACATCAGCCAGACCTGGAACATGGTCCTGACCCAGCAGGGCGCGACCGCCGTCAACGCCCACGCCGACCCCGCCAACCCCTGGAACAAGTTCCTCCAACCCGGCCAGACGACGAACGACGTCGGCTTCTGCACCGGCCCGTAAGGCAAGCGCGGGCCCGTCCCTCACCCCGAGGCGCGGGCCCGCCCCGCCCGCCGCTCGCCAGGATCGCGCTGGTACGACAAGCTCCACGTCCCCTCCGACGACCAGCCGCATCCGACGGCCACCTGAACGCGCCCCCAGCCGCCGGCCAGGACGCCGGTGCCATCGATATGCTCCCCTGATGGGCGCAGACGAGGTCATGCCGCACGTGTTCCCCAACCGGTTCGCGGACGCGGTCGGACCCGCTGGGGGTGGGCCCGACCGGGACAGGTGCTTGTGCACCGGTTACCCCGACGAGACGCAGCCGGCGACCGTCTCCTTCCACGGGGATCGGCAGGACACCTCGGCGGCCGGCTGGCGGCATCTGTTGGCGCTGATCGATGAGGCGGCGGCGGACGGGCGGACGGTGTTCAAACCGTTCGTGGAGCTGAGCGCTCCCGAGCGGCGGCAGATCGTCACGCTGCCGCCGGCGATCGCGAAGCTGACCGCGGTCAAACATCTGGTGCTGTACGGCACGAACCTGGTGCGCATCCCACCGGAGATCGGGGCCATGACGAGTCTTGAGATGTTCGAGCCCTACACGTCGCACCGATTGCACTGGTACCCGTACGAGCTGACCAGATGCGCGAAGCTTGCCGACAGCACGGTGAGCACGCGGGCCCTGTACGGCAACTTCAAGTACCGGTCGCCGTTTCCGGCGCTGCGGCCGCTGACCGGCGCCGGGGATGTGGACCTCGCAGTGCTCGACCCGGGTGTGTGGGGTGCCGACGCGGTGCGGATCTGCAGCGTCTGCGACGGGCCGGTCGACCGTGAGCTGCGCCAGGTCTGGATCTCTCGCTGGGTCGGCACCGACGTGCTGCCGTTGCTGGTCAATGCCTGCTCTGCGAGGTGTGTGGCGGCGCTGCCGGAGCCGCACAGCGGCTACGTCTCGACCCCGCACACCGGCGGCCCCGACGTCGTGCAGCCCGCCGCCGAGTGGTGAGGTGACGTCCGCGAATCGCTGACCCGGCGAGCTTGGCTGACGGATGTGTCGTTCAGGGGCGGGTGCGGTCCGGGCGGTGGTCGCGGACGTCGAGCGTGCGCATGTTGGGGCGCCAGCTGTCGCCGCCGAACTGTTCCAGGGCGGCCATCAGGCGGCGGGCGCTCCACACCGACAGGGCGAGGTTGCGGACCACGATGCTGCTGTCTCGGGCCGTCATCAGCCACGGTGAGTGGACCTGGCTGTCGGGCGCCAGCCGGTCGGCGATGTACAGGATCCGCCGGCCCGGCAGGCGGGTGCGCCACGGCAGCACGGCCACGTATCGCATGCCCGCCCACGGGTACTTGGTGGTGCGGAACGGGCCGGCGATCTCGATGCCGTCGGCGCCGACGCCGATGGTGCGCCAGGGTTTTTCGAACACCAGGCGGGCGAACAGCACCGCGACGGCCACGGTCACCAGCACGGCGGTGAACCAGTCGACCGTGGCGGCCAGCAGCGCCCCCACCGCGATCGTGAACAGGCGGCCGCCGAGCCGGTCCACCGGCGCCGGGAACCGCTTGACCCGGTCGTCGATCTCGTCGACGGTCAGCACCTTCCGGCCGGCGGCGGCGCTCAACGCGTGCGCGACCTGCGCGGCCGGGGCGTCCACGTCGTTGAGCGAGCACAACGTGTCCCACGCCTTGACCGTGGTCGATTTCGACGTCGTCGGCCGGTCGTCCTTGCCCGTGGTGATGGTGCTCGACGTGGTTGTGGTCTCGGTCGTCTCCGTCCGGATCTCCACGTCGTACCGCGGGAACAACAGCAGCGAGCGGGACCTCCGCAGGCGGACGCCGAGGATCTCGTCCCAGCTGTGCTGACGGTCCCAGAGCAGGCTGCGGTGGGCGATGCCGTTCGGCGTGATGCGCAGCTGCGTGGTGATCCAGAACAGTCGGTAGAGCGCGACGAGAACCCCGATCATGGCGATGACCAGCCCGGCGATGCCGGTGTCGCGATCACCTTCGGACAGCGCCACGGCACACGCGAACGTCAACGTCACCGTCCAGGCGACCTGCCGCATCCGCTCCCGGATCAGCTCGGCCGGCGCCCGGAACGTCGTGCCCCCGCTGGCGAGCTGGTCGGGCTCGACGGTTCCCTCGTAGCGGGCGTTGCGGAACAGTCCGACCCGGTCGATGGCGCCGCTCTGGTTGATCCGCGGCTGTCCGAGCACCGCGCGGAGGTGCTGGAACACGGCGGTGATGGTCAGCGTCGGCTCGCCGTTGTCGAGGCCCTGGCGGACGGCGCGGATCAGCGCCCCGGTGAAGAGCGTGAACCGGCCCTCGACGTCGACCGGGTTGGCGTGGAAGTTGGCGTCACCGGACGACAGGATGGCCACCCCGTCGGCCTCCTGCAGGTCGGACTCGTTGTCGCCGTCGCCCATCAGCGGCAGCGCCGCGCCGCTGTAGCAGCAGTCGAGGATCAGGATCCGGTACCGCGCCCGGCTCTCCAGGATCAGGCTCCGGATGTGTTGCACGTCGATCGCCGTCGCCGGCAGGTCGTCGGGATCGGTGTCACCGACCTGGAGGTAGAGACCCCGCAGCCGGGGGTCGCGCTGACCGTGCCCCGAGAAGTAGACGACCAGGACGTCCTGCGCCTCGTCCGCGGCCCTGCGCACCGGGCCGGTCACGTCCCCTGGCCGTTGCGGGTTGATCAGCACCTGGCAGTTGCCGGTCTTGAGACCGCCGAGGGCAGGCGCGGTGAACGCCTCCGCCAGTGCCGCGACACCGGCCGAGACGGTTGGCAGGTCACTGATGTCGGGATGCGCGTAATGCGCGTTGCCGACCAGGACCACCCGGCTGTCGTCCGGGCTCGCGAGGCGCGCCATCTCAGCCCGCCGCGCCGGCAGGCCGCTGGTCGTCCGTTCCGTCGCGCCGGTCGAACTCGCGGAGCGCGTCGACGGCACGGTCGATGTCGGCGGGCGTGACACCGGGACCGCTGATCTTCACCGCGTCGCCGGAGTGGTGGGTCAGCTCCAGCGTGGTGACCTCGCGCACCCGGGACAGGTACAGGCAGAATACGTTCCGCTTGCGCGGGTGGCCCTTGGCGCGAGTGAGAAATAGGCGATTGTGCGTAGTGCCGGAGACGAAGGCGGGGTGCACCGCGCCGCCCGAGCGTGCCGAGGGCGAGGTTACGCGTGGGGGCTCAGCATGGTGAACAGGACGAGGAACGCCGCTGCTGCCAGGGCGGCGGACAACAGCAGGAGGAACCAGGCTCGGCTCCGGCGGGCCGGTGCAGCGGGGATCGCACCGGGCGTGCCGCCGCCGGCTTCTGGTGCCGGGCGGGACTGCGGCTGCGTGGTTACCAGTGCGGGATCCGCCGCCGGCCCGGGGCCTGCGGTCCGGACAGCGAGGTAGGCCGGCGCGGGCACCGAACTGCCGAAGCGCAGGCGGGCGGTGGCGGCGGCAGCGGCCCACCCGATGGTCGAGGTCACCAGCGGCAGCGCCACAAGGTAGAACACGGCCTGGTTGCCGAGGTCGTCGGCGACGATCTGGGCGGTCGTCCATCCGTCGCTGGGATCGTGCCCGGTGGCGCCGACGACCGCGACCGCGAGGACCCCGTACAGGTAGACGGCCAGGGCGGCGGTGACGGTGGCCAGGCGTGCGGCGCGCCGGCCGACAGCGGCGCCGCCGCCCCACAGCGTGGCGCCCGCGCCGACCAGGACGGGCGTCAGGACGATCAACCACGGGTGGTGCGGGATCGGTTTGAGCCACTCCTCGAACGTGAACCCACCGACCGCCAGCCAGGCCGCGGTGACGAGCAGGGCGCCGACCAGCCCGGGGCCGGCCACACCCGGGCGGCGAAGCAACACGCCCCCGCCGAGGACGTAGCCGACCAGGAGCAGCAGCAGGATCAACGCCCCGGCCCAGGTCCAGCCGTCGGTGTGCAGCCGGTAGTGCACGTGTGTGGCGACGTACAGCCCGCCGGCGCCGGCCGCGGCGGCCGTCATGGCCGCGAGGGCCGCGGCCGCGGGCCCCCAGGGCGGCACGACCACCGCGGCGGCGACGCAGCCGAGGGCGAAGCGCCAGCGCCGGGCCCGCCCGTCGAGGCGGTCCAGTTCGCCGATCATCGCCTGCCCCCACTCCTGCCGCTGCTCGGCCAGCAGGCCGACCGCCCAGCCCAGCAGTCGGGCCGGCGGGTCCCCGCCCGTCCGGCCGTCCGGAGCGACCAGGAAGCGGCGCCGGACCAGGGCCACGGCGACACCCACCACGAAGACGAACAGGATCGGACTCATGACGCCCCGCTCTGACGCAGGCAGGGACGCGGCGCGCCCCGGACGGCCCCGGCGACCGTGCGGCCGCCGGCGCGCGGGACGCTGACCGCATGCGCGGACAGGGCTCGCACGGCCACGAACTCTACTCAGGCAGCGGTGAGCTGCAAGACTGCTAGGGATGATCGCCGGCGAAGGTACGGACCCGCTTGTCGGTGTGCCAGTCGGTCGGGGGTCGGGACCCTGGAATTTTCACGGTTGGTCACACCGATAAACGGGTGAAACCGGACATCCGATTGCCTCGACATCGACTCGTCTCTACGTTCCCAGGAAAGCGCTTTCCCGACCTGATCGGGGAGCGGTCCACTCTCGGAAGGTGAGACACGGATGAGACGACCAGTCGCCGTACGGTGGCTAGCTGCGGGAGCCGCCGCGGTCGCAGCCGCCGGTGTCACGCTGACGCTGCAGATGCCCCAAGCCGCGGCAGCCGACAACCTGAGCCTCAGCGCCGGCGCCGACGGCTCCAGTAAGGCCGACGGCACCAGCTACGGCAATGTCAAGGACGGCAACACGAGCACCTACTGGTCGCCGAGCGGGTCGACCGGTTACGTCTCGATCAAGTGGGGCAGCGCGACGACGGTGTCGTCGGCGGTCATCCGGCAGGCCTCGGGCGGCGGCTCCATCGGCGCCTGGCGGGTCCTGAACTACGACACGAGCGCCGTCCTGGCCAGCGGCAGCGGCAGCCCGAGCACCATCAACTTCTCGTCGGTGTCGCTGAAGAAGCTCACCTTCGAGATCACCAGCGCGTCCGGCACGCCGCGGATCGCCGAGTTCGAGACGTACGCCAGTGGCGGCTCGAACCCGACGCCGACCTCGACCGGCGGCGGCAACCCGACGCCGACCCCGACCTCGACCGGTGGCGGCAACCCGACCACGTCGTGGCCGGTGTCGCAGGGCAACGTGAAGATCTCCGGCACGGTCAATGTCTCCGGCACGTTCGACGGCGGCATGAAGACCTACTGCTGCATCGGTGACGGTGGCCAGTCGGAGAGCCAGGACCCGATGTTCAAGATCGCCAACGGTGGCACCCTGCAGAACGTGATCCTGGGTTCGCCCGCCGGTGACGGTGTGCACTGCGAAGGCACCTGCACGCTCAGGAACGTGTGGTGGAACGACATCGGTGAGGACGCCGCCACGTTCAAGGGCACCGGCGGCGGCACCTCGTACGTGATCGGCGGCGGCGCCCGGTCGGGCTCCGACAAGACGTTCCAGCACAACGGCAACGGCACCGTGAGCATCAGTGGCTTCTACCTCAAGGGCACCGGCAAGCTGTACCGGGCGTGCGGGAACTGCTCCAGCTCGTACCAGCGGCACGTGCGGATCGACAACGTGATCGTCGACGACGTGGACATGGTCGCCGGCATCAACTCCAACTGGGGCGACACCGCGACGATCACGCGGGTCACGGTCTACAACGGCTCCAGCACCACGGTGTGCGGCAAGTACAAGGGCGTCAGCAAGGGCTCCGAGCCGACCTACCTCGGCGAGGGCTGGAACGACGCCAACTGCAAGGTGAACAAGAGCGACATCACCTACAAGTGACCTGACCGGCCCAGGGGCGCCCACCGGACCCAGGGGGCGCCCCTTCGCCGTCGACGGCCGGTCAGGCGTCGGTCTTCGTGAGTTCGACGTAGTCGAACTCGGCGTAGCCGACGCCGAGTCGACGCGTACCCGTACGTTGCCGGTCAGCCCGCGCCGGGCCAGGCCCAGGACCCGCACGTCGACGTCGTTGTCCTCGCCGCCGACGACCCCATCGGGGAATGCGCATATGAACCTCACCTTGGCGGAGGTGGGAAACCGGCCCAGGCCGGACCAGTCACTTGGGAGCGCTCCTAAGTTGTCCGATGATTGTCCGGTACCCACATCACCGTCGACCGTTTCGAAACCCCCGCCAACGATCGGCACGAACGTCCCGGGCAGCGCCGAACTTGCACCTGCCGGTCGATCGGGTCTCACGCCCGCCGGCGCCCACGAAACAGGGTTGAGGGAAGCGCCGTGGCGACCCAGATGCCGAGGCCGCCGACCAGTGTCATGAAGCCGGCCGGTAGCAGAAGGTAGCGGGTGGCGAGGTTCGAGTCGTCGGTGTTGCCGTCGCTGGTCACGAACTCGTCGGGATGCTGCGGGTCGACCCAGATCCGCAGCATCGGACCAGGCGGTTCGGCGCACCCGCCGCTGCCGCCGCATCGCGTCTGGGCCGAATACCGCACGCCGTTGTAGGTGTACGCCAGCCTTATGTAGTCAGCGGCCGCCGTGCTGCGCTGCTGTGTGGACCAGCCGGTGACCGAGGCGTCGACTGGCACTCCGGTGGCGCGTAGCCGTTCGGCCTTGTCGTGGTTCCACGACAAGAGGACCGGCGTCCCGGCAGCGAGCGCCAATCCCGCAATGAGCAACACGACAGCGAGCGCCAGCAGTCCCCGGTCCGGCCGTCTCCGTTGATCGCCTCGGCCGTTCACCACGGGACAGACTGCCACAGCACAGGGCCGCGAACAACGCCATGATCGACCTCCTGCCGAAGGGCGGTCGCCGCCGGGGTGGAGGTGGTGGGCACCGGCGGGTCAGCCGGTGCCCACCGGTTCGTGCTGGGCGTCCAGTCCGCCCGCCGCGCCCCGGGCCCACGCCCGGGCGACGCGCTCGTCGCCCAGGTGCCGCCGGACCACGGCGAGGTCACGCGCCTGGCAGGCCCGCTCCACCGGGTCCATGAGCACGCGTGACACCGCGGAGATCGCGCCGAAGAGGCCGGCCGCGCGTTCCAGGTCGTGTTCCACGATCGCCACGCCCGCCAGGCCGGCGAGCGAGCGCACGACCCCGTCACGGTCGGCCTCCGCACGGTTGAGGGCCAGGCAGCGTCCGAAGCACTCCCTGGCGCGTTGCAGGTCGCCGGCGGCGAGCGCGGCCCGGCCGAGGTGGGCGACCGCGGTCGACACGCCCCACGTGCTGCCGAGCTCGCCGAAGAGCTCCAGCGCCCGCGCGAAGCGCTCCTCGGCCGCCGCGTGGTCGCCCTGGACCAGGCCGGCGAGGCCGAGGTGGTCGAGGGTGATGACGGCGCCCCACGCGTGGCCGAGACGGCCGAAGATGGTGTGCGCCGCCTCGAACAGCGCCTCCGCGCCGGCCGGGTCGTCGAGCGCGAGCCGGCCCTCGCCCAGATGGTCCAGCGACCAGGCGATGCCCTCGTCGTCGCCGAGCCCGCGGTACAGCTCCAGGCTCTCCTCGAACAGGGTGAGCGCCTGCCGGCCGGAGCCGGACGCCTGCAGCATCACGCCGACGCCGTGCAGCGCCTCCGCGATCCCACGCGGGTCGCCGAGCCGCCGGCACAGGTTGAGGCTCTCGCCGAAGCAGGCGCGGGCCAGGAGGTGGTCGCCGCGGTCGACGGCGATCCAGCCGGCGCCGTAGAGCACGCGCGCGCGGACCGCCGGGTCGTGCTCGCCGGTCAGGTGCAGCGCCAGGGTCGTCCACCGGCCCGCCTCGGTGTGGTGCGAGCGGATGTGCCAGAACTTCCACAGCGCCGCCACGAGCCGCAGCCCGCCCTCGGCGTCGTCGCTCTGCACGTGCCACTCCAGGGCGGCGCGCAGGTTGTTGTGCTCGGCGTCCAGGCGGCTCAGCCACTGTTCCTGCGCGGCGCCGCCGAGCTGCCCGTACGCGATCTCGGCCAGGTCGAGGAAGTAGCGGGCGTGCGCGGCGCGGATCCGGTCCTCCTCGCCGGACGCGGCGAGCCGCTCCAGGGCGTACTCGCGGATCATGTCGAAGAAGACGGCGTAGCGCTCGCCGTCGCCGCGGACCTCCTGCCGGACGAGGTTCTTGTCGGCGAGGCCGGTCAGCCCGTGCAGGATCGCCCCGGGCCGCTCGCCGTCGAGGCCGGCGACCTGTTCGGCGCTGGCGACGGTGCAGCCGCCGGTGAAGACCGCCAGCCGTGCGAAGAGCCGCTGCTCTGCCGGGTCGAGCAGGTCGTAGCTCCAGTCGATGGTCCGCCGCAGCGTCTGCTGCCGCTCCGGCAGGTCCCGCGGCCCGTCGGTGAGCAGTGCGAGGCGGTCGGAGAGGCGGGACAGGATCGCCGGCGGGCTCAGCAGCGTGATCCGCGCCGCGACCAGCTCGATCGCCAGGGGCAGCCCGTCGACGCCGGCGCAGATCGCGGCGACGTCGGCGGCGTTGGCGTCGGTGAGGGCGAAGTGCGGGTCGACGGCGTGGGCGCGTTCGACGAACAGCTCGACGGCGGCGGCGCGGGCGGCCGTCTCCGCGGTCAGCGCCGGCCCGTCGTCCGCCAGCCGCAGCGGCGGCACGGGAAACAGCCGCTCGCCCCGCAGGTGCAGCGGCGCCCGGCTGGTGGCGAGGACCCGCAGCTGCGGGCCGGCCGACAGCATCTCCGCGACCAGCCGCGCCGCGCCCGGCAGGTGCTCGCAGTCGTCGAGCAGGAGCAGCAGCCGCCGGGTCCGCAGGTGGTCCAGCAGCGCCATGCCCAGCGGCGTGCCGGGCACCTCACGGACGCCGAGGGCGGTGGCGATGCTCGGCACCAGCAGCGCCTCGTCGCCGAGCGGGGCGAGCGCCACGAAGTGCACGCCGTCGGGGAACAGCGGGCGGACCTCCGCCGCGACCTCGACGCTGAGCCGGCTCTTGCCGATCCCGGGCGGGCCGACGAGCGTCAGCATCCGGCTGTCCTGCCGCAGCAGCTCGGTGCGCACCGCGGCCTGCTCGTGGCCGCGGCCGATGAGGCGGGTCGGCGGCGTCGGCAGGTTGGTGGGGGAGTCGCGGTCGTCGACCCAGTCGGCCTGGCGGCGGGCCAGCCCGATGAACGCGCCCTGCCGCTCGGGCGCGATGTGCAGGCACTTCGCGAGCCGCTCGGCCAGCTCGCGCGACGGCCGGCGCTCGTCGGTCTCCACCTTGCGGATGGTGATGACCGAGTAGCCGACCTGGCTGGCGAGGTCCTGCTGGGTCAGGTCGAGCGCGCGCCGCCGGGTCTTCACGAGCTGCCCGAACGTCGCGTCGACGGTCACCGTCCGCCCCCAGATGTCATCGTTTCGTCGCCGCGCGGCCGGCCCGCACGATGGCGCGGTCAGGCAGCACGACGAAACATGCTCGGCACACAGTGGCTGGGCGGTATGCGCAGCGTCATGAGTGGCGGCCACTCAGATTCGTGGCGGCGCACCACTCAGTTCGTTGCGGCCGTGCAGGCCGAGCTTGAGATAGACGCGGGCCAGGTGGTTCTCGACCGTGCGGAACGACAGCGTCAGCCGCTCCGCGATGTCCCGGTTGCTGAACCCGGCGGCGGCCAGGGAGGCGATCTCCCGCTCCCGCGGGGTGAGCCGGTGCTCGGCGTCGACCGCGGCCAGCAGCGGGGTGCGCAGCCCCGGGCAGCGTGCCGTGCAGGCGGCGACGGCGGCGGCGAGCCGGTTGACGTCCCGGACGGAGCCCTTCACCGCCCACGCGGCCGCCGCCGCGTCCGCCGCATACACGGTGAACCCGAGCTCGTCGAAGCGTCGGGCCGCCGCCTCCAGCCCGGGGCCGTCGCCGCCGGCCATCGCCCGCACGAACGCCGCGACGGCCTCGCCGAGCGGCCACCCGGGTGGGACGTCGCCGAGGATCGCCGCGGCCTGCCGGGCGCCGCCGAGCCTGGCCAGGTCGTTGCAGAGCACGACGCCGGGCAGCAGCGCGCCCCGGTCCCACCAGTGCCTGGCCCGCGCCGCGAGCCGGTGCCGGGCCCGTTCCGGGTCGCCGGTCAGCGTCTCGTGCCAGGCGAGCGCCCGGTCGATCTCGTAGTGGTACAGCTGCACCTGCCGCTGCTCGGGCCGGGTCGCGGCCAGCTCCGCCGCGATCGTCGCCGCCCGGGCCGGGTCGCCCTCGTGGACGGCGACGAGCAGCCCGATGGCGAGCACCCAGCCGAGCCCGATCGGCGAGCTGACCTGCCGGAAGTAGGCGGCGGCCTCGATCGCGTGGCCGCGGGCGGCCTCGAGGTCACCGGCTGGCAGCTCCAGGCTCGCCAGGCCAGCCGTGATCCAGGCGAGGCCGTGCGCGTCGCCCTTGCCCGCGGCGGTCCGCAGGACCGTCTCGCCGAAGCGCCGGGCGTCGGCGACGTGGCCGGCGTCGGTCGTCACCCGCACGCACAGCCCGGCGAGACCGGGCAGGACGCCGATGTCCTGGTGCGCGCGCTCGGCACTGGTCGCGAGCCGGTGCGCGCGGCGGGCCAGGCGGATCGCCTCCGGGAACCGGCCGGCCAGCATGTACGCCAGACCCCCGGCCGCCGACGCCTGCAGGGTGAGGGCACCGTCAGCGCCGAGGACCGGCTCCAGCAGGGCCAGTGCGTCGTCCGGGGCGCCCGACGCGGCGAGCAGCATGCTGCGCTGCGTGGTGAGCGCCGCCCGCCACTGCGGGTCGGTGACCACCGTCCCGGCCCGCTCCAGGGTGGCGAGGGCCTCGTCGAGCCGGCCGGCGCCCCACCCGAGGTAGAACGCCCGGGCGAGCGCGGCGCCGGCCCGGTCCTCGTCGGTGTCGGCGGTCGCGGCGATCCGGTCGAGGACCGCGTAGCCGTCGCCGGACCGCCCCGCGTCGAACTGCGCCGCCGCCAGCAGCAGCCCCGCCTCCGCCGCGCCGGTCGCCTGCCACGCGTGCCTGGCCAGGCGTTCCCGGACGGCGACCCGGGCCCGCAGCAGGGTGGCGAGGCGGGCCGCCTCGGTCATCCATGCCGCGTTGACCGGCCCGCCGCCGGTGAGCCGCCACACCGCCCAGCGCAGCAGGTCCTCGCGGCGCCGCGCGCCGGTGCGCTCCCACAGGTCGGCGAGGGTGCGGCTGTGCCGCAGGCGGACCGACACGGGCAGGGTCGTGCGCAGGATCTCCCCGTACAGCGGGTGCGCGAGCGCGGCGTGCGTGCGCCGGCCGTCCTGCCGGACAGTGATCAGCCCGCGCCGTTCGAGCCCTTCGACGGCGTCGTGGTCGCTCAGCCCGTACACCTGCGAAAGACCGAGCTGTCCGGCGATCGCCAGCAGCTCCAGGGCCAGCCGCTCCTGCCGGCTCGTGCTGCGCAGCCGGGCGTTGAGCAGGTCCGTCAGCCGCGGCGACGCGGCCGGCAGCTGCCGCAGGTGCCACAGGCCGTCGACGACGGCGAGCGCGCCCGACTCCACCGCGTCGGTCAGCAGCTCGTGCACGTACAGCGGGTTGCCCGCCGACAGCCGCTGCACGTGCGCGACGGTGATGCTGGAGACCGGCCCGTCGAGGACGGCGGCGACCAGCTCGGCGACGCCCGCCGCGGTCAGCGGGCCGAGGTCGACGCGCTCCAGCCGCCCGGTGCGCATGAGCGCGGTGACGAACGCGGGCAGCTCGACGCCGGCCCGGACGGTGGCGACGACGTCCAGGAGACCGTTGGCGACGATCTGGTGCACCGCGGCCGCCGACATCGGGTCGAGCAGGTCGACGTCGTCGACGAACAGCAGCCCCCGCCCGTGCCCGGGGACCAGCGCCCGCAGCACGGCCGCGACGTCCTTCGGCGGCTGCGCCGGCAGCAGCGGGCCGAGCGCGCCGAGCGGCAGCTCCCGCGCCGCCTCCGACGCGTGCACCCGCATGGCGTGGTGCCCCTGCCGGCCGGCGGCGGTGACGACCTCGTCGGCGAGCCGGCTCTTGCCGATGCCCGCCGGGCCGATGAGCAGCGCCCCGCCGGGCTCCACGCCGGTGATCGTGCGTTCGACGACGGCCCGCTCCGGGTCGCGGGCCACGAACGGCCGGCGCATCGTCCTACCTCCCGCTTGTCACGTCCCTGTGAGGCAAGCTCCCCCGTGAGCGAAGTGTGCCACCCGGCTTCAAGCCCGGCCGCCACCAGTTCGCGGTGCCGAGCAGCGACATGGTGGCGGGCAGCAGCAGCCCGCGGACCACGGTGACGTCCAGCAGCACGGCGACGGTCATGCCGACGCCGATCTCCTTCACCGCGATCAGGTCGCCGAGCGCGAAGCCGAGGAAGACGATGCCGATCGCCAGGGCGGCCGTGGTGACGACGGGACCGGTCGCGGTGATCCCGGCGAGCACCGCCCGGTCGTTCGCGGCCCGGTCGTCGCCAGTGCGGGCGTCCCACTCCTCCTTGATGCGGGCGAGGAGGAACACCTCGTAGTCCATCGACAGGCCGAAGATGAACACGAACAGCAGCAGCGGCGTGGTGATGTCCAGCGCGCCCCACGGCTCGAACCCGAGCAGCGCCGACCCCCAGCCCCACTGGAAGACGGCGACGAGCGCGCCGAGGGTGGCGACGAGCGTGAGGACGTTCATGCACAGCGCCTTCACCGGCACCACGACCGAGCGGGTGAGCGCGAAGAGCAGGATCGCGGTGGCGACGACGATGACCGCGATCGCGATCGGCAGCCTGGACCGGGTCGACTCGCGCGCGTCGATGAGCTCGGCGGCGGGGCCGGCCACGAGCACCGGCACCTGCGCGTCGATGGCGCGCACCTGGCCGACGAGGCGCTCGCCGGACCCGGCCGGGTGCAGGTCGACCACGGTGACGCCGGCGGGCAGGCCGGTGCGCAGGTCGAGCTCGGCCTCGCCGGTCAGGGCGCGGATCCGCTCCAGCACCGGCACCACCGGCGCGTCGCCGGCGCCGCCCTCGATGAGGACGGTGACCGGCTGGGTCGTCCACTTGGCGAAGTCGCGCTCGACCGCCTCGTATGCGAGCCGCTCCTCGCTCTTCGTGGGCAGCGACCGGGCGTCGGAGTTGGCGAGGGTGAGGTGCAGCAGGGGCAGGCTCAGCAGGACCAGCCCGGCGGTCACGCCGAGCGCCACGGCCGCGGGGCGTCGCTGCGCGGATGCGGCGAGCCGCGCCAGGACTCCGGGTCGCTGTTTCCGCGTCGGTACCGCCAATGCCGGGATCCTCCGGTGCGCGACCGCGATCAGGGCCGGGACCAGCGTGAGGCCGGCGGCGGTGGCGAGACAGACGACGAGCGCGCCGCCGAGCGCCATCGCGGCGAGCAGCGGCTCCGCGAACGCGAACAGCCCGGCGAGCGCGGCGCCCACGGCGAGCCCGGAGACGAGCACGGCCCGCCCGGCGGTCGCGACGGTCGTGGCGAGAAGGTCCGGCAGCGCCGCCTTGCGGTTCGCGGCGCGCTCCTCCCGGAACCTGGTGAGGACCAGCAGGCTGTAGTCGACGGCGAGGCCGAGCCCGAGGAGGGTGACGACGTTGACCGCGTACTCGCTGACCGGCACCGCGCCGGCGAGCCCGGCCAGCGCGAGCAGCGTCGCGGCGACCGTGCCGAGCGCGGCGACCAGCGGCAGGCTGCCCGCCACGATCCCGCGGAGGACGACGGCGAGGACCCCGTACAGCACGACGAGCGCGACCCCTTCCCCGATCGCGGCGTCCTTGACGGCCTGCTCGCCGAATGTCCGCTCGGCGAGCAGCTCCCCGCCGACGAGCACCCGCGGCGCGTCGATGCGGCGCAGCGCGGCCTTGACCTTGTCCGCGACGGCGAGTGCCTCCTCGTCGCTCAGGCTGGGCTTCAGTTCGACGGTGACGAGTGAGCTCTGATTGTCGCTCGACACCTGGCCGGACCCGGCGGTGTAGGCGTCGGTGACCTTCGCGACCCCGGGGATGGCCCGGATGTCGAACATGACCCGGCTGGCGTTGTCGACGAGCGCGGTCGCGTTGAAGTCGCGCCCCGAGATGACCGCGACGACCCGCTCACCCTCCGGCGCGAGCCGGTCGATGCGCTCCCGCGCGACCGACGACTCGACGTCGGGGCGCAGCCCGTCCACCGACTGGGTCCGGTCGTAGACCGTGCCCCCGAACACCGCACCGGCCAGGGCGATCACGGCCCAGACGGCGAGGACGAGCATCCGGTGGTCGGCGGTCCACCGGCCGAGCAGTGCGAGCACCGCAGCCTCCTTGCGCTGCCGACATCCAACATCGACATCGACCGAACCGCAATAGGCGGATCACACGCGGTGCGCGCCGGCCAGGGTCTCGGCCCGCTCCGGTGGCATCGGCTCCTCGACGACCGCGTGCCGTCCCTGCGACGCGTGGATCAGGTGGCCGGGCGTCACCACGATGCCGACGTGGTGGGCAAGGCGGCCGGGGCGGGCGAAGAAGTACAGGTCGCCGGGGCGCTCCTCGCCGGCCGGCACCGCGACCGTGGCGGCCTGCTGCTGGTGGGCGTCGCGGGGGAGGCTGACGCCGAGGCGCCGCCAGACGAGGTGGACGAGACCGGAGCAGTCGATGCCGTGCGTCGACAGGCCGCCCCACACGTAGGTGACGCCCAGCAGGCGCCGGGCCTCGGCCAGGACGTCCTCGCCGGTCGGGGGCTTCGCCGCCGGTGCGGGGGCCTGGTCGTCCGGGGCGGGTGCGGTGGTCAGGTGGGCGGTGCGGATCCAGCCGGGGTAGTCGTGCTGGCCGGGGAGCGTCACCCTGGACCAGCCGTCGGGGCGGCTCTCCTCGACGACGACCCGGTCGCCGAGGAGGGCCTGGGTCACGACGTCGCTGCTGGTCTGCTCGTCGGGGGTCATCGCCGCGACCCAGGCGGCGAGGTCGGGCTCGTCGCGCAGGGCAGGTGCGTCGCAGGGGCGGGTCTTCGATGGCTCGGCCCACAGGGTGGCGACCGGCACGCGGATCACGTTCAACGCTGCTCCAAGGACAGGCCGAGGCCGGGGGCGTCGGGGAGGTGGACGCGGTCCCGCTCGTAGACGGGGCCGCCCTGGACGGGGGAGGACGACAGCCACCAGGCGGCGTCGAGGTCGGAGACGGCAGTGGTGCCGTAGGCGGCGACGAGGCTCGCGGCCGCGCCGACGCCGACCTGGGTCTCCATCATCGAGCCGACCAGGGTGCCCATGTCGTGGGCGGCGGCGAGGTCGAGCAGGGTGCGGGCGGGGCCGATGCCGCCGCACTTCGCGAGCTTCACGTTGACGAGGTCGGCGGCGCGGCGGCGGATCACCTCGACGAGGTCGCGGACGCCGAACACGGCCTCGTCGGCGAGGATCGGCACGCCGACGCGGTCACTGACCCAGGCGAGCCCGTCGAGGTCGTGCCGGGAGACGGGCTGCTCGACGAGCTCGACGTCGAGGCCGGCGTCCTCGATGCCGCGGATGACGGTGACGGCCTCGCGCGGGGTCCAGCCCTGGTTGGCGTCCAGGCGCAGCACCACGTCCGGACCGACCGCCTCGCGCAGCTCCCGGACGCGCGCGAGGTCCCCGCCGACGCCGACCTTGACCTTCAGCACATGGAAGCCTTCGGCGACCCGGGCGTGGGCGGCGTCCACCAACGAACCGGCGGAGAGGGTGACGTCGGTCGGCACCGACGTGGCGGTGCCCCCGAGGAACCGGACGAGGGGAAGGCCGAGGCGGCGCGCGGCGAGGTCGTGCAGGGCGACGTCGACGGCAGCCTTGGCGCCCTCGTTGCGCTGGGCCGCCCGCTGCACGAGCCGCGTGTTGCCGGTCAGGTCGTCGGCGTCGCGACCGGTGATCAGCGGGCCCAGCAGCTGCTGGACGCAGGCCTCGGCCCCGGCGACGGACCCGCCGGTCACCTGCCACACCTGCGGCGCCTCGCCGTAGCCGCTGCACCCGTCGCCGTCGACGACCTCGACGATCAGCGACTCGGCGGCGGTGGCGCGGCGCAGCGCGGTGACGAACGGCGTGTGGAACGGCGCCGACACCCGGTGCGTGCGCACCTCCTTGATCGTCACTGGCGCTCCTCCCAGGCGGTTCTCGACACGTGGGCGATGACGGCCGCGGCGTCGGGCACGCCGGTCGTGCAGACGGCGACCACGTAGGGCGGCGCGTCGGGCGGCAGCACCACGCCCGCGCTGTGCCGCACCCCGTCGACCCAGCCGCTCTTGTACGCGACCCGGACCCCCGCGGGCACCCCGAGCGCGAGATCCTCCCGGAGCTCCTGCCCGGCGAGCACGTCGAGCATCTCAGCGCACGCCGCGGGTGAGGCGACGGTCCCGGCGAGGAGCCCACCGAACAGCAGGGCGAGGTCGGCCGCCGTGACCGTGTTGGTGATCCCGGCCGCCTCGGCGGCGGCGTCCTCGATGCCGCGGCCGGTGACGCTGCGGGTCGCGCCCGCCACCCGCCACGCCTCGGCGACGGCGGGCAGGCCGACGAGGGCGAGGAGGAGATTGGTCGCGAGGTTGCCGGACCGCACGATCATGCGGCGGGCCAGCCAGCGGGCCGGCGCCGCGCTGCCGAGGCGGTCCCAGACGTCGTGCTCGTTGTCGTAGCCGGGGTCGCAGCTGTACGAGGAGCCGGTCGCCGACGTGAAGGTGTTGGCGACCGGCACCGGCCCGTCGAGGTCGAGGGTGCCGGCGTCCGCCGCCCGGTGGAGGGCGACGAACACCGGCACCTTCATCATGCTGGCCGCGTAGTGGGGCACGTCCGCCAAGCGTGCCTCACCGGCCAGCGCCACCGACACAAGTCCCGTCACTGCTTCACGTAGGCGTTGGTGACCGCGACGCTGCCCCAGATCGAGTCGATGAACAGGCCGCCGACCTTGGAGCCGTGGAGGGTGAACATGACGTCGACGTACAGGGGCACGACCGGCGCGTGCTCCAGCATGATCTTCTCGTCGAGCTTGCCCCACTCGGCGCCCTGCTCACCGACAGGCATCGCCAGGATGCGGTCGAACTCGGCGTTGAGCGCGGGCGCGTTGAGGTAGGACGCGCCGTTGTTGCTGCCGCCGTCCTTGATGGCGCGGCCGTCGTAGAGCACCGGCAGGATCGACGCGCCGCTGGGCCAGTCAGCGCCCCACGAGCCGATGTACAGGTCCCACGGGTTGTCCTTCTTCTTGGTCTCGTCGAGGAACGTGTCGGCGGCGATCGGCTTCAGCGTGATCTTGAAGCCGGCCTTCTCCAGGTTGCTCTTCAGGGTGGTGCTGAGCTCCTGGTTGCGGGAGTCGTCGGGGAAGCCCAGGACCAGCTCGACGCTCTTGCCGCCGAGCAGCTCCTTCGCCTTCTCCGGGTTGCCGCTCTTGCCGGCCGGGTAGGCCTCGTAGTTCTTCCAGCCGATCGTCGCCGGCGGCATGAGCGTGGTGACGGCCCGCGCGACGGTGTCGCCGCCGAGGGTCTTGACGATGCCGTCGCGGTCGATGACGGTGTTGAGCGCCTGGCGGACCTTCAGGTCGGTGACCCGGTTGTTGTTGATGGTCAGCGTGTACTCGCTGGGCGTCGGCTCCTGCAGGGTGCGGGCCTTCAGCGCGGGGTCGCCGACCACCTTGGACACCAGCGAGGCGTCGACACCGTTGAACGACACGGCGGCCGCGTCGGCGCCGCTGTCGGCGATGATGCGGTTGGTCTGGGTGACGATGTTGGCGCCGAACTCGTAGACGTAGCTGTCCGGGTACTGGTGGCGCATCGCGTCGGTCGCCGGGTCCCAGAACGTGTTGCGCTCGAACGTGAGCCGGGTGCCGGCCTCGTTCTTCGTCAGCTTGTAGGGGCCGGAGGAGAACGGCTGCTTGTCGTAGTCGGTGCCGGTGTCCTTGGCCGGCGGCACGGGCGCGGTCGCCGGCAGCGACGCCGCGAACGGCAGGTCGCAGTGCGGCTTGGCGAAGGTGAGCCGCAGCGTCTTGGGGTCCGGGGTGGTGAGGCCGGGCGGCAGCGCCGTCTTGTCGGCGGCGAAGTTGAACTTCGTGTCGAACTGGGGGGAGTCGGCGAGCCACTCCTGGATGTAGGTCGGGCCACCGGTCAGCGCGAGGTCGAAGGAGCGGGCGATGCCGTAGGCGATCTCCTTGGACGTGATGGCGCTGCCGTCCTCGAACTTCACCCCGTCCTTGATCTTGAACTCCCAGGTCTTGCAGTTCTTGTCGACGTCGGTGCCGGGCGTCTCGGCCAGGTCGCCGACGAGGACGACCTTGCCCTTGCCGTCGTCCTTGTACGTGGTGAGCCGCCGCGCGTAGAGCTGCGACGCGGTGAGGCCGACGAAGGAGTACACGCGCTGCGGGTCGAGGTGGGAGACCTTGCTCTGCCGCAGGACGGTGACGGTGCCGCCCTTGCCGGCGCCGGGGATCTCCGCCGCCGGGCCCTTGGAGTCCTTCGGGTCGGTGGCGATCGAGCCGCTCGCCTGCCGGTCGGTGTCGGGCTGGGCGTCGTCGTCGGTCCGCTTGTTGTTGCTGCACGCGCCGAGCCCGGCGATGAGCGTGAGCAGTACCAACGCTGTCAAAGGTTTGCGTGGCATGGTGGCCTCCCTGGTCGTTTCACCGCAACCGGACCCGTGGGTCGATGAAGGTGTAGAGCACGTCGACGACGACGTTGGCGACGACGATGAACGCCGCCGCGAGCAGGACGGTGCCCATGATCGTCGGCAGGTCGCCGTCCTTGACCGCGTCGATCGCGGTGCGTCCGAGCCCGCGGAGCCCGAACGTGGTCTCGGTGATCACCGTGCCGCCGAGCGCGGCGCCGATCTCGACGCCGGCGGTGGTGACCAGCGGCGTGATCGCGGCCCGCAGCGCGTGGCGGCGGATGACGGTGCGGGACGGCAGGCCCTTGGCGTGCGCGGTGCGGACGTAGTCCTCCGACAGCGTCTCCAGCATCTGTGCGCGCGACAGCCGGGCGTAGACGGCGGAGAACAGGAACGCCAGGGCGCACCACGGCAGGATCAGCGCCGTCGCCCAGTCCCACGGGTTGTCCAGGATCGGCGTGTACCGCGGATACGGCAGGATCTTCAGCGTGTAGACGAAGACGAGCAGCAGGACCCCGCCGACGAAGTACAGCTGCAGCGAGGCGCCGGTCAGTGACACGCCGATGGCGAGCCGGTCGAACACGGTGCCGAGGCGCAGCGCCGACAGCATGCCTAGGCCGATGCCGACGGCGAGCCACAGCACCGACGCGGGGACCACGATGCTGAGCGTCACCGGGATGACCCGCACGATCGTCTCGGTCACCGGCTCGCTGTTGACGTACGAGTACCCGAGGCATGGCGCGTCGCAGTAGCCGCCCTGCGCGGCGCCCAGGTCCCGGCCGGCGAAGATCCCCTTCACGTAGTGCAGGTACTGCACGTACTTGGGGTCGTTGAGCCCGAGCTCGTCGCGGACGCGCTCGAGGCGGGCCGCGTCGCAGTTCTTCGGGCACATCGCGGTCGCCGGGTCGCGGGGGAGCGCGAAGAACATCAGGAACGTCAGCACGCTCACCGCGAACAGCGTGAGCACCGCCAGCAGGATCCGCCGGATCAGGAAGTTGAGCATCGCGGGCCTACCGGGTAGATCTCGGGTCGAGCGCGTCGCGGACGGCGTCGCCGAACAGGTTGAAGGCGAGGACCAGCACGAAGATCGTCACGCCGGGGAAGAACACGTACGCCGGGTCGGTCTGCAGGTAGTTGAGGCTGCGGAAGATGGTGCGCCCGAAGTCGGGCGTCGGCTCCAGCATCCCGATGCCGAGGAAGGACAGGGCCGCCTCGCTGGTGATGTACGCCGGGATCGACAGCGAGAACACGACGATGATCGGCGCCCACAGGTTCGGCAGCAGTTCCTTGAACAGGATCCGCGGGGTCCGGGCGCCGGTGGCCCGGGCGGCCTCGACGAACTCGCGTTCCCGCAGCGACAGCACCTGGCCGCGCACGAGGCGGGCGGTGCTGGTCCAGCCGAACGCGGCGAACAGCCCGATCAGCACGACGACCCGGAACCAGCCCGGCACCGCCTCGCGCGGGCCGTAGAAGGCGAGCTCCAGGGGCCGGATCAGGGCGAGGGTGAAGATGAGGAACGGCAGCGCGAGGGCGACGTCGGTGATCCAGTTGATGATCGCGTCGACCCAGCCGCCGAGGTAGCCGGAGATGATCCCGGTGAGCACGCCGAGCGTGGTGGTGACCAGCGCCGCGGCGAACGCGATGCCCAGCGAGGTGCGCATCCCGTAGACCATCTGGATGAACAGGTCCCGGCCGAGGCCGGGCTCGAGGCCGAACCAGTGGGTGCCCGTGACACCGCCGGCCACCCCGTACGGCATGCCGAAGCGGTCCAGGTCGTCCTTGAACGAGTCCAGCGGGCCGATCCCGTACACCTTCTCGATCAGCGGCGCGGCGAGGCCCACGACGACGAGCACCGCCGACACGACGCCGCTGGCCAGGGCGGTGCGGTCGCGGCGCAGGCGCAGCCAGACCGCCTGCGTGAGCGACCGCGCGGCGATCCCGCCGGCCGGCTCGCGGTCCACGGCCGGCGGGTCCACCCGCTCCGATTCCAGTGGTACGACGCTCATGACGCCACCCACCTCCCCGGCATCGACGACATCGACTGTAGGTAACCGTCGACGTGCGACGTACCAGTGAAGGTAATCTACAAACCTTTCGCCGTCACTGGTCCGCTGTAACGGATCTGCATACCTTGCTGTCCGTTCTTGTTCATACTGTTCCGGACAAATCGGTCGAAATCGCTCCGCGATCCCGTAGGTTCCCTACGCTTCGAGGCAACTCGCCGTTAGGGATTGACGGCAAAGATTGCTATGCGTCACGCTGTGCCCAGCCATCCGCAGTCAGGAGGTTCGATGCGCCTTAGCCGCAGGTCCTTCATGCTCGGCGCCGCGGTCGCCCTGGTGTCCACCGCCACCGCGGTGCCCG
Organism: Dactylosporangium maewongense; assembly: GCF_039531485.1. Lineage (NCBI taxonomy): Bacteria > Bacillati > Actinomycetota > Actinomycetes > Micromonosporales > Micromonosporaceae > Dactylosporangium > Dactylosporangium maewongense. The sequence continues at coordinate 152,728 of NZ_BAAAQD010000016.1, read as the reverse complement.
CCGCCCCCGCCGCCGCCGCGCCGGCCACTCGCCAGGCCGCATACGCCGACGCCTCCGCCACCTGGGGCGTCCCGGTCGGCGTCCTGCTCGCCGTGTCCTATCTGGAGTCCCGGTGGGACACCAACCGCGGCGCGCCCAGCACCAGCGCCGGGTACGGCCCGATGCACCTCACCGACGCCGCCGCTCTCACCACCACGGCCCAGCCGCACCACGACACCGGTGACGCGCGCGGCGACGACTCCCGAGCCCCGAAGACCGTCCCGGCCGTCACCTCCGGCGCGGGCGGCCCGGCGCTGCAGACCCTCGACCGGGCCGCCGAGCTCACCGGCGCGTCGGAGACGGCGCTGCGCACCGACCCGGCCGCCAACATCAACGGCGGGGCCGCGCTGCTCGCCCAGTACCAGCACGACGCCGGCGCACCCGGCGGCGCTGCCAGCGACCCGGCCGCCTGGTACGGGGCCGTCGCGAAGTACAGCGGCGCCGACACCACCGACGCCGCGGCCGCGTTCGCCGACGAGGTGTACGCGACGCTGCGGGACGGCGCCAGCCGTACCACCGACGACGGCCAGCTCGTGACGCTCGCCGCGCAGCCCAGGATCAGCCCCGTCACGACGTGGCTGGACCGGCTCGGCCTGCGCCGGCCGCCGGCCCGCCCGGACGGCCTCGAGTGCCCGGTGGACATCTCGTGCGAGTGGATCCCCGCACCGTACGAGCAGTTCGGCGACGGCGACTACGGCAACCACGACCTCAGCGACCGCCCGGCCCGGCAGCGGATCGAGTACATCGTCATCCACGACACCGAGGCCAGCTACGACACCACGCTGAAGCTCGTGCAGGACCCGACGTACGTCAGCTGGCACTACACGCTGCGCTCCGTCGACGGGCACGTCGCCCAGCACGTGAAGACCAAGGACGTCGCGTGGCACGCCGGCAACTGGTACGTCAACGCCAAGTCCGTCGGGCTGGAGCACGAGGGCTACGCCGCGCAGCAGGGCGCCTGGTACACGGAGGCGATGTACCGCTCGTCGGCGAAGCTCGTGCGCTACCTCGCGGCGCGCCTGGCCATCCCGCTCGACCGGCAGCACATCATCGGCCACGACAACGTGCCGGGGACCGTGCCGTCGACGGTGAGGGGCATGCACTGGGACCCGGGCCCGTACTGGGACTGGAGCCACTACTTCGACCTGCTGCACGCGCCGTTCGTCCAGTTCGGCACGCCGCGCACCGGCCTCGTCACGATCGACCCGGACTACGGGCAGAACCAGCTGCCGTTCACCGGGTGCACGGGCACGCCGGACACCCCCTGCCCGGCGCACGGCTCCTCGTCGGTGCTGCTGCGCACCGCGCCCGCCGCGGACGCGCCGCTGCTCAGCGACATCGGCCTGCGCCCCGGCGGCGAACCGGCCACGATGCAGGTCTCCGACCACGGCGCCCGCGCCGCCGCCGGGCAGACCTACGCCGTCGCCGACCGGCAGGGCGACTGGACCGCGATCTGGTACCTCGGCCAGAAGGGCTGGTTCCTCAACCCGCCGGCACGCCCAGCGGCGAAGTGGTCGACCGGCCTCGTGGTCACCCCCAAGGCCGGCAAGACGACGATCCCGGTGTACGGGCGCGCCTACCCGGAGGCGACCGCCTACCCGGCCGGCGTGCCGGTCCAGGCGATCACGCCGCTGCAGTACACCTTCGCCGCCGGCCAGCGCTACACCCTCGGCGGCATCGTGCCCGGCGAGTACTACCGGGCCGTGACCTTCGACGGCTCCTCGCCCGGCGACTGGACCGTCATCCGCGGCCAGAACCGCTACGCGCAGGTCCAGTTCGGACACCGGGTCATGTTCGTGAACCTGGACGACGTGCAGATCCTGCCGTCGTTCCTTCCCTAGGAGCGGTCATGAGACGAACGTTCGCCATCGTCGTGCTCGCCGTCGCGTCGCTGCTCCCGGCGGCGCCCGCGGTGGCCCACCCTGGGCCCGTCCAGCACGACGAGCAGATCACGTTCCATGCCTGGCAGAGCTTCCCGCAGTGGCTCAGCGGCAGGAGCGAGGGCACCCGGGCGGTGCCGGGCCGCAAGCCGTTCCTCACCATCGGCGGTGCCGCGGGGACCGCCGACGGCTGGGACTACGCGACCTGGACCTCGCCGGTGCAGCGCGTCGGCTTCGGCGCCAGCGAGCTCGTCGCGTCCTGGAACGCCGACACCCCGGCCGGGACCTGGCTGCAGGTCGAGCTGGAGGGCACCTACACCGACGGCCGGGCGACCCCGCGGTACGTCATGGGCAAGTGGGCGAGCGGTGACCAGGACATCCACCGCGCCACCGTCGACGGCCAGAGCGACGGCGTCTCGTCGATCTGGACCGACACCTTCTCCATCGACGACGCCTCGGCCGGCGTGCTGCTGCAGTCCTACCGGCTGCGGCTCACCCTGTACCGCAAGGCGGGCACGACCGCGGCGCCGCGCGTCTACCTCGCCGGGGCCATGGCCTCCAACGTGCCGGACCGCTTCACGGTCCCGGCCAGCGCCGGGCACATCGCCTGGGGCCGGGAGCTGGCGGTCCCGCGCTACTCGCAGAACATCCACGAGGGCCATTACCCCGAGTACGACAACGGTGGCGAGGCCTGGTGCTCGCCGACGTCCACGGAGATGGTCGTCGAGTACTGGGGCAAGCACCCCCGCCCGGAGGACCTCGCCTGGGTCGACCCCACCGACCCGGACCCGCAGGTCGACAACGCGGCCCGCAGCACCTACGACTACACCTACGAGGGCGCCGGCAACTGGCCGTTCAACACCGCCTACGCGGCCACCTACGGCCTCACCGGCATCGTGACCCGGCTGCACTCCCTCGACGAGGCCGAGCGCTTCATCGCGGCCGGCATCCCCGTCGTCACCTCGCAGTCGTTCCTCGCCACCGAGCTGACCGGCGCGAACTACTCCACGTCCGGGCACCTGTTCGTCATCGTCGGCTTCACCGCCACCGGTGACGTGATCGTCAACGACCCGGCGTCCTCGTCGAACGACGCGGTCCGCAACGTCTACAGCCGCACCGAGTTCGAGCAGGTGTGGCTGCGCACGAAGCGGTACCGCGCGAACGGCACCGTCGCCTCCGGCAGCGGCGGCATCGCCTACCTGATCGCCCCGTCCACCGCGCACTGGCCGCGGGTCCCGGGCTCGTCCAACTGGCTCTCGTGAAGGTGACCCTGATGTTCGCCCGTCTTTCCGCCTTACTCTGCCTGGCCGCCGCGTTCGTGGCGACCGCACCCGCCTCGGCCGCGGTCGCCACCGAACCGGTGGTTTGCGTGACGGACCCGGCCACGCCGAAGCACCAGATGCGGGCGATGTGGATCGCCAGCGTCGTCAACATCGACTGGCCCTCCGCGCAAGGCAAGACCGAGGCCGAGCTGAAGGCCGAGTACGACGGCTGGCTCGACCTCGCCGAGTCGCTCAACTACAACACCGTCATCGTGCAGGTCCGCCCGCACGCCGACGCGTTCTGGCCGTCGCCGCTGGAGCCGTGGTCGCAGTACCTCACCGGCGTCGCCGGCCAAGACCCCGGCTGGGATCCGCTCGCGTACCTCGTGTCCGAGGCGCACGCGCGCAACCTGGAGTTCCACGCCTGGTTCAACCCGTACCGGGCGAGCATGCCCGCACCCGGCGGCGCCGGCACCGACGTGTCGAAGCTGCCGGCCAACAGCCCGCTGCGGGTCCACCCCGACTGGGCCGTGCCCTACCCGGTGAACAACGCCGCCGGCCGGCTCTACTTCAACCCCGGCATCCCCGAGGCGCGCGCCTTCGTCGAAGACGCCGTCATGGACGCGGTCACGAAGTACGACATCGACGGCGTGCACTTCGACGACTACTTCTACCCGTACCCCGCCGCCGGCCAGGACTTCGGCGACGACGCGACGTTCGCCCAGTACGGCGCCGGCTTCGCCACCAAGGCCGACTGGCGCCGCGACAACATCGACCAGCTCATCCGCGAGCTCGACGGCCGCATTCACGCCGCCAAGCCGTGGGTCCGCTTCGGCGTCAGCCCGTTCGGCATCTGGCGCAACAAGGCCGCCGACCCGCTCGGCTCCGACACCAACGGCACCCAGTCCTACGACGCCAACTCCGCCGACACCCGCAAGTGGGTGAAGGAGGGCTGGGTCGACTACATCGTGCCGCAGGTGTACTGGAACATCGGCTTCGCCGTCGCCGACTACGCGAAGCTGGTGCCGTGGTGGGCGGACGTCGTCGCCGGCACCGACGTGCAGCTCTACATCGGCCAGGCCGACTACAAGGTCGCCGCCGCGGGCCAGCCCGCCGCCTGGTTCGACCCCAACGAACTGTCCAACCACCTCACGTTCAACCGCCAGTACCCGCAGGTCCTCGGCGACGTGCACTTCAGCGCCGTCCAGGTCCGGGCGAACCGGCTGGGGTCCGAGACCATCCTCGCCGCCGAGCACCACACCCGCCCGGCGTTCCCGCCGGCCTGGGGTCCCGCCAAGCCGCTGCTCTTCCCGGTCATCACCGGCGCCCGGCGCACCTCGGCCGGCACGGAGCTGCGGTGGCGCCCCACCGCGAACGGCGCCGGCCCGTTCGCCGAGGTCACGTCCTACGGGGTGTACCGCCTCGACGGCACGACCGCGGCCCGCGCCTGCGACCTGGCCGACGCCACGAACCTGATCGCCACGGTCCGCGGCACCTCGTTCACCGACACGACCGCCGAACCCGGCAAGCACTACACGTACGTGGTGACGGCGCTGGACCGCCGCTGGCACGAGAGCCCCGCCAGCCCGCCCCGCTGGATCTGACCGCACACCGTCAGGCCCGTACCTGGTCGCCGGACCGGGTACGGGCCTGACGCTTGCGACAATCTGCCGGCGGCGGGCAACCCCACCATCGCGGACGGGTTCGTCAACCGGTTCGCGATCAGCACCTCGATGACCTGACCATGCGTAGCGACGGCCACGTCCCGAACCGGGCAGGCCTGGTCGATGACACCCGCGATGTCCAAAACGGCGCGAGAAGTGCGGATCACGGGCGAGGACGGATCACGCAGCCGCGGTTCGCACAGCGCGACAAGCACCTTGAAGTACTTCGCGGTCTCGTCCAGCGGGAACGCCACGCGCGTCGCGTCGGCCGAGCCGTCGGGCTGCGCCTGGTGGTCGGCGTAGAGGTGCTGCGGCGCGAAGACGTAGAACGGCGAGCACCGATCGACACTGGGCACGACGACCCGGGCGAACTCGAACGGCACCGGCATGTACCAGTCGGCGGACGGCCGGCACTTCTCCCCGTTCCCGCTGGGGTAGGTCACCCGCCGGTGGGTTGCTGCCGGGGCGGCGCAGGACGACCGCTTCACGGTGACCGGTCCGGGCGGGGGCGGCGCAGGACGACCGCGGCGGCCCCGCCGAGCGGGATGAGCAGCCAGCACGACAGCAGGCGGTAGAGCAGGACGGCGGCGGTCGCGGCGATGGCGGTCGCGCCCGACGCGGTCAGGCCCGCGACCAGAGCGGTCTCGATCACGCCGATGCCGCCCGGGGACAGCGGCACCTGCCGGACGATCTGGACGCCGAGGTAGATGCCGGCCAGCGCGGGCAGCGCCACCGGCAGGCCCAGCGCATACGTGCAGGCGGCCAGGCAGCACAGGTCGGTCACCCAGTTCGCGGCGGCGTAGGCGATGACGGCCCACCAGTCGCGGGCGCGCAGGCCGGCACCCGCCCGCCACGCCTCCCGGGCCGAGGCGAGGAGGCGCTGCACGTACCGGCGGATCCGGCCCTTCGGCGGGGGCCTCCGCGGGTCGGCGGGCTTGGCGTCGATGAGGCGCCGGCCGAGGACGATGACGGCGGCCGTCAGGGCGACGATCCCGGCCACGATCGCTAGAGGACGCCAGGTCAGGGACGTCGTGGTGCCGTACGCGGCCAGGGCGGCGCCGCCCGCGACGTACATGAGCGCGAGGCCGCCGATCGAGGCGAGCCCGGACACGATCGCGGTGACCGCGCCGAGCTCCTTGGGGGCGCCGGCGCGCTCGTACTCGCGGATCGCGTAGCCGGTGGAGACCGCGGCGCCGGCCGGGACCGAGATCGAGATCGCGGTGCGGGCCAGGGTGATCGCCAGCACCCGGCGACGGCGGATCCGGACGCCGAGCGCCGAGAACAGGTACTGCTGCTGCCCCGCGAACGCGGCGACCGACCCGGCCTGCAGCAGCCCGGCCAGGGCGACCCAGCCCCACGAGGCATTGCTCAGCGAGTTGAGCAGGTCCTGCGGGTCGGGGAGCCGCCCGCGCAGGCCGATCGCCGCCAGCACCACCACGGAGACGACGACGAGCAGCAGCCGCAGCCACCGGCTCCGCCAGGTCCCGGTCGCCATCTCCTCGGGCGCCGCCACGTCGTTCTTCTGCTCGGGCACCGCCACGGCGCTGCGCGCCGTCCTCTGGCCGGGTGTCGGGGCCGTCTCCTCGTCGGGTACTGCCAGGTCCTCGGGCGGTGTTGCTTCCTCGGGCGGTGACGACGGCATGATCCGATCTTTGCAAACGGCCCGGCCGGACCTGCCCGCACCCCCGCTGAGCAGCACCGGCGGCCACGATCGTCGCGCGGATGTGTCCGATCAGGCAGCCGCCCACGGCCCGCGGGCGACCACGGCCCTGTCGAGAAGCCGAGTGTTGCATCGATTTAGCTGAGGTCGCCGGGCACGACGCCGACATAGGCTCGGCGCCATGCACATGACAGCACCCGAACGCTGCCGACCGGTGCCATGACGGCACGCGTCTTCGTCGTCGTGTTGGGCGAGCAGGACTACCGATACGGCACCGGTGAGCTGCGCCTCCGGGTCGAGTCCGTCGACCGCGCCGGCCCCATCGAGTTCGACGGCGAGCCATGGCTCCAGGTCCGCGGCGTCCGTCTGCGCCGCGACGGCACCGAGGTGGGCCGGCTCCAGGTCCTCGTCCGCGCCGCGCGACTCCCCGCGGTGTAACGCTTTCGCTCCGTATATCGCTGCGGGCCGCGGCCGTGTACAGCCGTCGATCCAGTGTTTACCTTCTTTGCATGCGCCGAATACTCGCTGTGCTCGCCGCGCTACCCATCCTGGTCACCGCCGTGCTTGTCGCGCTCGCCCGGCCGGCGGCCGCGGCGGTGACGCCACCGCAGATCTACGGCGCGTGGCACTGCGGCAACGACTTCTGCACCTGGGGCACCGCCCGGACCGTGGCGGCGTTCGACGCCCAGAACCACTGGCTGGTCGACCGCGGCGACGGCCGGCCGTCGGTCAACGTCGTGGTGCTGAGCTTCGTCGACCCGGGGAAGCTGCTGAACCTCACCGACGACGCCACGACGGTGGCCGGCGTCCCACGCGGCATGACCCCGGAGATCGTCGGCTACTTCACCGGCCGCGGGATCCGCGTCATGCTGTCGATCGGCGGCATCACCTACACCGACGCGTGGAACGCGGCCCTCACCTCGAACGCCGCCCAGCTCGGCCGCAACGCCGCCGCCGTCGCCCGCCGGCTCGGCGTCGGCATCGAGATCGACTACGAGGAGAACACCGCCCCCAACCTGACCGGACTGCAGGCCTTCATCGACGCGTACCGCGCGGCCCTGCCCTACGACGCGTCCGGCGCCGACCCGGCGGCCCGCCTGACCATCGACGTCGCGGCCGGCGACCGGTGGCTCATCGCCCTCAACCGCAAGGCCACCGCAGACTGGCTGCGCACCGACCGCCCGGTCCTCGACTACGCCAACGCCATGGTCCCCTCGAAGCAACCGTCAGCGAGCGCGGCGATCGCCAACTGGCAGGAACACATCGACGGCAAACCCACCTACAACCCGGTGGTCCCGCCGCTCGCCCCCGCCAAGTTCACCGGCGGCCTGTACGTCGCCCAGGGCAGCCGCCCACTGCCCGAGTGCACCAGCTACGCCACGTCGCTGCAACGCTCCACCGGCACCTTCGTCCAGTCAGCCGCCCCGAACGGCGCCGGCACCACCGCCGGCCTGCTCGGCTACATGTTCTGGGCCGCCGAACGCCCAGCCACCCGCGGCATCGGCACCGTCCCCCCGAACACCTGCGAAGGCGGCATCGGCGCCGGCGCCACCGCCTACCAGATCCCCATCCCCTTGCCCCCACTCCGCCAGACCTGACCCACGACGGGGGCACGTGCGCGCGACCGGAGTCACCACCGGAGAGGGGGCCAGGTGGTGCCCCCGGTCGCGCCGCGTGCGTCGTGCTCGGCGTGGCCGTTGAGGGTCCAGCAGGTATGTCCGCTATTACGGATCGGTCGGCACCCGAATCGGCCGAACAGCTGGCAACCCGTCCGTCCGCCGTGCCGTCCTGTTTCGCAGCCGGGTCGGATGACGCGAGTCCTACTCCCACTCCACTCCGCCGTCGACGATCTGGTAGCTGTTGTCCAGCCACGGTGCTCCACCCAGCAGCGCGGACCGGAGCTCGCTGTAGAGCTCCTCAAGACCTGTCCATGACCCCATCGCGTCCTCGCCGTTCTCGGGCTCCCAGAGAAAGGTTCGACCGGTGTCCACGTCTGGGGTGTGGTCGACGACCAGGTAGCCGCCGCACCGGTCGGCAGCGAGCGGCACCCAGTGCACGACCCATGCCTCCGGGTTGGATGCGCGAGCGGTTGCCCTCAGGCGACTGGCGTCACCCGCGACACGGGCCGCGTTGGTGAGCCAGTAGGTCGGCGCCAGCTGGAAGCCGCCCATCTCCTCCGTTGCCCCGTTGTGCCAGAGCAGGGTGCTCGCGACCTCGGGCAGAAGCGCGAACCCGAGCCGCGACTCCAGCTCCTGCAGCTGCTCCTGGCTCGCCGGGGGGTGCAGCAGGGACAGTGTCCGGGGTGCGTTCGCGGCGAGCCACTGGTCGAGGTCGGCGAGGATCACGGCAACCGTCACGGTTTCAGATGATATGCCCGGGGGGTGGTGGTCGCTGCTGCAGACGGCGGCCTTGCTGGAGAACCTCGCGACGACGATGTACGACGCCGCCCGGAAGTTGTCCGTGGAGTCCGGCGTGCTCGACCTCTGTACCAGGGCCGCAGCCATCCACACCGAGCATGCCCGGGCGTTCAACGAGGCGGCCCTGCTGGTCGTCCAGGCGCTGCTGACCGCGGGCCAGCCGTTCCCGCCCGACCCGGTGAAGCTGCCCGCTCCGGCGCTCGCGGCGGGTGTCGCGCACGCAATGTTCCCCGTCGACCGCGCCTCTCCCGCCGGCGAGGGGCGGTGTGACGGCCACCCGCCGGGTGCTCCCGCTCGGCGTCGCGGGGCTCGGCGCGGCGGAGACGGCGGGGATCGGCTGCTGGTCTGGGACGTGGTTGCGGACGCGGTGACCGCGGTCGTGGTGTCCGACGCGAGTTGCGTGGCGTTCGGGGACGCCGCCGGCGGTCCGGTGCCGGTGACCGAGTCCCCTTGATCGGACGACTGCATGTCACAGAGCGACGACACGACCCTGACGATGCGCGCTCGGCGTCAGCCGATGTACTCGCTGAAGCTGTCCCAGACCACATCGGGGACCATGCCGGTGGTGAGGTCGCCGTCGTTGAGGTCGTAGACCTTGCCGTACTGGTCCCGGGACCGATCGCAGCACAGGTAGTGCAGGTGCCGCCAGCCGTACCCGCCGATCTCGAGCCAGAAGCCGACCTTGCGCATCGACGCGATCGACGCCTTGTGCTCCCAGTCCGGAGCGTCCTCCTGCTCCGTGACGGCCCGCTCGTACAGCCCCGCGGTGGCCGCGAGCGCCGTGGAGAACCGGTGGACCTCCCAGCCGTACGGGTCCGGAGCACCGTTGGGGGCCAGGGTCCACAGGCCGCCACCATCGGTACGGACGAATTCGGCGTAGTCGGCGGGGATCTCGACCGTCTCGGCACCATGGATCGCGACGATGAGCGCGGTCAACTCGCCGGGAAGAGCGAGGGACGTCGCCCGCTCGACCGGCTTGTCGTCCCGGACGAGGCGCGGGTTGACACTGATCATCCCGCCGAGAATACGCCTCGCGGGACGGACCCGGCCCGGGCTCCCGGACCGGCATCTGCTGCCCCTGCACCCGCCGGTAGGCGGACGCCGGTTGCGTCGGCGGTCGCCTACGGCCGCCGACGCGTAGCCTGAGCCGCATGCCGACTCACAGATCGATCGTCGATGCGCAGATGCGCACTGAGATCGCGCAGGTACTGGCAGATCTGGGCGAATCGCTACTGTTGCACCGGGTGGCCGGCGGAGCGGGGAGTCGTGCGTTGTATCTGCTTCGCTCCCTCGCCGACTTGGATCACGCGCTCCGGGCGGGGAAGCCGTCGGACTCCTACACGGTCTTCGTCCGGCCTGAATTGTCCTACCGTGGACAGGCGTCGTCCGCCCTGTTGGAACTCGCTCTCGCTCAACTTGTCGGGGATGCCGAGCTCGTGTTCGGGGTCCTCGCCGCGGACGGCCCCGAGCTCCGCGACGACATGGTCGCCTGGGCGCCGGACCCGGACGCCGTGGCCGATCTGGTCGACTGGTTCGCCGAGCACGACGGGGCCACGATCGCGTTCGGTCCGTATCCGCCGTTCTGCAGCGATGATCCTGCGGTGAACCTGCAGGGCTACCTTCCTGACCCAGACGGCACGATTCGCGTCGGCGCCTATTGAGACTTCCGCGGATGGGCGGATATTTCGGTTTCGCGACAGCAGCCCATAGCGACGCAGCGGCGGCGGGACGGCCCGGCCTGGCGCACCTTGCCGAAGGTCCTACGAGACCGTGCGGGGCTGGGCTGACAGACGGACCTGGGTCCAGCCGCTGGGGTCTACGGTGCCAGCGACGGTCAGGTCCGTCGACTTGCCGCCGAGGCCGACACGGTGACGGTCTGCGTCGCGGTCTGCACGCTGAACTGAGCATCGAGCAGGACGGCGCCGCCGGGGGTCAGTACCGCACGGTCTCGTAGGAGTCCGGCCCGACGCACCAGGCCCGCAATCCCCACGGGCCTGGTGCGTCGGCGCAACACGGGCCGCCGACAGCGGGCGGTCACCGCACCAGACATCGCCGGCATCACGCGGACCCTCGACGCCGACCTCACGCCGCAGTGCCATCCACCCATCATGCCTGTGTGCGGTGGACGGATACTGGCAGGGATGGGTGTCGGCCTGCACGTATGAGGGCGAGTGGCGCGACGCCGTGGTGCGGTCGCTGCTCACGCTCAAGGCGCTCACCTACGCGCCGACCGGGGGGATCGTGGCCGCGGCGACCACCTCGCTGCGGGAGAAGCTGGGCGGCGTGCGCACCTGTCGACCGCCCTGGCCGCCACGGAGGCCCGCGCCGAGGAAGGCCTCAAGTAGCGCTTCTCGTCGTTGCTGTGTGTCACGGTCATGTACCCAAACACGCAGGATCCCCCGGATCCGTTCACTGTCTGTACGATCTGTGGCGATCGATGGCCATTCGACGACGGGGCAGACGACATGGACGACGACCAGAGCAGCGAGCGGCCGGCGCCGAAAGCGCCTGACGCGGCCGGCACGGATGAGGCCGCAGGCGCGCCGGAGGCGGTGGACCGTGCGCCGGCCGCTGCCGGTACACCGGAAGCCGCCGGGACACCAGCGGGCAAGGGCCGGCGGAGGCGGTGGCGGAAGGTCCTGCTCAGGTCGGCGCTCGTGCTCGCCGTCATCGCCGGGCTCGGGCTGGTTGGGGGCACGTACTACTACGACAGCGTCGCCATGCCCAGCGACATCACCATGGATCGGGTGACGACGATCTACTACGCCGACGGCACGACGCCGATGGCGCGGATCGGTTCGGTCAACCGGACGCTGGTCACGTTCGGGGACATCCCCGTCGACGTGCAGCACGCGTTCGTCGCGGCGCAGGACCCGACGTTCTACACCAACAGCGGCGTCGACTACTGGGAGGCGGCCGGCGCGGTGTGGAACCATGTCGCCGGCGACGGCCGGCACGGCGGGTCGACGATCAGCCAGCAGTACGCGCGGCGCTGGGCCGAGCTCGAAGGCACGTCGTTCGCGCGGAAGGCGCGCGAGGCGGTCATCGCGACCAAGCTCAACCGGCAGTACAGCAAGGACCAGATCCTCGAGCAGTACCTGAACATCATGTACTTCGGCCGCGGCGCGTACGGGGTGCAGGCGGCGGCGCAGGCGTACTTCGGCAAGTCGGTGAAGGACCTGACGGCCGCCGAGGGCGCGGTGCTCGCCGGGCTCGTCGACAACCCCGAGGGCGACGGCAAGGGCAGCCCGTTCGACCCGACGGTCGACGCCGAGCGGGCCCACGAGCGGTTCGACGAGATCAAACGGCAGATGGTCGAGCTCGGCTTCGTGACGCCGGCCGACGCGGACCAGAAGCTGGCCTACCCGGCGAAGGTGCTGACCGCGGCGCAGGCCCGCGCGGACGCGACCAAGGTGGCCGGCGGCATGGACAAGCCCGAGGGCCTGATCGTCCACCACGTGCTCGGCGAGGTGGCGGCGCTGACCGACCCGAAGACCGGGCAGCCGCTGTACGAGGACGCCGCGCCCGACGGCAGGAAGCACTTCGACCGGCTCCGCAACGGCGGCCTGAAGATCGTCACCACGATCGACAGGACCGCACAGCAGATCGCGGTGCGCGAGGCCGGCCGCAACGCCGAGTCCAACATGGACAAGCAGCCGGCAAACCTGCAGGCCGCGCTCGTCGCGATCGAGCCCGGCACCGGCGCGGTCAAGGCCTACTACGGCGGCGACACCGGCAACGGCGGCGACTACGCCGGCTCCTATGCCGACCCGGTGCTCGGCGACGGCACCGACAGCTGCTGCGGCGGGCACCCCGCCGGCGCGTCGTTCGACGTGTACACCCTCGCGGCCGGCCTGAGCGCCGGATACTCCATCGACTCGTACTGGAACGGCGAGTCGCCGCAGGAGTTCCCGGGCAGCGGCCGGACGAGCCGCAACCCGATCAGGAACGCCGGTGAGAACCCCACGGCGGCGCCGGCGTGCAGCTCGGGCTCGCCGAAGTGGTGCACGCTCAGCGAGGCCACCGTCATGGCGCTCAACACGCCGTACTTCGCGCTCGCCGCGGCGGCCGGCCCCGCGAAGGTGATCGACACGGCCCACGCCGCGGGGATCGGGAGCATGTGGGCCTCCATCGACGGCAGGTTCGTGAAGGTCGACCTGGCGAAGGCGCCGGGCAAGGACGTCTTCCCGAAGTACTTCAACACGGAGGTGGGCCTCGGCCAGTACCCGGTGACCGTGCTCGACCACGCCGCCGGCATGGCCACGTTCGCCAACCGCGGGGTCGCCACGAAGGCGCACTTCCTCAAGGAGGTGTGGACCGACGGCAAGAAGACCTACGGCGAGGTCGTCAACCCGAAGCGGATCCCGGGCTTCACCGAGGCCATGGCCGACGACCTGAACGCCGTCCTGCAGGGCGTGCCGAAGCGGTACGGCCTGCGCACCCACGACGACCGCCAGCTCGTCGGCACCGCCGGGGCGTGGCAGCTGGCCCAGACCACCGACAACGCGCACGCGTGGATGGCCGGCTACGCGGCCTCCGACCCCGCCAGGAAGTCCAGCGGTCTCGCCGTCGCCGTGTGGGTCGGCAACAAGAGCGAGGAGCAGAAGATCGTCGACCGGGACGGCAGGGCGATCATCGGCGGCACGCTGCCCGGCGCGATCTGGCGCGACTTCCTCGACGCCGCGCTGACCGCGCTGAACGTCCCTGTCGCCACGTTCCCGCCGGCGACGCACACCGGCGACAAGGTGCTCGGCACGGGGGTGAAACCGTAGCGGCGTTAAGCCGGCGATGACTCGTCGATGAGGGGTGGGGTGCATGCTCACCCCGTGACGAGGTCCGGTCGGTGGCGCCGGTGATCGCCGAGGTGGGGCGGGCGCTGAGCGCGTTGCTGTACGAGGAGCTGGGCCGCGAGGTCCAGCTGTCGCTCGACGCGCCCGTGGGGGACATGTCGGTGCGGGTCGACGTGTCCCTGTTCGACCTCGCCGAGGACGTGACGCGGCGGCAGCACGGCGCGGTCCGCCTGCACGACGAGGACGGGCGGGTCGTCGGGGTGCGGCCGCCGCCGCGGTACATCGTGCTGTCATACGCCGTGACGGCCTGGGCGGTCGACCCGCTCGCCGCGCACGGGCTGCTCGACGCGGTCCTCCAGATGGCCCTGCGCCATCCGGTGCTGCCCCCGGAGCACCTCGCGTCCATCGCGGAGCCCGTGACCATGGCGCTGCGGGATGCGCCGCCCGGGCTGTGCGCCGGACTGGGCATCCCGCTGAAAGCGGCCGTGTGCCTCGCCGTCACCGTCCCGGTCACCCCCGACATGGCGCGGCCCGTGGGCCCGCCGGTCGGGACCGGGCTGCGGCTGAGCATCGCCGACCCACAGCACCGACCGGCTCTGACGGAGGCATGACGTGGCACCCAGCTATCTCGCGCCCGGCGTGTACGTCGAGGAGATCGAGGGCGGGAGCCGCCCGGTGGCGGCGATCGGCACCTCGGTCCCCGCGTTCGTGGGCCTCGCCGAACAGGGGCCGTTCAACACGCCGACGATGGTCGCCGACTGGGCCTCGTTCCGGCGGACCTTCGGCGACTTCGTGGCCGGCACCTACCTGGGCCACGCGGTCTACGGCTGGTTCCTCAACGGCGGCGGCGACTGCTACATCGTGCGCGTCGGCGCCGGCCGGATGGAGCTGCCGTCTGCCACCGCCGGCGCCTACCGGTTCATCGCCAACGACGGGCAGACGGCCGACCGGATCAGCGTCGAGGTGACCCACGACGATGTGCGCGTCTACCTGGACGACCGGCTCACGGAGACGATCGGCAGCGTTCAGAGCGTCAACGAGACATCGCGCCTCATCCACGTCGAGTCCGGCAACTGGCGGGAGAAGGCGCGCCCCGGCCGCTTCCTGCTGCACGCGGACGCGCCCGACCTGCACGCCGACGACTTCGTCGGCGACGCGGCCGACCGGACCGGGCTCGGCGGCCTGGAGTCCGTGCAGGACGTGTCGACGGTCGTCGTGCCCGACCTGATGGCGCTGTACCAGCGCGGCGACCTCGACCTTGACGCGGTGAAGGCCGTTCAGCTGGGGATGATCGCGCACTGCGAGATGATGGGCGACCGGATGGCGGTGCTGGACCCGCCGCCGGGGCTGTCGCCGATGCAGGCGCTGGAGTGGCGCCGGGACGCCGCCGGGTTCGACTCGAAGTACGCCGCCCTCTACTACCCGTGGATCCGGGTGTTCGACCCGGTCGAGGGGCGCACGCGGTCGGTGCCGCCGAGCGGGCACATCGCCGGGGTCTGGGCGCGCACCGACGCGACCCGGGGCGTGCACAAGGCGCCCGCCAACGAGGCGATCCGGGGCGCCGTCGACCTCGACGTGCGGCTGTCGGCGAGCGAGGTGAGCCTGCTCAACCCGGTCGGGGTCAACGCGCTCATGGCGCAGCCGGGCCGGGGCATCCGGGTGTGGGGCGCCCGCACGATGTCGTCGGACCCGGCCTGGCGGCACCTGAACGTCCGGCGGCTGTTCAACCACCTCGAACGCTCGATCCTGTACGGCACCCAGTGGGCGGTGTTCGAGCCGAACGACGCGGAGCTGTGGGCCAAGGTGCGGCGCACCGTCGCGGCGTTCCTCACGGAGCAGTGGCGCCGGGGCGCGCTCTTCGGCCGCACCCCCGACGAGGCGTTCTTCGTCGTCTGCGACGCGAGCAACAACCCGCCCGAGTCCGTCGACAGCGGCGCGGTGATCTGCGAGGTCGGTGTCGCGCCGGTACGGCCGGCGGAGTTCATCGTGTTCCGGCTGGCCCAGTCCGCGTCCGGCGCGGCGTTCCTCGAGGGGTAGGCGCGGTCATGGCACTGGCGGACTACGACGCGGCGCTCGGGCACTCGTTCGGCCTGGAGATCGACGGGATCGTCATCAAGCAGATCTCCGAGGTGCGCGGGCTGAAGATGGAGCACGACGTCATCGAGGTCAGGCAGCACACCGCCGACGGGCGCTACGTGGTGCGCAAGCTGCCCGGCCGCAGCCACGGCGGCGAGCTCACGCTGGTGCGCCCGCTCACGGCCGACAACGGCTTCGAGAAGTGGCTGCAGGCGGCCAGGTTCGGCCGGATCGGCGAGGCCCGGCGCGGCGGCGCGGTCATCGTGTACGACCAGGAGGGCAGCCCCCTGAAGCGGTACCGGATCAGCGGCGCCTGGCCGCGCAGCCTCGAGATCGGCGCGTTGCGGGCGGGGGACCCCGGCGTGCTCACCGAGACCCTCATCGTCACCTACGAGCAGATGGAGGTCGAGTGAGCGCGCCCACCGGCCTGCGGACCGAGTTCCCCTTCGAGCTGCCGCGCGGCTACGTGGACCCGGCCGGCGTGGTGCACCGCGACGGCGTGATGCGCCTCGCCACCGCGCGGGACGAGCTGGTGCCGCTGCGCGACGACCGGGTGCGGGAGAACCCGGCGTACCTGACGGTGGTGCTGCTGGCCCGGGTCGTCGTGCGGATCGGCACGGTGACCGACATCCACGCGGGGCTGGTCGAGGACCTGTTCGCCGTCGACGTCGCCCACCTGCAGGACCTGTACCGGCGGCTCAACACCGACGGCCCGCCGACCGCCTCGGTGACCTGCCCCGGCTGCGGCACCGGGATCGCCGTCGACCTGTCCGGCAGCCGCCTGGGGGAATCGTGACGTACGCGGCCGACCGGCTCCACGAGGAGACCGCGTACCTCGCCTACCACTTCCACTGGTCCCTGGACGCGATCCTGGACCTGGAGCACGCAGACCGGCGCCGCTACGCGACCGAGATCGCGCGGATCAACACCCGGCTGAGCGCGGGCGGCGCGCGGTGACCGGCCCCGCCACGCACCGGGACCCGAGGGCGCTCGCCGGCGCCGGGCCGTCCGTCGTCGACCCGCGGCCGCCGGCCGTCCTGGCCGTCCCGGCGGTCCGGGTACGGGTGGCGCCCGGCGGCAGCCGCCGCATCCCGCTGCCCCTGGCCGTGCCCGCGCCGCCGCCCCCGCCGCGGCCCGCGGTGTTCGAGCCCACCGGCGCCGCACCCGTCACCCGCACCGCGGTGTTCCCGCCGCCGGCGGCCTTCCCGGCGCCTCCCGCGCCCGCCGAGCGGGTCGTGGTCTTCCCGGCGTCGTCCGCCCCGCCACCGGCGCCGGGCGCCGCCGCGCCGCCGGCCCCGCCGCCGGACCTCGACGCGCTCGCCGCCCGGCTGCTGGATCCGTTGCTGCGCAGCATCACCGCGCGGCAGCGGGCCGAACGCGACCGCCGTGACGGGCACGGCCGCCGGTGAGCGACTGGAGCGACGACTACGCGGTGTACTTCGTCGTCAGCATCGACGACGAGAGCCTCGGCGCCTTCGACAGCTGCGAGGGCCTGGGCGCGGAGGTCGTCGTCGAGGAGCGGGCCGAGGGCGGCAACAACGGCTGGGTCTGGCAGCTGCCGACGGGGGTGCGGTACTCCAACGTGCGGCTGTCCCGCCCGGTCACGCCGGACAGCGCGAAGCTTGCCCGGTGGTTCACCGGCGCGCCCGGCGGCGTGCGGCGGGCCACCGCGGTCATCGAGGCGCGCAGCGCGTCGGGGGCGGTCGTCGCCCGCTGGGCGCTGCGTGACGTGCTGCCGGTGCGCTGGAGCGGCCCGCGGCTGGACCCGGGGCGCGCCGCCGTCATCACCGAGACCGTGGAGCTCGCCCACCACGGCTTCATCGGCTCCTGGGCAGGCTGAGATGACCACGGCCGGAGGTGGGTGCGTGTGACGACGCCCGTCAGCCTGAGCACCGTCCACTCCGGACACCCGTCGGCCGCGGCGCCCGCCGGTCTGCAACGGGCCTACCTGGAGCTGCGTGAGCCGGCGCCGGGCGGGACCCCCGGCGCGCCCGGCGACGCGGTGCTCGGCGTCATCGAGTTCCAGTTCAACCCGACCGAGCTGATCGTCACCAAGCACACCCGGTGGCGCCGCGACCCGCAGCGCGACGCCCGGCGCAGCGGACCGCCGCAGTTCACCGGCGCCGAGCCGAGCCGCCTGCAGGTCGAGATGTTCTTCGACGCCACCGATACGATGGACGACCGGGTCGTCGCGGCCGTCGAGCGGCTCTTCGAGTGCTGCGTGCCGACCGAGCGCAGCCGCGCGGGCCGGCGCGGATCCCCGCCGTGGGTGCTGTTCCACTGGGGCGGCACGATGAGCTTCCCCGCGTATGTCAGCAGCGTCACCGCCAGGTACAGCCTCTTCACCCCGGACGGCACGCCGGTGCGCGCCACCTGCGCGGTGACCCTGGAGGAGCTGTCCACGGAGGCGCCGTCCGGGCTGCGGCGGGCCGCGCCGCCGGGCGAACGCGTCCACGTCGTCGCCGCCGGTGACACGCTCACGTCGGTGGCGTTCGAGGCGTACGGCGACCCGGCGGCCTGGCGGCGCATCGCCGAGGCCAGCGGGATCGACGACCCGCTGCGCCTCACGCCGGGCACGCGGCTGGTGATCCCCGGGCCGCGGGGCGGTGCGCCGTGACGTTCCTGATCGAGGTCGACGGGGTCGCGCTGCCCGACGACGTGGCGGCGATGCTGACGTACGCACGGGTCGACGACGACACCGGGCTGCCGGCGATGTTCACCCTCCGGTTCGGCGACCCGCAGCAGGCCGCGCTCGACAAGGCCGGTCTGCGCATCGGCGCCGAGGTTTCCGTCCGCGTCCCGGTGCCGGGGCGGCCCGCCCGGACGCTCACCGACGGTGAGGTGACCTCCGTCGAGCGCGAGTTCGGGCCGAGCGGCACGACCACCGAGGTGCGCGGGCTGGACGCCACCCATCGGCTGCAGGGCGCCCGGCGGGTGGTCGCGTACCTCGGCATGAGCGTGTCGGAGATCGTCGCCGCGATCGCCGCGCGGGCCGGGCTGCGCGCCGTGCCGGTCGCCGAGACCGGCGCCGCCGCCCGCGCCGTTTGGGACGGCCAGCTCAGCCAGGACGACGTCACCGACTGGGAGTTCCTGCTGCGGCTCGGCGACCTGTTCGGCGCGCGCCCGGCGGTCGTGGCCGGTGCGCTGCACTTCGCCCCCGCGGACGACGGCGCCGAGCCGCTGCCGCTGGCGGCCCGGTCGCTGCTGGCGCTGCGGGCCACCCGCAGCCGCCCGGCGGCCGGTGCCGTGGCCGCGCACGCGTGGGACCTGACGACGAAGCGCGCCGTGCAGGCGACGGAGCCGGTGCCGGGCGCGCCCGGCGGCGTCGAGCAGCGGGTCGGCGGCGTCGCGCACCGGCCCGACCTGGTGCGCGTGGCGGCGGGGGCGGCCGCTGCCGGCGGCGCCGCGGCCGTCGAGCTGGAAGGCCTCGCCGAGGGAGACCCGGCGCTGCGGCCCGGCGTCGCGGTCGAGCTCGTCGACGCGGGCGAGCCGTTCGAGGGCCGGCACGTGCTGACCGGCGTGCGGCACACGTTCGACGCGCAGGCCGGCTACACGACCGCCTTCACCGTCGCCCGCCCCACCCCGGCACCGCGGCCGCCCGGCCCGGTGCGCGGCCTGGTCCCGGCGGTCGTCGGCGACGTGCGCGACCCGCTCGGCCTGGGCCGGGTCCGGCTGATCCTGCCGTGGCTCGCGCCCGGCTACACCACCGGCTGGGCGCGCACCGTGCAGCCGGGCGCCGGCCCGGGCCGCGGCGCGCTGGTCCTGCCGGAGGTCGGCGACGAGGTCCTCGCCGGGTTCGCGGGCGACGACCTCGACGCGCCGTACGTCGTCGGCGGCCTGCACAACGGCGCCGATCCCGTGCCGCAGCTGTCGCGGGAGCCGGTCGACCCGGTGAGCGGCGCCGTCGCGGTCCGCGGGTTCGTGTCCCGGCACGGCCACCGCGTCGAGCTGATCGAGGACGGCGGGGTGCTGATCGCCACCGCCGGCGGCGCCGCGACGGTGCGCCTGGACAGCGTCACCGGCGCCGTCCACGTCAGCGGCCGTGGCGTGACCCTCGACGCCGGCGCCGGCGACCTGACCCTGCGCGGCCGGCGGGTCAGCGTCGAGGCGGACGCGGACGCCGAGATCACCGCGAACGGGCAGGCCGTCGTGCGCGCGGCCGTCATCAGGCTCAACTGACCACCGGAAGGAGAGGGGCGATGCGTCCCGCGGCAAGGATGGGTGACCCCACCGGGCACCCCGGCGTGCTCGTGGGCGGGGCACCGACCGTCCTCATCGGCGGCGCGCCCGCCGCCCGCCAGGGCGACCTGCACGTGTGCTCGTTCCCGCCGCCGGCGGTGCACCCGCCGTCCCCGGTGGCGACCGGCGCGCCCACGGTGCTCATCGGGGGCCTGCCGGCGGCCCGGTCGGGCGACATCACGGCATGCGGCGCGCCGATCGTGACCGGTTGCCCGACCGTCCTGATCGGCGGGTGAGGGCCGTGCACGCGGGGCAGCAGGGCCACGTCGGCGCCGGATGGGCGTTCCCGGCCGGCCTCGACGCGCTCGGCACGGTCGCGCTCGCCGGCGGCGACCGGCAGATCGAGCAGAGCATCCGGCTCATCCTCGGCACCGCGCCCGGCGAGCGGCCGATGCGCCCCGACTTCGGCTGCGCGCTGCACGAGCTCGTGTTCGCGCCCGCCGACGCGTCGACCGCCGGCCGGGCCGCGTACGAGGTGCGCCGCAGCATCGAACGCTGGGAGCCGCGGATCGCGCTGCACGACGTGACCGTCGGCTTCGAGCAGGCCGAGGCCGGCATGTTGACGATCACGCTGCGGTACACGGTGGTGGGCGAGCGCGACCCGCAGGCCGTGGCCGTGCCGTTCCAGTTGTTCCCCGCCGACGCGCCGGACCCCGCCGCGGCGGCGCCCGAACCGGAGGGCCGCTGATGCCCACGCCCGCACCCAACCTCGACGACCGCGACTTCCAGAGCCTGCTGGACGACGCGCTGCGGCACGTCCGCGCCCGCTGCCCCGAGTGGACGGCCACCCAGCCGTCCGACCCGGGCGTCACGCTGCTGGAGGCCGTGGCGACCCTCGTCGACCAGCTGATCTACCGGCTCAACCGGGTGCCGGAGCTGCACGAGCGGCGGCTGCTGGAGCTCATCGGGATCGTCCCGTACCCCGCTCAGGCGGCGCGGACCGAGGTGACGTTCCTGCTGTCGGCGCCGCAGCGGCAGCCCGTGCGGGTCCCGACCGGCACGCAGGTCACCGCGGTGCGCACCGGCGACGAGCGGCCGCCGGTCTTCACCACGACCCGCGAGGGCGTAGTCCTACCGGCGGCGCTGGCCTACGTCCTGACCGCCGCCGGCGGCCCGCTCAGCGACCGGACGGCCGAGCTGACCAGCGGGGTCGGCGTGGCTGCCTTCGGCGACCCTGCGCGGCCCGACGACGCGCTCTACTTCGGGCTCGCGGCCCCGGCCGCGAACGCGGCGCTGCTGCTGCAGCTCCGGTTCGACGCCCCCGGGTACGGCATCGACCCCAACCGGCCGCCGATCGTGTGGGAGGCGTCCACCGACGAGGGCTGGCTCGCGTGCGACGTGGAGGCCGACGGCACCGGTGGGCTCACCCGGGACGGCGACGTGCTGCTGCACGTGCCGACGAAGCACCGCGACCGGGTCCTGATCGACCGCCGCGCAAGCTGGCTGCGGGCCCGCCTCCTCGGCCACGAGACCGGTTACGTCAATCCGCCGGTGATCCGCGCCTGCTCCGCCGTCGCGGTCGGGGTGACCGTGACCGCCGCGCACGCCGACGTCATGGACCCCGAATCCCTCGGTGTCTGCGAGGGCCGGCCCGGCCAGCGGTTCCGGCTCGAACGCGGCCCGGTCGTGGCGGGCTCGGGCGTGATCGAGGTCGACGAGGGCGACGGATGGCAGGCGTGGCCGGAGGTCGCCACGTTCGCCGACCTGGACGCCGAGCAGCGGGCGGTGCGCGTCGAGCACGACGAGGTGGTGTTCGGCCCGGCGATCCGCCAGTCGGACGGGTCGATGCGGCAGTTCGGCGCCGTCCCGCGGCGGGGCGCGGTGGTCCGCGCCGCCGGGCACCGCCGTGGCGGGGGTCGCCGCGGCAACGTCGCCGCCGGCACGCTGACCGTCCTGCGCGACGCGATCCCGTTCGTCAGCCGGGTGACGAACCGCCGGCCGGCCGCCGGTGGCGTGCCCGCGGAGAGCGTCGCCGAGGCCGCAGCGCGGACGCAGATCCACCTGCGGACCAGGGGACGCGCCGTCACCGCAGAGGACTACGAGGTGCTCACCCGGGAGGCCGCGCCGGAGATCGCCCGGGTCCGGTGCATCGGCGACGAACAGGGTCTGGTGCACGTCGTCGTTGTGCCGGCGGTCACTGCCGGCACCACGCCGCGGCTCGACGACATGCGGGTCGACCGCGACATCACGCAGCGGATCGCGGAGTACCTGAACCAGCGCCGCTGCATCGGCGCCCGGGTCACCATCGAGTCGGCCAGCTACGTGGGTGTCACGGTTGTCGCGGCGATCCGGGCCCTGCCCGCGACGGATGTGGAGCTGCTGCATGCGGCGGCGGTCGCGGCGCTGGAGCGCTACCTGGACCCGCTGTGCGGCGGACCCGCCGGCACGGGCTGGCCCTTCGGCCGGGCCGTCGGCCACGGCGAGCTGTTCGCGCTGCTGCAGCCGCTGCCCGGCGTGGACACCGTGGACCATCTGGCCCTGCACGCCGCCGACGTGCTCACCGGCGAGCGGCTGGCGGCGCAGGACCGGGTCGACGTGCCGCGCAACGCGCTGGTGCTGTCCTTCGCCCACCAGGTGCGGGTGGTCGTGTGACATCGCCGGGCTCGCCGCATCCCGTGGCCGCCTTCCTGCCGGCGGTCCTCGCCGAGGACCGGTTCGTGGCGGGCGTCGCCCACGGCATCGACGACCTCCTCGCGCCGGTTCTGCTGAGCATCGACACCCTGGCCGAGTACCTGGACCCGCGGCTCGCGCCGGACGACTTCGTGGACTGGCTCGGCTCCTGGCTCGGGATCGTGCGCGACCCGGCGGTTCCGGCCGAGCGGCGCCGGAAGCTGCTTGCGAACGCCGTCGACCTGTACGGGTGGCGGGGCACTGTGTGGGGTCTCGAACGGTTCCTCGCCCTCGCGACCGGCGGCCGGGTGGAGGTGCACGACAACGGCGGCTGCGTCATCGAGGAGGAGGCGGTCGGTCAGTGGTCGGGCCCGGTGCGGGTCCGCGTGTTCGTGCCGGCGTCGGCGGGCCTGGACACCGCCTGGTACGAGCGGGTCGTGAGCGACCAGGTGCCGGCACACCTGCGGGCGGCGGTCGTGATCGAGATCGTCGGCGAGTGGTAGCGGGGCCAGGCGTCGATGCGTCGTAGCCGTGCTGTTCGTGCCCACCGCGACGCGGCCTCAGCGGATCGGGGTGGCGTCGAGGGAGGCGAGGACGTGGGCGTACTCGCGCCTGGCCCGGGCCGCCGCCGCGAGGTTGCCCAGCTGCCGGTAGCCGTCCACGACGAGCCGCCAGCCGGCGTCGCAGTACCGGTCGATCTGCACGCAGCGCTCGGCCGCGGCGACCGCGTCGGCGGTCTCACCCGCGGCCAGCAGCGCCGTCGCGAGCTCCGTGGCGGCCTCCGCGGCGCGCCGGCGCAGCACCTCCCGCTCGTGCACCACCCACTCCGCCGGGCCGTCCTCCGGCAGCAGCTCACCGCCGTAGGCGAACAGCGCCTCGTGCAGCGCCGCCGCCCTGGCGTGGCCGTCACCGGCGACGGCCGCCCGGCGGGCCTCGCGCAGCGCCGCGGCGAAGCTGCCGATGTCGCTGTAGCCGCCGGGCGGCAGCGTCAGCTCGTACGCGTCGCCGTCGCGGGACAGCAGCCGCGGCTCCGGCGGCAGGACCGCCCGCAGGCTGGACAGCGTGACGTGCAGGCTCCGCGTCGCCGAGGCGGTGGCGACGCCGGGCCACAGCGCCTCCAGCATCGTCTCCCGGTGCAGCGGCCGGCCGGCGTGCATCGCGAGGAGCCGCAGCGCGACCCGGGTCCGCGGCTTCACCCCGGCGAGGTCGAGCTCCCGGCCGTGCAGCCGCAGCTGGAACCCGCCGAGGCAGTACACCTCGACCGGCGGTGCCTGCACCGCCGTGGCCGGGTCGCCGCCGGGCCGCTCGCCGAGCCACCGCAGCACCGCCGCGGCCGGCAGCCCAGCCTCGACCACCCGCGCGATCCCGGCGCCCTCCTGCCCTCCGCCGCCGCGCCTGGCGTTGCTCGTCTCGCGGCCTCCACGCCCGGCGGCAGTAGCTTCCGTGGGGCTGCTGCCGCCGTTGGTGTTGGGGTCAGTGGTGGCGCGGGAGGCGGCCGCGGCGGCGAGGGCGGCCGCGGCCGGGACTCCGGCGTCGCGGGCGAGGCGTTCGGCGCGGGCCGCGCTCGCCGGGCCGTCCGGGTCGCCGGCGGCGGCCTGCGCCACGCTCAGCAGCGACTCCGCCCACGCCCGCAGCACCGGGGCGTCCAGCGCCGTGCAGTGCCGCAGCAGCTCGGCAGCGTCGTCGGCGGCCGGGACCGGCGTGCCGACCAGGCAGACGAGCGCCTGCGCGAGGGCGGCGCCCCAGCGGTCGCCGTCGCGGTCGCACTCGGCGACGGCGGCGCGTGCCTCGGTCAGGCCCTGCGCGGTGCCGTCGAACGCGCCCAGCGCCCGGGCCATCCGCACGATCCACGGCTGGCCGGCCCACTCGGCGTCGGCGGCCAGGCGGTCGAGCTCGCCGCGGGCGGTCGGCCACGCGCCGGCGACGTCCAGGCAGGCGTGCAGCAGCCGGACCCCGAGGTCGGCGACGCCGACGCCCACCGGCGGGTCGGGCGGCAGCGCCCGCCGGGCGCCGTCGGGGTCACCCGCGAGCAGCCGCGCGGCGGCCCGCACGAGCGGCTCCCGCGTGGCGGCGGCGACCTCGGCGAGGGCGCGGCGGGCCGCGGCCCGCAGCTCGCCCGCGTAGTGCCCGGGCAGGGTGGCGCCGCCGGGCGCCCACAGCGCGGCGAGCCGGCGGACCGCCCGGCAGAGGCCCCGGCCCTGCTCGTCGAAGAAGTGCTCCTCGGCGGCGCGCAGGCACAGCACCGCCGCCTCGATCCGCCCGCGGGCCAGCAGGTGCCGGCCCTTCGCCAGCATGAGCCACGGGTCCTCGGCGACCAGCCACTCCGGCAGCAGGTCCTGCCACGGCTCGGTGCCGTCGCCGGGGTCGTCGGCGGCCCGCCCGCCGAGCCGGTCCAGCAGCGCCCGGACCTGGTCCCAGTCCTCGGCGCGGGCGGCGGCGCGCACCGCCTCCACGAGCGCGCCCTCCTCGGCGAGGAGCGTCGCGGCCCGGGCGTGCAGGGCCCGCGCACCCGCCTCGCCGAAGCGTTCCGCGAGGGTCACCGCCAGGTGGGCGCGGAGCACCTCGTGGTAGCGGTAGCTGCGCCCGCCGTCGGTGCTGGCGGTGAAGGCCTGCCGCCGTTCCAGCTCGGCGAGGTGCTCCCGGCTGCCGCCCCCGTCGTCGAGCAGCCGCTCGCACCGCTGCGGGGTGAGCACGTCGAAGACGCTGGTGCGCAGCAGGAACTCCCGCAGCGGCACCGGCAGCTCGGCCAGGACCGTGTGCGCCAGGTACGCCCGGGTCAGCGCCTGCCGGCCGTCCAGCGCGGCGACCGCGCGGCGGCGCTCGACCAGCGGCCGGTTGTGGGTCGACAGGTGGAACATGTGCAGTCCGGCGGCCCAGCCACCGAGGCGGCGGGCGAGGGCGGCGACGTCGTCGGGTGGGAGCGGCTCCCGGTACACCTCCCGCAGCAGCCGCTCGGCCTCCCACGAGCGGAACCGGAGCTGCTCGCCGTCGACGATGCTCACGTCGGCCAGCTCGTAGCGGGCCAGGTTCAGCCCCGGCATGCGCCGCCCGGCGGCCAGGACGTGCAGCCAGGACGGCGCCCGTACCAGCAGCGTCTCCAGCGCCTGTTCGGCGTCGGGCGCGGCGAGCCGGTGCAGGTCGTCGACGATCACCAGCGTCGGCGGCCGGTCCTCGCCGCCGAGCGCGGCCGCGAGGGCCTGCGGCTCCTCCGGCAGGTGCGCCGCACCGGGGATCGCGGCGCGCATCCGGCGGGCGACGGCCGCGGCGCTCGCGTCGGCCGGGTCGACCCGCCACCAGCCGACCGGTCCCTCCCAGCGGGTGGCGTACTGGGCGAGCAGGGTCGTCTTTCCCGCACCGGCCGGCGCCACCACGAGGGCGAGCGGCCGGGTCCGCAACGCCGCGAGCTCGTCGAGCAGCCGCCCCCGGACCAGGCCCAGCCGCTCGGCGCTGTGCAGGCCATCCATCACCGCCACCGGTCTCCGTCCGTCGGAACGCCGATACCAACCGTGTCCGCCGTGAGCTATACAAGCGGTACGCGGCCAGATGCGGAAGGTGTCAGACGGAAAGGTGTCCCCTTGGACGCGGTACACATCCGAGTGACGGAGACCGCGGAGGGCATCGACCGGCTTCGCCGCGAGATCGCCGCGTGGACCGACCGGCGCCGCGCCCGCGACCCGCGCCGGCAGTTCCACACGGCATTGACCAGCATCGACGACACCCTCGGCGGCGCCGCCGAGCGGGTGGCCGCCGCGTTCCCGGCCGCCGCGACCGGCACCCCCGGCGAGATCTTCGACGCGTGCCGCCGGTTCGAGGGCCGCGCCGCGCTCGTGCGCCGCCTGTGGAGCTGGTACGCGGCCAAGTTCGACCAGCGCGACGACCCCGCCCACCGCCGCGCGCTCGCCGCCGCCGACGAGGTCGCCTGGAGCGTCCACGCCGGGCTCGTCCGCGGCGCGCTCGCGCACGGCCTGCCCGTGCCGCCGTCGCCGGCGCCGCTGCCGTTCCTCGACCCGGTGCAGGCACCCGAGGCGACGCTCCGCGACGCGCCACCGGCCGCGCTGCGCCCCGACAGCGCCGACGACCTCCTCGCGGTGCTCCTCGTCAGACTCCCGGTGCCGACCGTGGCGCTGCCCGCGGGTGCCGCCTGGGCGCCGTGGACCCTGGTGCTGCTCGGTCACGAGGTCGGGCACCACCTGGAGCACGACCTGCTGCCCGGCGGGGCGCTGCGCGACCGGGTCCGCACGGCCGTCGGCGCGGCCGGCGGCGACGACGCGGCGTCGTGGGGCGGCTGGAGTCACGAGCTCTTCGCCGACCTGGCCGGGCTCGTCACGATGGGCGCGGCGTCGGCGGAGGCGCTGCTGCCGTTCGAGCTCGGTGGCGGCCCGTCGATGCTGGACCGAGGCCGCGGCAGGTACCCGGCGCCGCTGGTCCGCCTCACCGTCCTGTCCGCGCTCGCGGACCGCCTCGGCCTGCCGCCCGTCGGCGTCCCGCTGGGCGACCCGCCCGCCACCGACCGGCGCGCCGCCGCGATCCGCCGCGACCTGGGCCGCGTGACCGGCGTCGTCGACGCGCTGCTCGGTCCGCTGTGTGGGCCGGTCGGCCTCACGGACCTCGCCGGCTTCGACCCGTCCGAGCACCACCCGGGCGGCGCCGTCGACCTGCGCGCGGGGCTGCTGCTGCGCGGCGACGGCGCGGCGGGGGAGTCCGGCCCGCGGGCCGTGCTCGGGTACGCCGCCGCCGGCCACGTCGCCCGTTCGCGGCTCACCGACCCTGCCGCGGTGCGCCGCCTCGCCGACACGACCCTCGACGTGATCACCGCCTGCGCCGAGCCCGGCCTGCGCGACGCGGGTCCGGCCGCGCCCGCCGGCTCCGCCGTGCTAGCCGCCGAGCTGGCGGCGCTGCTGCTGCGGGACGAGCCGTGACCGCGCTGCGGATCCTCGTCGACGTCGCCCGCGACCCGGCCGGCGACGGCTGGACCGTGCGCCTGACGAGCACCGGGCAGCCCGGCTGGTCATGGCCGGCGCCGGGCGCGCCGCCGCGGCGGATGCGGGCGGGCACCCACGCGGGCCGCCGGGTCCCGCTGCCGGACCCTGAATGGTGCACGGGCGGGCCCGACCACTCGTTGTGCTGCGCCGCGACGGCCGAGTCGGTGGCCCGGGCGGTGGCCGCCATGGCCGTCCGCGTCGGCGCCACGACCGGCGCCGCCCTCGGTGGCCTCCTGCACGCCGCGCTCCTCGGCCCGGCCGGCCCCAGTGCCCCCGGTGCCGGCGGTGGCGCGGCGTGGGCGGCGATCGGGGACCTCGTCGCGCTGCACCCGGGCGCGCCGCTGGAGCTGGCGCTGCGGTGGCCGGTGGGGGACGCCGACCTCAGCGGGCTGCCGTGGGAGCTGCTGCACGACGGGCGGCGGTTCCTCGCCACGTCCGCCGGTGGGGCGCCCGTCGCCGTCACCCGGGTCCTCGCCGGCACGCGGGGCACGGCCGAGCCGCTGCGGGTGCCCCCGCGGGTGCTGTTCGTCGTGGGGACCGCCGCGACCGACCTGCGGGTCCGGCCCGGGGCCGAGATCGCCGGGCTGCTGCGTGCCGTCCGGCAGGCGGGCGCCCGCATCCACTACCGGATGCTGCACGACGCCAGCCCCGACCGGCTCGAGGCGGCGATGGAGACGTTCCGGCCCGACGTCGTGCACATCATCGCCCACGGCGGGACCGGGCCGCACGGGCCGTACATCGTGCTGTGCGCGGACGACCCGAGGGTCAAGGAGGAGCAGCGGTACGCCGCGCAGCTCGCCGAGCAGCTCACCGTCGGTGGCCGGAAACCGCCGGTGGTCGTGCTCAGCGCGTGCGAGACCGGGGCGCTGCACGTGCCCGGGCCGGGGATGGCGACGCCGTTCGCTGCCGACCTCGTCGCCGGCGGCGTGCCGGTCGTCGCCGCGATGGCGGGCATGGTCAGCGACCGGGCATGCCGGCTCTTCACCCGCCGCTTCGGCCAGGCGCTCGCCGCCGGCACCTCGATCGTCGCCGCGACCGCCGAGGCCCGGCGGCTCACGTTCGCCGCGGACGCCGCCGGCGGGCTGGACTGGGCGCTGCCCGCGGTGTTCCTCGCCGACGAGGACGAGCCGCTGCCCATCCGCGCCGGCGACGGCGGTGCCGGCCTCGCGGCGGGCTGGATCAGCGCGTACGGCCTCGAGGAGGACCCCGTCTTCTGCGGCCGGGAGAACGTCCTGTCCGCGTTCCTGCCGCTGCTCGCCGGTCCGGGCGGCCGCCGCACCGGCTGGGAGTCCGGGCGCGACGAGCCGCGCCGCGGCGCCCTCGCGATCTGCGCCGAGCCGTCCGCCGGGGTCGGCAAGACCCGCACCCTGCGCGAGATCGCCCGGCAGGCGCTGCTCGACGGGCACCTGCCGGTCCTTGTCGGCACCGGCGGCGGCGACCTCGTCGCGCCCCGCAGCCACGCCACCCTGTGCTCCGCGGTGTCCAACGGCATCGAACAGGTCCGGCTGCACCTGGGGCTCACCATCGACGAGCTGACCGAGTCCGCCGGCCTCGCCGACGTGCTCGCCGGCACCGCCGACGCCGACCCGGCGCTGCTCAACCCGACCGTGCGGCGCCTCGTCGGCCGAATGCCGCTCGCCGCCATGCGCATGGCGCTGCAGCTGGACCTGGCCGCGCTGCTCGCCGACGCCCGGCGGCGCTGGCCGCACCTGCGCGGTGGCCGGGCCGTGCTGCTGCTCGACAACCTCGACCAGACCGCGCAGGACGTGCTCGACGCGCTGCTCGGCGGCGGCATGCTCGGCGAACACGGCCTCGGCGACGAGCAGGAACCCCTCCCCGTCGTGCTCATGATCAGCGCACCGCGGATCGTCGACGACATCCGGCAGGGCCGCCAGCGGGGGCGCTGGCTCGCCCACGTCGACCTCGCCCCGCTCAGCGACGCCGGCGACGAGGACCTGTTCGCCTACGAACAGGTCATGCTGCACCCGTTCCTGGGCCAGAAGGCGCCCGGCTTCACCGACCGGCCCTGGGCCGTGGACCGCACCCTCACCCCGGAGGAGGCCGCGCCGATCGTCGTCACCTGGCGCCGGTACATGAAGGGCCTGCCGTACAACTTCGTCGAAGGCGTCGTGTTCCCGCTCGCCATCGAGATGTCGTTCCACGCGAAGTACGTGCTGTCCGCCGACGACGACGTCACCGCGGCGGGCCTGTGAACCCGGACCAGCCCGACATCTCGGCCGCCGCCGCTCGCGACGAGGACGCCCGTGTCGCCGCCGCCCGCGAGGCTCTCGCTCGTGAGGCCGCCGCCCGCGACGCCTACGACCGTGCCTCCTCCGCCTTCTCTGCCGCCATCGGTGGCGCCGTTGCCCGTGACGTCGCTGCGCGCATCTCGGCCGTCCACGACGCCCGCACTCCAGATGCGGCTGCCGGCGACACGGAGGCCCATGACGCGGGCGGTCGTGCTGTGAGCGCCCGTAGTACGGGCGGCGGTGACGCGGGCGGTCGCGGTACGGGCGGACTGGACGCGAGGGCGCTCGACGCGGGGCTCGCCGCGCGCATCGAGGCCGACCGGCGGGACCGGATCGCGCGGATCGGCGCGGAGGCCGTCGCGTGGCTCGCGCTCGCCCCCGAGTGGACCCGCCGGGTCGCCGCGGCCGCCGGGTTCCCCAGCCTCGACGCGGTGCTGACGGAGGCGGTCGAAGCCGGCTGGTGCGTCGCCGAGCGGCACCGCCTCGACCGCCGCGGCGCCCTGGTCAGGGCCCGGCTGCTCGCCACCACCGTCCGCGAGCTCCCGGCGGCGACGACCCCGTGGCTGCGCCGGCAGCTGTGCGCCGAGGTGCTCGCGGCCGTGCCGCAGATCGGCTCCGACGCCACCAAGGCCACCCTCCTCGCCCAGATCGCCCGCGGCCTGCCCGGCGAGCTGACCGCCGACGCCCGTGCCGTGGCCGCCGCGGTCATGGACCCGGCCCAGCGCGCGTACGCCCTGGCCGTCACCGGCGCCGACCCGTCCACAGTGGACCCGCTCGGCGCGGAGGACCGGCTGCGGGTCGCGGCCGTCCTCGGCGACGCCGCAGGCGTGGCGGCGGCCGCGGTGGAGTGCGCGGCACCGTACGCGGAACTCGTCCAGCTGGTCGGCGACGTCGCACCCGCCGTCCTCGCACCGGCGGTGGCCAACCTGGAGGCGGGTCCGCCGTCCACTGAGGACGATCCCGCCGACCGGGCCGCGGTGCTCGCCGCCACGGGAGAGCTGCTGCCGGCGTCCTCCGCCGAGCTGGCGCAGGCCCGGGTCGAGGCGTCGCTCACCGGTGTCCACCCGTCGATCGGCGCCCTGATCCTGGTCGACCTCGCCGCCCTCGCCGCCGCCCGCGGCCGCCCCGACGACGCGCTCGCCTTCGCCGAACGGATCCTCGACGAGGGCCTGCGACTGGAGGCGTACGCCGCCGCCGTCCGCGCCCACCCGCCCCTCGCAGCCGCGGTCGCCGGCATCGCCGAGCCGGTCGCCCGCGCCGCCGCCGAAACCGCCGAACCAGGCCAGGAAGGCTGCGTCGCGCTCGTCGAGACCCTCGCCGGCGCCGGTGCGGGCGCCGCCGCCGAGAGCCTGGCGACCCTGTTGACCGACCGGCGCGGCCACCCTGACGCGATCGCCGCACTGGCCCGCGCCGCCGTCGCGCTGCGCATCGCCGGCCGGGTACGGGCCGCCGGCCGGATCGTACGGGCCATCGGATCCGCCGTGCTGCCGGACGACCGTACCGTGCGGGCGACCGCCAAGCTGCGGTCCCTGCCGGCCCTCGCGCCGCAGGAGGCCGCGCGGGTTGCCGAGGAGGCACGGATCGCGGCCGAGGAGGCCGAGGAGCCCGACGCCGCAGTGCTCGCCCGCCTGCTGCCCTACGTGGCCGACGCCGGCGCGCCCGCGCTGCTGCGCCGGGTGCTGGAGCTCACCGCGCCCGCCGGGAGCGACGCCGGGTTCTGGATGCCCGACGCGGCCCGCCCCGACGTGCTCGCCGCCCTCGCCGCGCAGCACGGCACGGCGTGGCTGCGGGCGGTGTCCGTCACGGCCGCGGGCAGGGTACGGTCGCCGGAGGTGCAGGCGCTGGCCGTACCGGCGACGCTGCGGCAATGGGCGAACCTCGCCGGGACCGCGCAGGACCCCTCCGGCGCCGCGACCGCCCGGCGCCTGGAAAGCGCGTGCAGGCCGCTGCTGGAGTCCGGCGCCGTCGGCGAGGCCCTCGGCTGGGTCGAGACCGCGCGGCTGCTGCTGCCGGTCATCGGCGGCGAGCTGGAGACGAGCGTGCTGCTCGTGTCGCGGCGGGCGGAGCTGGCGCAGCGGCGCGAGCAGGACCGCCGGCACCTGGAGCGGTTCCTGGTGCGCCGCGGGCCGGTCGAGGAGTTCGACCAGCTGCTCGCCGAGCCCGACGACGGCGGCCGGTGGGCGCTGCACTACCTCGGCCAGGGCGGGATCGGTAAGACGACGCTGCTGCGGTACCTCACCGCCCGCCTCGCGCCGGAGCGCGGGATCATCACCAGCCGCGTCGACTTCGACCACCTCGACCCCGACTACCCGCTGCGCCGCCCCGGCCAGCTGCTGCTGGAGCTGCTGCAGGAGCTCGGCGCGCACGCGACCGCCGGCGGCGCCGACACGTTCTTCCGCCGCGTCGACCGGCAGCTGCGCGACCTGCGCCACTGGGCGCCCGACGACACCGCCCTCGACGCCCTCGCCGCGCTCGACTCACCCGCGATGCTCGCCGCGATCGAAGGCTTCTGCGAGTTCCTCCGCCTGCTGCCGCGCCGCGTCGTGCTCGTCCTGGACACCTGCGAGGAGGTCGCGAAGTTCCGCCCCGAGGCGGGCCGGATGCCGCAGCTCGTCGCGATGTTCACGCTCCTGGAGCGGATTCACGCGGCGGTGCCGTCCGTGCGCGTCGTTCTTGCCGGCCGCCGGCCACTGGTCCGTGCCTCCGCCGCCGGCGTTGCGCCGCTGCCGTCCGGGCAGCCGTACCTGCGGGTCGCGGAGGTGCGCGGGTTCAGCCGATCAGAGGCTTCGCAGTACGTCACCGACCGGGTCGGCCTCACCCTGGCCGCCGCGGACCTCGACCGGCTGCTCGCCCTGTGCCCGGAGCCGGTCCCGCGGTCCGGCGAGGTCCGGTACAGCCCGTTCGACCTCGCCCAGCACGCCGCCGCCGTCCGCGAGGACCCCGGTTACCTGCACGCCACGGCGCAGCTGGGGGCCGACCCGTACGTCGAGCACCGCATCGTCCGGCGCCTCCGCGAACCCGCCCGCGGGCTGCTCGCCGCCGTCGTCGCCCTGCGCCGCTTCGACCGTGAGATGCTCGAGGCCGCCACCACTGCGCCGCACCGCGACCGGCTGGCCGAGGCATGGTTCGAGCTGGCCGCCACGGAATGGCTCGAGTACCGCGTCCATCCGCCGCTCGACACGCCCTTCCTGGAGGTGCACGGCAGCCTGCTGGACCGGCTCGAGCGGTACTTCGAGCGGTACCCGCAGCACCACGAGCGGCTCGAGGCGCAGCGGGCGCTCGGGCTGCGCCTGCCCGGCCTCGTCGACACCCGCCCCCTCGACCGCCTGCGCGTCGAGCACGTCGACGCCGCCCTCAGGTGCGCACCCCCGGACCGCGCGGCGACGCTGTGCGACTCGCTGGCCCGCAGGGTGGTGTCGGAGCAGGCGTGGGGCTGGGCGGAGACGGTGTTCGCGCGGATCCTCAGTACCGACGGCGCGCTGGCCGACGTTGCGCATCCCGCGACGGCGGGCGCCCGGGCCCTGTACGCCGCGGCCGCCGGAAAGATCTCGGCCGCCACCCCGCTCGTCCCGATCTGGACGGAGGTCGCCGACGCCGTCGCCACCGACCCGGGGGCGGGCTGGCTGCGCCTGCGGGCCGAGCACGCCGCCATCGGGCGCGGCGCGGACCGCCGCCCCGCCCTGCATGCACTCCTGGCCGCCGCGTCGGTGGCGGTGCCGGCCGGCACGCCCCACATCGACCCCGCCCCGCCACCGCCGGGGGGCACTCCCGCCGCCTCGGGCGGTGGCCTCGGCGGCGGCCTGGGCCTGGCGTACCACGGCGGCGGCCTGGTGGCCGGCGCCGGCGGCGTCCTTGGCCGGGGCGCCGATGGGCGGTCCCTTGGCGGCACGAGCGTCGGCACCGGCCTGGGGGCGGCCGGCGGTGGTTCGACGGTCGGCGGCGTGGCGGGTGGTAGTGGTGGCGTCGCTGGAGGTGTTGGCGGCTCGGGTCGGGGTGGTGTCGGCGGTACGATCGGTGGCGTCGGCGGGGCTGGTTTCGGCGAGGCCCTCGGCTGGGTCGGCACCGGCGGTGTGGGGGGCACCGGGGGAGCGGGCTTGCAGCCCACATCGCCGCAGCCCACACCGTCGCTGGTCGTGTCGGAGATGCCCGGCATCGGGACGGCCGTGGGCGCGACGCTGGGCATCCCGCCGGGGACGGCCGCGGGCTCGGTCCTGGGCCGCTGGGCACCCGGCAACGCTCCGGAGCCCGGAACCTCGCAGGACGGCGGGTCCCGCACCTCGCCGGGCGGTGCGGCTGGTGTCAGGCAGGGCGCTGCGGTGGGCGCTCTGGAAGGGCGCGTGGCCGGCAGAGCACCTGGTGAGCCGTCCGGGCGTGACGTGCGGCAGGCCGTTGCGCCGGGTGGGGCGGTGACGAGTGGGCCTGGTGAGCCGTCCGGGCGTGACGCGCGGCAGGCCGTCGCGCCGGGTGGGGCGGTGACGAGTGGGCCTGGTGAGCCGTCCGGGCGTGACGCGCGGCAGGCCGTCGCGCCGGGTGGGGCGGTGACGGGTGAGCCTGGTAGCGGGTTCCGTGGCCCGCTTGACGGCCGTCGATCCGGAGATGGCACGCCTGGCGAGACGGGCGCGGCCGGCGCGGCACCCGGACAGCGCCTGACGAGTGAACCGGGCAGGCACGGTGCTGGCGGTGCAGGCGGGGCGGTGGTGCGGGCGATCGCCATCGCGGTGGGGGACGACGGGGCGGCCGTGGTGGCGGGGGATGCGGCTGGGACGTTGCGGGTGTGGGACTTCGGCAGCGTGCGGGCGGTGACGCCGCCGCGGCGGGCGCATGCGGGGGCGGTGCTGTCGGTGGCGGTGCTGCGGCTCGGCGGGCGGCCGGTGGCGGTGAGCGGTGGGACGGACGGGTGTGTCCGCTGGTGGCCGGTCGAACCCGGGCCTGCCGCGGACCTCCCGGTCCTGCGGGGCGCGGGTGCGGTGACCGGGCTCGCCACCGTCGACGGTGCCGGTGGTCCGGTGGTGGCGGTGCTGCGGGACGGCAGGGTCAGGCTGTGGCCCGCCGGGGCGCCCGACCATCTCGCTCGTGAGGTGATCGTCCCGGGGCCGCCCGTCACCGCTCTCGCGGCCGTCGAGTCAAGTCAAGCCACGGCGGGTGCGCCTCAGGACACTGTGGACAGTGGTGGGGCGGTGCTGGTGGTTGGGGCCGGGTCGGGGGTGGTCCGGGTCGATCCGCGGACCGCGACGGCCGGGGCTGCGAGCAACGGTGCCGCTGCCGTGCATGCCGTCGCCGTCACGAGCGCTGATGGGTGGGCGTCGCTCGCCGTTGTCGCGGCCAAGGACGGGGCCCGGGTGCACGACCTCGGTGTGGGCGGCGGCGTGCGGAAGCTGGCCGGTGCGGAGGTGCTCGTCCACGCCTGTGCGGTCGCGCCCGACGGCAGGTGGTTCGCGACCGGGGACGCCGACGGGGCGGTGCGGTTGTGGGACGCGGCGAGCGGGGAGCCGTTGCGGGTGTTGCGCAGCGGCGGGGCGGTGCTCGCGTGCGCGGTGGCGCCCGACGGCACGTGGGTCGCGGCCGCCGGCGGGGACGACGCCGCCAGGCTGTGGGACGCGGCGACGGGGCGGCCGCTGGCGGAGTTGGGTGGGCACGAGGGCGGGGTGTGGGGGTGCGCGGCAGGGCCCGACGGGACGTGGGTCGTGACCGCCGACGGTGCCGGGGTCCTGCGCCGGTACGCGACCACCGGTGGCCCGCCCGTCTGGGAGTTTCCGCACGGCGGCGGGCTGCGAGGGTGTGCGGTAACCCCGGACGGGAGAGGGGTCGTGGTGGGTGCGGCGGGCGGGGCCGTACACCTGCATGACGCGCAGACCGGGGCGCTGCGACGCACGCTTGAGGGCCACGCGGGCGGGGCGTGGGCGTGCGCGGTCGCGCCTGACGGCAGGTGGCTGGCGACGGCCGGCGCAGACGGGACGGTGCGGCTGTGGGACGCGGAGACCGGCGCGCCGCTGCGCACCCTGACCGGTGCGGTCGGGCCGTTGTGGGACTGCGCGGTCGCGCCCGACGGCAGGTGGCTGGCCGCCGCGGGCAACGACGGCGCCGTCCGGATCTGGTCCGCGACGGGCGCACCCGGGCCCGTCCTGACCGGTCACGCGGCCGGGGTGTGGGGGGTGGCGATCGCGCCCGACGGCACCTGGCTCGTCGCGGGCGGGCGGGACGTGCGCGCCTGGGACGCCGCGACCGGACGGCGTCGGCTCGCGTTGTCGGGTGCGGTACCGGAAGCGGGCCCCGCCACCGCCGTCGCGGCCGGCACGCTCGACGGGCGGCCGATCGCGCTCACCGGCGCCACCGACGGCCGCATCCACGCCTGGGACCTGCGCGCCGGGGTGCCGCTCGGGGCGCCGATCACCGGGCACGACGCCGCGGTGACCGCGATCGCCCTCGCCACCGTCCGGGGCAGGACGGTCGCGGCGACCGGCGCCGCCGACGGCGCGGTCAGGTTCTGGGACCTCGCCGAAGGCTGGCGTCGGGCCCGGCTGCTGCTCGGCGACGCCCTCGCGGCCGTGTCCGCCCGGCTGGACCAGATCGAACGGAGCCCGGACCGCGACGTGCGCGCGCTCGGCGTCGGCCGTGCGCAGGTCGACGAGCTGGCCGCCCTGGCCGAGGCGTGCGGGGCAGCCGCGTACGCCCGCATGCTCCGCGCCCGCCTCGCCTGGCTCTCCGGCGACGTCGACGAGGCGGACCGGCTCGCCGGGGAGGCCCTCGCCGCGCTGCCGGACGACCCGTCGGCGCCGCTGGATCCGTTCGTCGGCGCGGACTGGGACGCGCCCGCCGTCACCGCCGACCGGGTCCGCCTCGAACTCGCCCGCCTCGCCGGCCGACCCGTCCCGAAGCCGGCCCGCCCACCGGGGGAGCCGGACCGGTCGGTGACGGAGCCGGACCGGTCGCTTGCGGTCTCGGACCAGTCGCCGGCGCATCCAGAAGCGCCGCTGACGGAGCCGGACCGGTCGTCGGAGGAACCGGACCGTCTGCTGGCGGAGCCGGAGCGGATGCTCGCGCGGGCGGACCGGGTGCTGCTGCTCGACGCCGCGGGGCGGGCCGGTAATCCGGACGCTGACCGGCTGGCCTCGATCACGCTGCTGCACATGCTCGCCCACCGCGTTGTCGACCGCGGCACTGTGGTGGCGGTCGAGCAGGCGCTCGGCACGACCGTGACGCCGCCCGCGACGGTCGCCGCGCACGAGGCGGTGCCGCCGCTGCGGGTCGCGCTCGCCCGGGCCTGGGGTGCCCTCGGCGGCGCGGCGGAGGCGCGGGCCGCGCTCGACCGGGGGCGGGTGGCGGACCGGCCCACCATGGACGTGTTCGACGACGCGCTGCTCGA
Source organism: Dactylosporangium maewongense (assembly GCF_039531485.1). Taxonomy (NCBI): domain Bacteria; kingdom Bacillati; phylum Actinomycetota; class Actinomycetes; order Micromonosporales; family Micromonosporaceae; genus Dactylosporangium; species Dactylosporangium maewongense. The sequence goes on along the minus strand of NZ_BAAAQD010000016.1, from coordinate 115,497 downwards.
CCTGGCCGTGCTGCTCAACCGCGACTGGGGCAGGCACCTCCGGCAAACGTCGACGTCCCAGGCTGCGGTCCGGGCGCGGATCGTGCTCGACCCGTCCGCGGTCAGACCCCCGGACCCGTACCCACGGGAGCGCGAGAGCCCTCCGCCGCAGGAGTGGTGGTGGCGGCACCGTAACCAGCCTGACGCCGCGGCCCGGCGGGCGCTGCTGGACGCGGCGCTGTTCGGCGGCGACGAGCCCCCGGCGCTGGACTGGCTGGAGCCGGCCCTCGGCGCCCGCCGGATCGCGGAGATCGCCCTCGAGGAGGGGCGGCTCCTCGCCGTGTACCGCCCAGCGGCCGGCCAACGCCTGCTGCGATGGGCGGCCGACCGGTTCGCCGTGCTCGGTGAGCAGCCGCAGCCGGCGTCGGGACACTCGGTCCAGGCGCCCGTCGCAGACCCGGTGCCGGCGCCCCCCGCGTCGCCGGTGGTGCCGGCGTGGGCCGAGCGGTGGGCGGTCCGCTCGCAGAACTGGCGGCCGCTGACGACCACATGCGGGATCCTTGCGCTCGGGTTCCTCGTCGCGTTCGGGTACGGGCTGGGATTGGCGCTGCTGCCGGTCGCGGTCGCGCTCGCCCTCGTGCCGGCGGCGAGCATCGGGTTGGACTGGTTGTGGGAAGGGCTGCCCCGGTGGTCCCGCACCTGGCGCAGGACGCCCCGGCGGGTCCTCGTCAGCCTCCGCGTCGGCCTCCCCGGGCCCTGGGTGAACAGCCAGCCGCGAATGCTGGTCAGCGCCGAGTGGAAGGACCCCGCGGCAAGCGCCCGGGTCGCCGTGCCGTTGCGGCAAGGGGCGGACGCCGACGCTCCGGGATGGCCGCGCCGGCGAGCCCGCCGGGCGGCAGCGGTCCTGGCCGCGGCGGATCGGGCCGGGCTGCCGGTGCCACTGCACGTCCTCCCGTCCGACGACGGGGTGGCCTGGGAGGTGCCGCTGGCGCAGGGTGCTGGGGTCCTGCTCGACACCCGCAGGATCTGGGAAGCTCAGGGCGCGACCCTGCCGGCGGATCCGGGCTGGACCGTGCTGGCGGGGCCGATCCGGCGGACGCTGCTGCGCGAGACGATGGCGGCGCTGGACACGGTCGGGGCACCCGGCGCCGTCACGACCGGGCTGCTGGCCGTCGCGGGGCTCGCCGTCCTCGTCGACGGGCAGCCCCGCATCACGGTCGAGGCGCTGACCGTGCACCCGGACGACCTGCCGATGGACCGGCTACGGCTGGTCCTCGTCATCGCCGACGCCACCGAGCCCGGACCGGACAACGCCCTGCTGCGCAGGTGCTGTGGCGACCTGATGCGGGCCGGGGCGGCCGCCGTGGTGCTCGTGCCGGCGATGCCGCTGCAGCATCTCGGGCCGGTCCTCGCACCGTTCGCGGCGCTCACGGACGTGCCGGCGGCAGGCGCGGGACCGGCGGACGACTCGGCGTCAGGCGCGGGACCTGTGGACGACTCGGCGTCAGGCGCGGGACCGACGGACGGCCCGGCGGCAGGCGCGGAGGTTACGGACGGCCTGGCGGCGGATGGCGAGGCGGCGGCGGTGGGCGGCGAGGTCGCGGCGGGTGGCGAGGTCGTGGCGGGTGGCGAGGTCGTGGCGGGTGCGGGGCTCACTGGGATCCCGGCGGCGGTGCGGGCGGCGCGTGAGGAGTTGGCGCGGCGGACCGATCGGGCGTACGCGGCGGAGATGACGTTCTTCCAGGTGCAGACAGGGAGCGAGGCGTAATGGGGTTCTGGTCAACGGTGCGCACCACGGTGCGGCGGCCCGCGGAGCAGCTGGTGTTCGCGGCGCTGCCCGCCGAGGGGGCCACGCCGCTGGTGCCGCGGCAGGGGTACGTGCGGGTGTGGCTGTCGCAGATGTTCCTGCAGCACCGCTCGACGCTGCTCGCCGACTGGGTGCCGGCCGCGCACACCAGGGTCGGGATCACGGCGGGCGGGCGGACGACGCACGACTACGGGCGGGTGCTGCGGCCCGAGCCGGGGCAGCTCACCGACGGCGTGCGGCTCAACTTCGCGCTCACCGACCTCGTGCCGTACGAGGGCGGCGAGATCGAGGTGACCGCGGTGCTCTTCGGGCTGCAGTCCGGCAACCATCTCGACGTGGCCGTGGACGTGCTGTCGCTCGTGTCGCTGCTGCCCGTGCCCGCGCTGCCGGTCGCGGCGAAGGTGTCCGAGAGCGCGCGTGACCTGGTCGTGCGTTCGGACGGGCGGGTGCATCTGGATCTGCATCAGACGTTCAGCGCGGACGGTGGTGGTGGCGCCGTCGTCAGCCCCGGCCACCTGGCCGTCGTCCTCGCCGCGCAGCGCGACCTCGCCACCGCGGACCTGCGGGTCGTCGGCGACCGGTTGCACGTCGTCCGGGATGGGGCCGTGGTGCCACTCGCCGGCCACGACTTCATGCTGCTGCGCCTCGAGTGCCGCACCGTACGGCCCGACCTGAGTATCCCCGACGCCGACCGTGCCTGGGCCGCGGCGGTCCACGCCTGGAGCGAGGGCGACGACACCGCCGCCGACGGCTACCAGCGCGCCGCCCGCGCCGCGGTCCTGCTGTCGCCGCTGCTGTGTGACGGCGACCGCCGCCGCGTCGTCGCCGCGATCGCCGCGCAGTGGCAGCAGCTGCGCGACCAGGCGCAGGGGCTGACCGCCGACGCCGTCCCGGAAGGCCTGGACGCGCTCGTCCGCCGCTGGTCGCCGGACACCACCAGCGACCCCATCACCCCCGCCGAGGCGTTCGCCATGTGACACCGGGACGAAGGCCCGCTTCAGTGTTCCCGCCGAGGCCATGTGACGGCTGGATGAAGGCGGGTCTGTTCAGCGGCGGATGGTCAGGCCACCACATGGGGGAGACCCGTCGCGGCAGGCTGCCCGAGCGGTCTTGCTCCTGGTCGGGTGGCAGGTTCGTACATTGGCGGAAAACGGGAGAAGTCAGGCAAGGTTGGCGACGAGGAGGGTGCCGGTCGCCTCGAGGTGGGTGCGCATGGCGGCTTCGGCGGCGTGGCCGTCGCGGGCGATGACCGCGGCCACGACCGGCTCGTGCTCGGCGTGGATCTGGGCCAGGGTGCGGCCGCTGGCGGTCGTCGGCGGGCCGAGCAGGGCGGTGGTGGAGCGCAGCTGGGCGACGATGGCCGCGGCGCGGGCGTTGCCGGCGGCGTGCAGCAGCAGATCGTGCAGCGCCCTGTCGGCCGGCCAGAAGGCGGCTTCGTCGCCGCGCGCCGCCGCGGCCGCCATGGTGTCCAGGGCCGCCCGGATCGCCGCGTGCTGCTCGTCGGTCGCGAGGGTCGCCGCTTTCCGCGCGGCGGGCGGCTCCAGTGCGAGCCGGATCTCGATGATCTCCTCGACGTCGTGGGCGGTGGGCAGCAGGACGCTGAAGCCGCGGTTGCGCCGGATCGCGACCAGGCCCGCCTCGGCCAGGCGGAGCATCCCCTCCCGGACCGGGCTGCGGGAGACGCCGAGCAGCTCGGCCAGCTGATACACCGAATACGTCGCGCCGGGCACGAGCTCGCCGGCCGCGATGCCGTCGCGCACCGCCTGGGCGACGGCGTCGGCGAGGGAGGGGGCCTCGGAGGGAAGTCGCAGCGACGGCATGAGTAACATGTTACCTATGACTGACGTGGTGGCGGCGCTGGAGGCGGCCGGGCTCGAGGTCCGCGCGGACGCGGGCACCCGTGGCATGTACTCCTCGGACGCCTCGCTGTACCGGATCCCGCCGCTCGCCGTGGTGCGGCCGCGGCACGTGGACGAGGTCGCCGCGGCCCTCGCCGTGGCGCGGGAGGCAGGCGTGCCCGTCACGTCCCGCGGCGCCGGCACGTCGGTGGCCGGCAACGCCGTCGGCCGGGGCATCGTCCTGGACTTCTCCCGCCACCTGAACCGGGTCCTCAGCGTCGACCCGGAGGCGCGGACCGCGGTCGTCGAGCCCGGCACCGTGCACGCCGTCCTGCAGAAGGCCGTCATGCCGCACGGCGTGCGCTTCGGCCCCGACCCGTCGACCCACCCGCGCTGCACCATCGGCGGGATGATCGGCAACAACGCGTGCGGCTCGCGCTCCCTCGCGTACGGGCGGACCTCCGACAACGTCGCCGCCCTGAAGGTGCTGACGGCGGCGGGGGAGGAGCTCGTCACCGGGCCCACGGTCACCGGCGCGCAGGCGATGGTCGACGCCGTGCGCGCCGTCGTCGGCAAGCACCTCAAGACCGCCAGGACGGAGTTCGACCGGTTCGGCCGCCAGGTCTCCGGCTACGCGGTGCAGCACCTGCTCCCCGAGCGCTTCGACCTCACCCAGGCGCTCGTCGGCTCCGAAGGCACCCTCGCCGTCATCACCGAGGCGACCGTGAAGCTCGTCGTCGACGCGCCGGTCCGTGTCGTCGTGGTCCTCGGCTTCCGCGACATCGTCGCCGCCGGCGAGGCCGCCCCGGCCGTCGTCGCGCACGGCCCCACCTCCTGCGAGGGGCTCGACTCGCGACTGCTCGACGTGCTGCGCGCCCGCCGCGGCCCGGCCGCCGTGCCGCCGCTGCCGGCGGGCGGCGCGTGGCTCTTCGTCGAGCTGGCCGGCGACGACCCGGGCGAGGTTTCGGCGCGTGCCTCGAGGCTGGCAGCCGATGGGATCGCCCCGGAAGCGTTGGTCGTCACCGACCCGGTGGTGCAGGCGCAGCTGTGGCGGATCCGGGAGGACGGCGCGGGGCTCGCCGGCCGGGCCCCCTCCGACCGGCCCGCGTGGCCCGGCTGGGAGGACGCCGCCGTGCCACCCGCGCAGCTCGGCGCCTACCTGGCGCGGTTCGACGAGCTCGTCGCGTCGTACAAGATGACGTCGGCGCCGTTCGGGCACTTCGGCGACGGCTGCATGCACGTCCGCCTCGACTACCCCCTCGACGAGCCCGGCGGCACCAAGGTCCTGCGCGACTTCCTCACCGACGCGGCCAAGCTCGTCGGCGAGTTCGGCGGCTCGCTCTCCGGCGAGCACGGCGACGGGCGGGCCCGCTCCGAGCTCCTGCCGCACATGTACTCGGCGGACGCGATCGCCCTGTTCGCCGGGGTCAAACACGCCTTCGACCCCGGTAACCTCCTCAACCCCGGTGTCCTCGTCGACCCGGATCCCGTCGACGCCGATGTGCGACCGGCGGGCCGCTTCCCGCTCAAGGGGCTGGCTCTCGCGTACCCGCACGACGGCGGCGACCTCGCGCAGGCCGTGCACCGCTGCACGGGCGTCGGCAAGTGCCGCGCCGACAACTCCGCCGCCGGCGGCGTCATGTGCCCGTCCTACCTGGCGACCCGCGAGGAGAAGGACTCCACCCGCGGCCGGGCCCGGGTGCTGCAGGAGGTGGTCCGCGGCGAGCTGACCTGGTCCGACCCGTCCGTGCACGACGCCCTCGACCTGTGCCTGTCCTGCAAGGGCTGCGCCTCGGACTGCCCGACCGGCATCGACATGGCCACCTACAAGTCCGAGGTGCTGCACCAGACGTACCGTGGACGGCTGCGGCCACGCTCGCACTACACCCTCGGGAAGCTACCTCTCTGGGCGCGCCTGGCGGGGTGGACGCCGCGGCTGGCGAACCTCGGCATCCGCCTGCCCGTGCTGGGCGGGTTCTTCCTGTGGCTGGCGGGCGTCGACAAGCGCCGGTCCGTGCCCCGCTTCGCCCGCCGCCCGTTCCGGCGCACCTTCAAGCCCGAGACCAGCGAGCTCAAGCCGGTCGTGCTGTTCGCGGACTCGTTCTCCGACGCGTTCTCGCCGTCCGTGGCCGCCGCCACCGTCCGGGTCCTGCGCGCCGCCGGCTACGAGCCACGCCTGCCGTCCGGGTCGGTGTGCTGCGGCCTGACCTGGATCACCACCGGCCAGCTCGACTCCGCCCGCAAGATCCTGACGCGCACCGTGGCCGCGCTCGCCGCCGACGCCCGCGCCGGAGTGCCCATCGTCGGCATCGAGCCGTCGTGTACCGCCGTGCTCCGCTCCGACATCCACGAGCTGCTGCCGGACTCCCCGGACGCGCCCGTGGTCGCCTCGTCGGTCCGCACCCTTGCCGAGCTGCTCGCCGAGACCCCCGGCTGGACCCCGCCCGACCTGTCGGACGTCGAGGTCGTCGCCCAGCCGCACTGCCACCACCACGCCGTCCTCGGCTGGAAGGCCGACGCCGACCTGCTGGCGTCCACCGGCGCCAAGGTCCGCCGCCTCTCCGGCTGCTGCGGCCTGGCCGGCAACTTCGGCGTCGAGATCGGCCACTACGACGTGTCCGTGGCCGTCGCCGAGCAGCAGCTGCTGCCGGCCCTGGACGCCGCCCCTTCCGCGGTCGTCCTCGCCGACGGCTTCTCCTGCCGCACCCAGGTCGCCGACCTGCGCGACCGTCCCGCCGTCCACCTGGCCGAGCTGCTGGACCCATCGCGCTGACCGATGGCGGCCATCGCTCATTGTCGTTTTTCGTCGACGCGGGCGGCGCTTACGGTGGATGCGTGTTCGACTACGACGCCGAGCTCCGCCCGCACACCGCCCACCTGCGCGCCGCCGCCGCGGTGGGCACCCGCGACCGGGTGCTCGACGTCGGCTGCGGCACGGGCCAGACGACCCGCGCCGCGGCCCGCGCCGCCACCGCCGGCAGCGCGCTCGGCGTCGACATCTCCGGCCCGGCGCTCGCGACGGCGCGGACGCGCAGCGCCGGCCTGAGCAACATCGCGTTCGAGGAGGCGGACGCCGCGGTGCACGCCTTCCCGCCCGCCCAGTTCGACGTGTGCCTGAGCCGCTTCGGCACGATGTTCTTCGCGGACCCGGCGGCCGCCTTCACCAACATCGCCCTGGCCCTGCGCCCCGGCGCGCGCCTGGCCATGCTCGTCTGGCAGGCGGCCGACCGCAACGAGTGGTCGACCGTGGTCGGCGAGGCGCTCTCGGCCGCGCCCCGTCCCGCCGCGTTCTCCCTGGCCGACCCGGCCTCGACGGGCACCGTCCTGACCGCCGCGGGCTTCACGGACATGGTCTTCACCGACGTGCACGAGCCGGTGTACTACGGTCCCGACCCTTCGGCTGCCTTCGACGCCGTCATGTACCTCGAGCGGGCCGCCGGCACCGACCCGGACCCGTCCGCCCGGCGCCGCCTGCACGAGGCCGTCACCGCGCACGCCACCCCCGCCGGCGTCACGTTCGACTCCCGCGCCTGGCTGATCACCGCCCACCGCACCTGACGCGGGCGCCCGGCGCTACCCGTCGCCGGGCAGGGGGAGCAGGGCGAGCGGGACGTGGTGCTGGCCGGCGTGGATGTCGCGGTCGTGCAGGCTGCCCTGCGAGACCGGGCGGGGGAACGAGATCTTCACGACGTTGAGGGACGGGATGTGGAAGATCTGCACGGTGGCCGGCGGCACCCCGTACAGGCGGGCGATCACCGGCGCGTCGACGAAGGCGACGGCGGCGAACCCGGCCTCGTCGCGCATGAAGAGCTCCATCGTCACCCAGAACGGGCCGGCGTTCTTGGAGCGCACCTCGATCGCCAGGTCGCCGACGGTACGGGACATCACAAGGCCTCCGGGAAAGCGATGCGGAACAGGCTGGTGGGGGAGTCCACGGCGACGACGTGGTTGAGGGCGAACTCGTAGGTGGCGCCGCGCTCGGTCTCGGCGGGTGACGTCGCGAACGCGAGGCTCGGCAGGTGCTGCATGTCCGGCGTCGGCAGGTGCAGCATGAGCGGGTTCGCCACCTTCGCGATCGCGGTGGCGGTCGCCTGGTCGGCGGCGTTGACCAGCAGCATCACGCCGACCTCGCGGGGCGGCCGGGTGTCGGGGTCCAGGGGGCCGAGGACCGCGTCGAAGCCGTAGAGGCGGATGTCGAAGGAGTAGCCGTCGTGCAGGCCGAGCGTCTGCGCGACCCGGTCGGTGAGGACCTTGCGCAGCAGCGCCGCCCACGTGGTGATCTGGCCGAGTATGTGCGGGTCGCGGATCGCGGTGAACGACATCGTCTGGTAGCCGGTGACCCGCGCGCCTTCGAGCTTCACGGTGTACTGCGCGGCCGGCTCGAAGCGGGAGCCCTCCACCCGGACCCGGCGGTGGTCCAGGGCGCGGTACGTCGCGCCGGCCACCTCCAGCGTCCCGGCGGGCTCGCGCATCGAGAACGGGTTGGCCGTCTCGTACAACATGTGCGCCGCGACCGACGTGGGAGTGCACGCCACCGCGGGGTCGAGCGGCTCGATGGTGAAGCCGGTGGCGTCGACCGTGGCGAGGACCCCGCTGGAGCGCGGGTCCGTGGTGCACTGCGCGCCGCACTCGACGATCTTCGCGGCGTGCCAGGCGGGGCCGGCGGGCAGGCCGCGCATGAGCGGGACGGCGGCGGCGAGCGCGGTGTCGGTGGCGCGGCCGGCGAGCACGACGTCGGCGCCGGCGGCGAGCGCCTCGGCGATCGGCTCGTGGCCCATCATGGCGACGATGTGCGCGCAACTGTCCAGGGTCGCCGCGTCGAGGTCGCCGGCCGGCGGCAGCGGCCGGATCCTGCCCTGGTCCAGGAACGCGCCGAGGTCCGCGGCCCGCTGCTCGCTGTAGATAGTGGCCACCCGCAGGGACAGGCCTTCGGCCGCCAGGACGTCGCGGGTGATGCCGGCGACCCAGTCGACGCCGGCGTCGGTGCCGCTGGTGCCGCACGAGCCGATGATCAGCGGGATGCCGGCCGTGGCCACCGCGCGCAGCAGCGGGCGCAGGTCGCGGGCCACGGCCGCGGCGGCGGTCTTCGCGGTGCCGGTGCCGAGGTAGTAGGGCCCGGAGTCGGTGGAGCCGCCGTCGAGGGCGATCACGTCGGCGCCGAGCTCCAGCCCGCGGTCGATGATCTCGGGCGGGAACCCGGAGCCGAGCATGCCGGACGGCACGAGGATGCGGACGGTCACATGATCTCCTGTTCTGCGGGGGTTGCTCCGGTACGCCGCTCCAGGTGCTGGAGCCGGGCGATCACGGCGATGGCGAGCGATGCGAGGACCGCGATGTCCAGCAGCATCCCGGCCCAGCCGGTCAGGTCGACGACGGCGCCGATGAGCGCCGGTCCGCCGAAGCCGCCGAGGTACCAGGTGACCGCGTACAGCCCGGTGTAGGTGCCGAGGACCCGGCTGGACGGGGCCAGGTTCCACAGCGCGACGATCGCGTTGATCGTGAACGCGGCGGCGCCGGCGGCCGCGACGCAGAACACGACGACCGTGCCGGTGGCGGTCTGCACGACGGTGCCGGCGGCCAGCGCGACCACGAAGACGACCATGCCGGCGGCCATGGTGCGCAGCCGCCCGAAGCGCTCGGCGGCGAGCGCGGCCGGGTAGCAGGCGAGCAGGTACGCGACGCCGCTGGGCAGGGTCAGCCCGCCGGCCTCGCCGCGGGTGAGGCCGAGGGCCTGCATCCCGTACGGCGTGATGAGCGACCGCGAGGCGAACCACGCCCCGCCGAACAGCAGCACGGTGACCAGCAGCAGGAGCCGCCGCCGGTCGGGGTCGCGGACCAGCTCACCGAGCACCTGACGGGCTTTCGTGTCGGTCCGTGCCGAGGTTTCCGCGGCCTGATACCCGGGGGATCGGCTGTCGCGCACCTTGGCCACCAGGACCGCCGTGGCGACCAGCATGATCGCGGCGGGGATGACGAACGCGCCCTTCGGGTGCTCGTCGACCACGAGCAGGCTGATCAGCGACGCGACGATGATGGTCAGCGAGGTCGCGATCTTCACGGCGGCGGTCGCCCGGCTGCGGCGCTCCGGGGCGATGAAGTCCGGGACCAGCGACTCGGCCAGGGGGCGGGTGCTGTTGGCGACCAGCGCGTACAGGAACATCACCGCCACCAGCGCCGCCAGCGACGTCGCCCAGGGCAGCAGCAGGAAGATCAGCGCGGCGAGGGGCATGCCGACCGCGATGTACGGCATCCGCCGCCCCCACCGCGTCCGCGTGTTGTCCGACCGGTTGCCGATCCACGGCTGGACGAACATGCCCACCAGGTTGTCCGCGCCCATGAGCAGGCCCACGACCGCCGCGCTGGACACGTGCTCGCGCAGCAGGGCGGGCACCTGGTTGTCGTAGAAGTTCCAGGTCGACTCCTGCGCGAAGAGCGCCAGGGCGACGAAGAACGTGATGCCGCGGTCGGACACCGTGCCGTCGCGGACCTTCGGTTCGGCCATGCCGTGCCTCCTTGGGGGTGTCCGGCGTCACGCTAATTTGCTATAGCAAAACGGTCAACAGTTGCAACGGTCGTACGTGATGGCATGCGCTAGAGTGCGTGGCATGCCCGCCGAGACGCTCGCCGACCAGGCGTACCGCCACGTCCGCACCGCCATCGCCACCGGCGAGCTGGCGGCGGGGGAGAAGGTCACCGAGCGTGGTGTGGCGTCCCGCCTCGCGATCAGCCCGACCCCCGTCCGCGAGGCGCTGCGCCGGCTGGAGCTCGACGGGCTCATCGAACGCATCGGCCCGCGGACCGTGCTCGTCGCCGCGATCCGCGACGCCGCCGTCGACGACCTGACCGAGGTGGAGATCGGCCTGCGCGGCCTGGTCGCCCGCTTCGCCGCCAGGCACGCCACCACCGACCAGCTCGACGCCCTGGACGCGATCCTCGACCGCGCCGACGACCTGCTCATCCTGCTCAAGGACCGCCGCCGGCACGAGCAGCCCACCGACCGGCACCTCAACGCGCTGCTGGACACCATGCAGGAGTTCAACGACACGGTCGACGCCTGCGCGCACAACCCCGTGCTGATCCGCATGCTCGACCAGAGCCGCGTCTTCTCCCGCCCGCAGCGCCGCGAGCTGCTGCTGCGCCGGGTCGCGGAGGACGAGTCGTTCGGCCTCGAGCGGTACACCAGCCACCGCGCCCTCGTCAGGGCCCTGCGCGCCGGCGACTCCGCCACCGCCGAACGCATCGCCCTCGAGGACTCCCAGGGTGGCCTGGCCGCCCTCCGCGACGGCCCCTGACCGGCCTCAGGCGCAGGCGGCGGCCGCTGTACCGGTGGCGAAGCGCCCCGCGTCGATGCGGGCCACGATGTGGTTCATCAGCTGGAAGGCGATGCGCAGGTCCGCCTGCTCGACGTAGGGCAGGTCCGTGTCGGCGGCCCGCAGCCGGTCGCCGTACCCCGCGACGAGCTCCTTGCGGGTCGACGCCGGATGGATGCCTTCGGCGGTCTGCGCGCTGTCGGTCACCGACACCGCGAACACCGTCCCGTCCCGGCCGATGAGCACGGTGAGCGCCGGGAACCCGGCGTTTTCGGTGACCAGCGTCGTGCAGGTGCCCGTCCGGCCGCTCTCCTGCATCAGCGGGAACGGGGACGCGGCGCGGGCCTGCGCCTCGGTCATGCCCAGCTTGAGATCGCCGATGCCGTCGGCGCGGACGACGACCGAGAAGCCGGGCTCGTCGGGTGCCACCGTCATGCCCGCCTCCGGGAACAGCGTCGCGAGCCGGCGGGCGTCGACGCCCTCGTGCTGCCGCAGCGACTCGTAGATGAACGCGCCGTGGCTGGTCTCGCCCCACGCGATGTCCTGCCAGCGGCCGTCCTTCCACGCGAAGAAGGCCTCCTGGGTGCCGTGCACGCCGATCTCCGGCCCGGCGAAGCGGACGAACGCGAACCCTTCGCGGCAGTACGACGCCCGGATGGCGTCGGCGTGCTCGATGCTCTGCAACGCCGCGCCCTGCTCGCCCACGCACTGTGACGCCTGTGTGGCGGCGGGCGCCGGCGGCGAGGAAGAGCCATCGCATGCCGCGAGCGCGAGGACCGGGACGAGTGCGACGAGGATGCGCTGGGCGGAGGCCATGGTCACCTGCACGGGGGCTCGTAGGGCGTGGACGGGATGTAGGCGCGCCACTGCTCGGCGGTGACGAGATCGCCGGTGGTCGAGCAGATGCGGGCGATCAGCCGTTCGGGGTCGAACAGCCGCAGGGACAGGGGATCGCGGCCGCCCGCACCGCCCAGGATGCCGACGTCGACGGGGGTGTCGCCGCTGACGTCCCAGACGTGGACGCCGTCGCCGTTCACGGTCAGCAGGTGCCGCCCGTCCGAGCTGTAGGCCAGGTCGTCCGCGGCGACGTGCGCGAAGGTCGCCGGCTCGGCGGTGCCGCGCAGGTTCCAGACGGTCAGGCCCGCCCCGGCGACCGCGACCGACCCGCCGCCCGCGGCGAACGCGACGCCGGCCGCGTCGCCCGTGAACCGCAGCTCCCGCCGCCGCTGCGGGCCGCCGATCGTCAGGTCCCAGATCTCGAGCCGGCCTCCGTCGCCGGCGCCGGCCAGGCGACGCCCCGACGGGTCGAAGGCGACGCGCGTCATCCGGCCCGGACCGGTCGCCAAGGTGACCGGGTGCTCCAGCGGGCGCGCCGCTCCCAGGTCGAACACGGTGAGCGTGTCGTTGGCGACCGCCAGCCACCGGCCGTCGGGGCTGACCGCCAGCCCGTGCACGCCCGGGGTCCGGTTCGCCCGCTCGTCGCGCCGGGTGAGCGTGTCGCCGTCGACGTCCCAGACGGTGATCCAGCCGTCGCGGCCGGCGGTGACGACGACCGCGCCGGAGGCGGACACGGCGACGGCGGACTCGCCCGTGTCGACCCGTGGCCGGTCGCTGACCGGCGCCGTCGACAACAGCCTCGGCGGCCGGTCGGGCGCGACCGCCCACAGCCGCACCTCACCGGTGAAGTCGACGGTCGCCGCCCGGTGATCGGAGCCGCCGACCGCGGTGCCCTCGACCGTCTCGGGCAGCACCGGTCCCTGAGCCGGGCAGGCCGGCGCGAGCGTCCAGAAGTTCACCCTGGACCCGGCGGAGCGGACGAGGAACCGGTTGCCGGCCGTGAACATGACGGGCCCGCCCGTCTCCGGCGCCGCGATGCACGACGGCACCCGGTCGTAGGAGAAGTCGTGGAACTCGTTCGGGCTGACCCGCACGAGGACCGGCTTGCCGGTGCGGGCGTCCCAGCTCGCCATCGTGTTGTCGGCCGGGCTGAACACCGCGGCCGTCGCGAACCCGGCCGGCCGGTGCGCCAGCTCCTCGCCGGGCGGCCCGAGGTGCCACAGCAGCAGCCCGGACCAGGAGTCGTCGACCACGAGGGCGGACCCGTCGAGGCTCGTGGACAGCGGGGTGAGCATCCGCGGCCGGCGGGTGTCGCTCCCGGCGGGAGGCTTGGGTGCGGGGATCTCCCAGCGGCGGAAGGCGTCCCGGGTGTCCACGGCGGCGAGCGCCGACCCGCCGACGACGAGCACGCCCCGCGAGGTGAACAGCAGCGCCGGCACGGCGGGCCCGGCCGGCAGGAACTGGTGCCAGACCTCGGTGAGCGGCGCGCCGGCGGTGAGGTCCCACACCCGGACCGCGAGGTCACCGGTCCGCTGCAGCAGGGTCGCCGGACCGAAGCCGGCCGCGAGGTACCGGCCGTCGGCGGAGAACTCCAACGCGGTCACCCGGTGCCCCTGGTGCACGACGCGACCGGCGGGCCCCGCCGGCGACCGCACCTCGACCCCGCCGTCGGCGTCGGCGATGGCGATCAGCTTGCCGTCGCGGCTCGTCGCGACGTTGGTGACGGTGCCACCGGCCTCCGGGAGGACCCGCGTCACGCGGTGCTCGCCGAGGCGTGCGGTGTAGATGCCGCCCGCCGCGGCGACCATCACGTAGTCACCACCCGGCACCGCCCGCACGGCCTGGATCTCCCCCGGGAAGGTGAGCGTGCCGCCGGTCGTGGACGCGTCGAGGACGGACCGCAGCGCCTCAGGGGTCGGCGAGATCCGGTACGCGGCGGCGGCCAGCTGGCGGGCCAGGTTCGGGTCGTCCGCCATCAGCTTCTGCGCCTGCTCCGCCACCGCCCGCGACGACGCCATCCGCCGGGTCCGCTCCGCCTCGCGGCTCTGGACGAAGTACACCGTCGCGGACACGGCCAGGACCAGCGCCACGACGGCCGCCAGCGCGCCGCTGACCCGCTGCCAGTTCGGGTGGTACAGCGTCCGCCATGCCTCGCCGACGGTCCGCACCGGGTGGACGTCGGGGCGGCCGTCCACCGTCTTCGGGCCGCCCGTCCGTGGGATGATCGCGACGAGCTTGGCCCGGCGGGCGGCGTCGAGTTTCGCGTCCAGACCACCGACGTCGCCGAACGTGCCGCCGGCGGTGAGCCTGCCGGTCACGGCGAACGGCCGGCGCGACGGTCGCAGCCAGCGCGCAGCGGTCATGACCGGCCGCCACAACCGCGCCAGCACCGCCGATCGGGACGGCGGGCCCAGCACGGCGGCGAGCAGCACCGCGAACGCGGCGCCCGTCGAGTCGCCGACGACGTGCAGGCAGGGCTCGCCCGGCACGGTGAGCCGCCACACGACGCACGGCGCCGACTCCCGGCCGGCGGTCGCGTGGCGCCAGGCCGCGGCGATCGACCCGGCGAACGCGTCGTCGCCCCGCAGGAACGCCGTCGCCGCCGGGTCCGGGTACAGCCCGGCCGGGCCGCCCGGGATCAGCACGATCTCCAGCGTGCCGGCGACGCCCTCGCTCCCGTGCCGGCCCTGCCGCTCGAACAGCACGGCCATCCGCTGCGCCGCGCGGCGGGGGCGCAGCGCCTCGGCGGCGAGCAGCGCCTGCAGCACCACCCACGAGCGCACCGCGCCGCCCGGGAGCGGCTCCACCAGCTCGGCGATCCGCTGGGCCGCCGGGTGCCGGTGCGCGGTCGGCATCGTCTCCGGCATGATGTGGGTGTCCCGCCAGTACGCGACGGCCGCCGCGACATCGGCGTCGGTGCGCCCGGCGGCGGCGAGCGTGACCTGCGCGACCGCCACCGCCGCCCGGCGGAGCGCGGTGCGGTCCGCGGCGTGTCGCGGGGTCTTCTCGTCGAGCAGGCTCAGCAGCCCGGACTCCTCGTCGAGCCAGGCGTCGACGCGTCCGGGCTCGGTCCGTGCGGCGGCGGCACACGCCGTCCACCAGCCCGTGACAAGATCGTGGAACAACCGGGTCGGCGACTCGGGCGAGTCGACGTCGTGCCGCGCCCGGACGATCCGCGCGATCTCCGCGGCCGGGTCGGGCGCCGGCATCACAACTCCAGGAGCCTGGTGATGAGCTGGCTCGTCGCGGGCTCGGCCACCTCCGCGACCGCCGTCCACGCGTCGAGGGTCTCGCGGTCGGACGCCGCGTCGACGGAGTCGCGGACGATGTCGGGGTCGAGCTCCGTGAACGGCTCTGCCAGCTCCTGCACCGTCCACGGCAGGTTCGTGGCGAATCCGGGCAGGTCGACAACGGCCACCGGCGTCCCGAACCGCTTGGGCCGCACCGGCGCGGCGATGGCGGTGCGGCCACCGGCGCGGACCGCGTACCGGATCAGGAAGCACCGCACGCGGGCCGAGGGCGCGGTGATCTCGACCTCGAAGCGGCGGTCGGGCGTCTGCCGCAGCCGGATCCGGATGGTGCCGCGGGGCGACACGAACGTGTGGACGGTCTGTTCGGCCGCGGGGGCGGCGGCGAGCACCAGCTCGCTCGTCCGCCACGCGGGCAGCGCGATGACACCGGGATCGAAGCCGTCCCAGGCATCGCTACCCCACACGTCCTCGTCCTCGGCGAGCCAGGTGACCGCAGGGTCGCCCGCACTTTCAAGCATCGTCCGGCTCATGTCGCAGCGACGGACCTGCCGCAGCAGCTCGCGGAACGCTGCGGTCGGCGGCGTGCTGCCGGTGTCCCGCACGGCCGCCACCAGCGCGAGCGCCGACAGGCGGAGTCTCGGCACGACGAGGGCGAGGGCGCGCTCAGTGAGTCGCGCCAGCTCGTCGAGGCGATCTCCGGCGTCGGGGCGGCGCTGGAGCACGGCCGCGCGTAGCGCGAGGACGTCGGGGTCGTTGCCGGGCCGGTCCGCCACAGCCGCCGCGGTCGCGTCGTCGCCGAGCTGGAGGGCGGTGAAGCCCAGCAGCGCCACGCCCAGCGTCGGCAGGTTCGCCAGGTCGCCGCGGAGCACGTGGACCGCGGCGTCGGGCCGGCCGCGTTCGACGAGGGCGATCGCGGCGCTCGTCGGGTCGCGGACGGTCTGCGCCGGGCCGGCGAGGCGGGTGTCGCGGGACCCGGGACCGACCACGACGACCTCGTCGAAGCTGTCGGGGCCGGTGGGCAGTGGCACCGAGACGGCGTACGTCCCGGGCGGCAGCGTGATCGGCTCGCCGGTGCTGCCGGTCGCCACCACCTTCAGCCGGCTGTCGCGGACCGTCACCGGCAGGGCGACCCCGTCCATGTCGACGACCAGCGTGCCAGGTTCCGTCATCGCAGCGTCACCGTCTTGTGTGCCTTCGGCGGAGCGACCTGCACCGATGCCACCGTCTCCGGCGCGAACTGCGGGTGCGGCGGGTCGAAGGCCACCGCCAGGGTCCAGATGCCCGCCGGCACCGGCACGTCGATCACCGGCAGCGGGCGGCGTTCCAGGGCCTGGACGTCGCCCTCGAAGATGCGCGCGGTGCAGCCGACGGCGTGTTGGGCGGCGGCGGGGTCGACGAACAGCGTCACCGGCACCGACGGCACCTCGCACTCCAGGAACGCGACGTCCGACAGGTGCGAGCCGCCGACCATGACCGTCTGCTCCTCCGCGCCGAGGGCGGCCAGCTCATGTGCCCGCCGCCGCAGGTGGCGGTGCAGCGACTCGGCGGTCACGCCCCACCGCTCCTCGTCGCCGTCGAGGCGGGTGCGGGCGTCGAGGTCCAGGCACTCCAGCAGGGCCCGCACGAAGACGCTGCCCACGCCCGACTGCCAGGCCGCCGTCCCGGGCGCCGCGGCGAAGAAGATGGGCCGGTGGGCCGGGCCGGTGCCGCGACGCCGTTCGAGGGTGATCCTGCCGCGCAGCGGGCCCGCGTAGTCGTCCAGGCCGTGTGCCGGCACACGGCAGGCGTCGACGAAGTACCACTGGCGGGTCGGGCAGCCGTCGAGGCTCAGCCCCTTCCGGACGCCGGCGACGTCGACGGCCGCGTCGAACGGGTCACCGATCGCGCCGGCGTCACGCAGCAGGACGATCGCGCCGTCGTCGGTCTCCTGCACGCCGTGTCCGCAGATGTACAGGACGGCGACGTTCTCCGGCGACGACCGGCAGTCCCGCGCCCACTCGTGCAGCGCCTGGTGCACGGCCGCGCCGTCGGCCCGCGGCACGGTGTCGCCGCCGGAGACGTATGGCCGCTCGTCGTCGGTCGGCGCGAGCAGCAGCCGGATGCTGCCCAGCCGCCGGTCCCCGCCCGGGTACCGGTCGCGCATCCACCGGGCGAACAGGTCCGCCGACGTCGCGCCCGACGGCAGGTCGTCCAGGTCGGACAGTGGCCGGAACGGGTACTCCGACACGCCGATCACCAGCACGTGCGTCGCGGGTCCGGGGGTGTCGTCGCGGAACCAGCACGGCAGCGGCGCGGTCATCCCGCGGTCACCCGCCCGCCCGCCATGATCCGGTCGAGGGCGCCGGCGATGACGGTCAGGCCGGCCTGCGCGCCGAACCCCCACGCGGCGACGGTCACGTAGTCGCGCCAGCCGCCGAAGGCCTGGTCGAAGTACAGCGTGCTGAGCCCGGTCCAGACGGTGACGACCGCGATGGCGGCGAACACGAGCACGTTGCGGACCCGTCGCGACCGGGCGACCCGCCGGGCCGTCGCGGCCGCGCCCTCCCGCGCCTCGGCCAGCGCGAGTGCCGGGTCGGGCGGCACCGGCGGCAGCGGCACGGGCCCCGGTCCGGGGCCGGGCACGCCGGATGCGACGAGCCGCTCGCGGGACTGCAACGCGTACAGGACGACGGCCGGCGCGTCGAGGCGCTCACCGATCCGCAGCCCGGTGTACGCGGCGCCGTCGGCCGCGGCCCACATGTCCTCCAGGACCGCGTCGACCGTGGCGGCCGCCTCCGTCAGCGACCGCAGGTCGGTCGCGTCGCGCTGGGCGGGCTTCAGCCGCCGCGCGAGCGCCCGCAGGCCGTGGACGGCGGTGGCGTCGGCGGGCCAGGCCCGCAGGGCGACGGTCGTGGCGTCGATGTCGGCGATCAGCTGCGGGACCGTGTCGACGTCGTCGATCGGCCGGCCCCGCAGCAGTGCCCCGGCGTGCGTGACGAGGGCCGGCAGCCGGCCGGCCGCCGCCTGCCCGGGCCTGGCGTCCCACGGGGACGGCGGGTCGCCCGGCGTGCCGGCGACGGCCTGCTCGGCGACGGTCAGCGCGGCGAGCCGCTGGGCCGCCGCCGGCCACGCGTCGACGAGTTGCCGCAGCGCCGTCATGACGTCGAGCTGCGCCTGGAACGGGCCCTCGTCGGCGGTCAGCTCGCTGAACCTGCGGCTGAGCTTCGACAGCTCCGACCGGACCGCGGCGAGCCGCGCCTGCAGGGCGGGCAGGAACGAGTAGGCCCGCCACGGCGCGTTCGCACCGGCCTGGCGGAACCGCTGATGCGCGGCCGCCGCCTCCGCCTCGAGCAACCACGACTCCTCGACCGCCAGCGACACCGTGCTGAGCCGGCCCGCCTGCCACGCGGTCACCAGCGCGAGCGCGACACCGGCGAGCAGGACGAGCAGCGGGAACACGAAGTCGTCGGTGCTGCGCAGCGTCAGCGCCACCTCGCCGGCCGCGTCGTCGTCCGGTGCCAGATCGATCGTCCCGGTGTAGTCGCCGGCCCGGGTGGCGCCCGCGAAGGCGAGCTCGACGTCGTGCCGCCCCGCGTGGCAGGTCGCCTGCACGGTCACCGCGCCGCCGCCCGCCGACGCGAGCCCGCCGACCGGGATCGTCGCATCCCCGGGCGGGCACGAGACGCCCTGGGCGAGCGGCAGCGTGGCGCCGCTGAGCCCGGTCACGGACGGGCCTCGCGACGACGTCACCCGCCACTCGGCCACGAGCGGCAGCCACCCCACCGTCTCCGGGCCGATCTCGTACGCCCGCCGGGCGACGACAGTCGGCGTCCCCGGCGCCCGGGCGACGGCGACCAGGAAACCGGACGCGCCGTCGTCCCCGGCCGGCGTGACGGTGAAGACCGCGACCCCGCCCGGATCGAGGTGCGCGCTCGTCGGTGCGACGGTGGCGGCGCCGGTCCCGCCGTCCCCGGCGACGCTTCGGATGTCGACGGCATACGGTACGCCGGCGTTGTTCACGACCGCCGCCCGCGCCGGGTTGCCGGGCCGCAGCCGCAGCACCGTCCCGTCGAGGAACTCCACGTCGGCGCCGTCGGCCAGCGCGGGCGGCGGAGCCATCGATCCGACCAGCAGCATGACCGCCGCGACGATGCCGGCTTTGCGCAGCACGTGCCCTCCCATCCCGGGTGACCGGTTGTGGTTACCCTGTCACGGTCGATGGCCGGCGTGATCGTCCGAGCGGATGCGGTGCCCGGCCGATCGTGCCTCGACGCACCTGGACCACCGGCCCCCGAACGGCTGCCATCTCGTCGATGGGCCGACGCCGGCAGGTGGGACGGGTTAGCGTGGCCGGATGACTGCAGCGGAAGAACACCGGAGCATCGCCGGCACGTTCACCGACCGGGTCCGTGGCGTGCCGGCCGGCGGCTGGGACCGACCGGCACCGTGTGAGGGCTGGGTGGCCCGGGACGTCGTCGGGCACCTCGTCGAATGGCTGCCGGGGTTCCTGCGCGCCGGCGCGGGCATCGACCTGCCGAAGGGGCCGCCGGTCGCCGAGGACCCGGTCGCCGCCTGGCAGGTGCACACCGACGCCGTGCAGGCGCTGCTGGACGACCCGTCCAGCGCCGACCGGATGCTGTCCAACCCGCACATCGGCGAGCTGCCGGTCGCCACGGCGATCAGCCAGTTCTACACCTCCGACGTGTTCCTGCACACGTGGGACCTGGCCCGCGCGACCGGCCAGGACGAGCGGCTCGACCCGCAGCGCTGCGCGGTGATGCTGGAGGGCATGCTGCCGATGGACGAGGTGCTGCGCAGCAGCGGCCACTACGGCGCGCGGGTCGAGGTCCCCGCCGACGCCGACGCGCAGACCCGGCTGCTGGCCTTCATCGGCCGCGACCCTTCCCAGTAGTCGATGCCGCCCGGCCGGTCCCGGTGCGGGCCGAGACCGGCCGGGCGGCCGGATTCAGTTGAAACTCTGCTGCCACACTTCGGCGTCGACCGCGTCGTGCCAGCGAGTGAACCCGCAGGCCCAGGCCACCGGATCGGTTAACGGCGGGCCACCGAAACGCGGCTCGCCGGAGACCATCAGCCGCGATCCGATCCCGAAAGGCGCCACTTCCAGGCTGACGCCGCCCGTCGGATTCGGCAGTCCGACGGTGACGCTTTCGGCTGAGCCGCCCCGGAACCATCGGTGAACCTTGAACGTCACCGGAAGAAACATGCCTGTCGCGGCATCGGTGGCGCCGATTCCGGTCACCGACCCGTCGAACGCGAAACTGCGCCGGGCAAGTGACTGTGCCGAATACGCCTCGACACAACTCTGGCTCGCTGAAGTGCCCGCGAAGACGTCGCCGCGACGCGCGCCGGACGGTGACCCGGGCGCCGACGTCGACTCGGCCACCGGCGGCGAGCCGGGCCCGGACGGTTGCTGTGGCAGGCAGCCTCACCCGCACATACACCGCCGGGCGACCCAGCACGCGGGCGATCTCGGTGGGCGTGAGCCCTTCCACCGCGACGAGACCGAGAATGTCTTGATCCTCGGGGCGCAGGCGGTCAAAGGCGGCGGCGACGGCACCATCAGGGTCAGGCGCCTCGGTCGCCGCCGAGGTGGTCCCCGTCGCGAGGACCCGAGCCGGTCATAGCGGCGCCTGGAGCGCGCATGGTTCGCCAACGTCCGGCGGGCGATACCGTACAGCCAGAGTATGGTCTCTTCACCGTCCGGCATGTCCTCGACGCGCCGCCAGGCGGTCAGGAAGACGTCCGCGACGACATCCGAGGCATCCTGCACCGAGTCGGTGCGGCGCAGCGCGTAGGCAAAGATTGGCTCATAGTGGGCGGCATATGCTCGCTCAAACCGGGCCGATCGCATACCCGCTCCATGTCCACCAACACCCCATGCGTTACACCCGCCTCACAAGCTTTTCGGTACGGCATCCGCCGGCGCTGTGACGAGCGCGTCGCCGAGCGGGGTGCGGTGGTAGAGCACGGAGCGGCCCGAGCGGGCGCGGTGCACGAGGCCCGATCGGTGCAGGACGGCGAGGTGGTCGCCGACGGCGCCGGTGGCCATGCCGTACGCCCGGGCGAGCTGGCTCGTGCTGGCCGGGTCGCCGAGGGTGGCCAGCAGCAGCGCCCGGGACCGGCCGAGCAGCGCCGACAGGTGCGCGGGCGGCTCGGGCGGCCCGTGCTCGAGCAGCGTCCCGACGCCGCGGGCCGGGTAGACGATCGCCTTGGGCCAGGGATCGTCGGCGTACACGGCGATCTCCGGCCACACGAACACCGACGGGACGAGCAGCAGCCCGTGCCCGCCGAGCGCGATCTCGCCTCTGCTGCGGACGTGCAGGTCGATGCCGCCGTCGCGCCAGCGGACCTTCCGGTGGAGCCCGGCGAGGGCGGCGGCCCAGCCCGCGCGGCCGAGCTCGCCGACGCGGTGCACGACGTCGCGCTCGCACAGCAGCCGCAGCCGTGGCCAGTCGTCTTCGAGCAGCGCCGTCCACGCCGCGGCCAGCACGTCGGCGAGCCTGTCCAGGGCGTCCGGCGCCGCCAGCACCGCCCGCGCGGCGTTCGACACGTCGCGGCGGTGCCGCAGATAGAAGTCGATCTCCGCCCGTACGCCGTCCGCCGGCGCGGCGCGCATCGTGGCGAGGTCGTCCTCGATGGTCTGCAGCCGCGGCGGCGGGGAGAAGAACGTCGCGCCTGCCCGCGGCGTGTGCAGCGCGTCGATCGCCGCGAGCCCCGCCCCGTGCCGCCCGGCCAGCTCCGTGAACCGCGGCCGCAGCCGGGCCAGCCACGCCTCCGGCACGCCCTGCGGGTGCGGGCTCTGCAGGGCGCGGATCAGGTGGTGCAGCTCGAAGACCGGCGACAGCGCGAACCTGGTGCGCACCAGGTCCTCCGCACCCACCACGAACCGCAGCACGCCCTCGACCTTACGCCGTGTGGCGAATCATTCGTGCCGTCTCCCGCTCGCCCGCAGGCTGGTGCGCATGACTGTCGTCGACCGCCCGGCCACGTACCGCGAGGTGTTCGCGGAGCCGTCGTTCCGTGCCCTGTTCGTCGCGCGGACCCTGGCGATCGGCGCGAACTCCCTGCAGATCTTCGCGCTGTCCGTCCTGGTCTACACCGGCACCGGCTCCGCGCTGCTCAGCGCGCTCGCCTTCGGCGCGGGATTCCTGCCGCAGGTCGTCGGCGGGCTGCTGCTCGGGTCGCTGACCGACCGCCTGCGCCCGCGGCCGCTCATCGTCGCCGGGTATGCGGTCGAGGCCCTCCTCGCGGCCGCGCTCGGCCTGCTCGACCTGCCGGTCGCGGCGAGCCTCTCGCTGGTCGCCGTGGTCGCGTGCGGCACGCCGGTGTTCGCGGGCGCGGCGGCCCGCGTCATCGCCGACCAACTGACCGGCGACGCGTACGTCCTCGGCCGCTCCGTGTCCAACATGTCGTCCTCCGCCGCCCAGCTGCTCGGCCTCGCGGGCGGCGGCGTCGCGGTGGCCGCCGCGGGACCCCGCCACGCGCTGCTCTTCGCCGCCGCCTGCCACGTGGCCGCCGCCGTGCTGGTCCGCTTCGGCCTCGGCTCAGGCGGCGGAGGTGTCCGTTCCCGTGGCGGTGCCGTCCATTCCCGTGGCGGCGCTGTCAGGGACAGTCTGGCCGGGGCATCGGCGTTGTTCGGTGACCGCACCATCCGCCGGCTGCTGCTCGCCCAGTGGCTGCCGTCCGCGTTCGCCGCCGGCGCCGAGGCCCTCCTCGTCGCGTACGCCGGCCGCCGCGGCTTCCCACCAGGCTCCGGCGCCGTCCTCATGGCCGCCCCCGCCGCCGGCATGCTCCTGGGCAACTTCGTCGCCGGCCGCTTCCTCCGCCCCACCCTGCGCGAACGCCTCGCCGGTCCCTTCCTGCTCCTGCTCGGCACCCCACTCATCGCCGTGCTCGCCGCCCCACCACTCCCGGTCCTGGCGGCGCTGCTCGTCATCGCCGGGACGGGCTTCGCGTACGGCCTCGGTCTGCAACGTGCCTTCCTCGCCGCCGCCCCCGAAGCCCGCCGCGGCCAGCTCTTCGCCCTGCTCTCCACCGGCATGATGGCCCTGCAGGGCCTCAGCCCCCTGCTTCTGGGCACCGTCGCGGAGTTGACTTCCCCGGCCCTGGCCATCGCGTCCGCCGGAGCCGCCACGGTACTGGTAGCGCCCCTACTGCTACGCGGCCGCCCCAGTGACATCCGAAGCCAATCGAAGCGCTAAAGACTTGACTGCGTGCCCCGAAGTGATTGATTCCATCAGGGCTCCTCGTGAGCGTGACGAAGAATATCTGCTCCGAGTCTTCGAAATGGAGATCACGCCGGCGGCAACCCATCCGTCAACGAGACGCGAGGCCTCCACCCCTGTGAGTTCTGCCCGTCGGACACGAATATCATCGCCGATCCGCGGCCAGACGGGCGGCCCTGGCTTGCGTTCCGTCAGATCAGGGTGCCGGCCCGGCCGGGCGTGATGTTCGCGGCACCGGCGCTGATCTGGCATTACGTCGCCGCGCACGACTACCGGCCGCCCGCGGAGTTCGTCGAAGCGGTGCAGCGTTACGACGCCGGCTGGGCCACCGAGCCGAGCCCATGGATCCCACTCGACGCGGAGCGCTACGTGCTGAGCCGCGACCCCAGGACCGTCAGGATCCTCTGTGGGAGCTGTCGTCGGGCGTTCGAGTTGTACTACACCCCGGTCGGGGCTGAACGCAACGCACCTACGCTGGCCAGCCAGCAGCTCAGCCAGCAGTGTCCCGACCACGACGGCAAGGAGTGGGAATTCTGGGACAAGATCCGCTGAGGGTGCATCGGCGTGCCTACGTGATCACCGATGTCGATGCCGCCAGCGTGGCCGGATGCTCCGGCCGTGGCGGTACCCCTCAGACCTGACCGACGAGCAGTGGGCGCTGGTCGGGCCGCTGCTCCCAGCGCCCAAACGCGTTGGTAGGCCAGAAAAGCATCCACGAAGATCCATACTTGCTCCGGCGCCGTCCGGCATCCGTTCAGCGTGGCGTGCAATCACGACCTGCCCGGACGCGTCACGATAGCCGCGGGGCTCCGGTGTAGCGGAAGGTGTTGGAGGCGCGGCGGGTGAAGCCGAGTCGTTCGTACAGGCGGATGGCGGAGACGCGGTCGGGGCGGGATGTCAGGTCGACGCTGCGGGCGCCTTCGGTTTCGGCGAGGCGGAGGGCTTCGCGGATGAGTGCGGCGCCGGCGCCGTGGCCTCGGGCGGACTCGTCGACGACCACGTCCTCGATCCTGGCGCGCAGGCCGGTCGGGACGGGGAACGTGACCAGCGTCAGCACGCCGACGATCCTGCCGTCGACGCAGGCGGTCAGGATGTGGTTGCCCGGCCAGATGAGGAGTGCGTCGAGGGCCGCGGCGTCCAGCGGCGCGGCGGAGGCGGACAGCTGGGGCAGCAGGCGGGCGAATGCCTCGACCGTCTCTTCGGTGGCGGCGGCAATGCGCTCGACAGCAACGTCCATGGCAGCACTCTAACGACGGACGGTCCGGTGGTGACGGCGACCGGCCACCAACCCGAGGTCTCCCACGTGGTGACGGCGCCGGTCCCGCCTTCGGCGAGCGCACCACCGTCGGCGATGTCCAGGGTCCACCACGGGGTGAGGCTGCTGACCAGAACCAGCGCCCCGGCCGCGGGCACCAGCCAGACCCGCCAGCGCTGAAAGCTCACGGCACCGCCCCCGATCCGGCACCCGGCCGATGCGACCGACCATACGCGCGCGGCCGGCCGGCATGTGGGGATACGACTGGAGGTCCTGGCGTACGTTGGGGGCGTGGGCGGGGAGGCGGAGGCGCGGCAGTTGTTCGACGCGTTCCGGGACGAGCTGTGGGGGCAGCGGCACTGGGACAGCGACTTCACGCCGGCACCGCATGAGCCTGACCTGAAGCTGCGGGAGCTCGTCGACGGGGCGGGGGTGGCGGCGGTACCGGAGGCGATCGGCGCGCTCGGAGACGAGACGCTGCTGGTACACCTGCTGCCGATGCTGCACGAGGACCGCCTCAGCGTGTCGGAGCGGAACGCCGTCATCGCGGCCTTCGCGAACTACGGCGAACGAGGGAGGGCACTGATCGGGGGCGAAGGGGCCGTGCGGCGGATCGAGGACGCCGACGACGCGTTCCTGCGCGGGCGGATCGAGACCACGCTGGGCGGCGCGTTCGACGCGTACGCCGGCATCCTGCTGGTCGAGCCGGCGGCGCACGCCGCGTTCCAACTGGCGTGGATCGATCGGGCGTACGGTGCACCCGTCACCGCGACGCGCGTCGCCTGGATCCGCGGGCTCGGCTTCGCCGGCGAGGACCTCCTGGCCGAGGTCGCGCGGCCGGTGCAACGGCCGCTCGAGGGGCTGCGCATCGAGTGGGACTGCGGCCGGCCCGGCAAGCACCACCCGGCCCGCGCGGCCCGCGCCGCGGCCGCCGGCCTGCCCTCGCTCGCCAACGGCTGGCTCCGCCACGAAGCCCACGCCCAAGCTGCCCGCATCCATCTCGACAAGGTCCGGGCCGCCACCGATGCAACTTCCTGACTACCTGCCCGGCCAGGACGCGCCGCTGGTCGACGCGATGCCCTGGCTGGAGGACGAGCTGTTCTGGCCCGCGTTCCTGTTCGCCGTCGGCCACGCGGGCTCGGCACCCGAGGCGTTCGGGGTGGACCCGGCCGACCTCGAGGCGCTCCTCGACGACTTCGAGCGATCGGACCTGTGGCCGGTGTTCACCGTCCCGATCGGCCGGGGCGTCCTGCACCTGATCGTGCGCAACTTTCCCGGCGATCCTGGCCTCGACTGGCTGGTCGACGCCGAGATCGGGGCCGCCGCGCGCCGCCTCGCCGCCGAGGACGGCGGCGACAGCCCGGGGCCCGGCCTGCCGTGGGGACTGCTGCCCACCGACCCGGTGAACCTGCTCCTGGCACTGCCGACGTTCGGCGAGGGCGGCGACCCCGACCCCGTGGCGGCCGCCCTGTGGGCCGTGGGCGCGACCACGTCGGTCGACGAGCTGGCCGCCGAGCTGTTCGCCCACCGGTTCTACGGCCGCTAAATTCGGGTCGTGGATTAAGGTTGCTTTAGATCTCTGTCGGGCACGGGGCGGCGGCGCCTACGATCACGGCGGTCGTGCACCGTCCGCGCTCGTGGGGAGTCATCCGTTGTCGTACGCGTCGAACCACGGCGTTCCCTGGCGGCTCGGCCGGAGCAAGGTGGTGATGGCTGCGGCGGGCCTGATCGTCGTCGCCGGCGCGGTGGCGGTCTACCTCGCCACGTCACCCGGATCCGCGAAGCCTTCCACCGTTGCGGATGCGTCGCCGGTACCGGCGGAATCCGGCGCACTTGTCGCCGCAGCGCCAGCACCGTCGGGGTCCGCGGCGGCGGCCACGAGTGCGAGCGCTGGAGCGTCGAAGTCCGCCACCGGCAAGGCGCCCGCGACCGGGTGGATCCCGGTGGATGCCGCGGCGTGGAAGGCGCAGGTCGACGCGTACCAGGCGCTCAAGACCGACCCGGTGCCGGCGGGGGTGGGCAACCTGCCCGAGTTCCGGGCGGACTGCCAGTACAGCCACTCCCTGGCCGACGACCCGATCGTCTTTCCCGGGCTCGCCGGCTCGTCGCACATGCACTCGTTCGTCGGGAACAAGGCCGTCACCGCCGACACGACGCCCGAGGACCTGACGAAGTTCACGGCCACGACGTGCAAGCCGGTCCAGGACCACTCCGCGTACTGGGTGCCGACGCTGTACGACGCCGCGACGAACAAACCCGTCGAGACCACCGGCTTCCGGGTCTACTACCGGTCGCTGATGAACACGTCGGCCGGTCAGCTGCCGATGCCGAACGGTCTGCGGATGATCAGCGGCGACGCCACGAAGCGGCAGCCGACGCCGCGCGGGGCGCAGGGCCAGTTCTACTGCGCCTTCTACGGCCCCGGCGACCTCGACGGCGTCGCGCGCAGCACCAACGGCAACTGGCCCATCTGCGGCGGCGACGCCACGCTGCACTTCATGATGCAGTTCCCGGACTGCTGGGACGGCAAGCACCTGGACAGCCCCAACCACAAGGACCACGTCAAGCACGGCTCGGGCAACGCCTGCCCGGCCAGCCACCCGGTGAAGATCCCGGCGATCACCTTCGACATCCAGTACGGCGCGAAGGGCACCCAGCAGGGCTACTACCTGTCCTCGGACAAGGAGGGCAGGAGCGCCTCCTCGATGCACGGCGACGCGTTCGTGATGTGGGACGCCGCCACCATGAACAAGCGCACGAAGAACTGCATCCTGCAGCGCCGTACCTGCGACAACAACGGCTACCAGCAGTAGGGCGGCGGCATCCGTTAGGCTCTCCTTACTTCGCCACAGGGGGGATGGCCGTGCCGTTCGTGAACGTCGGTGCCGTGACGCTGCACTACGAGGAGTCCGGCAGCGGCGACGCCGTCGTGCTGGTCGCCGGCACCGCCGCGCGCGGCCGCACGTGGCGGCTGCACCAGGTGCCCGCGCTGGTCGCCGCCGGCTACCGGGCGATCACCTTCGACAACCGGGGCGTGTCGCCGAGCGACCCGGCGAAGACCGGGCTCACCGTCGACGACCTGGTCGCCGACACGGCCGGCCTGATCGAGCGGCTCGTCGGCGGGCCGTGCCGGCTGGTCGGCTCGTCGATGGGCGCGCACGTCGTGCAGGAGCTGCTGCTGGCCCGGCCCGACCTGGCCACCCAGGCGGTGCTGATGGCGAGCCGGGGCCGCCCCGACGCGATGTCCCGGGCTCTCGCCGCCGCCGAGCGCGCGCTGTACGACGAGCGCGTCCGCCTCCCCGGCGTGTACGACGCGACGACGCGCGCGGTGCAGAACCTGTCGCCGAGCACGCTGCAGGACGAGCAGGCGGTGCAGGACTGGCTCGACCTGTTCGAGATGTCCCCGGCCGACGTGACCGACGCCGGCCTGCGCCCGCAGCTCGACGTTGAGCTCGACACGGACCGGCTCGCCGCGTACCGGCGGATCGGCACCCCGACGCTGGTGCTGTCGTTCGCGGACGACGTGATGGCGCCGGCGGCCCGCGGCCGTGAGCTCGCCGACGCCATCCCCGGCGCCCAGTACGCCGAGATCCCCGCCGCCGGCCACTACGGCTACCTGGAGCAGCCCGACGCCGTCAACGACGCGATGCTGACGTTCTTCAAGGGCTGAGCAAGGCTGATCAGCGCACCACCAGCTGCACCAGCAGCAGGTGACCGGAGTGCGTCTCGACCTCGAACATGCCGGTGGTGTCGGCGCGGAACTCCAGCGTCGCCGGCCGGCCCGCCTCCAGCACGGCCTTGCGGTCGTAGCCGTGGACGTGCAGCTCGTCGGGCACGTCGGAGGTGACGGTGAGCCGGATCGTGCTGCCCTTGCCCACCTCGACCCGGCCGACGGGCGGCTCGACCCGGCCGCCGGTGATCGACACCGTGATCGACCGGTCCTGTGGTGGTGTTTCGCCGGTACCGCCGCGGAACAGCACCCAGGCGACGACGCCCGCGGCGATCAGGATGGCGACGGCGACGAGCCGGAAGACGGCGTCGCGCGACCGGGCGGGCGCGACCTCGGTGGTGGTGGGCACGGCGGGTTCCTCACGGGAGCACGGCAGGGCAGGGCCCGGAGCGCCGCACACCGGTAGCCCGTCCCGGCCGCCGAGCCGGAGATGCGGACGGGCGTAAGCCTAACGGCCCGCCCGCGTCCCGGCGAGGGTCACTTGATGCGGCGCCGCCGCTGCCAGACCGCGATGCCGGCGGCGACCACCGCGGCCGCGCCCAGCGCCGCCCACAGCAGCCCGGCGTTGCCGCCGCCGTCGTCCTTGGCGGCCGGCTCGGCGGCGGCCGGCGACGGTGCCGCACTGGAAGGAGCGGCGGACGGCGAGGGCGAGGGCGACGGCGCCACGCTCGTCGGGGCCGGCGCGGCGTTGGTGAACGTGAACCTGCCCTCCAAGGGGTGTCCGTCGCCGGCGGCCGTGCGCCACACGACCGTCACCGGACCCGGCGGCAGCGGCCGGACCGCCTGCGTGAGGGTCTTGTTCACCGATCTGGGGGTGCCCTCGCTGTACGAGACGCCGTCGGCACCGGTCACCTCGACGGTGCTCGCCTGCTGCTTCACCATCTCCGTGAACGTCAGCGTCACCGCGGCGACCGGCGTGCTGACCGTGGCACCCGCGGCCGGGTCGCTCTTGGTGAGCGTCGTGTGAGCCCACGCCGGGGCCGGCGGCAGCAGGATGAGGAGCGTCGCCGCGGCGGCGGCCAGGGTCGCGCGGAGCGTCGCGTGCAGTCGCATGCGCCAATCCTGGCACGGGGCGCGGCGCGGACGTGGAAGCCGGTGGTCACAGCGGGCCGCATCCACTGTGACCACCGGCGCTCATGGGGTACTACCTGCGGAAGACGAACCAGTCGACGTTGACGAAGTCGGCCGGCTGGCCGCTGCTGAAGCGCAGGAACACCGTGTGCCGGCCGGTGACCTGCGACGTCAGGTTGCCCGGGATCTCGCGGAAGCTGCTCCAGCCGCCGGTGTTGGCGACGGCGAAGCTCGCGACCGGCGCGTTGCCGACGTTGTCGAGGCGGACCTCGACGGTGCCGCTGACGCCGCCGGCGGCGCCGGAGGAGACGCGGGCGAGGAAGTCCTTCGGCGTGGTGGTGCCGAAGTCCACGTTGTCGTAGCGGGCCCAGTCACCGTTGGCGAGGTACCCGATCTGGTCGCTGCCGGGCACGACGCCGGACTGCGCGTTGTAGGACTCGGCCTGGATGGTGCTGTAGGCGCTGCGGCCGCCGCCGGTCTGGGTCGCGGTCGGGGTCGGGGTGGCGGTCGGGGTCGGGGTCGGGGTCGAGCCGCCGCCCTTGGTGTACACGGCGACGTAGTCCACGAGCATCGGCACGCCGGACGCGGTGCTGCCGGTGGGGGTGGAGTAGCCGGCGACGCCGTTGGGGAACGAGCCGCCCATCGCGACGTTGAGCAGGATGAAGTAGCCCTCGTGACTGGTCATGCCCGACCAGTACGAGCCGACCTGGTTCTGGTTCACGGAGAAGAACTGGACGCCGTCGACGTACCAGCGCAGCACCTGCGGGCTGACGCTCGCGTCCCACTCGATCGCGTACGTGTGGAAGTTGCCCTGGCAGGCGCTGGCCGGGCAGGTCCGGGTCCCGCCGAGGCCGGTGGTCTCGTTGCAGGGGCCGCCCGGGTTGACGCCGCAGTGCAGCGTGCCCCAGACCTGGTTGACGCCGTTGACGTTCTCCATGATGTCCAGCTCGCCGATGCCCGGCCAGTTCCAGTAGTTGCCCCGGTACGGCGAGCCGAGGGCCCAGAACGCCGGCCAGTAGCCCGCGGCGGCGGCACCGGAGACGTTCGGCATCTGCAGGCGGCCCTCGATGCGCATGACACCGCCCGACGGCGGTTTGAAGTTCGTGCGGCGCGTCTCGATGCGGGCGGACGTCCACTGCCCGGAGCCGGACCTGATCGGGGTGATCCTCAGGTTTCCGGAGCCGTCGAGGGCGACGTTCTGCGTGCTGGTGGTGTAGCTCTGGATCTCGCCGGTACCGAAGTTGGCGGGCCCGCCCGCGTACTGGGTGCCGGTGGTGAAGAGCCAGTTCGTCGACGACGGCAGGGTGCCGGCCGAGCCGGTGAAGTCGTCGCTCCACTGCAACGTCCAGCCGGACGGGGTCGACGGGACGGCGGCGTAGGCGTTGACGGTGACGGCGGCGGTCGCCACCAGGGCGGCCGCGAGGGCCAGGGGGCGCACAGCAGGGGGCATTGGCGGAAACCTCCAAGAGCGTGGGGTGTCTCGTGAGAGCGCTCTCAAGCTTTGTAGCGAGCGTGCGATCCTGGTGTCAATGACTGTTTCCGCTGTTCAGAGTCTTAACAGAAGCGACTGTCACGCGGCGGCGCTTCGCCGGAGAGAGCGCTCTCTCTGCTGGTCGCGGAGCGGATGGGTGCGCGGCGCAACCGGTACCGCAACCGGTCCCAGATCCGGTGTTCCCGCCCGGTTCGACGAATGCCGCCGCCACGGTTGCCGATACGGAGGGCGGAGGTGGCTGGTATGGGCGCGGGCGACGGTGCGGTGATCGGTGTGCTGTCGCCGTTCGTCGGCGGCGCCTACTACGGCACGATCCTCGCCGGGATCAGCGCGGCCGCCGCCGCGGCCGGCAGCCGAACCGTCGCCGTGCAGACCCTCGACGCCGCCGCGGACATCGCCGTCAACGGGGGCACGCCGACGTTCACCGCGCCGGTCGCCTGGGACCACATCGCCGGATTCGTGGTCCTCGCCGACGCCGTCACCGGCGACTACCTCGACCGGCTCCACGCCGCCGGGAAGCCCGTGGTGCTCCTCGGGCACCGCGCCGGCCGACCCGACCTGACCGCCGTCGTCGCCGACAACGGCGCCGGCGTCCGCGACGCCGTCACGCACCTCATCGAGCACGGGCACCGCAGGATCGCGTTCACGGGGTACGTCGCCGCCTCCGACATCGCCGAACGGCACCACGCCTACACCGGGACCCTGCTCGCCCACGGCATCGAGCCCGACCCCGCGCTGTTCCTGCCCGCCACCGACAACCTCGAGAGCGGCGTCGCCGGGGTCGACCCGCGGGCCCTGCGCAACACCGCGACCGCGATCGTGGCGGCCACCGACCGCAACGCGACGGGGCTGCTGACCGCGCTGACCGCCGCCGGGTTCGCCTGCCCCGACGACCTCGCGATCACCGGCTTCGACGACATCGAGGTCGCCGCGTATCTCAACCCGAGCCTCGCCAGCGTCCGCCAGCCGCTGACCGTGGGCGGCCCGCGCGGTGGACCTGCTGCTGCGCGCCGTCGCCGGGGCGCCGCTGCCGCCGGGCGCGCAGCGGGTGCCGACCGCGTTCGTGCCCCGCGGGTCCTGCGGCTGCTCCGACTCGGTCCTGCGGCTGCCCCCGCCGGTCGCGGATCCCGGCCCGGCCCGGCTCACCGAGCGCCTCGCCGCGCTGCTGCCGCCGGGTGCCGTACGGACGGGCGAACACCTCACCGTCCTCGCCAAGGCCGTCGACTCGGTCGTCGACCTGGCCGGCGCGGCGGCCGCCGGGCGACCCCCGGACCACGCCGGCGCGACCGCCGCGCTGCTCGCGCTCTACGCCCTGCAGGCCCAGCCGGAAGGCCTGCGGATCGTGGCCCGCGCCGTGCAGGAGTACGTCCAGCAGGTGCCCGCCGCCGACGTCGCCACGGCCCGGCGCCTCGACGGCTGCGTCCAGGAGCTGATCCTCGCCGTCGTGCGGGTCCGGCAGGTGGCCAACTTCGGCGACCGGTGGCGGCTG
Organism: Dactylosporangium maewongense; assembly: GCF_039531485.1. NCBI lineage: Bacteria > Bacillati > Actinomycetota > Actinomycetes > Micromonosporales > Micromonosporaceae > Dactylosporangium > Dactylosporangium maewongense. Next base: position 83,213 of record NZ_BAAAQD010000016.1, on the reverse strand, counting down.
CGCTCCACGGTCGGCGCCCACTACGACCTGTCGATGGCGCTGCTCTACAACCGCCGATCCGACCCGCGGGACCTCGCCGTGCTGTTCCTCGACCTCGACGGCTTCAAGCAGGTCAACGACCGCCTCGGCCACGCCGCCGGCGACGAGCTGCTCGTCTACGTGGCGGAGCGCATCCGCCGGTCGCTGCGCACCGGGGACATGGCCGCCCGCTTCGGCGGCGACGAGTTCGTGGTGTTCCTGGCGGAGGCGGAGCGACTGGACAGCATCGCCGACCGCCTCCGGGCGTCGATCGCCGCGCCCTACACGGTCGCCGGCCAACTCGTGCGGATCGGCGTCAGCATCGGCTGCACCCCGTGCGGCGACCGCGCCACCGCCGACGAGATCCTCTCCGCCGCCGACACCGCCATGTACCAGGCGAAGACCGCCGCCCGCTGAGGACGCTACCCGCCGCCGAAGCCCCGACAGGTACCGTCCTCGTGCACAATGGCGACACCACCAGCAACGGGCGTCGTTCGAACCAACCCGGGTGGACCGGGCATGTGCGGCCAGCGGAGGCGTCACCGTGCGGGAAGAGCATCCGATCGACAGCCTGGTTGTCGTGGTCGAAGGAGAGGCATCCGATGCGGTCAAGGCCGCGCTGCGTTCGTCGGCGGACGAGCTCGCCGGCCGCCGGTCTTGGCTTCTCGGACCGCCTGAATTCTGCGATGAGCCGGGAGGGGTAGTCGGCGCCCGCGTTTCTGGATTGGCGCTGTACGTCCACTCCACCCTGCCGCCGTGGGGCGAGGAACTGGACGGCCAGGTGCGCCGGGCCCACCTGGAAGAAGTGAACGAGGTGATGGGGGAAGTCGGCCGGATCTCGGAGCGGCACGACGTGTCGTTCGATGTCTACTTCGGCCCGGAGCTGGTCGGATCGGTCGAGGACGGTCGTGTGGACGACTCGCTCCTGATCGGACTCGTCGGCGGCTGGGAGGCCGCCATCGACGGATCCGAAGGCCACAGCTCCTGAAAGCTGCGGCTCCATCGACGTCACCGGGGTGATGCGGTCGCCGTCTGGCGGGTGAGCTGGATCGGGCGACCGTCGGCAGGAACGTCGGCGTGCTGACGCTCGTCACCTTCCCCGTCCCGACCGGCCTGCGCGCCAGGATCGAGGACGTCGTCGTCGACGAGTCCGCCCGAGGCCACGGCGCCGGCGCCGCACTCATCCGCGAAGCCCTGCACCTCGCCGAAACCGAAGGCGCCCGCAGCGTCGACCTGACCATTCGGATGCGCCGCTCAGGACACGGGCAGAATCGGATCATGTTCCGTTTCGGTATCCAGGACTACCGGCCGCGCTGGTACAACGGCCGTGACGGCATCGTCGCGGCGCACGGTGCGCGCCTTGCCGGGCTCGAGCTTCTCGAATGGACCGGCGGTGACATGGCCGACGGCAGCATCGCTGTCGGACTCGACTTCGGGCTGGCCTGTTTGGTCATCTTCAACGCGCTCGACGAGAACGGGCTCGAACACCATCCTCCAGGGCCGAGCTACCGGCGCCACCGCCTCGGGCCGTAGCCGGTGGACTCGCGCGCTGCGGGCTGGGACGGCCGTGCAGTAGCAGGGGCGCCACCAACGAGCTGGACAGCTGACCGCGGGCGGTTCACCTCCGAGACACTTCAGGCGAACGTGAACAGGACCTTTCCGCTGCGTCCCGGTGTCATCGCGTGTTCGATCGCCTCGTGGTACTCGTCCAGGCGGTAGGTCGCGTCGACCGGGACGGTCAGGTCGCCGTCGGCGACGAGGTCGTTGAGTGCCCGGTAGGTCTGCTCGATCTCGGTGCGTGGAGCGTGGCGCAGCCAGTTGAGCAGCCAGAACCCGGTGTGCGTCACCTCGTTGAAGATGAGGTCGTGGGCGCGGACGGCTGGGGGCGCGTCGGTCGCGTAGGCGTAGCTGACGATCGTACCGCCGAACCTCAGCGCCGCGGCGAGGTCGGCGACGGTTCGGCCGGCCGTGGCGTCCAGGGCGAGACCGAGCTCCGCGCCGTCCAGTGCGTCCGCGATCTGCGCGGGCAGGTCGTCCCCGGCGACGATCACCCGGTCGCCGCCGGCGTCACGCACCGTCTCGGCGGCGGCCTCGCGCCGCACGAGGTTGAGCGTCTTGAAGCCCCGCAGCCGGGCGAGGGCGATGACGCACAGCCCGACAGCGGAGTTGGCGGCGTTGAGGCCGACCCAGTCGCCGGGAGCCAGCGTGGCGAACTTGTGCAGCAGCAGGTACGCGGTCGCCGGGTTGATCGGCAGCATGGCGAGTTGCAGCGGGTCGCCGTCCTCCCGGATCGGCACGACGTTGCGGTACCCCGTGGTCACCTGGTCCGCCCAGGTGCCCTGCTCGTAGTTGGGCAGAATGACCACCTTCCGCCCAACCAGGTGCTGGCCCGCGCCCCCGCCGGCGTCGATCACCCGACCCACTCCCTCGCCGCCGAGCGGGCTCGGCAGCGACGGCCGCATCCCGTAGTCACCACGGACGAGCAGCAGGTCGGACGGATTGACCGGTGCGGCCTCCATCTCGACCAGGACGTCGTCGGTCCCCAGCGCCGGGTGGTCCGTGCGCTCCAGCGACACGGACCGGCGCGGATCGCCGTACGACGTGACAAGCAACTGCGACATGAGACCCCCAGGCCAACTGTGCGCTACCTCGACGGCATGCCCCGCCAAGACAACGGCATGCCGCGAAAGCGGGTGATCCACGCCGTCCATGGACGCCGAGGGTGGCAGCCCGGCCGAGCATCCCGTTCTGGGTTCTCCGTCGAGACCCTTCGGGTGGATGTCATCGATCGGCCGCCGCCATCATGAGCGTGTCGGGGATGCCTCAGGGGTCGGGCGTGGCGATGGTCAGTGCGGCGACGGCGCGGGTGCGTTCGTCGGGTGGTAGGTGCCATGCGAGGCCCGCGATGGCGTGTGCCTGCCAGTAGGCGTCCTGGATCGCGTCGGCCGCGGCGACCGCCTGCCATCCGCCCGCTGCCGCGTCGCAGCACGTCCATGACGACGTCCTGCACCGCGATGTCGCCACCCGCGGTGGGCAACCGTGCGGCGGCCATGAGCCGCCCGACGGGAGTCGACGGCTGCCGCTTGAAGAACTTCACGATGCACCACCTCCGCCAACCGCACCGCTCGGCCGTCGCCGTCCAGGCCGCATGATCATGCCAGTCCTGTCCGTCCGTGCCAACCAGGTCATCCGGGTTCGGCGAGGACGGCGAGCATCCTCCGCATCGCCGGTCAGCGGACGTCGACGGGTTGCAGGCCGATCCTGACCAGGTTCGCGAACCTGCCGTTCAGGTAGGTGCGCTCGTCGATCACCTCGACGGCGACGTGCGCTGCGTCGGTCTGCTTCACGAGCGGCAGTATCGCACTTGTCTGGTGCCCGCGGAGTCCGCACGAGCGGGCACCGGGCGCCGCTCGCCGCAGCGGCGTTGACCTTGCCGTAGGCGGCAGGGTTGCACGATGACCGCCATGGACACCACCGCATCGCAGAGCGCCAGGGTCGTCGCCGTCACCGGGGCCGGCACCGGCATCGGGCGGGCCGCCGCCCGCGCCTTCGCCGTCGAGGGCGCCCACGTGGTGGCGATCGGCCGGCGAGGCGAACCGCTCAGGCAGACCGCCGCCGGGCACGGCCGGATCACACCGCTGCCCGCCGACATCACCGCCGAGGACGGGCCCGAGCGGATCGCCCGGTCGGTGACGGAGCTGTTCGGCCGGCTCGACGTGCTGGTCAACAACGCCGGCATCGTCCACGGCGGCGTCCTCGGCAGGTTGACCCCGCAGCAGATCGCGGCGCAGGTCGCCACCAACCTCGTCGCGCCGATCCTGGTGACCCAGGCCGCACTGCCGCTGCTGGAGGCCTCCGGCGGGGTGGTGGTCAACGTCAGCACGTCGGTGGGGCAGCGGGCCTGGCCCGGCAACTCGGTGTACGCCGCGACCAAGGCCGCCCTGGAGCTCCTGACCCGCAGCTGGGCGGTCGAGCTGGCACCCCGCGGGGTCCGGGTGGTGGCGGTCGCCCCCGGCGCGATCGACACCCCCATCGGTGAGCACCAGGGCCTGACGCCCGAGCGGATGGCCGCAGTCCGGGAATGGCAACTGGCACACACCCCGCTGGGCCGGATCGGCCGCCCGGAGGAGGTGGCCTGGGCGATCACCCAACTGGCCGCACCGGCCGCCTCGTTCGTCACCGGCGTGGTGCTCCCGGTCGACGGCGGAGCGGTCGTGGCGTGATAAGAGTGGCCACGGAGGTGGGGATGGTGCGGATCGGTGAGCTGGCCGAAGCGACCGGGACGACCGCTCGTGCGCTGCGGCACTACGAGCAGGCCGGACTGATCTCCTCCGAGCGCGCCTCCAACGGTTACCGCGTGTACGACGAACGGGCCGCGGTGCGGGTCCGCAACATCCGCTATCTGCTGGCCGCCGGGCTCACCCTGGACGACGTGCGCGTGTTCCTGCCATGCCTGGACGGCGATGTCGCCGCCGCGCCGCCCTCGCCCACGGGCCTGCGCGTCGCGCACGACCGGTTGGCGGTCCTCAACGAGCGGATCGCCGCCCAGACCGACGCCCGCGACCGGCTGGCGGCCGCACTCCGGAGCGTGGCTGTCGCCGGCTGCCTGAAGTGGCCGATCGGCGGCCAGCAGTAAGGTTGGCGAGCGCGCCGGGCAAAGGCGGATGGGAAAGTCCGTTACCAGCACCTGCTGCTGACTACCGCAAGGTATGAGCCGGTTCGAGTCCGGTAGCCCGGCGCGCCCGACCTGCCGCCCGGATTCCGCGCAGGTGTCGACCGGGTTGCCGGGGTTCGCCGGCTGCTGGCTAGGACAAGATTTTACATATCCCGGTGTCCGGTTCGTGCACTACAGTGACTTCTGTTCATAGAGTGCCTTCTTTATAGATACAAGTCTTTACTTTTGCTCGCCCCGTACATAAGTTGGCAGTTAATCGACAGAAGTCGATTGATGTCTCGTGACGGGGAAGCCGGGTGGTGATCGACCCTGCCCGGCGCACGGCCCCTCGCGAGAGAGCGGAGGGGGATGGATGTTCCGTCGACGTACGTCGCGCAGATCGATGCTGGTGGGAGGTGCTCTGGCGGCGTCGGCGGCCGGGCTCGGCACCGCGCTGACGCCCGCGCTCGCCCGTTCCCCGCAGCAGGGCTTACCCGCGCTGGCCGTGGGGGCGACCCGCAAGGTGACGATCTACGCCGAGGCGCTGCCGGGCAACCTGTACGGCTACGGGCTCGCCCCCGGACAGGCCACCGTCCCGGGGCCGACGCTGGAGATGTACGAGGGCGACACGCTCGAGGTCACCCTGGTCAACACGACGAACCAGCGGCTGTCGATCCACCCGCACGGCGTCGACTACAGCACCGAGTCCGACGGCAGCCCGCTGCACGCCTCGTTCAACAACCCCGGCGAGACCAGGACCTACACCTGGCGCTCGCACGAGATGACGGCCGCGGCGGGGCGGCGGTTCATGCCCGGCAGCGCCGGCTACTGGCACTACCACGACCACGCGATGGGCACCGACCACGGCACCGGCGGCGTGGCGCGAGGGCTGTACGGCGCGCTGACCGTCCGCCGCCGCGGCGACATCCTGCCCGACAAGCAGTTCACCGTCGTGTTCAACGACATGCAGATCAACAACAAGGTGGCGCCGGACACGCCGATGTTCGAGGCGAACCTCGGGCAGCGGGTCGAGTGGACCGCCATCGGACACGGCAGCCTCTTCCACACGTTCCACCTGCACGCCCACCGGTGGGCGGACAACCGGACCGGGATGCTCGAGGGCCCCGCCGACCCGAGTCTCGTCATCGACAACAAGGACCTCAACCCGGGCAGCTCGTTCGGGTTCCAGGTGCTCGCCGGGGAGGGCGTCGGGGCGGGCGCGTGGATGTACCACTGCCACGTCCAGGCCCACTCCGACACCGGCATGGCCGGCCTGTTCCTGGTGCGCAACGCCGACGGCAGCATGCCGCCCGGCGCCCAGGAGGCCATCGACCGTTTCCACGGCCACGCGCACGACCCCGCCGCCGCAGCGGCAGCCCAGCCGCACAGTCACGTGCACGGCGGCTGACGACCCACCGACGAAGGAGCCTGATGAGGTTCACCCAATGGCGGCGCACGGTCGCCGCCACCGTCGCGCTGACCCTGCTGAACACCGCCCAACCGACCTTCAACGCCCAAGCAGAAGCCGCGCCGGCCGCCGAACAGCCGAAGGTCCTGCTGTTCCACGGCCCCGCCACCGAGCAGCTGGACCCGGTCGCCCGCGCTGCCGAAGAGATCACCGAGGTAGGAGCCGACAGTGGCATCGAGGTGACCGAGTCGGAGAACCCGGCCGTCTTCACCGCGGACAACCTCGCCAAGTACCGCGGCGTCGTCTTCCTCTCCGCCGCCGGCGCGGTGCTCAGCCGTGACCAGGAGACGGCGCTGCAGGCCTACGTCAAGGCCGGCAACGGATTCCTCGGCATCGGCGACGCCGCCAAGGCCCAGCCGGACTCGACCTGGTTCACGGGGCTCATCGGCACCCGCCCGGTCGGGGCGATCCCCAACGCGCTGCCCGTCAGCGCCGTGACCGCCAGCGCCGAGAACCCGCCGAACGAGACGAAGGAGAAGCTCACCGACGGCAACTCCGGCACCAAGTGGCTGACGTTCGCCACGACCGGCTGGGTGGCGTACCAGCTGAGCACCCCGACGGCCGTGAACGGCTACGCGCTCACGTCGGCCAACGACTTCCCCGGCCGTGACCCGAAGGACTGGACCCTGCAGGGCTCCACCGACGGGCAGACCTGGGTCGACCTGGACCGGCGGACCGGGCAGACGTTCGCCGAGCGGTTCCAGACCCGCCGGTTCGACATCACCAACACCACGGTGTACCCGCGGTACCGGCTGAACATCACCGCCAACAGCGGCGAGCCGAGCATCCAGCTCGCCGACCTGCGCCTCTTCGCCGGTGCCGCCGAGCCGCCCGCGCCGCCGGTCGTGCAGGCCGGCGTGGTGGACGTCCTGGACCGGCAGCACCCGGCGACCGCGTCGCTGCCGCTGAAGCTGACCCGTTCCGACCGCTGGTACAACTGGGAACCGAACCCGGTCGGCACCGTGCACACCGTCGCGCAGGTCGAGGAGTGGAAGCACGTCGCCGGTGCCGGCGCCAACGGCCCGTTCCACCCGGTGTCGTGGTGCCGCGACTACGACGGCGGCCGGTCCTTCTACACGGGCATGGGCCACACCGAGGGCAGCTACGCCGAGCGGGACTTCCGCGCCCACCTCGGCGGCGCGCTGCGCTGGACCACCGGCGTCGAGCGCGGCGACTGCCAGGCGACGATCGCCGCCAACTACCGCGTCGAGCGGCTCACCGCTGCGAACCAGACCGGGCAGCTGGACCAGATCGGCGAGGCGCACGGCCTGACCGTCGCCCCGGACGGGTCGATCTTCTACGTCGGCAAGGCGGCCTGCCCGAGCGGGCCGGTCGTCGACTGGGCCAACCCCAATGTCGGTCTCGGCTGCGGCACCATCCACCGGTACGACCCGGCGGCGAAGACCGTGAAGCTGCTGACCACCCTGCCGGTCATGGGCAACCGCGGCAGCGGCTCGGAGCTGGTGAAGAACGAGGAGGGGCTGCTCGGCGTCGTCGCCGACCCCAGCTTCGCGCAGAACGGCTGGCTGTACGTGTACTGGATGCCGCACGCCTCCATCAACCGGGAGACCAGGATCGGGCAGCGGACGATCTCGCGGTTCACCTTCGACAAGGCGGCGCAGAGCATCGACCAGGCCACCCGCAAGGACCTCATCCAGTGGCCGGTGCAGATCCACAGCTGCTGCCACGCCGGCGGCGGGATGGCGTTCGACGAGGCCGGCAACCTGTACGTCGGCTCCGGCGACAGCAACTCCTCCGAGGGCTCCAGCGGCTACTCCGGCAACAACTGGACCGCCGAGTTCGCGGGCACGTCGTTCCAGGACGCGCGGCGCACCGCCGGCAACACCAACGACCTCAACGGCAAGATCCTGCGCATCCACCCGGAGCCCGCCGGCACGTACACGATCCCGTCCGGGAACCTGTTCGCGCCCGGCACCGACAAGACCCGCCCCGAGATCTACGTGATGGGCGTACGCAACATCGCCCGGCTGCAGTGGGACCCGGTCCGGAACTGGCTCACCGCCGCGTGGGTCGGCCCGGACGCGGCGGCGCCGAGCCCGACGCTCGGCCCGGCCAAGTACGAGACGGCGACCATCATCACCGAGGCGGGCAACCACGGCTGGCCGTACTGCATGGGCAACGGGCAGCCGTACCGCGACCGCAGCGACACCGACGCGACCGTCCTCACCGGCTGGTACGACTGCGCCCACCCGCGCAACACCTCGCCCCGCAACACGGGCCTGGTCGACCTGCCGCCGGTGAAGAACAACATGATCTGGTACTCGCCGGACGGCGGCGGCCCGGTCTTCCCCCTGCGCGCCGACGGCAGCGGCGTCCCGACGTACGTGGCGGCCGACGCCACCTACACGCAGCCCTACCTGCGCGGCGGCGGGCAGGCGGTCATGTCCGGCCCCAGCTACCACCGTGAACTGGTGAACCAGAGCAGCGGCGTCGCGTGGCCGGCGTACTGGGACGGCAAGTGGTTCATCGGCGACGAGTCCAACGCCAGCAACCGGATCGCGGTCACCGTCGACCCGGCCGGGGTGGCCGCGGCGGCGCCGCCGGTCTTCGCCGAGTCGCTGCGCGCCATCATCCCGTCCGGCAGTGGCGACAACCGGCTGCAGAGCTGGATGGACGCGAAGTTCGGCGCGGACGGCGCCCTGTACATGCTCGACTACGGCGGCGGCTTCTTCAGCCTGCACCCCAACCAGAAGCTGATCCGGGTGGCGTACCAGGGCGGCCCGGCGACCCCGGTGCCGGCGGCGAGCGCGGTGGCGGTGCACAACAAGCCGCTCACCTACGCGTTCAACGGCCTGCGCTCCGGCGGCGTCTCGTGGCGCTGGGACTTCGGCGACGGCGGCACGTCCACCGAGGCGAACCCGCGGCACACGTATGCGAAGGTCGGCTCGTACACCGCGAAACTCACCGTCACGTACGCCGGCGGGGCGACGGTCGAGGTGCGCACCACCGTCGACGTCGACTGTGCCGTGCCGGACAGCGGCGCCACGGTCCGCCTCGGCGACACCGACACCGGCGTCGCCAACCGCACCGCCGGCGGGCACTGCACCGTCGACGACCTCATCGACGACGAGAGCACCTGGGCCGACCACGACGGCTTCGTGCGGCACGTCTCCGCGGTCGCCGACCGCCTGGTGGCCGCCGGGGTGCTCAACGGGCGGGAGGCGGGGACGCTCACCCGTACCGCGGCCGCCGGACCGATCGGACGGACCGGCAACACCGGCTATGACGCGATCTTCGACGGCACCCCCGAGTCGCTGCGCGGATGGGTGCAGGCGCCGTCGGGGCAGTTCGTGCTCCAGGCCGACGGGACGCTGCGCACCGACGGCGGGCTCGGGATGCTCTGGTACGGCGCCCGCGAATTCGGGGACTTCTCCTTCAAGCTCCAGTTCCGGGACATGGCCCTGGGGACGGCCCGCGCCAACAGCGGCGTCTTCGCCCGGTTCCCCGACCCGCGGACACCCCTGGAGCAGCGGCCGGCGGGCAGCTGCGGGACCGTCGGCTCGGCCCGCACGTCCCAGGCCTGGGTCGCCATCTACTGCGGGCACGAGATCCAGCTGTACGACGGCGACACCGGCGAACCGCAGAAGACCGGCTCCATCTACAACTTCGACCCGGTGCCGGCGACCGGGGGCGCGACCGCGAAAGGTGTGTGGAACGAATATGAGGTCCGCGTCGTCGGGCAGCACTACACGATCGCGCGCAACGGCGTGGTGATCAACGAGTTCGACAACACGCCCGGCAAGCAGTCCTCCCGCGCCGGCGACCCGTCCACGGATCTGCGGCAGTTCACCAGCGGCTTCCTCGGCCTGCAGAACCACGGCACGACCGACGTCATGGAGTTCCGCAACCTGCGGGTGAGGTCGCTGTGATGGCGCGTCGTGTGCTTCTGAGCGTGCTTCTGGCGCTGCTGCCGATGCTCGTGGTCGGCCCTTCGCCCGCACGTGCCGCCGACCAGGTCCTCACCTGGACGACCGACGGGGAGATCACCCGGTACAAGACGGCGCCCACCGAGGCGGTGGCCGGGCCGGCGACGATCGTGTTCGAGAACAGCGCGGCGACCGGCAACACCACCGGGATGCCGCACACGCTCACCTTCGACACCTCGACGGAGGGGTACAACCACGACGTCGGCGTCAACATCCTCGCCAACCCGTTCGACGCCGGCAACGGCCGGCACGAGGTCGCCGTCACGCTGACGCCCGGCCGGTACCGCTACTTCTGCTCCATCCCCGGGCACAGCCTGATGGTCGGCGAGCTCGTGGTCACCGGCGGCGGCGGTGGGGACACCACCCCGCCGACGGTCACCGCGACCGTCACCGGCACCTTCGCCAAGACGGTCACGGTCACCGCGACCGACAGCGGGTCAGGGGTGGCGTCGGTGGAGTACCAGCTCGACGACACCGGCTTCCAGCCGTACACCGCGCCCGTGGTGGTGACCGCGGTCGGCGACCACTCGGTGCAGTACCGCGCCACGGACGTCGCCGGCAACACGTCGGCAACCGGGTCGGTGTCGTTCAGCGTCACCGAACCCGGGCCGGTGGACACCACGCCGCCGACCGTGACCGCCGTGGTCGCCGGCGACGGCACCAGGTCCGCGACGGTGACGGTCACCGCCACCGACAGCGGATCCGGGGTCGCCACCGTGGAGACGCAGCTGGACGGCGGTGCCTGGGTGCCGTACACGGCGCCGGTCACCGTCACCGCCCCGGGCGCGCACATGCTGCACCACCGCGCCACGGACGTGGCCGGGAACCGCTCGCCGGAGGGGATGGTGATGTTCACCGTCACCGAGCCGCCGGTGGAGGACACCACGCCGCCGACCGCGACCGCGACGGTGACCGGGACCAGCCCGGCGACCGTCACGATCACCGCGACCGACAGCCAGTCGGGGGTCCGCTCGATCGAGTACGCCCTCGACGGCGGGGCCTGGACGGCGTACAGCGCTCCGGTCGTCGTCAGCGCCGCCGGCACGCACAGCGTCGCCTACCGGGCCACCGACCAGGCGTCGAACGTCTCGGCCCCGCAGACCGTGACGTTCACCGTCGTGCCGCCCGGCACCGACGCCTGCCCCAACTCCGACGACCGGCCGACGGTCGTCATCGGCGGGGTCGACTCCGGGGTCGCCAACGTCGACACCGGCGACGGCTGCACCGTCAACGACCTGATCGCCGAGCACGCGGGCTACCCGTCCCACGCCGCCTTCGTCCGGCACGTCGACGCCGTCACCGCGCCCCTGGTGACCAGCGGCGTGCTCACCCGCCGGGACCAGGGCGCGATCGTGCGCGCCGCCTCCCGTTCTTCCGTCTCATGAGGAGCCGTTCCATGCGTCGTTCTGTCATCACGGTCGCCGCCTTGTCGCTCGTCGCGGTGTTCGCCACCCCCGCGGCGCAGGCGAACGCGGGCCTGATCACGTACTGCGTCGGCACCGGCGGCGCCGTGACCGTGCCCAACGACCTCTACGTGCCGGCGGGGGAGTCCTGCTCCCTGGAGGGCACGACGATCACCGGCAACGTCCAGGTGGCGGCCGGCGCCAACCTGGTCGTCTCCGGCGGCACGATCAGCGGCGAGGTCCGGATCGCCGCCGACGGCTACCTGGACGCCACCGGCACCAGCATCGGCGGCCAGGTCGTGCTCGCCGCCGGCGGGTTCGGCGTGTACCTGCGCCAGGGCAGCAGCGGCACGGTGACGGTGCGCCCGAAGGGCACCGCCACCGTCGAGGGCTTCCTGTTCGTGGAGGGCACGAAGGTCAACGGCAGCGTCAGCGTCAACGTCGGCGAGGCCCGCCTCGACCAGCTGACCGAGGTCACCGGCAACGTCAGCAGCAGCGGCGCGTACTACACCGACGTGCACGACTCGTTCGTCGACGGCACCCTGTCGGTGCTGAACAACTCCACCGGCAGCGTCGTCTGCGGCAGCGCCGTGAAGGGCAAGGCGACGTTCGCCGGCAACCTCGGCGGCGTCCAGCTCGGCCCGAACGGCACCCTCGACGGCTGCGCGTCCGGCGGGTACTGGGGCCGCGACGTCAGCATCACCAACACGACCGGCGGGGTGTCGCTCGAGGACAACATCATCAGCGGCCAGCTCCAGCTCGGCGGCAACACCCCGGCGGCGCGGGTCGGCGCCGACAACCGCATCCGCGGCGGCGTGACCGGCGAGCAGTCCCAGGCCGCGGCCCGCGCCTCGCTCGTCGCCGCCGACCGCGTGTCAGTGGGTGAGACCCACGCGACGACCCGCCGCACCGGCGCCGTCGACGAGGCGGTCGCATCGGGCCCCGCCGACCTCTGACGCACCATCGGGAAGGGCCGCGGGCATCGCGCCCGCGGCCCTTCAGCCGAAGGCGACGCTCGCCGCCGCCGGCACGTCGGTGACGGCGGCGGTGTAGCGGAACACCTTCAGGCGGCGGCTGCGGATCGTCGCGCCGATCTGGATCGAGGCGGTGTCGCGGGCGCCGGCGGCGATGTCGGCGACCAGGCAGAGGGTGTGCACGCCGCGGATCTGCAGGGCGTCGGTGCGGTAGAACACCCAGCGCGGGTCGCTGGTGCCCTCGTTGAGCGCCTCCAGGGTGACGTCCTGGCGGGTGTAGGTGACCTGACGCTCGGTGCCGCCGCCCGCGCCCGCCTCGAGGTTGGCGCCGGGGACGCCGAGCTTCAGGGTCGGGCTCAGCGTCACCTTCCGGCTGACCGGGACCGGCTCCGCGGCCGTGCGCGGCCGCATCGACCAGGCGACCGGCGGCTCGCCCGCGGCGCCACCGTCGCGGCGGAGGCTGATATCCACCCAGGCCGACTCGAAGGGCTCGCCGTCGTCGTGGGTGAAGCTGGTCGTGATGGTGAGCAGATGGAAGGTGGACCCGGTGCGGGCCCGCAGGAACGGCCGGGTCTGCTCGTCGACGGTGTCGACGGTGAGCGGCAGGACGACGGGCAGGCCGACGGCGAGGCGGCCGGTCCGCGGTGCGGGCGGGTCGCCGGGGCCGAGGACGGGTCGCTCGTGCGGGTCCAGGCGGACGGCGTGCAGCGGCGCCTCGGGCAGTTCCACGATGGTCATTCGTCGTCCTCACGCCCGGTCATCGGGTGATGTCCTCCGGTCAGGTAGAAGGCGCCCCAGTCCCGGTACTCCGGGTGGTGCCGCCGCGTCGCCAGCTGGGCGGTGCGGAACGCGTCCGCGACGGTGGCGCCGCCGTGCAGCGCGCCGTAGAGCGCGGTGAAGAACGTCGTGCTCGCGTCCGCCGCGACCACCCACAGCGTGCCGATGACCGCGTGCGCGCCGGCCGTCAGCAGCGCCGCCGACAGTCCCCGCAGGTTGTCGCCGGGGTCGATGCGCCCGAGCGACGTCTCGCAGGCGCCGAGCGTGACCAGCTCCAGCCCGCGCAGGTCGAGGGGCACGATCTGGTGGGCGAGCAGCCGCCCGTCACCGCCGTCCGCGGTCGACAGGAACACGGTCTGGAACATGGGCGCGTCGGCGTCGTGCCGGCCGTGCGCCCGCAGGTGCACCCAGCGGCGCTCCCGCAGCGCGGCGAGCACCGCCGCCGGGGTCGCGGCGGCGTCGAGGACGGGGTCGACGCCGAGGATGGCCCCGATCGCGTACCCTTCGGCCGCCGACGAGGCCAGGGTCGGCAACGCCGGCTGGTCCTCGTAGCCGAGGGCGAACACGGCCGCCCCGTCGCGGCGAGGCCCGGTGCCCGCGACGTGGAACAGCTGGGCGAGGTTGGCCAGGTAGCTCACGGCGAACCGGTCGGCCAGCGGCTCCCCGTCGGCGCCGGCCAGGTGCAGCGGCGCGAAGTGCAGCGCGCCGTGCGGGTTGACGAGCAGCCGGGCGATCCCCGCGTCGCGCAGCTCGCCGGCGGCGTCGTGCACGGCGCGCAGCGCCCAGGCGTCGAGCCGAGCGAGCTGCTCGGCACCGTCGCGGCTGACCGGGCGCGGGGCGGGCTCCTCCTGCACGGCACGGCGGACGGCGTCGACCTGAAACCCGAGGTGCGGCACGTGGACGCGTTGCCGGCCGTCGTGGCCGAGAGCGATGACCGGCTCGGCGAGGTGCGGCGCGTCGCCGACGGTGATGCTCAGGTGGCACCGGTCGCGGGTGAGCAGCAGCCCGTACATGGCGGATCGCCCGTCGTGGGCGCCGTCGTAGAGCACCAGCAGCGCCGTCCGCGCGTCAAGGGCTGCGGCGACGTCGCCCAGCGCCGGGGCCGCGCCGGAGGAGCCGTGCGGGGTGACCGCGGCGAGGATCTGCCGCTCGGCCGCCCGCCGCAGGTTGGCCAGCGCGCCTGCGGGGTTGTCCGTCGCCGAGGTCTCGTAGTCGCTCGTGTACGCCGTCAGCGTCAGCCCGGCGTCGATGTGCTGCTCCGGCGCGGTGGCGGGCAGCAGCGCGGCCCGGGAGACCTCCTCGGCGAGCATGGCCCGCAGCGGCGGGTCGGGCGTCCAGCCGGTCGTGCCGCCGGTCAGCTGCGCGGCCGTCCGTCGCCCCTTGGCCGCCAGCAACAGCTGCAGCACCACCTCGACGTCGAACTCGTCGCGCGTCGCGGCCGGCAGCAGGAGTCCGATGAGGCTCTGGATCGCGGCCGGTCCGGCCTTGGGCGCCGCCAGCTCCAAGCGCAGCGCTCCCGCCGCGCACCACCTCGCGACGGCGGGCAGGTCCACCGGGTGGCCGTCGCGCACCAGGTCGGTGGCGCAGGTGACGGCCCGCAGGACCTCGCCGGCCACGGGCACGGCGGCCGCGGCGTCGGCGGCGGCCAGGAACCGCATGACGGCCGCCGGGTGGTCGCCGTCGCGCTCGTGGGCGAGCCCCTGACCGAGCAGCAGCTGTCCCTCGACGAAGCCGTACGCCTCCGCGCGGGCGACCGTCGCCGATGGGGCCGCCGCCCGCAGCGCGGCCAGGGCACGCAGCCCCGTGGCGTCCTCGTCGTGCCGCACCGCGGCGACGGCCAGCAGCGTCAGCGCGGCGGGCGACCGGTCCGCCAGCACCTGTTCCTGCGCTTCCCGCAGCCGCTCCGGCGAGTCGAGCACCGTCCACAGCGCCGGTGGCGTGCCGGCCCGTGCCAGCAGGGCGAGAGACCTGATGTAGTGGGCGGTCCGGCGGTCCTCGTCCTCCCAGACGACGGCCAGGTCCCGCTGCCGGTCGAGCAGCCGCAGCGCGCGGGCCGGGTCGGTCCGCTCCAGCACGGCAGAGGCCGCGGTGGCGGCGTCCCACGCGTGGACGGGCCGGACCGTGTACGCGTCCCAGCCGGTTTCGAGCCGGTCGACCAGGTCCGCGACCGCCGGGTCCACCGCACCGGTGGCGCGGGTGAGCGTGGCGGCGACCGCGAGGCGCAGCGGGACGTCGTCGGCGGGCAGCGCCGCGAGGGCCCGCCGGCAGACGTCGGCCACCTCCGGTCCGGCGGCCGGGCCGCCCAGCCGCTCCCGCCAGTCGAGGGCCTCGCCGAGCGCCTTCAGCACCGGCCCGCGCCGCTGCGGCGTGACCAGGAGCAAGGCGGCGCGCAGGTCGTCCGCGGCGGCCGTCAGCGCCTCGACCGGGTCGGGCCAGCGCAGCGGCGGCGGCTGCCGCTCCGGCCCGGGGCCGAGCGTCTCGGCGACCGCCAGCTTGAGCCCGGGATCGGGGTCGGCGGTGTACGCGCCGGCCACCCAGTCCTGAAACGCCTGGGCGTGCAGGCCGTCCGGGCCGCGCCCGTAGCAGTCGAGGACGAGGGCGCCCCGTCGCTGCAGCACAACGCCGCGGGCCTGCGGCAGGCCGAGCCCGTCGGCGAGGTCGAGTGCCTCCCGTGCGGCGTCGCCGGCCGCCGCGTAGAGCCGGATGTCGCCGCCGCGCTGGAGCAGGGCGTGCGCCTCGACGATCAGGTTGGCGTCGGCCTGCAGCAGCACGAACCCGGACTCGCGCCGGTCCGCCACGCCGGACCGGTGGGCGCCGCGGACGGCGGCCGCGGCGACCCGTCCGAGCCGCCAGGCCGCCACCGGATCGGCGCCGACGAGCTGGAAGGCGGCGTCGGCCTCCGACGACAGCAGCTCGATCGAGTACGCGCCGGCCTCGCCGCGCTGCCGGGCGATGTCGCACGCTTCGTCCAGCGGCACCTCGCCGCTCGCCACCGCCGCGACGATCGCGTCGAGGCCTGCGGCCGGCCGCACCGAGCGCAGGAACTCCAGGGCGGCGAGCCGCTCCGGCAGGTCCGGGTCGTCCGAGGGGGTCGCCTCGATCGAGCGCCGGGCCGCGTTGATCGCGTCGTCCAGGTCGGCCGGGTCGTCGCAGTGGTCCGCCCGCGTCCCGAGCGCCAGGGCCAGGTTGAAGAGCCTGCCCGCGTACACCGGACCGGCCGGCTCGGTGCCGTCGACCGCGGACCGGGCGGCCCGCACCGCGCCGTCGATGTCGGCCTGGTCGCCGGCCTGGTCGCCGGCCCGGTCGCCGGCGCCGACGAACCGCGTCCGCAGCACGTTGGACAGCAGCGACAACAGCCGGAGCCGGCCCGGACCGTCCGCGTCGCTCGCCGCAGCGGCGGACCGGAAGGCGTCGGCGGCGGCGTCGAGGTCGTCGCGGGCGAGGTCGCGCCCATACCGGCGCCAGAGCGCCTCGCCGAGCTCGCCGAGGTACTGCCACCGGTAGCGGTGGCCCGGCGGCGTGGCCGCCACCGCCTGCCGCGCGGCGGTCACCGCGCCGTCGACGTCGCCGCCGGTGAGCGAGGCCCTGCTCAACGCCGCCAGCATGCGCGGCAGCTCGGGGTCCGCCGGGTCCGCGGCGGCGACGGCCCGCGCGGCGGTGTCGACCATGGCGGCCAGGTCGGCGGGGTCGCCGTGCTCCTGAAACCGGGCCTGCAGGCAGAGCCGCAGCAGGGTCAGCCGGGCGGCGAGCTCGGGGTGACCGTCCACAGTGACCGCGACCGCCCGCCGGAGCGCGTCGGTGGCGGCGTCGAGGGCCTCCGGCCGGTCCGTCCGCCAGTACTCCGCGAACGCCGCCGTGCCCTCGGCCACGAGCGTCTCCGCCGGGTCCCCGACGTCGGAACGTGTCCGCTCAGTCACGATCACATTCTCGGCGGTGCATCGACGTTCGGGCAATGCACCGGAGCGACTTCCGTTGGATACGCTGTTTCCCTTTAGGGAGGGTGCGGATGCGGTACGTCGTGATCGGGTGCGGCAACGTCGGGATGGAGCTGGCCGGGCGGTGGTCGGCGGCGGGGCACCACGTCGTCGGGACCACCACGTCGCAGCGGCGGGTCGCCGAGGTCGGAGCCGTCTGCGCCGACGTCGTCGTCCTGCGCGGCAGCGACGAGGACGCGGTCCGGCGGGCGACCCGGGACGCGGATGCGGTCGTGCTCACCGTCAGCCCGCGGGTCAGCCGAGCGTTCGACGCCCGCGAGCGGGTCGCGGAGTACGCCGACACGCTCACCGCCTCGGCGGCGACCGCGGCCCGCGTGCACCCGCGGGTCGTGTTCACCAGCTCCGTGTCCGTCTACGGCGCCGGTGAAGGGGCGGTGGTCGACGAGGAGAGTCCGCTGACCGTCAGCGACGACGCGTCGCCGCGCAACTTCATCGCCGCGGAGCGTGCCGTGCTGGGCGGCGACAACGGCGCCGTGGTGAGGATTCCCGACGTGTACGGGCACCCCCGCGACCTCGACTACCCGTCGCGGGTCAGGATGGCGCACGAGCTGCTCGGCGGCAGCGTGCCGTTCGCGCCGGACGCGCTGCTGTACCGCATCGACTACCGCGACGCCGCCGCCGCGCTGGACCTGGTCGTGTCGGCGGGGCTCGCGGGCGTCTACAACGCGGTGCCCGACGCGGTCCTCCCGCCCACGAACCGGGAGGCGTTCGGCGCGATCTGCGCCGCCGAGGGCCGGCCGGACCTCACCTACCGGAGCGAGATCTGGACCCCGGTCGTGCCGGTGTCGTCGGCGAAGCTGCGCGCTGAAGGCTTCGCCTTCACCTACTCCTGAACCGTCACGGTGCGGCTGGTGGTGGGGCCGGTGTGGAACGTGTACTTGCCCGGCGGGGTCACGAAGCCGCCGGACCAGTACGCGAGCGCCGTCAGCGGCACGTCGAAGCGGACCTCGCGGGACTCGCCCGCCGCCAGCGGCACCCGCTCGAAGCCGACCAGCTTCCGCGCCGGCGCCGGGACCGGCCAGCAGTCCGGGGTGACGTAGGCCTGCACGACCTCGTCGCCGGCGCGGTCGCCGGTGTTGGTGACGGTCACCGTGGCGGTCAGGCCCGCCTCGGCCGCCACGCCTGACTCGGCCGGCGTGACGTCGAGGGTGTGGTTGAAGGTGGTGTACGACAGGCCGTGGCCGAACGGATACAGCGGCTCGCCGCGGTGGTACTGGTAGGTCCAGCGGGATCCGATGATGTCGTAGTCGGCGGGGTCCGGCAGGACGGTGTCCGCGCGGTACCACGTCTGCGGCAGCCGGCCGCCGGGGTTGTGAGCGCCGAGGAGGGTGCCGGCGACGGCGGTGCCGAGCTCCTGGCCGGCGTGTGAGGTCCACAGGATCGCCGGCACGTGCTCCTGCGCCCAGTCGATCGCGTACGGGTAGCTGGACACCAGCGCCAGCACCGTGTGCGGGTTGGCGGCCGCGACCGCCCGCAGCAGCCGCTCCTGCTCCGGCGGCAGGGCGAGCGAGTCGCGGTCGACGGTCTCGCGGCCGTTGATGTGCGGGTCGTTGCCGAGCACCACGACGACCCGGTCCGCGGCGCGGGCGGCGGCGACGGCCGCGTCCACGCCGGACGTCACCAGCTCCCGGACGAACCGCAGCGCGCCGTCCGTCGCGCCCGCGACCAGGCGACCGTCGGGGCCTTCGCTCACGTACCGGCCGAGCGCGTTGGACCAGAGCAGGAACTCGCCGGGTCCGGCGGGGTGCAACTCCCACAGCTCCCGCACCACCCACCCGTCGGGAGTCACCGCGGTGGCGGCGACCGCGTCGTCGTCGCCGACGGTCAGGTAGCGGCCGGAAACGGTGTCCTGCAACGTGTGCACGGCGACCGGGCACTGCACGCTGGTGCCCCAGTCGTGGTGCGCGAAGACCGTCCCCTCGCCCAGCGTCCCGTCCGCGCCGAGGTGCCGTCCGTCCGGTGTGGACAGCCTGACGTGGTCGGCACCGTCCACGGTGGATGCGGCGCCGAGGGCCGACGCGACGGTGACCGCGTAGGGGAGGGTGCCGCTGTACCAGTCGGTGAGCACCCGGTCGCCGAGGTGCCCGATGACCGCGACGTGGCCGGGATCCGCCCACGGCAGCGCGCCGGGGGAGTTCTTCAGCAGCACGATCCCCGCGTGGGCGGCGCGAGCGGCGAGCCGGGCGTGCGCGTCGCAGGCGATGACGTCGCGGCGGATCCCGCTGTACGGGTCGTGCGCCGGGTCGAACTCGCCGGTGCTGGCCCGCATCCGCAGGATCCGGCCGACCGCGGCGTCGACGTCGGCCTCCGTGATCAGACCCTGCCGCAACGCCGACGTGAACCGGGCGATGGTCGGACCGCTGTCGGGCCCGTTGTCGGTGTAGCTGTCGACCCCGGCGCGCAGCGCGGCGGCGTGCGACTCGGCGTGGCTCGTGAAGTGGCGCTCGGTCTCGACGAGGTTCGACGGTGCCTGCGCGTCGGAGCACACCACCAGGTCGGGCGCCGCCGCGCGCAGCACCGACTCGAGCAGCGGGTGCACGTGGTTCGGGACGCCGTTGACGAGGTTGTAGGCCGGCATCACCCCGGCGGCCACGCCCGCGCGCAGCGGCGCGAGGAACCCGGGCAGCTCGTACTCGTGCAGGACCCGCTCGGGGACGGTGACGTCGACCAGGTCCCGGGCGGTCTCCAGGTTGTAGGCGAGGAAGTGCTTGAGGACCGGCGCGGTCCGCCACACCTCGGGGTGCGGGCCGCGCAGCCCCGTGCAGAACGCGACCGCGAGCTCGGCGGTGGCGAACGGGTCCTCGCTGTAGCCCTCCTCGTTGCGCCCCCACCGCGGGTCGCGCAGCGGGTTCACCACCGGCGCCCACACGTTGAGCGAGGCCCGCCGATGCGGCTCCGGCGGGTCGTGGTGGAAGGCGCGGACCTCCGCCGAGGCGGCCTCGCCGACGGCGCGCACGAGGGCCCGGTCCCAGCTCGCGCCGAGCCCGACGGCCTGTGGGAAGACGGTGGCCCGGCCGAGCCAGGCGACGCCGTGCAGCACCTCGCAGCCGGTGTGGAACGCGGCGATCCCGAGCCGCGGCACGGCCGGCTGCGACTGGTGCAGCATCGCGATCTTCTCCGCCAGGGTGAGCTGCCGCAGCAGGTCCGGCTGGGTCATGGGTCCCCACTCTGCAGGAAGACGGGCGCTGTCGAAGCGCTTCGATGATCGGCCGCCTGGCGGCGGCTGTCAAACGACACGAAACTTTCACGCTCCGTGGCACGGTTCGCGCGGTGGGACGGGGGTCGGCGTCGATGTCCTTGTCGGACGCCGATCGATGCCCTACGGTCTGGCAGTCGAACGTCGTCGAAGCGCTTCGACAGCGCCCAGCAGCACCTCGGCAGCACTTTGACGGCAGTCCGTGCGCACCGTGCCCGATCGCCCATCGTGCACCTCGATCACCCGGAGGGTGGAACCACCATGCAAAGCGGAGCGACCCCGGGGATGAGCCGGCGAAGCCTGCTCACCTCCGCCGCCGTCATCGCGGCCGTGCCGCTGCTCGACGCCTGCGGCAGCCCCAAGGAGAAGGCCTCGGGCACCACCGGCGAGGGCGACCTGGCCAAGGCCCTGCCCGCCCACGCGGCGAGCGACCTGGTCAAGCCCGACATCCCCGTGGTCGCCGGCGCCAACGGCGCATCCACCGACCCGGCGTTCCTCGCCTATCCGGCCAACCCGCCGAAGACCGTCACCGGCCAGGTCGGCAAGGGCGGCACGTACGTGACGATGACCCCGCTGTGGGGCGCGATCCCGCCCTCCAGCGGCAACGCCTACTACGACGCGGTCAACAAGGAGCTCGGCGCGACCGTGAAGCTGCAGCCGGCGGACGGCAACACCTACGCCGACCTGCTACCGCCGCTGTTCGCCGCCGACAAGCTCCCCGACTGGATCAACATTCCGACGTGGACCATGACGAAGCTCAACTTCGGCGAGGCGGTCCGCACGAAGCTGGCCGACCTGACCCCCTACCTGGCCGGCGACAAGATCAAGCAGTACCCCAACCTCGCCGCGCTCTCCACCAACGCGTGGGTCGCCGGGGTGTGGAACGGCAAGCTCTACGGCCTGCCGATCTACTCCTCCAACGCCGTCATCGCCGGCATGTACTACTACCGCAAGGACCTCTTCGACAAGGCCGGCGTCTCCGCCGACGTCAAGAGCATCGCCGACCTCGAGGCCGTCGGGAAGGCGCTGACGAACGCGAGCGCCGGGCAGTGGGCGTTCGACGACCTGTTCGGCAACGACGCCGCCTACATCTGCCAGCTCTTCGGCTTCCCCGCCACCGGCTACCCATGGGCCGCGGACTCCGCCGGCAAGCTGCAGCACCGGTACGAGACGGAAGGCATCGTCGAGGCGCTCAACTGGCACGCCAAGATGGTGAAGGCCGGCTACCTGCACCCCGACGCTGTCGCCAACAACAGCCAGAACGGCAAGCAGCGCTTCTGGAGCGGCAAGGTCGCCGTCTGCGCCGACGGCACCGGCGCCTGGAACGGCGACGACGCCAAGTCCGGCGCGGCCGCCACCCCCGGCTACAACCGGCAGGCGTTCAAGCTGTTCAGCGCCAACGGCGGCAAGCCCACCGTCGACCTCGGCAACGGCGCGGGCATGTACAGCTTCCTGAACAAGAAGCTCAACGACGGCCAGATCAAGGAGCTGCTGGCGGTCGCCAACTACCTCGCCGCGCCATACGGCTCCGCCGAGTGGCTGACCGTCAACTTCGGCACCGCCGGGACCCACTACACGATGACCGACGGCAACCCGCTGCTGACCGAGAAGGGCAGCAAGGAGATCGCCACCACCTACCAGTTCCTCGCCGGCCCGGCGTCGGCGAGCACCGTGCAGTCCGGCGCGGTGCAGGTGACCAAGGACGCCGCCGCATGGCAGGCCGACATGGTCAAGTACGTGGTGAAGCCTCTGTTCTACGGCATGAACGTCAGCGAGCCGGCCCAGTTCTCCTCGCTCAACCTGCCGATGATCGACACGATCACGGACGTGAAGCTCGGCCGGAAGCCGATCTCGGCGTGGACCGACGCGGTCGCGAGCTGGCGCAAGCAGGGCGGCGACGACCTGCGCAAGTTCTACGACGGCATCCGCGAGAAGTACGGCACCGGCAAGTGAACGCAGGGACCCGGTGACGCTCACCAGGCCGGCCGCGGTGACGCGGCCGGCCACCGTCGCGCGGCCGGAGAAGCAGTGGCGGATCCGGCTGCGCCGCGACCGTTCACTGCTGCTCATGACGCTGCCCGCTGTCGCGCTGCTCGCGGTGTTCGCCTACGCGCCGATGTTCGGGCTCGTCACCGCGTTCCAGAGCTACGACATCTACTCCGGGTTCTGGTACAGCCCGTTCGTCGGGTTCGACAACTTCGAGCGGCTCCTCACCGACTCGATCTTCTGGCACGCGCTGAGCAACACCCTCGTCATCAGCGCCGTGCAGCTCGTCCTGTACTTCCCGGTGCCGATCGCGCTCGCCCTGGTGTTCAACGAGGTCACCAACGCCCGGATCCGCTCGTTCGTGCAGTCCGTGGTGTACCTGCCGCACTTCTTCTCCTGGGTCCTGGTCGTCACCGTCTTCCAGGAGATGCTCGGCGGCGCCGGCGCGCTCAACACGATGCTGCGCCGGCACGGCTGGGCGACCTGGGACATCATGACCAACCCCGACGCGTTCAAGTACCTCGTCACCGCGCAGGCCGTGTGGAAGGAGGCCGGCTGGGGCATCATCGTGTTCCTCGCCGCGCTCGCCGCCATCGACCAGAACCTGTACGAGGCGGCCGCCGCCGACGGCGCCGGGCGGTGGCGCCGGCTGTGGCACATCACGCTGCCCGGCATGCGTGGCGTCATCATGCTCATGCTCGTCCTGCGCCTCGGCAACGCCCTCACCGTCGGCTTCGAGCAGATGCTGATCCAGCGGCAGGCCGTCGGCCGGGACGCCTCCGAGGTGCTCGACACGTTCGCCTACTACTACGGCGTCGTCAACAACAACTTCAGCTACGGCGCCGCCGCCGGCCTGTTCAAGGGCGTCCTGTCACTGATCCTGGTGCTCGCCGCCAACAAGCTCGCACACGCCTTCGGCGAGGACGGACTGTACCGGAAATGACCGCTGTCACCCCGAGGCGCCGACACGCCGGACCCGTCTGGGAGGAGCCGCCGACCGCGGCCGGCAAGGCCGGCAAGGGCGTCGTGCTGCTGCTCGTCGTGGCGGTGATCCTGGTGCCGCTGTACTCGATCGTGCTCACCAGCTTCTCCACCCAGGCGGCGATCAACGAGGCCGGCGGGCTGGTCACGGTGCCGGCGGAGCTGACGGTGGAGGCGTACCGGCAGATCTTCACCAACCAGCTCGTCACCCACTCGCTCCTCGTCAGCCTCGTCCTCACCGTCGTCGGCACGGCCCTGTCGATGGTGGTGACCGTGCTGTGCGCCTACGGGCTGTCGCGGCGAGGGTCGCTCGCGCACCGCGGCATCCTGCTGTTCCTCGTCGTCACCATGTTCTTCAGCGGCGGGCTCATCCCGTCGTTCCTCGTCGTCACCGCCCTGGGCGGCTACGGCGAGTACTGGACGATGGTCCTGCCGGCCGCGGTGTCGGTGTTCAACATCCTGGTGATGCGCGGCTTCTTCAGCAGCACCGCGCCGGAGCTCATCGATGCGGCCCGCATGGACGGCGCGGGGGAGTGGCGCATCCTGTGGTCGGTGGTGCTGCCGACGTCCCGGGCGGTGACCGCCGTCATCGCCCTGTTCTACGCCGTCGGCTACTGGAACTCGTTCTTCAACGCGCTGCTCTACCTGCCCGACAACGGCAAATGGCCGCTGCAGATGATCCTCTACACCTACACGCTGCAGGGCAGCGCGATGCCCGGCGGCGGGGTCACCGGCACCGGGCAGTACGCCGGCCATCAGCAGATCGCCCAGCTGTCGCTGCAGATGGCGGTCGTCACGCTCACCCTCATCCCGATCGTGGTGGCGTACCCGTTCGTGCAGCGGCACTTCACCAAGGGCATGCTCACCGGCGCGATCAAGGGCTGAGCGGTGCCGGGACTGCACGACGTCACGCGCGGGCGGCTGCTGTACGGCGGCGACTACAACCCCGAACAGTGGCCGCCGCACGTGTGGGCCGACGACGTGCGGCTCATGCGGGAGGCCGGCGTCAACCTCGTCACCGTCGGCGTCTTCGCGTGGGCGGCGCTGCAACCCGCCCCGGACCGCTACACGTTCGACTGGCTCGACACGGTCCTGGACCTGCTGCACGGCGGCGGCATCAGCGTCGCCCTCGCCACGCCGACCGCCTCACCGCCGCCGTGGCTGGGGCACCGGCACCCCGACACGCTGCCGCAGGGCCCCGACGGCATCCGCCGCCTGTACGGGTCGCGCAACCAGTACTGTCCGTGCGCCCCCGCGTACCGGTCCGCCGCCCTGGAGATCAGCGACGCGGTCGCGGCCCGATACGCCCGGCACCCCGCGCTGCGCCTGTGGCACATCGGCAACGAGTACGGAACCGTCTGCCACTGCGGGCACTGCGCCGGCCGGTTCCGCGGCTGGCTGCGCGACCGGTACGGCGACCTCGACGGCCTCAACGACGCGTGGGGCACGGCCGTGTGGTCGCAGCGGTACGGCGACTGGGCGGAGGTCCTGCCGCCGCGGCGCGTCCAGTACGTCATCAACCCCCTGCAGGACCTGGACTACCAGCGCTTCTGCGACGACATGCTGCTGGAGTGCTTCACCGCCGAACGGGACGCGGTCCGCGCCCACAACCCGGCGGTCCCGGTCACCACCAACTTCATGGACCTCTACCGGCACACCGACGGCTGGCGCTGGGCTGCGGCCGAGGACCTCGTGTCGCTGGACACGTACCCGGACCCGAACGACCCCGCCGCCGCGATGCGCGCGGCGATGTCGAAGGACGTCGTGCGGTCCCTCGGCGGCGGGCCGTGGCTGCTGGCCGAGCAGTCACCGGGCGCCGCCAGCTGGCGGCCGGTCGCCACCCCGAAACGCCCGGGCCTCAACCGGCTGTGGTCGATGCAGGCCGTCGCCCGCGGCGCCGACGGCGTCCTGCACTTCCAGTGGCGCGCCTCCCGGCAGGGCGCCGAACGCTTCCACGGCGCGATGCTCCCGCACGCCGGCCCCGACTCCCGGGTGTTCCGGGAGATCTGCGCGCTCGGCCGGGAGCTCGCCGGGCTGTCCGGGGTCGCCGGCACGCCCGTGTCCGCGGACGTCGCGATCGTGCTGGACTGGGACGCGTGGCGGGCCGTCGAGCTGGACCACCTGCCGCACGCGGAGTTCCGCTACACCGACCGGCTCACCGACTACTACGCTCCACTGTGGAGCGACAACGTCACGTGCGACTTCGTGCCGGGCACGGGCGCGCTCGGCGGCTACCGGCTGGTGCTGGTGCCGAACCTGTACCAGGTGAGCGCCCGCACCGCCGCGCACCTGGCGTCCTACGTCGCCGGCGGCGGGACGCTGGTGGTGGGGCCGTTCAGCGGGGTCACCGACCCGTCCGAGCGGGTGTACACCGGCGGCTGGCCCGGACCGTGGCAGGACCTGCTCGGGGTGCGGGTGGAGGAGCACTGGCCGCTGGACGCGCCGATCGCGGTGACGTCGTCGTCGCTCGGCGACTTCACCGCGACGATGTGGGCGGAGTGGACCGAGGCGCGCGGCGCGGAGACGGTCGCGGCGGTCGCCGGCGGCACCCTGGACGGGCGGCCCGCGGTGCTGCGCAAAAGCTTCGGGGCCGGGACCGCCTGGTACGTGGCCACGATCCCGGCGCCGGACGCGATGCGCCGGCTGCTGCGTCGGGTCTGCGCCGAGGCGGGGGTGGCGCCGGTGCTGCCGGACCTGCCGCCGGGCGTGGAGGCGGTGCGCCGCGGCGACCTGGTGTTCCTGCTGCACCACGACACCGGCGAGGTCGAGATCCGGCGGGCGTCGTGAACCGGCACCTGCTGTCGTCGCCCGCGCCCGCCGCGGAGTTCCACGACGGGTTCCCCCTCGGCAACGGCCACCTGGGCGCGATGCTGCACGGGCGGCCCGGCACCGAGTGGATCGACCTCAACGCCGACACGTTCTGGTCCGGCGGGCCGCTGCCGGCCGCGCCCGGGCCCGACCCTGGTGTGCTGCCCCGGCTGCGGGAGGCGATCGCCGCCGGGGACCACGCGGCCGCCGAGACCCTGGCCGGGCAGCTGCAGGGGACGGCGTGGACCCAGTCCTACCAGCCCCTCGGCCGCATCGAGTGGGACTACGCCGCCGCCGACGACGTCACCGGGTACGGGCGCGAGCTGCACCTCGCCGACGCGCTCACCGTCACCGGCTACGACACGGGCGGCGACCCTGTGCGGCTCGCCGCGTTCGTCTCGGCGCCCGACGGCGTGCTGGTCGTGTCCGCGACCGGACCCGGCACCCTCGCCGCGGCCGTGCCACCGCGGCTGCGCACGCCGCACCCCGTGACGCCCGCCGTCGTCGACGCCGGCGCCGGGCCGTGCCTGGTGTGGACCGGGCGGGCGCCGGCGCACGTGCTGCCCAACTACGTCCCGGCCGACCCGGGCGTCGAGTACGCCACCGACCCCTGCGACGCCGACGGCACCGTCGCCGCCGGGATGGGCTTCGCCGTCGCCGCCGCCGTCCGGCACACCGCCGGCGAGACCCGGCTCGTCGCCGCGGCCGCCACCGGCTTCCGCGGCCCATTCGAACGGCCCAGCGCCGACCTCGCCGCCATCGCCGGCGCGGCCCTCGCGTCGGTGACCGCCGCGCTCGGCGTGCCGACGCCGGTGCTGCGGGCGCGGCACGTCGCCGACCACCGCCGGTACTACGACCGGGCCGACCTGGAGCTCCCGTCCGTCGACCGGTTCTTCCACCTCGGCCGGTACCTGCTGATCGCCGGCTCCCGCCCCGGCACGCAGCCGCTGAACCTGCAGGGCATCTGGAACGCCGACGTGCGGCCCGGATGGAGCAGCAACTGGACCACGAACATCAACGCGCAGATGAACTACTGGGCCGCCGAGCCGACCGGCCTCGCCGACCTGCACGAGCCGCTGCTGACGCTGACCCGCGACCTCGCCGCCGCGGGCACCGCCACGGCCTCCGGGTATTACGCCGCCCGTGGCGCCGCCGCGCACCACAACACCGACCTGTGGCGCTTCACCGCGCCCGTGCCGGGCGACCCGCAGTGGGCGAACTGGCCGTCGGCGCTGCTGTGGCTGTCCGCCCACGTCTGGGACCACCACGACCACGGCGGCGCCGCGGACGTGCTGCCCGTCCTCGAGGCCGCCGCCAGGTTCACCCTCGACATGCTCGTGCCCGACCCCACCGGCGCCCTGGTGTTCAGCCCGTCCACGTCCCCGGAGCACCACTTCCGGCACGCCGGCGGGCACGCCGCCACGTCGTGGGGCTGTGCGCTGGACCAGGAACTCGCGCGGGAGGTGCTCACCCGGTACGCCGCCCTGACGGGCTCCGCCGAGGCGGTCTCGGCCCTGCGGGCGCTGCGACCCGTCCAGGTCGGCACCGACGGATGTCTCCTGGAGTGGTACGACCAGCGCCCACCCCGCGAGCCCGGGCACCGGCACCTGTCACACCTGTACGGCCTCTACCCGGGCACCCGGATCACCGAGACCGGCACGCCCGCGCACTTCGAGGCCGCCCGGCGGGCGCTGCTGCTGCGGCTCGCGCACGGCACCGGGCACACCGGCTGGAGCCGCGCCTGGGTGCTGTGCCTGGCCGCCCGGCTGCGCCTCGCCGCCCTCGCCGAGCAGACGCTGACCGCGTTCGCCACCGACCTGTGCTCCGCGTCGCTGCTGAGCCTGCACCCGGACGCGGGCCGCGCCAGCGGCTGGATCTTCCAGATCGACGGCAATCTGGGCGTGGCCGCCGGCATCGTGGAAACCATGGTGCAGAGTCACGCCGGCGCCGTCAGCCTCCTGCCGGCGCTGCCCCCGTCGTGGCACACGGGCCGCCTGCGCGGTATCCGCTGCCGCGGCGGTCACGTCGTGGACCTTGCCTGGTCCGACGGGCGCCTCTCGGCGGCCCGGATCGTCGCCAGCCGCACCGGCCCGCTCGTGGTGGAGCTGCCGTCACGGCTCGCCGTCACGACCGCGGCCGGCGACCCGGTGCCCGTGACCGGCGCGCCCGGCGCCCCGGCGGACAGGTCACGGGTGCGGTGGCCGGCCCTCGCCGGCCAGGAGTACCGGCTCGCCTGACGGGTCGGGTGGTCTCAGGCCGACGGCCAGGCGGGCGGGGGCGGGGCCTGGGTGGGGACGACGGGGCTGCCGGGCGGCACGGGCCGCGGCGGGAACGGGGGCTGGCCCGGCACCGCGAACGGCACCGGCGGGGCGGCGGCGTCGCGCCGGCCGCCGATGGCGCACGCGGCACCCGCGATCATCAGCCCGATGCCGGCCAGGATGAAGTTGGTCGCGATGGTGAGGTCGCCGCCGGACAGCTCACCGCGGCAGTTCTGCGCATCGCCCTGCCGCGCCGGCGGGTAACACGTCCACTGCGCGTTCTTCGTGTCGTCGGCCTCGGCCATCGAGCCGAGCGTGCCGAACGCGATGGCGAACGTGCCCGCGATGATGAACAGGATCTGCATGGCCTTGGCGCCTGCTGACATTCCCGCGACCCTAATGCAAACCGCCGCGCACCGCTGCCCGCCTCGGGGGACGGCGGCGTCCTGCCGGGCGCCGTCAGCTCGCGTACGCGTCGATGCGGGCCAGGAGGTCGCGCAGGGTGTGCCGCTCCGCGGCGGTGAGGTCGGCGAAGACCGGGTTGTCCTCGGCGGTCCGGGTCATGAGGCGCTCCCGCAGGGCCTGACCGTTTCCGGTCAGCGTGATCGCGCGGGTGCGGCCGTCGCCGACGCCCGCGTCGGGGCCGCTGCGGCGCTCGATCAGGCCGCGGGTGACGAGACGGTTGACCAGGTTGGTGGTGTTGGAGCGGTCGGCCCAGATGCGCTCGGCGACGGTGCTGACCGGGACCGGGGTGCCCGGCTCCAGCGCGAGCAGCGCCTTCGCCTCGGCACGGGAGAGCCCGAGTTCGTTCAGGCGGGACGCGGTCCGGGACGACGTGCGGCGGCTGGCCGCGGCCGTCGCCGGGCGGCACCCGGTCCTGCACGTCCTGCTGAACAACGCCGGCGTCACGCTGCCGCGGCGGCAGGTCACCGCGGACGGGTTCGAGACGACGTTCGCGGTCAACCACCTGGCGCCGTTCCTGCTGACGGCGCTGCTGCTGCCGCAGCTGCGGGCGGCCGGCGCGGCGCGCGTGATCGGCGTGACGTCCGCCGCGCACCGGGCCGGCCGCATCGACTTCGACGACCTGCACGGGGCTCGCCGGTACAGTCAGCACAAGGCCTACAACCAGTCCAAGCTCGCCAACGTCCTGTTCGCCCGCGAGTTCGCCGCGCGCGCCGAGGGCGCGATCAGCGCCGTCGCCGTGCAGCCCGGGTTCGTGCGCACGGCGATGGTGCCGCCGTTCCCGTTCAACCTCGCCGGCTTCCTGCGGTCGGAGCCGGAGCGGCCCGCCCGTGCCATCGCCGCGATCGCCACCGCGTCCGACCTCGCCGCCGGCAGTGGTGCGGTGTTCGGCGGCGACGGCCGCCCGGTGCGGCTCACGGGCCGGGCCGCGGAGCCGTCGACCGCCCGCCGGCTGTGGGACGTCAGCGCCGAGCTGACCCGGCCCGCCGGATCGCGGCCGAGCCGAGGTCGTTGAGGATCGTCAGGTCCGCCGCCCCCAGCCGGGCGTCGGACATGATGACGACCACGACGTAGTGACCGGCGGCCGCGACGAAGTACCCCACGTAGCGGTCGCCCTCGTCGTAGTTGCCGGCGAACAGGGCCATGTCCGGCCCCAGGTGGTCCACGGCGACCGGGTGGAATCCGTTGTCACCCCCGCCGACACCGCAGCGGTCCAGCTGTGCCTTGAGCTCCGTCACGTACGAGCGGGCGCCGTCGCCCCGGTAGCGCGCGACGTTCTCGTACACCCGGAACCGGTCGCCGTAGTCGGCCGCCTGGCTGTGGCCGGCCACCGGGTGGGGCACCGGCGTGTCCGCGCACGGCTGCGGCAGCAGCGGCCACGCGAAGCCGGCCTCGACCGGCCCGGGCAACGCGCCACCGAGATCGGCCGGCTGGAGCATGACGCGCTGCGGCACCAGCCGGGGCGCTTTCGGTGCCGCCGCCGCGACCTTTTCCGTCGGTGCTTTCTGCATACCCGTACAGATGCCGCGGGCGTCCCGTTCGTTGCGTCGCTTGACAATAGGCAGGTAAAAACCTGCATAATGGGGCCGTGGACCTGGTGTTCAAGGCCCTGGCCGACCCGACCCGCCGGAGCATGCTCGACAGCCTGCGCCGGCAGGACGGGCAGACGCTGAGCATGCTCTGCGCTGGCCTGTCGATGGCCCGCCAGTCCGCCACGCAGCACCTGCAGCTGCTGCAGGACGCCAACCTCGTCACCGTCGTGCGCCGGGGGCGCGAGAAGCTGCACTACCTCAACCCCGTGCCGATCCACGAGCTGCAGCGCCGGTGGATCGCGGCATACGAGGAGCCCCGGCTGCGCACCCTGGACGCCGTCAAACACCTCGCGGAGGGAAGTCCGATGAAGACCGAGATTCCGACGTACGTGTACGTCACCTACATCAAGGCCACCGCTGAGCAGGTGTGGCACGCCCTGACCGACGCCGACCTGACCGCCGAGTACTGGGGGCACGCCAACGTCTCCGACTGGCAACCCGGCTCGACGTGGGAGCACCGCCGCACCGACGGCTCCGGCGTCGTCGACGCGGGCGGCACGATCCTGGAGGCCGTCCCGCCGACCCGCCTGGTCATGACGTTCGACAACTCCACCGTCACGTTCACCGTCGAGCCGAGCCAGGACATCGTCCGGCTCACCGTGACCCACGAGAAGCTGGCGACGAAGGAGGACCTGGACGCGATCTCCCTGGGCTGGCCCGCCGTCCTCGCCAACCTCAAGTCGCTGCTGGAGACCGGCCGGCCGCTGCCGCAGGCCCCGTGGGAGATGCCCGCCTAGCGGGTCTGCGGATCCCTGCCGATCGTCATGAACGGAAACGGGCAGTCGGCGCAGCTGCAGTTGGTCAGGCTGTCGCAGCGGGCGTCGACGACCTCCGTGAGCGTGGCCCGGATCGCGGCGAGGTCGGCGATCTTCGCGTCGACCTCGGCGATCTTGTCCAGCGCGCGCTGCCGGAGGTCCGGGGTCGGGTGCCGGCGGCTCCCGGCGTCGAGCAGGTCGGCGACCTCGTCGAGGGTGAACCCGAGCCGCTGCGCGGCCTTGATGACCGTGAGCAGCGCGACGGTGTCCGGCGGGTACAGCCGGTGCCCGCCGTTGGTGCGGACGGGGTCGGCGAGCAGCCCGCGGCGCTCGTAGTACCGCAGCGTCTGGATGTTCACACCGGCCTGCTCGGCGACCTCGCCCGAGCGCAACCCCGCCTGCTCCTGTGGCATGGTTGGAGCGTAAACCCGTACCCAGGTACCGGATGCAACCAGCCACGGAGGTCGGGGCGATGGTGGACGAGGGACGAGGACGGGCGAGCCGTGAGCTCGTGTATCACAGCCCGGATGCGCTGATCCCGCCGCCGTGGCCGCCGCAGGAGGGCTTTGATCCGCCCGGTCCCGGCGATGCGTCCGGCATTCGTGAGCCCCGCCGGCCAGGTCCGCGCGACGGCGGACCCTCGACAGGTGGAGCGCTGCTGGCCTCCGAGCCGATCGACCACGGGTAGGGGGCCGGGTCAGGGCGCGCGGCGGGCGCGCTTCGCGGCGTACAGGGCGGCGTCCGCGCTGGTGTACAGGTCGCGGGCGGTGTGTGCCTGGCTCGGGGCGTGCGCCGCGCCCGCGCTGATCGACACCGGCACGACCCGCCCGTCGGGGAGCGTCAGCGGGCGGGCGCGCACCGCCTCGACGAAGTCCTTCGCGCGGGCGACGGCGATGTCGAAGGAGCAGCCGGGCATCAGCACCGCGAGCTCGTCGCCGCCCAGCCGGGCCACCACGTCGACGGCCCGGCACCGCTCGCACAGCGTCGCCGCGATGTGCGTGAGGGCGTCGTCGCCGACGGCGTGGCCGTACGTGTCGTTGATCTCCTTGAACCAGTCGACGTCGATGAGCACCAGCGCGGTCTCGGCGGCGTCGCGGTCGACGGCGCGCTGGACCGCGTCGTCGAGGATCCGCCGCGTCGCCAGGCCGGTCAGCGGGTCGACGTCCGCCAGGCGCCGCAGCCGGCCGACGAGCCGGTCCTGGGCGACACCGGCCCGGGCGAGCGCGGCCGCCATCAGCGTGAGCGTGCTGCCGACGAACGCCAGGTCGAGGGCAGCGTCGCCGGCCGGCAGCAGCGACAGCGCGACGACCGCCTCACCGGCGAGCGCCGCGGCGGTGACGGCGACGACGCCCGGGATGCGCAGGTGGACGGCGGCGAAGAGGACCGGCAGGTAGAAATACAGCAGCCCGGTGACGCCGGCGTTGCCCGTGCCGAGGTCCAGCAGGACGATCGAGCCGCACCCGATGACGGCGGAGGGCATCTGCAGCAGCCCGACCGCCCGGCGCGCCCCGGCGAAGAGGAGCACGGCGCACACGGCGGCGAGCGCGGCGCCGAGCGTGGTGAGCACCGGCTCGACCGCCCGCGGGCCGAGGACCGCCTCGCCGACGTAGATGACCGACGGCGTCGCCGCCAGCAGGCCCGTCGCCAGGTTGCGCTCGGGGCCGCCGCGGCGGGGCCCGGCGGCCCGCAGCACGGACCTGACGCGCGCGGCAGCCGTCACACCGTCCGAAGCCGTCACACCGTCAGATGTCTTCACGCCTTCAGATGCGGAACGTGGCGACGACGGTCCGCAGCTCCGACGACATGCGCTCCAGCTCGGCGTTGAGGCGCAGCGCGCCGGAGACGCCGTCCTGGGTCGTGCGGGCCGCGTCCGCGACGCCCGTGATGCTGCGGGCGATGTCCGACGAGCCCGTGGCGGCGGCGCTGACGCTGCGGTCCATCTCCGCGGTCGTCGCCGCCTGCTCCTCGACGGCCGCCGCGATCGTCTGCTGATACTCGTTGATCTTCGAGATGATCCCGGTGATCTGCCCGATCGCGTCGACCGCGTTCTGCGTGTCCAGCTGGATCGCCTCGACCCGGCGGGAGATGTCCTCCGTCGCCTTCGCCGTCTCCTGCGCGAGGTCCTTCACCTCGCCGGCGACGACCGCGAACCCCTTGCCGGCGTCCCCGGCGCGGGCCGCCTCGATCGTGGCGTTGAGCGCGAGGAGGTTCGTCTGCTCGGCGATCGACGTGATCACCTTGACGACGTTGCCGATCTCGGTGGACGACTCGCCGAGCCGGGCCACGGTCGCGTTCGTCGACGTGGCCGCCTGCACCGCGTCGTCGCCGACCCGCACCGCCTGCGCCGCGTTCTGCGCGATCTCCCGGATCGACGCGCTCATCTCGTTGGACGCGGTGGCGACCGTGTCGACGTTGCGCGACACCTGCTCGGCGGCGGTCACGATGCCCTGCGCCTGGCTGCTGGACTGGTTGGCGTTGCGGGCGAAGCCCTGGCTCACGTCGCGCAGCTCACCGGACGCGCCGGACAGCGCGTTGGCCGACGCGTCCAGGGTACGGACGACGCCGTGGATCGACCCGGTCGCCTGGTTCAGCGCGTCGGCGATGAGCCCGAACTCGTCCTTGCGGTTGAGGTCGAGCCGGCGGGTCAGGTCGCCGGTGACCATCGCGTCCAGGTGCGCCAGGACCTTCCCGGCAGCCTGCAGCAGCGGCCGGATCCCGAGGTACGCCGCGAACGCGTTCATCACGGTCAGCACGGCGATGAACGCGACCGCCGTGCCGAAGCCGATCTCGACCGCCCCGGTCGCGTCCAGGAGCCAGAAGCCGAGGGCGCCGACGCCGATGGTCGACACGGCCTGGCCCATGACCCCGACGAACATGATCGACCGGGCCGGCCGACGGGTCTGCTGGAAACTGTCCGGCACAGCGCTCTCCTCCGCACGACGTAACCCTCGGCGGATCGGCAACATTCAGCCCGCGTTGAGGAAATCCAGCCCGAGTCCTCGCCGGCCGATCTCGTTCAGGTCCGCCTCCTGGAAGCGGTTGGGCCAGTCCTTCTCGTAGTGCTCGGCGGGGAAGTCGCCGGGGCTCTCACCGGTGCGGAACGACTCGCGGACCGACGCCGCGTACCGCTCGTTGCGCGGGCACCAGGGAGCGGCCGGGATGTACATGACGTTGCCCCAGCCGCGCTGCGCCTCGACCGGCGCCACGCTGTGGATCATGTCGCAGTGCCACCAGACGGAGTCGCCGGCCTTCACGTCGGGGATGCCGGACAGCGCCTCCATGAGCGGCGCGTGCCATTTGTGCCCCGCCGGGAAGACCTGGTTGACGGTCACGCCGCACATGTCGTCGTCCGGCACGTCCGGCAGCAGCGGGCGCAGCATCAGGTACGCCATCGCCTCCGGGATCGGCACGGTGTGCAGCACGCCCTGGTCGTGGTCCATGTCCGACAGTGCCGTCCAGCCCTGGAACGTGCGGAACGCCGAGCACATCGTCGATCCGGGGTACTGCGGCCCGGCGGTGCGGTGGGCGGCGTCCCACGGGTCGTACTGCTCGACGCCGCCGTCGAACAGGTGCCGGAACGCCTGCTGGTAGGCCTGCGTCATCCACAGGTCCAGGGTGCCCGGGTCGAGGTGCGTGCCGAGGCCGGCGGAGTCGGCGCCCTCGGGCCGGCGGCGGATCCGGTCGGGGTAGAGCGAGTCGCGCCCCGGGTCGAACCACCGCACGCCGTCCGACTCGTGCTTCCACTGGCCGTTCAGGAACGCCTGCACCGTGGCCATGCGCTCGCTCTGCCTGGCCTGCATCTGGGCCGGGGACCAGTAGATCGGGTAGATCTCGGGCTTGGAGCCGACGCTGCCGAAGAAGTCGTCACCGGGGCCGCGGTACTGCTCGAAGAACCGGTTGCTCTCCACGTAGTCGACGATGTCGCGGTCCCAGCCGAGGGCCTGCTCCCTCTCGAAGTGCCCGCGCACGACGAGGCAGCCGCGCCGCTTGAGGCGGGCCAGGTCGGCGGGGGAGACGGCGCCGGCGGCGATGTCGGCGTAGTCGATCACCGGCCAGATCGTCTCGCCGCGCCGGCGGGCCGCGGCGATCTCGTCGACGGCGTCCTGCACGCGGCGCTCGACGACGGCGAACACCTCCTCGACGGTCCGGCCGGACGCGGCGATGCGCTCGCGCAGGGCCGTCTTGATCTCGCGGGTCGCCGCCCTGAGATCGGCGGGCGTCTCCTCCCAGTGCGGCAGTGCCACGGTCGTCCCCTTTCTAGGTAGGTGTCTTTACTTGTAGTACTGTACGACCGGACGTACTTCCAGGCAAGGCTCCTGACTAGAATGCGGTTCGTGGATCTGGTCCGTTCGGTGACCGACGAGCACGTGCTGCGCGCACTCATGGAGCACCGCCGCCTGACCAGGGCGGAGCTCGCCACGGCGATCGGCATCTCGAAGCCGACGGCGGGGGAGAGCGTGCGCCGCCTCGAGGAGCGCGGCCTGGTGTCCGACACCGGCGAACGCACCCCGGGCGGCCGCGGCCGTGGCCGGGTGGGCTCCTACTACGCGCTCGCTCCGGGCGTGGGGCTGGCCCTCGCGGTCACCATCGCGCCGGAGGGGGTCGTGGCGGCGTGCCTGAACGCGCACGGCGACACCCTGGCCCGCGACACCCGCCCGATCGGCCGCCCCGCCCACCCCGATCAGGTCGCCGCCGCCCTGCGCGCCGCCGTCTCCGCGGTCTCGTCCGCCGCGTCGGCGTTTGCGGCCGATGTACCGGCGGCCGGGGCCACCTCTGCCGCCACCGCGTCTGATGCTGGCGGCGCGCCCGGCGCCGTCGGTGCGTCTGGCGCGGCCGGTGCGCCTGGTGTGCCTGGTGCGTCCGGCGGTGCCGGTGGCTCCGGCGGCGGTGGTGGCGGGCCGGTGCGGGTGGCCGTGGTCGGCGCGGCCGACCCGGTGGACCGGGCGACCGGCCGGCTGGTGCAGCTGCCCGACGCGCCGTTCCTCGTCGGCGAGCTGGATCCCGTCGCCGTCCTGACCCCGTTCGTGGCCGGGCCGGTGATCGTCGACAACGACGTCAACTGGCTCGCCCGCGCCGAACGCGACCGTGCCGGCGACCGCGGCGACTTCGCCTACCTGTACCTCGGCGAGGGCCTCGGCTGCGCGATCGTCAACGACGGCGAGATCCGCCGCGGCCGGACCGGACTGGCCGGCGAGATCGCCCACCTGGTGACCACCGGACCGCAGGGCCGCGCCGTCCGCTTCATCGAGCTGTTCGCCGAGCTCGGCCTGCGCCGGGACGGCTCCACCGCCATCGACGTCGACCGGCTCCTGGACCGCTGCACCCCGGGCTCGCCGGCCGCCACCGCCGTGTGCGACGCGGTCGCCGGCGTCGTCGCCGCGACCGTCGCCCTCGCCGACCCGCAGGAGGTCGTCATCGGCGGCACGTGGGGGCCGGCGCTCATCGAAGGCATCCGCGCCGCGACCGCCCGCACCCCCCGCCCCGTCGACCTCCGCCCCGCGACCGTGACCACCGACCCGGTCCTGACCGGCGTCCGCGCCGAGGCGCTCGCGGGCCTCCGCGCCGCCATCACCGCCGCCGCGCTGTAAGCGCTGGGTGTCGCCGGCTGCCCAGCCCGCGAGAAGGAGGCGCTCGCTGGCCTCCGGTCCGCTATCACCGCCGCCGCGTTGTAGGAGCCGTCACCGCTGCTGCGCATTGGGGCTGCACCGCCGCCGCGCCTGCACGTGGCTGCCATCTCGTCGTGTGCGTTCCCGGCCGGTTGTCAGAGGGTGTCGCGCAGGAGCAGGACGGGGCAGTCGGCGCGGAGCAGGAGGTGGTGGTTGACCGGGTCCAGGGACGGGGCGGAGCCGGCGTCGAGCACGACGAGCTGGGCGCTGCGGGACGCCGCCACCAGGACGTCCGCCGGGTTTCCCGTGGTGAGCTCGACCTCCACCGGCACCGTCGGGAACAGCGTCCGCAGGCGGGTGACGGTCTCGCTCACGTCGGCCCGGACCAGCGTGCCCAACCCGGCCGGAGAGGCTTTCGCCGGCGTCGGGGTCGGGGCGCGGACCGCGACGAGGGCGCAGCCGCGCCGGTGCGCCTCCTCGAAGCCGGCGGCGAGGACCCGATCCGCTGCCGCGGGGTCGGCGATGCCGGCGACCACCGTCCCGATCGCGGTGTCGGCGCGGCCCCGGACCACGACGACCGGGCCGGTCGCGTACGTGGCGACGTGCACCCCGACCGACCCCAGCAGCGCCGACGCGAGCGCGCCGCGGCCCTGCGAGCCGACGACGAGCAGCGCCGCCGACCGCGTCTCGGCCAGCAGCACGTCACCCGGGGCGCCGGGCAGTGCGCTGCCCCGCACGTCGAGCGCTGGCCGGCCGCCGCGGGCGTCGGCGACGGCAGCAGTGACCACGGCCCACGCCCGCTCGCGGCCGCTCACGTCTGGGCCGGTGGGCGTGCCCGGCTGGCGGTGGTGGACGGACACGACCCGCAGCCGTGCGCCGGTCCGCGCCGCCTGGCTCGCCGCCCAGCGGACGGCCCACGCCCCGCCCGCCCCGCCGTCGGTCCCGACGACGATGTCGTTGTGCTCCATCGGTGCTCCAAGGTGGTGGCGGCGGTTGGCTCCTTCACCCTCGCCGGTGACAACCGGCAGCGGCAGGGCCGAAGGTCCCGTGCCGCGTCACCAGCCGCCGTCGATGAACGCCGCGAAGGCGGGGTCCGGGTCCAGGGCGGTGCCGACGTTCGCCGCGACCACCACCGCGAGGGCGAGCGCCACGACCGCGAACAGCACGCCGTGCGCGGCGAGGACCCGGCGGGCCGGTCCCGAAGGCCCGCGGCGCCGCCAGAGCACCACGCCGACCGACAGCAGGCCCGCGGCGACGACCGCGGCGATCACCGCGATCACCCAGTGGTAGAGCGCGTAGTCGTCGATCATGCGGGCCAGCGCGGGCGACGGTGCCTGGTGTGCGTGCACGACGCCGGTCAGCTGCTGCCGGACGTCGGACAGCACGGCGGCGAGCGGGGCGTCGGGCGGGGTGTCGACGAGCAGCGGCAGCAGCGACGCGAACGGGGCCGCCGCGCCCTGCAGGTTGGCCATCACGAGCACCAGCGCCGCCAGCGCGAGCCCGGTGACGAGGACGCCGCCGAGGAGCAGCCGGCGGCGCGGAGCGCCCACGTACATCCGCCACAACCGCACACCGAGCGGCACCAGCACGGCGAGCAGCACCGCCGCGATGACCGCCTTGGCGAGGTGGTAGCGCAGCCAGTAGTCGGCGATCCGCCGCATCGCCGGGGTCAGCTCGCCGCCGCCGGACCCCCAGAACCCCGCGAACGCCCCGCGGACCGCGCCGCGCAGTGCGCCCTCACTGGTGTAGTCGCCGCCGGCGAGGTGGGCCGGAGCGACGACGAACAGGACGACGAGTGTCGCCGCCGCCGCCACTGTACGGGCGGGCCGTAGCCGGCCATCGGTGCTGCGCAAGGTGTGTCCTCCGGTCTCGTTCGGTCGTGTGACTCGACGGTATGAGCGGGCCGCGGGCGCTCCCTCGGCCGCGTGGACGATCCGCGCGCAACTTTGGATTCCTTTCGCCGGGACCACCCGCGCGGCGGTCTAGGGTGGGTCTGCGAACGGGAGGTGATCATGGAACTGCTGCGCAGGCCGCGGGTGGCCGACGCGCTGCTGGCCTGCGGGCTCGCCGTGGCGATGGTCCTGCTGCGGCAGAGCGCCGGCCCGCCGGACTGGCCGCGGGCGCCGTTCTCGCCCGCCGACCCGGTCACCGCCGCCGTGCTGTGGGCGCTGCTCGTCGCGCAGGCCGCGCCGATGCTGTGGCGGCGCACGCACCCGTGGGCGGTGATGGCCGCGGTCAGCGTCGCGTACGTCGCGTTCGAGCTCGTCGACCCCGCCATCAGCTTCCGCGACGGGCTGCCGCTCGGGTTCGGGGTGTACGCCGTCGCCCGGTACGCGCCGCCGCCGGCGAGCCTGCTGTCCGTCGCCGTCGCGGGGCTCGCCATGTTCGGCCACGACCTGCTGCTCCGGCCGATCACCGGCCCGCCGCTGCCGCCGGCGCTGCGCCCGGGGGTCATCGAGGTCACGGTGGCCGTCGGGCTGGTGGCCGGGCTGTGGCAGCTGGGCAGGTCGCAGCGGCACATCCACTCCGACGCCGCCGCGCTGCGGGACCTGACCGCGCTGCTGCGCGCCGAGCAGCAACGCAGCGCCGCCCGCGCCGTCACCGCCGAGCGCGCCCGCATCGCCCGCGACCTGCACGACCTGGTCGCGCACCACGTCAGCGCGATCGCCGTGCAGGCACGGGCCACGGCCGAGGCGCTGCCCGAGGACACCGCGCTCGCCGGCCGCGGCGTCGCGGGCATCGGGACCGCCGCCGACACGGCGCTGCTGGAGATGCGCCGGCTGCTGCGGCTGCTGTCGGACGACGACGCGGCGCGGGACCTCCTGCCGGAGCCGTCGCTCGCCCACCTGCGGCAGCTGACCGGCGTCGCGGCCGCCGCCGGGTGCGAGGTCGACCTGGAGGTGTCGGTCGGCCCCGACGTCCCCGCCGCCGTGCAGGTCTCGGCGTACCGGGTCGTCCAGGAGGCGCTGACCAACGCGCTGAAGCACGCGGGTCCCGTGGCGGTGCGGGTGGCCGTACACCAGCGGAAACACCAACTGGAGGTCGGCGTCGTCAACGATCCGCCGGTCGCCGGCCACCAGCCGATGCCGGGCGCGGGGCTCGGCCTGATCGGGATGCGGGAGCGGGTCGCCCTGTTCGGCGGCACCCTGTCGACCGGCCCGCTGGCCGACGGCCGCTGGCGGGTCGAGGCGACATTCCCATGGGAAGGGGAGGGCGGGCCGTGACGGTCACCGTGCTCATCGCCGACGACCAGGACATGGTCCGCGCCGCGCTGCGCGCCATCCTCGACCGGCGGCCCGATCTCGAGGTCGTCGGCGAGGCGGCCGACGGCGAGCGGGCCGTCGCCCTCGCCGCCGAGCTGCGCCCAGACGTCGTGCTCATGGACGTGCGCATGCCCGGCCTGACCGGCGTCGAGGCGACCAGGCGCATCCTCGGCGCGGCGGTGCCGTCGAAGATCCTCGTGCTGACGACGTTCGACCTCGACGAATACGTGCAGTCCGCGTTGCGGGCGGGGGCGAGCGGCTTCC
Source organism: Dactylosporangium maewongense (assembly GCF_039531485.1). Classification (NCBI taxonomy): domain Bacteria; kingdom Bacillati; phylum Actinomycetota; class Actinomycetes; order Micromonosporales; family Micromonosporaceae; genus Dactylosporangium; species Dactylosporangium maewongense. The sequence goes on along the minus strand of NZ_BAAAQD010000016.1, from coordinate 42,806 downwards.
TGCTGAAGAACGCGTCGCCCGAGCAGCTCTGCGACGCGGTCCGGGCCGTCGCGGCGGGCAACGCGGTGCTCGCGCCGGCCGTCACCCGCCGCATCGCCGAGGCGTTTCAGGCGCCGCCGGCGAAAGCGGCGGTCGACGGCCTCACCGCCCGGGAGCTGGAGGTGCTGGTGCTGGTCGGGCGCGGGCTGTCCAACGCGCGGATCGCCAGGACCCTGGACCTGTCGGAGTCCGGCGTGAAGAGCCGCGTCAACCGCATCCTCACCCGGCTCGGCCTGGAGAACCGCGTCCAGGCCGCGCTCCTCGCCCGCGAGGCCGGCCTGCTCGACGAGCTACCCTGACGCGATGCCCATCGATGAGACGCTCGGCGTCCTCGCGCACCGCGGCGGGCTCGTCGTGCGGCGGCCCCAGCTCAGCGTCGGCATCGTCGGCGCCGTCTCCCGCACCACCGGCCTCGAGGTGGAGCTGCTCGCCCGCCGCCCACTCGACCGGCGCGGCGCGACCGAGCGGCAGGCCGGCATCCGCGCCGGACGGGACGGCGTCGTGCCCGCGCCGCGGCGCCTGCTGCCGGCGTACGACGAAGGCCTCGACCTCCGCGTCGGCCGGCTCGACCCGGACGGGCGCGCGCACTGGGTGTTCGGGTCGCGCACCAGCTCCAGCAGCGGCGACCACTCCGGCGGCACCCACGGCCCGAGCCTGCGCACGACGGTGCGTTTTCCGCCACTGTACGACCATGCCTCGCTCGTCCTGGCCTGGCCCGAGATCGGGTTCCCCGAGTCCATTGTGGACCTTCCGCTGCCGCCGCGGGACGCGGTGGAGCGTGGCACGGTCCCGATCTGGGACGCACCGGTCGACGCCGGGCCCGTGCCTGACTCGCTGCGCCGCCGCACGCACGACGCGCCGCACCCCGGGCCGGCGGTCGAGGCGGGCCGGATCGTCGCCGGGCCGCGGGTGCTCAGCCGCGGCGCCGACGCCGTGGTCGCACTGACCCGCCTCACGGCCGTCGACGGGGTCCTGTCGGCGGAGGTGCTGAGCGTGGCCCGGGGCCCGCGGGCGGGCGCCATGTCCGTGGTCCCCGGCCCCGGCCGCCCACCGGGCCTGCCCGGCGCCACGGTCGCCGTCGTCCACGACGGGGAGGCGGTCTGGGCGCCGCACGGCAGCGGCGGGTCCAGCGGCGGCCCCGACGTGTTCCGGTCCCGGATCGAGTTCGTCCTGCCCGACCCCGGCGGCTCCGAACTCGGCCTCGTGGTCGCGTGGCCGGCCGCCGGCCTGCCCGACGTCCTGGTCCCGCTGCCGCTCGACGCCCGCTGAGCCCCACGGCGACCGGGTCGAGCAGCAGACCTCCTACGCGGTCGCCGTCGCCAGGCTCGCCGACGGCTGACCTCAGACGACGCAGAACTCGTTGCCCTCCGGGTCGGCCATGAGGACGTGGCTCGGCACGCCGCCGACGGCCGCCTCCCGCACCACCGTCGCGCCCGCCGCGACCAGCCGCTGCACCGTCGCGGTGACCGCCGGCCACCGCTGCTCCTGCGGCCGGTCCCGGCCACCCACCTTGAGGTCGAGGTGCAGGCGGTTCTTGACCACCTTCGCCTCCGGCACCTTCAGGAACGTGAGGCTCGGCAGGACCCCTCGCGGATCGTGCAGGTAGGCCGCGTCACCCCACTCCTCGGGCGGCACCTCCCACCGGGTCAGCCACTCCTCCCGGCTGGCGAACCCCTCCGGCACCGGCGCGTCCACGTACCCGAGCGCCTCCCGCCAGAACGCGGCAAGGCGCCCCGGGTCGGCGCAGTCGACCGTGACTCCCCAGACGACAGTCATGCACCATCGATACCGCACTCCGCCACGCCGCGCCCGGTGAACCACCGGACGTGCGACCCTGGATCGGGCTTCCGGACGGGGAGAAGGCGGAGGATGGAACGGTTCATCACGGCGGAGCGGACGTGGGCCGAGCGCAGCCGCTGGCACGTGTACGTGCTGCCCGACCTCGACGCCGACCCCGGCCTGCGGCGGCTGGTGCGGCAGAGCGGCGAGGTCCTGGAGCGGTACCCGGCGGCGATGTCGATCGTGCCCGACCCGTGGCTGCACGCCACCATGCAGATGGTCACCGGTCTGGCCGGCGACGACGTCGGCGAGGCGCGGCGGGCGGCGCTGATCGGGGCGCTGCACGACGAGGTCGGCGCGCTCCCGGCGTTCACCGCGACCGCCGGCGCCGTGCAGGCCGGGCGGGTGGGTGTCGCGGTCGACCTGGACCAGGACCTGCCGGGTGAGCCGTTCGCGGTGCTCGGCGATCGGGTCCGGGCCGCGATCCGGGCCGTGTTCGGCGACGACGGACTGCGGTACGACCCCGGCATCCCGCACATCAGCCTCGCCTACGGCACGGGCGCCGCCGACTCCGGCGAGATCCAGGAGCACCTGCGCCGGACGGTGCGGCCAGCCAGGGCGCGGCTGACGGTCGGGGCGGTCTGGCTGCTCGACGTCGTCCAGGACGCGGCCCGCAGCCAGTACCGGTGGCACGAGCCGCTGGCCCGGATCCCCCTGCGGGGCTGAGCCGCTACGCGACGGTGCGGCGGACCGCGACGGCGTGGAAGCGGTGCGGCGGGTCGTCGTAGCTGGTCAGGAGCCAGCCGGCGGCGGCCGCCGAGGCGCGCAGGACCGGCTCGGCGAGGGGCTCGTCGGGGCGCAGGGCGCGGCCGTGCCGGGCGGCGAGCGCGGCCCGGCCGGACGGGTGGAAGAGCACCAGCTGGCCGCCGGGCCGGGTGACGCGGGCCAGCTCGGCCAGGCCGGCGGCGGCGTCCGGCAGGTGCGTGATGAGCCCGGCGGCGAAGACGCCGTCGACGGTGGCGCCGGCGAACGGCAGGTGACGGGCGTCGGCGAGCAGCAGCGACGCGTGGCAGGCGCGGGCGCGGTCCGCGGCGGCGGCGAGCATCTGCGGAGTCAGGTCGACGCCGATCACGGTGCCGTGCGGGCCGGTGGCGTCGCGCAGCGCGGGCAGGGCGCGACCGGTGCCGCAGCCGACATCGACCACCGTGTCACCCGGGGCGAAGCCGGACTGGGCGACCGCGGCCACATAGGCGGGCAGGTCGTCGCCGAACCTGGTGTCCCAGGTCGCGGCCCGGCCGGCGAAGAACGCCTGGGACTCGCTGCGGTGCCACACGTCGCCGTCGACCAGCCGGGCGTCGAGGTGCCGCAGCACCGGCCACGCGGCGTCGTGCAGGTCGATGACGGCGTCGGTGTCGTCACCCCGGAATCCACCGGAAGCGCTGGAAGCGCCGGTGGTGGCAGCCGGTGGCGTGCGCACCCAGACCGTCAGGTGCCACGACGCGGCGGGGAGCCGGCGCCGCCAACCTGGTCCGTCGGCGATGACGACGGTGTCTGGGGTTCTGGTGTACCAGCCGTCGCGGTCGCTCGTGCAGGCCGCGGCGGTCAGCCGGACGCAGTGCCGCCCGCCGGCGTGCAGGTGGGCGGCGAACCGGTCCGCGAACTGGGCGGCGCGGCCGTCACCGCCGTCGACGACCACCCTGGCCGCCCCGCGGGGCAGGGCCGCGGCGAGGTGCCCGAGCACGGTGTCCCAGCGGCGCCGCTGGTCGTCGGCGGTCATCCATCCATCATGCAGGTGCGGGAAGGTCGCCGGTAGAGGACGGTGTAGATGCGAGCCGGAAGACCGGCATCTGCTGGCAGATGCCGGTCTCGCAATCTTACGAGGCGGCCCGTCCCGCGTAGCGGGCGCTGCTGCCCAGCTCCTCCTCGATGCGCAGCAGCTGGTTGTACTTGGCGGTCCGGTCCGACCGGGACAGCGAGCCGGTCTTGATCTGGCCGCAGTCCAGGCCGACGGCGAGGTCGGCGATCGTCGTGTCCTCGGTCTCGCCGGAGCGGTGCGACATCACCACCCGGTAGCCGGCCCGCTGCGCGGTCCGGACCGTCTCGATCGTCTCGGTCAGCGTGCCGATCTGGTTGACCTTGACGAGGACCGCGTTGGCGTAGCCGCCGTCGATGCCGGCGCGCAGGCGGGCGGGGTCGGTGCAGAAGACGTCGTCGCCGACCAGCTGGAGGCGGTCGCCGGCGCGGGCGGTGAGCCGCGTCCAGCCGTCGATGTCGTCCTCGGCCATCGGGTCCTCGATGGAGGTGATCGGGAAGCGCTCCGACAGCTCGACGAGGTACTCGATGTGCTCGTCCACCGACCGCTTGCGGCCCTCGCCGGCGTAGTCGTAGACGCCGTCGCGGTAGAACTCCGAGCTGGCCGGGTCGAGGCAGATCGTGATGTCGGCGCCCGGCCGGTAGCCGCTGTCCTCGACGGCCCGCAGCACGAAGGTGAGCGCCTCCTCGGCCGTGGCGAAGTCCGGCGCGAAGCCGCCCTCGTCGCCCACGTTGGTGCTGTGCCCGGCCGACGCCAGGGACCGTCGCAGGGTGTGGAAGACCTCGGAGCCCATCCGGACGGCCTCGGCGAAGGTCGGCGCGCCGACCGGGGCGATCATGAACTCCTGGAAGTCGAGCGGGTTGTCGGCGTGCGCCCCGCCGTTGACGATGTTCATCATCGGCACCGGCAGCAGCCGCGCCCCGACCCCTCCGACGTAGCGGTACAGCGGCTGCCGGTGCGCGGCCGCGGCGGCCTTCACCGTCGCCAGCGACACGCCGAGGATCGCGTTGGCGCCGAGGCGGCGCTTGTCCGCCGTGCCGTCCAGCGCGATCATCGTCTCGTCGACCAGCGCCTGGTTCTCCGCGTCGAGGCCGGTCACCGCCGCGGCGAGCGGGCCGTTGACCGCGGCGACGGCCTCGGTCACCCCCTTGCCGTGAAACCGCGCGGGATCGCCGTCGCGCCGCTCGACCGCCTCGTTGGCGCCCGTCGACGCGCCCGACGGCACCGCGGCCCGTCCGGTCGCACCGTCGGCGAGGACCACGTCGACCTCCACCGTCGGGTTGCCCCGGCTGTCCAGCACCTGCCGTCCGATGACCCGGCTGATCGCCGTCATCGATCCACCTCCCGTGTTTCGTCGCTTGCTCGACCGGGCCCAGACTGGCAGACGGCGGCGGCCTTGCCACCGCGACGATCAACACGTTGACCTGTACCCCAGGGTCCGGGTTTAAGGTCGCGGGATGCGGGTGGGTGAACTGGCGCGCCGGACCGGGACGACCGTGCGGGCGCTGCGCTACTACGAGTCCGCGGGGCTGGTCGTCCCGCGGCGGCTGAGCAACGGCTACCGCGAGTACGAGCCGATCGCGGTCCGGCTCGTCGAGCAGATCCGGCAGCTGACCGCGCTCGGCCTCACCGTCGAGGAGACCCGCCCCTTCGTCGACTCGATCGTCGGCGGCGCCGACGACACCGACGTGTGCGCCGCCGCGCTGGCGACCTACCGCAGCACCATCGCCACCCTGCAGGACCGCATCGGCAGGCTCACCGCGCAGCGCGACGCGCTCAACAGCCGCCTCGACACCGCCACGGCACGCGTCGCCACCGGCGCCTCGTCGCCCGGCGCGGACCCGTCCCGCCTCGTCGGCGACCGCCTGCCGGGCCTCACGTTCTACTGCACCGACGGCCGCCCCGTCGACCTCGGCGCGCTCGGCCCCGGCCGGACCGTCATCTTCGTCTACCCGCTCACCGGCCGCCCCGGCGTCGACCTGCCCAAGGGCCTCATCGAGGTGCACGGCGCCCTCGGCGGCACCGAGCAGGCGACCTGGGTGCGCGACCACCACGCGGAGCTGCGCAACGCCGGCGTGGACCGGGTCTTCGGCCTCTCCGCGCAGTCGACCGGATACCAGCGCGAGCTCGTGCACCGCCTGCGGCTGCCGTACCCGCTGATCCCCGACCCCCGGATGACCCTCGCCGCCGCGCTGGAGCTGCCGACCTTCACCGCCGGCGACATGACCCTCTACGAACGCCTCACCCTCGTCGTGACCGACGACGCCGTCGAACACGTCTTCCACCCGATCCCCGAACCCGCCTCCCACCTCCTCGCCGTCATGCAGTGGCTCACCAGATCCTCCCGGTCTGGTAGAGAAGGGCATGGCCATTGACGGACGACTCGCGCGGCAGCTCAGCGAGGCGCTGCTGGACGCCTTCAGTCCCGAGCGTCTCGACGAGATGCTGTACTACCGGCTGTCCAAGCAGCGGGCCCGGATCACCATGGCCGACAACCTGGAGACGCGGGTCTTCCACCTGATCAGGGCCGCCGACTCGGAGGGCTGGCTGGACCGTCTCGTGGTCGCGGCGCGCCAGTCCCGGCCGGAGCACGCCGGTCTGCGGCAGGTGGCGGAGCTGCGGTCCCTGACGCCCGGCACCGGCGGGTTGGAGACGATCCTCAGCGCCGGCGACGTCGACATTCACCCGGCGCCGTGGCGGACGCGGCTCGGGGTCCTCGAAGGACAGGTCGGTCTGGTGGAGATCGCCGGCGATCCGGCCGGCACGTGCTTCCTCATCGGCCCGGACCTGTGCATGACCAGCCACCACGTGGTCGCCGCGGCGCGGCGCGACGAGGTGCGGATCGTGTTCGACCACAAGCGGGACGCGGCCGACCAGGAGGTGTTCGCCGGCACCGCGGTCGAGCTCGCCGACGACTGGCTCGCCGCGTCGGCCCCGAACAGCCCGTCCGAGTGGTCGCGCGGCGGCGGCACCGAGCTGCCGGACCGCGCCGAGCTGGACTTCGCCGTGCTGCGCCTCGCCGAGCCGATCGGCGAGATGCCCGTCGGCGGCACCGGCGAACCGGCCTCGGCCGACCGCGGCTGGATCGACGTCGCCGGCCGCCGTCCGCCGCGCCCCGGCGACGGCATCGCCGTGCTGCAGCACTTCGGCCGCCGGCCGCTGCAACTGCGCTTCGGCAAGGTGACCGAGGTCAACGCCAACGGCACCCGCCTGCGCCACACCGCCGACACCGACGGCGGGTCGTCGGGGTCGCCATGCTTCACGCTGGACTGGCGGCTCGTCGCGATCCATCAGGCGGGCGACCCCGCCACCGAGTCCTGGGAGGCCCGGACGGGCAACCGCGCCGTGCCCGTCCTGCCTGTACTGGGCCTGCCGGCGGTGTCAGCACTTCTCCGTCGGCGCTAGGCTGCTCACCTGCACGTCGGCGACGGTGCCGTCGGCACGCCGGACCCGGACGGCGCCGGGCGTGCCGGACTTCAGCAGGGTCCCGCACACGATCGACTGGTCCTGCGACGTCACCTTCACCAGCGGCGAGGCGGGCTCCGCCGCCGGCATGAACCAGGTGAGCCCGATCGCGACGACGAGCGCGCCGAGCGACGCCGCGGACGCCCGGGCCGCACCGCGGAGCCGCCGGCCGATCGCCTCCGGCAGGCCCTGCTGGGCGGTGTACCAGGCGAGCAGGTCGGCGTCGTCGGCGATGGTGCGGGTCTCCGGCTGTCCGTACGCCGCGCGGTACGCCTGCTGGATCGCGACCGCGGCCGCCCCGACCGCCACCACGACGGCGACGGCGGTCCACGCCTTGCCGGCCACGTCCAGTGCGGCGACCTGGTCGGCGCCGAGACTCACGCCGACGATGCCGAGCACCCCGAGCAGCGCGGTGGTCCCGGCGATCCACTTCTCGGCTCCCGCCTTGAGCCGGTCGACCCGCCCGGCCTGCGCGATCCGGTACGCCTCTGCCGCCTCGGCGAGATACGGGTCGTTCGCCGGCCGGAGCGTCACCGTGCCGTCCTCCGCGACCTCGGCGTGCCCGGTCCACGTCCGTCCGCAGCCCTTCGGCGGGGACGCCGGCTGCCCCGCGTGCTCCTGCCCGCAGGTACAGGCGAACCCGGCCGTGACCGAGGTGGCCGGGTCCGGGTCGAGCCCTTCGAGGTCGGTGGCGCGCAAGGAGACGGTGGCCGTGCACGCGTGCCGGCACACGGGGCACGGCCCGGCGAGCCGCAGCGTCGACCCGACCTGGCTGCCGTGCCACTGCCGCAGCTGCGCGTCCAGCACGGTCACCCGCGCGGCACGGTGGGACAGCTCCGTCATCCGGACTCCTTCACAGGTAGGAATGCCTGCGGATCGCGGCGAGGGTCGGCGCGACCTCGTTGAGCGGCGGGATCTCGGCGTCCTCGTCGACGTCGTCGCCCGCGTCGGGTGGTTCGGCGGGAAGCCCGAGGACCAACGCCGGGACGACTGCGTCGGGCAACGAGCCCCCGGGGCTGGATCCGTCCCACTCGTCGTCGTCCCAGTCCTCTTCGTCCATGTCCCACTGTTCGTGGGACCAGCGCTGGAAGTCGGCGAAATCCTGGTCGGAGTCTCCGCGGTCCCACAGTTCGTCGTAGGAGACGATGCCGAGATCCGCCGGGCGGTTGAGCTCCTCCAGCGTGCCGATCATCCAGCCGTCGAGGTACCGCCCGGAGTCCGCGGCCTCGCCGGAGTCGGGGAACGTGGTCAGGTAGTCCCGGAAGTCCTCGTCCTCGAAGTCGTGCGGCGGCAACGGAACCGCCCCGTCGAGGTCGGTGCCCGGCCGGACGTCGTCGGGATGCTCGTGCGCCGCCAGGAACACGGCGCCGAGGTCCAGGTCGGTGGCGGCGAGCAGTTCCTCGCTTACCTGCAGCTGGTCACAGCCGCCGAGTCCGATGTCGGTGAGGGCCGGTAGGTGCGCGACGGCCCCGATGTCGACGAGCCGCGTCGACCCGGACACATCCAGGAACTGCAGCTGCTCCATACGCTCGATGCCGCTCAGGTCGACGACCGACGACCGGCGCAGCGTCAGCGACCGCAACCTGACGCAGTCGGAGATTGCGAGCAGATCGTCATCGTGAAAGTCCTCGATCGTCAGGTCGGTGAGCCAGGAACGGGAGAGCCATTCGGTGCGCCAGTCGACCCGGACACCACCGGCCAATGTCAGCGCCCGAATCGACACCATGCTCAGCGCGTGGACGTTCCAGAGAATGACTGGACCTCGGATGGTCAGCGTCGTGAGTTCGATGAACTGGAGGAACGCCATGCAGTTGACCTTGGCGAGGGGCAGACGGTCGGCGAAACTGAGCGTCAGGCAACGGATCGTCGCGTTCTGAAGCCTGTCATCCGGGTCGAACCGATGCAGCTCGTGAAGCTCAACCTCGGATGCCAACACGGTCGGAAGCCAGTCGAGCGCCATGTCGGCCGGCCACGCCGGGAACCTCAGCGACCTGACGCGGGCTTGTGCGACGTGGCCGGCGAAGTCTGCGGTGATCACGTCCGGCACGAAGTGCAGGTCGAGGTTGAGCTCGTACGGAATGAACGGCAGGACGGTCTGATCGCGGACGACGACCGCCGTAGTCATGAAGCTCGGGATCGCCTGCAGCACCATCATGCCGTACTTGCCGGGGGTGAACCCGCTCCACGCGTCGACGAGCTCCTGCGCCAGCTCGTGCCCGAAGCGCTGGGCCGCGGGGACCAGCGCCTCGATCGCGCGCTCGCTGCCGATGCCGACGATGGCCCGCACGCACAGGGACGCGGTGGCGGCGTCCTGCACCGTGTGCTGCAGCACGCGCCGGAGCAGGGGCAGCGCGGTCTGTCCCATCGCGACGACCGACTTCACCTCGTCGCGGCTGAGGGGTGGGATGCGCTGCTCCAGGTAGGCGGTGGCGCGCTCGTAGCTCTCCCGCTCCACCACCACGGACATCTCGAAGCACTCCGCCAGGAACTCGCGCAGCGGGGACCGGCCGGACGAGACCGAGTCGTCGGCGACGATCGCGTCGACGATGCCGTCGGTGAGGCGCCGCCACTCGACGGCGGACGTCTTCGAGGCCCAGCCGACCGCCATGCTGATGACGCCCTGCCAGTCTGCGTCGCGGACGTGGTCGAGCATGATGCGGGTGGAGCCCCCGGAGACGAGGTGGCGGGCGGCGAGGAACTCCTGGAAGGTGCGGTGGACGAAGTCGATCGTGCCCGGGGCCGGCTCGCGGAGCACGCCGGAGCGCTCCAGCAGGTCGTGGAGGATCTGCCCGCCGGTCCAGTCGACGCCGCGGAGCATGCCGGCGACCAGGCCCAGCTGGCTGCGCACGTCGTCGCGGGGCGCCTCCGAGAGGCCGGAGACGACGTACCACTGGGCGAGGGACTGCAGCACGGCGGTGCGTTCCTCGGCGCCGACGCCGGTGGGTTCCACGCCCTTCTCGTGCTCACGGCGGCCGAGCATCATCTTCAGGGCGTCCTCGTACAGCGTGATGCGCTGCTTGGGCAGGCCGCCGGGGCTTTTGTAGTTGAGAGCGCAGATGACCGCGCAGAGCAGGGGCGTGCGGGCCAGGTCGCGCAGTGTCGGCGACCCGTCGATCTCGACGACGAGGTGTGCGGCGCGGGCCCGGTGGGACTCGTGCTGGTCGGGCGGGAGCCGCTCCAGCGTCGCTCCGTGCCAGTCGTAAATGAACCGGAAGATCTCGCGGAAGCTCATCGTGGTCAGCGTGAGCGGGGTGAAGCGGTCGAGGTCGTAGGTGCCGCCGCGGGCCGCGGCCGGGCGTGAGGTGACGACCAGGGTGTTGTGCTGCTCGGTGACGGCGTGCCAGGTCAGGTCCTCCAGCCAGGCCTGGACCGTCGCGCGTTCGTCGGTCCGGACCTCGTCGAGGCCGTCGATCAGCAGGACCGCCCGGCCCTCCTCGAGGACCTTGGCGACCCAGCCGGCCGGCTGGCGCGAATGCAGGGACGCCCCGGCGACCTCGCGGGTGAGCTCCTCGATGGTGGGCAGGGTGCGCTTGACGTACCGCCGCAGCCGGACGAACAGCGGAATCCGGCCGTGCCAGGGATGCAGGTCACCGCCGGGCAGCTCGCCGCGGGCCATGCTGACGGCGGCCCACTGCAGGACGGTGGTCTTGCCGGAGCCGGCCTCGCCCTCGATCAGGACCAGCCGGCCGGCCGTCTGCAGCGCCGCGTCCACGGGCTGCGCGTCGTAGCCGACGGTGCCCTGCGCGGTCGGGCGCGGGACGGTGGCCTCGAGGGTGACGTAGGCGGTGGTCAGGCTGTAGCGGCGGACCTCGGTGAGCAGGTCGATGCCGAGGACCTCGAGGGTGTCCAGCGTCCGGGTGACCATGCGCAGGTACTGGACGGCATAGCTGTCGTTGGGGCGGCCCGAGTCCTGGTCGCGCTCCTGCGGCATCCGGCTGATCGCCATCCGGATCGTCGCGGCGGCGCCGCCCGACGCCGCCAGGTCGTGCAGGCCGGCGAGCGTCAAGCCGGGCTCCGCGAGCGCCGCCTCGGCCAGATAGGAGACGATCGCGCCGATCAGCGGCTGGAAGGGCGGGAGGCTGGTGGGACCGTGGTCCCAGGCCGGGCGTCGCCGGTCGGACTGCTCGGTCAGCAGACGCAGCAACAGATCCGGTTCGGTGCGCATCTCCGCGGTGATGGCCGGCCCGGCCAGGCGGAGCGTCGTGGCCACCGCGAAGGTGACCGCGTCGACGATGTCCACTACCTGCGTCGACATGAGCGGGATCAGATGGAGCACCTGGTCCTCGACGTACTCCAGCAGGAGGTCCGTGACCTCCCACAGCTCGCGCCGGACGACGCGGGCGGTGGCGGCGGTCGACCCCGCGGCCGCGAGCGCGTCGACGGACCGGGCGGCGAGGACCTGCCCGTTGCCGGGGTCGTTGAGCAGCAGCAGCGTCCGCACCAGGTCGGCACCGAGATTGCTCTCGATGCGGTCGTGAACGGTGCGCTTCCGTCCGACCGGCACCCGGCCCGACCGGCCTCGGCCCGCGTAGTCGTGTCCGGTCCCTTCGGCGAGCAGGGCGCCCTCGAGGGCACGCTGCTCGGCCTTCCGGTCGACCACGTGCGGGTGCCGCTCCGCCCACCTGGACAGCAGGGTCGCGCGCGGGACCCGCTTGAGCGCGGCGGCGACGAGATCCGGCAGCCAGCCCTGATCGTCGGCGTCGGTGATGACCCGGAACACGACGTCGTCCATGCCGACCACGTCGCCGACCATTCGGGCGAGCTTGATCTCCAGGTCGTACCAGAGCATCTGCTCGAACGGGCTCCGGGTCGGGAACGCGTCCAGCATCGCCTCGGCGAGGTCCTCGGAGCTCTTGCCCGAGAGGGACGGGACGGGCATCACGCTCCTGGGCGGCATTCGACCGGACCGATGTAGCGCGAGTATAGGACCGGCGACGGTCGGTCACGCGCGATCGGCCCGGCGCCGTCCGGCCGGACTCAGCTGTCCGTCCGGCCGACCGGCGCCACCCGGTCATGGGCGGGTGGCGAGCTGGCGGTGGAAGGCGCGGCGCAGGGTGGTGAAGGAGTCGCCCTCGTCGGCGAGGGCGCGGGGGAGCTTGGCGGCGAGGGTGTCGACCAGGCCGGCGATGTCGTCGTCGGGGTGGTGGGCGGTGATGGTGAGGCGGGCGCCGGAGCGCTTGGCGGGGACCGCGGGGGCGGTGGCCGGGTCGGTGAAGTAGCCGGCGGCGCGCAGGCGGGCGGTGAGGTTGTAGGCGACCTCCGGCCGGCCCGCGCCGACGCAGCGGATGGGTGCCTCGCTGCGGCTCACGACCGGCAGGTCGACCTCGGCGGCGAGCTTGTTGAACAGGCGGATGAGGTACAGGAGGCGGTCCTGGCGCTCGGTCACCTCCTCGGTGCGGTGCAGGTGCACCAGCCCGCGCCGTACGCCGTCGGAGATGAGCTCGTCGAACGTCTGCAGCATGTCGTCGGCCTTCGCCATGGTCGCCCCTTCACCCAGGTGGTCCGTGCCGGGGACCATCGGTGCCCCGGGCGCCGGCATGAGCCGACGTGATCCGCCCCACCGCGCCCCCGGACCCGAAACGCGAGGGTGATCAATGGGGCATCGGTGACCGTGCGTGCGGTTTCGAAGCACAGATAGATGCGGCATGATTTCCCGGTAGGCAACGCTGCGGCATCGGTGCCGCGGGCGGGGGAGGACCGCGCGTGTCTCATCGTGTCCATGTCGCGTTCGAGGAGCAGGCTCGGCGCACTCCCGACCGGGTGGCCGTCATCGCCGGGCAGGTCCGGATGCGGTACGCGGACGTGGCCGACCGCGCGAACCGGATCGCCCGTGAGCTGCGCCGCGCCGGCGCCGGACCCGGCGAGCTCGTCGGGGTGTGCCTGGGCCGGGACGAGCACCTGCTGCCGGCGCTGCTGGGCGTGCTGAAGACCGGCGCCGCGTATGTGCCGATGGACCCCGCGTACCCGGCGGAGCGCCTCGAATACATCGCCGCCGATGCCGGCGTGAAGCTGATCGCGACGACCACGGCGACGGCGAAGGGCACGCTCGCGGTCGACGAGATCGGCGCCGACGCCGACAGCACCCCGCTGGGAGGCGAGGGCGACGAGGGCGACGGCAGCGACGCGGCGTACGTCATCTACACGTCGGGCTCCACGGGAAGGCCCAAGGGCGTCGTCGTCGAGCACCGCAACACGATGAACCTGCTGCGCTGGGAGGCGGCCGCGTACACGGCCGAGGAGCTGCGGGGCATGCTCGCCACCGCGTCGATCTGCTTCGACCCGTCGATCACCCAGCTGTTCCTGCCGCTGGTCACCGGCGGCACCGTGATCCTCGCCGAGAACCTCCTCGCGCTGCCCACGCTGCCCGCCCGCGCCGAGGTCACCACCGTCTACGGCGTGCCGTCCGCCCTCAGCGTCCTGCTCCGCGAGCCGCTGCCGGACGGCGTGCGGGCCGTGTTCGCCGGTGGTGAGCCGCTGACCCGCGGGCTCGTCGACCGGATCTACGCCAACCCCGGCGTACGGCGGGTGCTCAACCTGTACGGCCCCACCGAGTGCACCACCACCTGCGCGGTCGCGGAGATCGGCCGGGACGGCACCGACGAGCCGCCGATCGGGCGCCCGATCGCCGGCGCGGTGATGGAGGTCCGGGACGCCGCCGGCCAACCCGTGGCGGACGGCGAGCTGGGCGAGCTGTGGATCGGCGGCCCGGTGGTCGCCCGTGGCTACCTGGGCGACGACCAGCGAGGCGCGTTCGTCGTCGAAGCGAGCGGCCGGATGTACCGCACCGGCGACCTGGTCCGCGGCGCCGGCGGGGTGCTGCGCTTCGCCGGCCGCGCCGACGACCAGGTGAAGATCCGCGGCTACCGGGTCGAGCCGGGCGAGGTCGAGGCCGTGCTGGCGCGCCACCCGGCCGTCCGCCGCGCGTGCGTGCTGGCCGTCGCCGACGCCGATGGGGTCAAGCACCTGGTCGGGCACGTGGAGGCGGCCGGCGCCGACGAGCGGACCCTGCGCGCCTGGCTGCGCCGGCGGGTGCCGGACCACCTGGTGCCGACCCGGATCGGCGTCGCCGACCGGCTGCCGCTGGGCCCGAACGGCAAGGTCGACCGGGCCGCCCTGCCCCCGCTGCCGCCCGGCCGCCCGGCGGGGACCGGCTTCGTCGCGGCCCGTACACCCGCCGAAACCACCATCGCGGCGATCGTCGGTGACGTGCTCGGCATCGCCGGGGTGGGCGTCGAGGACCGCTTCACCGACCTCGGCGGGCACTCCCTCGCCGCCGCCCGTGTCTGCGCCCTCGCCGGCCGCGAGTTCGGCACCACGGTCGCCCTGGCCGACTTCCTCGCCGAGCCCACCGTCGCCGCCCTCGCGGCCCTGGTCAACGGCGGCCGGAGGCCCGCGGCGGCGCCGGTCCGGCACGAGGGGCGGGCGGAGTATCCACTCACCCCGACCCAGCGCGAGCTGTGGACGCTGCGGCAGATCAGCCCGGTGCCGTCCGTCACGACGGTCGCGTTCCGTGCCCGGCTGACCGGCCCGGTCGAGCCGGCGGCGGTCAGGTCGGCGCTCGCGGCGCTGGTCGCCCGGCACGAGGTCCTGCGCAGCCGGATCGTCGACCGTGTCGGGGCTCCGGTAATCGTTGTCGGCGTCGGTACGGCGGTGCCGCTGGCCGAACACGACCTGCGCGACCAGTCCCCGGCGGCGCGGCGGGCACGGTCCGACGAGATCGCCGCCGCGGCCGCACGGCACGCCTTCGACCTGTCCGGGACCGAGCCGCTGCTGCGGGTCGACCTGATCCGGGTGTCCGCGGAGGAGTCGGAGCTGGTCGTCGTCAGCGACCACGTGGCGTTCGACGGCTGGTCGACCGGCACGTTCCTCACCGAGCTCGCCGCGGACCTGGCCGCGCCCGGCAGCGTCGCCCCGCCGCCGGTGCAGCTGGGCGACGTCGCGCTGATGGACACCGCCCCCGGGAGACAGCCGGACGCCGCGGGGAACCGGTGGCGGGACGAGCTGGCGGGCGCGTCGCCGCCGGGCGAGCTGTTCACCGGCAGCGGCGGGTTCCGGGGCGAGCGGCTCACCCGGCCCGTGCCGCCGGACGTCGTCACCGGGCTGGCCGAGGTGTGCGCGGCGAGCGGCGCCGCACCGTTCGCCGGCTGGCTGACCGCTCTCGGCCTGCTCCTCGCCGGCCTCACCGCACGGGCGGACGTCCTCGTCGGCGCGGTCGTCGCCCGCCGCGCCGGACCCGAGCTCGACGGCGTCATCGGCCCGCTCGTCGACGTCCTGCCGGTCCGCCTCCGCCTGGACGCCGCCGCCACCGTCCGCGACACGATCGCCGCGGCCTCGGCGACGACCGCCCGCGCGCTCGACCGGCCCCGGCCGTCCACCGAGGATCTGTTCGAGGCCGTCGGCACCCAGCCGCGCGGCGCGATGATCACCCCGGTGGTGCTGTCGGCGCAGCCGGCCGGCCTGCCGGTGCGCGTCGAGCGGGGCGGGGTCCGCCTCGAGCTGCTCGGCGAGCTGAGCTGCGGCGGCGCGCAGAACCCGCTCACCGTCTTCGTCAACGAGACCGCCGGCGGCGCCGAGCTGCAGCTGGAGTACGACCTCGACCTGACCGACCGGGCGGCGGCGGCCGCGTTCGCCGACCGGCTGCTGCTGGTGCTCGCGGAGCTGACCGCCGACCCCGACCGCCCGCTGACCCGGGTCCCGCTCGTCACCGCGGCCGAGGCGGCGGACCTGCTGGGCCGGGCGGCCGGCCCGCCGCTGCCCGCGGACGCGCCCGCGACCGTGGTCGACGCGATCGCCCGGCAGGTCCGGCAGCGCCCCGGCGACGTCGCCGTCGCCGGCGCGGACGGCGAGCTGACCTACCGGCAGCTGTGGGACGCCTCGGCCGAGGTCGCGTCGGTGGTGCGCGGGCACGGCGGGGTCGTCGGCGTGTGCCTGCCGCGCGACCACCGGCTGCCGGCGACGCTGCTGGGGGTGTGGCGGGCCGGCGCCGCCTACCTGCCGCTGGAGCCGGAGCTGCCGGCGGAGCGCCTCGCGTGGCTCGCCGCCGACGGCGGGGTCCGGACCGTGCTGTGCCGCACCGCGACCGCCGCGGCGGCGTCGGCGGTGACCGGCACCCAGGCGCTCGACCTCGACGAGGTGCCGTCCGCCCCCGAATCAGCCGCCGATGTACCGCTGCCGCCCGTCACACCCGGCGACCTGGCGTACCTGCTGTACACGTCCGGCTCGACCGGGACACCCAAGGGGGTGGCGGTCGCGCAGGGCGGGCTGGCGTCGCTCACCGAGGCGCTGCGGCTCGAGCCCGGCATCGGGCCGGGCGACAGGATGCTCGCCGTCGCCACGGTCAGCTTCGACACCTCCTGCGCGGAGATCTGGGCCACGCTCGCCGCGGGCGGCGCCTGCGTCGTCGTGGAGCGCGACAGCGCCGTCGACGGGCACCGGCTCGGCGAGCGGATCGCCGAGCACCGGATCAACCTGATGAACGTGCCACCGACGATGCTCCGCACGCTGCTCGCCGCGCGCTGGACGGGCGCGCCGGACCTGCGGGTGTGGGCCGGCGGCGAGGCCCTCGACCCCGCGCTGGCCCGCGACCTGCTGCCCCGGGTCGCGCAGCTGTGGAACGTCTACGGCCCGACCGAGGGCACGGTCCTCTCGGCCGTGCACCGCGTGACCTCGGTCGGCGACACCGTGCCGATCGGGCACCCGATGCGCGGCGAGCGCCTGTACGTGATGGACCCGCTGCACCGGCTGGCGCCGCCCGGTGTCGCCGGCGAGCTGTGGATCGGCGGCGGCGGCCCCGCGCTCGGCTACCACCGCCGGCCGGAGCTGACCGCCGCCGCGTTCGTGCCCGACCCGTTCGTGCCCGGCGGCCGCTGCTACCGCACGGGCGACCTGGTCCTGTGGCGACCCGGCGGAGACCTGGAGTTCCGCGGCCGGCGGGACCATCAGCTGAAGGTCCGCGGGCACCGCGTGGAGCTCGGCGAGATCGAGGCGGCGCTGCGCGACCACCCCGGCGTCACGCACGCCGTGGTCACCGTGCGGGGCACGGGCGCCGAGGCGCATCTGGTCGGCTACCTCACCGGCACCGCCACCGGCGAGCAGGCCGCCGGAGAGCTGCGGCGCCGGCTGCCGGAGCACCTGGTGCCGCACCGGTGGGTGGTGCTCGACGCACTGCCGGCGCTGCCCAGCGGCAAGGTCGATCTGGCCGCGCTGCCCGACCCGGACGACACCCGGCCGCACCGGCCCGCCGAGTCGATGATGGAGCAGCTCGTCGCCGACGTGTGGACGCAGGTCCTCGCCACGGACCGGATCGGCGCCGACGACAGCTTCTTCGGCCTCGGCGGGCACTCGCTCGCCGCGACCCGCGTCGCCGGCCGGCTGCGCGACACGCTCGGCTGCGCGGTGCCGGTGCGGCTGCTGTTCGACCATCCGGTGCTCACGGACTTCGCCGAGCGGCTGGAGCGCCTTGTCATGGACGAAATTCGGGGGAATGACTATGACCTTGTCTGAGCAGGACACGCTGCGCGCTCTCATGGAGCGGCGGGTCGCGGCCGCGCGGGCCGCCGCCGCGGACGCCGCGGCCGGGTCCGAGCCGGAGATCCCGCGCCGGGCCGACCCGGACGCGCCGCAGCCACTGTCGCCGTCGCAGCGCCGGCTGTGGTTCAACGCCCAGTTCGAGCACAACACGTCGATCTACCACGTGCCGGCGGTGCTGCGGCTGACCGGCCCGCTCGACGCCGACGCGTTGCTGGCCGCGCTCCGCGACGTCGCCGCCCGGCACGAGGTCCTGCGCAGCGTCGTCGTGCCGGCCGACCTGGTCGCGGTCGCCGTGCCCGCCGACCGGATCGAACTGTCCATCGTGGACGCGACCGAGGCGACGCTCGCCGAGTCGCTGCGGCTCGAGGTCAGCCGCCCGTTCCAGCTCGACCAGGAGCCACCAATGCGGGCCGCGCTGTTCCGCCTCGCCCCGGAGCACCACGTCCTGCTGCTGACCGTGCACCACATCGCCACCGACGCCTGGTCGCAGGACCTGATGCTGGACGAGCTCGGCGCCCTCTACGCCGCCCGCCTGCACGGCACCACCTCGCCGGCGCCCCCGCGCCTGCAGTACGCCGACGTCACCGAGTGGCTGGCGGCCCGCCCCGCCGACGACCACGTCGGCTGGTGGGTGCAGCGCCTCGCCGGGCTCGCCCCGGTCCTCCCGTTCCCGGTGGACCGGCCCTACCCGGCGGTCGCCGACTGGACCGGCGGCTACGTGCCGCTCACCGTGCCGCCGGCGCTCGCCGCACGGATCCGCGCGGCCGCCCGCGACGGGCAGGCGACCCCGTTCATGGTGCTGCTCGGCGCGTGGCAGGCGCTGCTCGGCCGGCTCTGTGGCAGCGACGACGTCGCCGTCGGCGTGCCCGAGTCCGGGCGGCACCACCGCGCGACCGAAGGCGTCGCCGGGTGCTTCATCAACACCCTCATCATGCGGACCGACCTGGCCGGCGACCCGACCGGCCGGCAGCTGCTCGACCGGGTCCGCGAGACCACCCTGGAGGCGTTCGCGCACGCCGAGGCGCCCTTCGAGCGGGTCGTCGAGGCGGTCGCGCCGGAGCGCTCGACCGCCACCACGCCCATCTTCCAGTCGATGCTGTTCCTGCTGGAGACGCCGCAGCGGGACCCCGTCCTGCCGTCGGTACGGGCGCAGCGCCTGCCCTCCCCGCTGGACTCCAACAAGTTCGACGTGAGCCTGTCGCTGACCGGCCGCGACGGCGGATACGACGGCTTCATCAGCTACCGCAAGGACGTGTTCGACCAGGCCGCCGTCCAGCGGTGGGCGCGCTGGCTCCTGGCGCTGCTCGACGGCATGCTGGCCGACCCGGACCGGCCGCTGTCCCGGCTCGACCTGCTCGCCGACGCCGAGCGGGCCGCGCTGCTCGCTCAGGGCACCGGGCCCGACCTGCCCGCGGGCGCGCCCGCGACCGTCCTGGACGCGGTGCTCGCCCAGGCCGCGGCGCGCCCCGACGCGGTCGCGGTCGACGCCGGCGACGGCACCCTGACCTACGGCGACCTGGCCACCGCCGCGAAGCGGATCGCGACGGCGCTGCGGCGCTGTGGCTCCGGGGACGCCGAGGGCTCCGGACCGGTCGGGATCTGCCTTCCCCGCGACCGCCACCTGCCGGCCGCGCTCGTCGGCGGGTGGCTGGCCGGGTCACCGTACGTGCCGCTCGAACCCGACCATCCGGTCGAGCGGCTGCGCTACCAGCTCACCGACTCGGGCGCCGGCGTCGTCCTCGCCGCCGCCGAGACGCTCGACGTGGCGCGCCGGATCGCCGAAGGCACCGGAGCCGTCGTCGTCGACCTCGCCGCCGCCCTCGCGACGGAGCCGGGCGAGCTGCCGCCGGTCGGGCCGGGCGACCTCGCGTACATCATCTACACCAGCGGCTCGACGGGCCGCCCCAAGGGCGTGGAGCTGACCCACGGCAGCCTCGCCGCGTTCGTCGCCGCGCAGTGCGAGCTGATGCCGGTCGCCCACGACGACGTGATGCTCGGCCTGACCGCGCTCTCCTTCGACGTCGCCGGCCTCGAACTGTGGGTCGCCCTCGGCCACGGCCTGCGCCTCGCGCTGCTCGAACGCGGCGTCGCCGTCGACGGGCACCAGGTGGCGCGGCGGATCACCGAGGCGGGGGTGACCGTGATGACGGCGACGCCGACCACGTTCCGGATGCTCGTCGCCGCGGACTGGCGGGCGCCGCGGGTGCGGGCCGTCGCCATCGGCGAGGCCGTCGACCCCGTCCTCGCGCGGGAGCTGACGGCCCGGCTCGGCGAGTTCTGGAACGGCTACGGCCCCACCGAGACCGCCGTGACGTCCACCATGCACCGGGTCATTGCCCCCGTCGGCGACACCGTGCCCATCGGCACCCCGATGGCGGGGGAGTGGGTGTACGTGATGGACCCCAACTCCCCAGCTGCCGGGCGGCTCGCGCTGCCCGGGACCGTCGGCGAGCTGTGGATCGGTGGGGCCGGCGTGGCGCGCGGCTACCGCGGGCGGCCCGACCTGACCGACGCGGCGTTCGTCGCCGACCCGGTGCGCCCCGGCGAGCGCTGCTACCGGACCGGTGACCTGGTCCGCTGGCGCACCGATGGGCTCCTCGATTTCCTCGGCCGCCGCGACCACCAGGTGAAGGTGCGCGGGCACCGCATCGAGCTCGGCGAGATCGAGGTGCGGCTGCGGGCCGCGCCTGGCGTCGCCGAGGCCGTGGTGACCGTCGCCGGCGGCGCCGACCCGCACCTCGTCGGCTACGTCGTGCCGGGACCCGGGTCGGTGGTCGACCCGCCCGGCCTCGAGACGCTGTTACGGGCGGCGCTGCCCGAGTACATGGTGCCGCGCCGCTGGATGACGCTGCCGTCCCTGCCGGTCAACGGCTCCGGCAAGGTCGACCGCGGCGCCCTGCCCGAGCCGCACGACGAGGTCCGCGAGCGGGTCGCGCCGCGCAGCGACGCCGAACACCTCGTCGCCGACGTGTGGGGCGCGGTGCTGCACCGCGACGACCTGTCGGTGCACGACAACTTCTTCGCCCTCGGCGGGCACTCGCTGTCCGCGACGCTCGTCGTCGGCCGGCTCCGCGACGCGCTCGACCTGCCGGTGCCGGTGCGGCTGCTGTTCGAGCAGCCCGTCCTCGCGGGCTTCGCCGTGGCCCTCGAGTCGCTGCTGCTGGCCGAGGTGACGCAGGCGTGACGGTCACCGACAACCAGCGCTCGCTCATCCGGCAGCGCCTGGCAGCGGCCCGCGCGGTGACGAGCCGCGCCGCCGCCCACACCGCCACCAGGATCCCCGCCACCGATCCGGGCGTTCCCGCGCCGCTGTCCCCGGCGCAGGCGCGGCTGTGGTTCATGCACCAGCTGGAGCCCGACAGCGCCGCCTATCACGTCACGGCCACGGTACGGCTGACCGGCGCGCTCGACGTGGCCGCCCTGACCGCCGCGGTCCGCGACCTGGCGACGCGGCACCACGTGCTGCGCAGCCGGTTCGTGGACCAGGACGGCACCCCCACCGCGGTCGTCGGCGCCGCCGGCGACGTGCCCGTCGAGACGGCGGGCACGCTCGACGCGTTCCGGGACCGGGCGTTCCGGCTCGCCGAGGAGCCACCGATGCGGGCGCTCATCTGCCGCACCGGCCCGGACGAGCACCTGCTGCTGCTGGTCGTGCACCACATCGCCTTCGATGCGTGGTCCGTCGACCTGGCCCTGCGCGAGCTCGCCGACCTCTACGCGGCCAGGGTGGAGGGCCGGCCCGTCCCGGCCGCGCCCGCGGTGCAGTACGCCGACTACGCCCGCTGGCAGGGCGGCCGGGAGTCGTCCACAGTGGACCTCGACTGGTGGGTCGAGCGGTTGCGGGGCCTCGCGCCGGTGCTGGACCTGCCCGCCGACCGGCCCCGCCCGCCCGTCGCCGGCGCCGAGGCCGGGCAGGTGCCCGTGGAGGTGCCCGCCGCGCTCACCGCCCGCATCGACGGCCTCGCCGCGGCCGGCGGCGCGACCCCGTTCATGGTGCTGCTCGCCGCCTGGCAGGCGCTGCTCGCCCGGGTCTGCGGCACCGACGACGTCGCCGTCGGCGTCCCCGCCGCGGGCCGGCACCACCCGGACGTCGAGACGATGATCGGGTGCTTCATCGGCACGCTGGTGCTGCGCACCGACTGCTCCGGCGACCCGACCGGCCGCCAGCTGCTGGCCCGCGCGCGGGAGACCGCGATCGACGCGCTCGCCCACGCCGAGACCCCGTTCGAGCGGATCGTCGACCGGCTGCAGCCCGAGCGGAACCTCGCCACCACCCCGATCTTCCAGGTGCTGCTGAACGTCCTGGAGCAGCCGCCCGCGCCGATGCGCTTCCCCGGCCTCGACGCGCACGTCGTCGACCTGCCGATCCGCACCACGAAGTACGACCTCAACCTCGCGCTGTCCCGCACCGCCGACGGCTACCGCGGCTCGCTCGTCCACCGCGCCGAACTGTTCGACGACGACACCGCCCGCCGCCTCACCGGATGGTTCCTTGCGCTGCTGGACGGGCTGACCGCCACCCCCGACGTGCCGGTCGGCCGGCAACCGCTGGAGCCGGGCGCGCTGTCAGGACCGGCCGGCCGCCGCGTGTCGTACACGATGGAACAGCCACTCGATCAACTGATCGCGCGCCACGCGGCGCTCACGCCCGACGCGACCGCGGTCGTCGCCGCCGACGGCAGCCTGACCTACGCCGAGCTGGACCGGCGCGCGGGCGTCGTCGCGGCGCGGCTGCTCGCCGGCGGGGTGCGGCCGCAGGAGCCCGTCGCCGTCCTGACCGAGCGCGGCGTCAGCCTGCCCGTCGCGATGCTCGGCGCGCTGAAGGCCGGCGCCGCCTACCTCCCGATCGACCCCGGCTACCCGGACGGGCGGGTGGCGGACATCCTCGACGCGGCCGGCGCGCGGTTCGTGCTCACCGAGGCGGCCTTCGCCGGCCGGGTCGCGGACCGCCGGGCGCTCGTCGTCGCGGACCTCGCGGGTGAGCCGGCGCAGGCCGTGCGGGTGCCGATGGACCACCTCGCGTACGTCATCTTCACGTCGGGCTCGACCGGGAGACCCAAGGGCGTCGCCGTCGAGCACCGGCACATCGCGCACTACCTGCACGCGGTCGCCGACCGCATCGGGCGGCACGCGTCCTACGCGCTCGTCTCCACCCACGCCGCCGACCTCGGCATGACGAACCTGTTCGGGGCGCTGACCACCGGCGGCGTCGTGCACCTCGTCGACCGGGAGACCGCCACCGACCCGGAGGCGTTCGCCGCCTACCTCGCCGCGCACCCGGTCGACGCGATGAAGCTCGTCCCCAGCCACCTGGAGCTGCTCGCCGCGCACGGCGACCTCGCCACCCTGCTGCCCCGCGCGCAGCTCGTCCTGGCCGGCGAACCATGCCCGTGGGAGCTGATCGAGCGCATCGAGCGGGTCCGCCCCGACCTCGGCGTCCAGGTCCACTACGGCCCGACCGAGACCACGGTGTCGGTGCTCGGCTGCGACGTGCGCGAGATCCCCGCCGGGCGCCGCCACGGCATCGTCCCGATCGGCCGCCCGTTCCCGAACGTGGAGTGCCTCGTCACCGACCCGGCCGGCCGGCCCGTGCCCGCGGGCGTGCCGGGGGAGCTGCACATCGGCGGGCCGGGCGTCGCCCGCGGCTACCTGCACGGGCGCGACGACCGGTTCACCGGCGACCGCTACCGCTCCGGCGACCGCGTCCGGGTCGACGCGCACGGCCTCGTGCACATCCTCGGCCGCGTCGACGACCAGGTGAAGATCCGCGGCTTCCGGGTCGAGCTCAACGAGGTCGCCGCCGCCGTCCGCGCCGTCCCCGGCGTCGGCGAGGTGGTCGTGCTGCCCGTCGGCGAGGCGCACACGCGGCGGCTCGCCGCGTGGGTCACGCCCGCGACCGCCGACACCGGCGTGATCCGGGCCGCGCTGCGGGACCGGCTGCCCGACTACATGGTGCCGTCGGCGTTCGTCGCGCTCGACCGGCTGCCGCTGACCGCCAACGGCAAGGTCGACCGGGCCGCGCTGCCCGCCCCCGCGGCACCGGCGGCGGCCACCCGCATCGCGCCGTCGACACCGACGCAGGTGCGGGTCGCGGCGGCCTGGGCGCAGGTGCTCGACGACGCCGACCCCGGGCTCGACGACGACTTCTTCGCCCTCGGCGGCGACTCGTTCAAGGCCGTCCGCGCGGTCCGCGCCATCGACCCGCAGCTGCGCGTCATCGACCTCTTCACGCACCCCACCGTGCGCGAGCTCGCCGCGTACCTCGACGGTGACACCGGATCGTCGGGGCTGCTGCACCGCCTGGCCGGGCCCGCCACCGGCACGCTCACCGTCGTGTGCGTCCCGTACGGAGGTGGCTCCGCCGCCGCGTACGGGCCCCTGGCGACGGAGCTGGCGCAGCGGATCCCCGGCGCGGCCGTCCTCGCCGTCGAGTTACCCGGGCACGACCCGGCCCGCCCCGACGAGCCGCCGCTGCCGATGTCCGCGCTCACCGACCGGATCGTCGCGGACCTGCCGCCCGGGCCGGTGCTGGTGTACGGGCACTGCGTCGGCTCCGCGGCCGCCACCGAGCTGGCGCTGCGCCTGGAGGCCGAGGGCCGGGACGTGGTGGGGCTCGTCGTCGGCGGCAGCTTCCCCGCCGCGCGGCTGCCCGGCCGGGTCACCGCGTGGCTGCACCGGCGGATCCCCGCCACCTGGTGGACGTCGGACCGGGCGTACCGGGACTTCCTGCGGACCCTCGGCGGCCTCGACGACGACACCGGGCTTGATACTGGACTGGACACCGAAACGATCCTGCGCGGACTGCGGCACGACGTCGACGAGGCGCAGACCTGGTTCACCCGCGAGCTGACCCGCCCCGACCGGCGCCGGCTCCGCGCGCCCGTCCTGTGCCTCATCGGCGCCCGGGACCGCTCCACCGAGCTGTACGAGGAGCGCTACACCGAGTGGGGCGCGTTCGCCGACCGGGTCGCCCTCGCCGTCCTGCCCCGCGCCGGGCACTACTTCCTCAAGCACCAGGCCGCGCTGGCCGCCGACCGCATCGCCGACGCCACACGGGACTGGGGGGAGGGGCGGCCACCGGAGCCGGTCAGCACCGCGGTCGCCGGCGGGCGGGCCCGCCGCGACCTGCGCGACTTCTACCTCATGGCGGCCGGGCAGACCGCGTCGCTGATCGGCGCGGCGCTCAGCTCGTTCGCCCTCGGCGTCTGGGCCTACCAGCAGCACGGGCGGGTCGCCGACTACGCGCTCGTCACCATGCTGGCGCTGCTGCCCTCGATCCTGCTGCTGCCCCTCGGCGGTGCCGTCGCCGACCGGCTCGACCGGCGGCGCATCATGCTCGCCTGCAACGGTGCCGGCGCCGCGGTCATGACGGCCGTCGTGACCCTTCTCGCCCTGGGCACGCTGGAGATCTGGACCGTCGGGCTCCTCGCCGGGCTGCTGTCCGCGATCACCGCGTTCCACCGGCCCGCGTACCTGGCGGCGGTCGCGCAGCTCGTGCCGAAGCCGTACCTCGGGCAGGCCAACGCCCTGGCCAACCTCGGGCCCGGCATCGGCATGCTCATCGCGCCCCTCGCCGGCGGCGCGCTCATCACCGCGCTCGGCATGCCGTGGGTCGTCGCCGTCGACGTGGTGTCGCTGCTCGTCGGCGTCGGCACCCTGCTCGTCGTGCGGCTGCCCGACCGGCTGTTCCGCCGGCAGGAGGAGGCCTTCGCCCGCGCCATCGCCGGCGGCTGGCGGTTCCTCGTCCGGCGGCGCCCGCTCATGATCATGATCGGGTTCTTCGTCGTCGAGAACTACCTGGCCATGCTCGCCCTCGCCGTCACCGTCCCCACCGTGTACGGCTTCGGCGGCACCACCGCCGTCAGCGTCGTCACCACCTGCAGCGGCATCGGCGCGGGCCTCGGCGCGCTCGCCATGGTGCTGTGGGGCGGCGCCGAACGCCGCGCCACCGGCATGGTCGGCTTCGTCATCGGCGTGGGTCTCGGCGCGGCGCTCGTCGGGCTGCGGCCGTCGACCGCGGTCGCCGCCGCCGGCAGCCTCGTCTGGTACGCCTCCCTGACGATCCTCAACGCGCACTGGCTCGCGATCATCCAGGTCAAGGTCGGCCTCGAGCTGCAGGGCCGGGTCCTCGCCACCAACCAGATGCTGGCGGTCGCGATGACCCCGCTCGCGTTCCTGACCGCGCCGCCGCTCACGTCCCTCGTCACACCGCTGCTGCGCCCCGGCGGCGCGCTCGCCGGGACCGTCGGCGAGGTGGTGGGCGTCGGCGCCGACCGGGGCGCCGGGCTCGTCCTCGTCGCGTGCGGGGTGCTCCTCGTCGTGTGGGGCGCGCTCGGGCTCGCGTACCGGCCGCTGCACCGGATGGAGGACGACCTGCCCGACGTGTCCGCCGGCGCGGAGATCCCCGACACACTCGACGAGGTGCAGGACGCGCTGCTTCAGCGGGAGTTGGCGGACCGCCAGGCGACGTAGTCGGCGACCGCGGCGGCGATGTCGAACTCGGGCTTGAAGCCGGTGTCCTCGGTGAGGCGGCTGATGTCGAGGTACGGGTGGGCGCCGCCGCCCCCGGGCCGCGCCTCCGCCTCGAGCGCGTCCGCGACCTCCCGGTAGGTGAACGGTCGGCCGCTGGACACGTTGTATGTGTCGTGCCGCAGGCTCGGGGCGGTCATGAGCAGGGCGATCGCGCGGCCGGCGTCCGGCGCGTAGCAGGTGTCGCCGCCGTCGCCGGCGTGCAGCGGCGGCGGCTCCTCGCCGCGCAGCACGGCGCTGATGTACGGCGGGATCGGGTTGAACGGCGACTCCGGGTCCATGAGCGGACCCCATGTGCTGCCGATCCGCAGCAGCACGGGCTGGACGCCGGTGCCCTGCAGGGCGTGCGTGACGACCGGCTCGAGGGCCTTCTTGAACGCGACGATCAGGTGCGGCAGGTGCGCGGCCGGCAGCGGCAGCTCCTCGTGCCAGGGGATCTCGGGCCGGCCGATGTACACGCCGATGCTGCTCGCGACGGCGAACCTGCGCACCGCCCGCGTGCGGGCCGCGTCGAGGGCGTTGAGCAGCCCGGCCATGTCCCTGCGGAAGTACGCCACCGGATCGTCGCCGGGGATGGAGCCGGCGAGGTGGACGATGCCGCTGATCTCGTGGCGGCCGGCGAGGGCGAGGAACGCGTCGCGGTCGGTGACGTCGAGGGCCTCGACGGTGACCCGGCCGGCGAGGAACGACGGCACCTCCGCCCGCCGGTGCGCGGTGACGACGACCTGGTGCCCGAGGTCGGCGAGCGCGCGGGCGGTGTGGGCGCCGATCATGCCGAGCCCGCCGGTGACGAGGATCATGGCTTGATCAGATCCCGCGGGCGCCGGCCGGGTCTTGAACGAATCGCGCACGGCCTCGGAGGAACGGCTCGTAGGACGCGGTGTGGTCGTGGCCGCAGCAACAGCGGTCGACCTCGCCGCCGAGCAGGTCGCGCGGGGTCAGGCCGGTCAGCCGCAGGCACTCCCGGCTCAGATGCGCCTGGTCCGCGTAGCCGAGGTCGGCCGCGAGGCCCGCGACGCCGGCCGCGCCCGACTGGGCCAGCGCCAGGAACCCCTGGAACCGCAGCGTGCGCTGCAGGACCTTCGGACTCAACCCGACCGCCCGCAGGCAGCGGCGGCGCAGCTGGCTCACCGACAGCGCCAGGTGGCCGGCGACGGCGTCGACGGTGACCGGCGACCACGGCATCAGCGCCCGCACGGCCTCCCGTACCAGCGGATCCACGCTCGCATCGCCGCGGAACTCACGCAGGAGGTGGCGCTGCAGCAGCGCGAGCGCCCGCTCGGGCGTCCGGGCGCCGGCCATCGCCTCCGCGAGCCGGTCGGCGGTCCCGCCCCACAGGTCCGCCAGGCCCGGGCGCTGGTCGAGCAGCTCGTCGATGGCCACCGGCAGGGGCGGCGGGGTCCCGGGCAGGAACCGCACACCCACCACCGTGGTCCGCGCCGGGATCACCTCGACCTGCGGACCGGTCAGCGGGCCGAGCAGGTGCGGGCGCCCGCCGATCGGGAAGTGCAGCTCCACGCCGCCGGCCGGCAGGTGCCGCTGCGCGTACGCGACGTCGCCGGTGCGCTGGACCCACACCGTCCGGACGACGTGCGCCAACGCGGCCACCGGCGGGTGCTCGACGTACGACTCCATCACCCGCCATCCTCGCACTCCGGTATCTTGCTGCGACGTCCGCCCGCTACCAGGAGGCATGCACATGAGCTCGGTCCCAGTTCCCGACGCGCAGACGCGGTACTCGTCGCGGCGGGCCGGCGCGCCGGACGAGGCCCAGGCGTGGCCGGCGTTCGGGGCGGAGGACCGCGCGCTGCTGGAGGCGGCCGGGGAGGTGGTCCGCCCGTCGCCCGGCGAGGTGCTGTGGGAGGGCGGCGAGCCCTACGACCTGTACGTCGTGGAGACCGGCGGGCTGTGCCTGGTGGACCGCCGCGACGACCGGGTCGTGGTCGTCGTGGAGCCCGGCGACTTCGTCGGCGAGCTCGGCATGCTGATGGGGCAGCCGGCGTTCCTCGCCGGGGTGGCGATGCCCGGCACCACGCTGCTGCGGGTGCCCGTCGAGGAGCTGCGCCGGCTGATCGCGACCACCGTGGACCTGGGCGACCTGCTGATCTCCGCGTTCGACGCCCGGCGGCGCATGCTGAGCCGCTGGGGCGAGGGCGGCCTCGTCCTCGCCGGCGACGACGACCACCACCTGCGCCGGCTGCGAGAGTTCGCCGCGCGCAACCACGTCCCGTTCCGGGTCGTGCTGCGCTCCGACCCGTCCGCCTGGGACGAGGTCGCGGCGGCGTGCGCGCTGCCGGAGCAGGGTGCGGCGGTGGTGACCGGGGAGGGGCGGGTCCTGACCGACCCGAGCCCCCGCGACCTGGCCACGGCCGTCGGGCTCGACCTGTGCGGGCTGCCCGAGGGGGCACGGTGCGACCTGCTGGTCGTCGGCGCCGGGCCGGCCGGTCTGGCCGCCGCCGTCTACGGCGCCTCCGAGGGCCTCGACGTCGTGGTCGTCGAGGACGTCGCCCCCGGCGGGCAGGCCGGCACCTCGTCGCGGATCGAGAACTACCTGGGTTTCCCGCGCGGGATCGCCGGCGGCGAGCTGGCCCGCTCGGCGATGCTGCAGGCCGTCAAGTTCGGGGCGCGGCTCGTCTCGCCCCGATCCGTCACCGGCCTGACCCGTGACGCTGACGGGTTCCGGGTCAGGCTCGACGACGACACCGACGTGGCCGCCCGCGCCGTGGTCATCGCCAGCGGTGTCCGGTACCGGCGGCTGACCGTCCCCGGCGTCGCCGACCTCGAGGGGCGGGGCGTCTCGTACGCGGCCACGGAGATCGACGCGCGCGCCTGCCTGGGCCGCGACGTCGTGGTCGTCGGGGGCGCCAACTCGGCCGGGCAGGCCGCCCTGTTCCTGGCCCGGCAAGCCGGTCACGTGCACGTCCTCATCCGCCGCGACGACCTGACCGAGACGATGTCGGACTACCTCGCGCAGCGGCTCCTGCACCACGAGCGGATCACCGTCCACCCGCGGTCGGAGCTGACCGGCGCGCGCGGCGGCGACCGGCTCACCCACCTCACGTGGCGGGACGGGGCAACCGGACGGGAGGTCGAGGTGGCGGCCGGCGGGCTGTTCCTGATGATCGGGGCGCAGCCGCGCTCCGCGTGGCTGCACGACGTGGGCGTCGAGCTGGACGAGAAGGGGTTCGTGGTGACCCGCGGCGCGTTCGAGACCTCGGTGCCGGGGCTGTTCGCCGTCGGCGACGTCCGGGCCGGTTCGGTGAAGCGGGTCGCCTCCGCCGTCGGCGAGGGCTCGGTGGTGGTCTCGGCGGTGCACGCGTACCTGGCGGCCACCGGCTGATCGTGGCTTGACATCGATCGCAGTGGACCAGAGACCGCCGGACCGTGCCGGCCGGGCGCCTGAACACGTTCGCACAACCATCGCCAGCCATTGACCGATGTCGCTGTAGCTGGCAGAATTCGGTCCCCGCGCCATCCCTTCCGCCAGGGGGACCGCCATGAGACTGGCCCTGCTCGCCACCGCGCTGCTGACATCCGGGTTGGTGCTGAGCACCCCGGGCCCCGCCCACGCCGCCGCGCCCACCGGACGGTACGTGGCGCTCGGGGACTCGTACACCTCCGGACCGCTGATCCCGGACCAGGTCGACCTCAACTGCGTCCGCTCCAACCGCAACTACCCGTCGCTGGTCGCCCGCGCGATCGGCTCGGCCGCCCTCGTCGACGCCAGCTGCGGCGGCGCCACCACTGCCGACATCCTCAACCCCGGGAAGGGCACCCTCGGCCTGCCCGTCCCCGCCCAGATCTCCGCCGTCACCGCCGCGACGGCGCTGGTCACGATCGGCATCGGCGGCAACGACATCGGCTTCACCGGCATCGTGACGGCGTGCGCCCAGGACGGCGTCGGCGACCCCTTCGGCACGCCTTGCCGTGACCGGTACACCGCCGGCGGCACCGACCAGCTCCAGGCCCGGATCGCCGGCACGGCCCCGAAGGTCACGGCCGTCATCCAGGCCGTGCGGGCAGCCGCGCCCGCCGCCCGCATCGTCGTCGTCGGCTATCCGGCGATCGTGCCCGACCGCGGCTACGGCTGCTGGCCGGCGGTGCCGTTCGCGTTCGGTGACGTGCCGTACCTGCGCGCGGTGGCGAAGTCGCTCAACGCGATGCTCGCCCAGACCGCCGCGTCGAACGGCGCCGAATACGCCGACACCTACACGCCGTCGGTCGGCCACGACGTCTGCCGCTCCAAGAGCGTCCGCTGGGTGGAGGGGGTCGTCCCGGAGAACGCCGCCGCCCCGTTCCACCCCAACGCCGCCGGCGAGCAGGCCATGGCCACCGCCGTCACGACCCGCCTCGCCTGAGCGTGCCCCCGTCGTTGCCCATATGCTCGGCGACATGACGATCAAGCGCATGGACAACGTCGGCATCGTCGTCGACGACCTCGACGCCGCCGTCGCGTTCTTCACCGAGCTCGGCATGGAGCTGGAGGGGAGGATGCCGATCGAAGGCAGCTGGGCGGGGAAGGTCGTCGGGCTCGACGGCATGCGGAGCGAGATCGCGATGATGCGGGTCCCGGGCGCCCCGGGCCGGCTTGAGCTGGCGACGTACCACAGCCCGAAGTCGATCACCCCCGAGCCGGCGGTCACCCCGTCGAACACGCTTGGCCTGCACCGCGTCATGTACGCCGTCGACGACATCGAGGACACCCTCGCCCGCCTCCGCCCGCACGGCGCGGAGCTCGTCGGTGAGGTGACGCGCTACGAGGACGCCTACCTGCTGTGCTACCTCCGCGGGCCGGGCGGCATCATCCTCGCGCTGGCCGAAGAGCTGAGCTGAATCCTCACGCCGGCCGAAGAGCTGAACTGGGCTGGGCAGAGCTGAGCCGCATCAGCCCTGCAGGGTGATCCGCAGCATGACCCGGTCCCGCCGGCCGAGGGTGGCGAGCCGTTCGACGAGCATCACCAGGCGGTACTCGAGGCCGTACTTGCGCCGGACCAGGCCCGTCATGCGGGCGATCTCGCGCTGGTCGGTGACGATCTCGGCGGTGCCCTCGACCGGCGGGGTGCTGACGTGGACCTTGCCGGTGCGGGTGCAGGGGACCAGCCGCACGTGAGGGTCGCGGCGCAGGCGCTTGACCTTGTAGCTGGCGGCGAGGGTGGTCACGACGAGGGCGTCGCCGTCCGGGGTGATCCACACGGGCGTGGCGACCGGGGTGCCGTCCTTCCTGAACGTGGTGAGCGAGACGCAGCGCTGCGCGCCGAGCGACGCCGTCGTGGAGCCCTGGGTCATCCTCTCGGGGTACCCGGAGACGACCGGGTGATGCGCGTCGCCGCGGCGGGGATCAGGTGGGGCTGAGCCGCCGGCCGTGGGCGATGACGGGGTGGACGCCGGCGAGGGCGAGGTCGTCGCGGAGCTCGGAGCGGACCCGGGCGTCGACGAGCAGGAGCGCCCCGGCGGGCATGACCTGGTGCTCGCCCCGCCGGTGCCACGCGGTGTGGTCCGCGAAGCAGACGACGCGGTCGGTGACGGGCAGGACGGCGCGGTTGAGCTCGGCGGTCTCCTCGTCGACGTTGGCCGGGACGCCGGCGTCGTCGGTGCCGTCGAGCTCGATGAACGCTGTGTCGAGGTGAAACGCGTGCAGCGTCCTGGCGGCGAGCGGGCCGGTCAGCCCCTGCGTGCCGGTGACCACGCCGCCGGTGAGCACCAGGGTCTGGTCGCGGCGCTGGTGCTCCTGGAACGCCTGGGCGACCGGCAGCGAGTAGGTCACCACCGTCAGGTCCGGCACCGTCGCCAGGTGGTGGGCGAGCAGCGTCGAGATGGGCCCGGCCGGCAGCGCGACGGTGGTGCCGGGCGCCACCATCCTGGCCGCGTCGGCGGCGATCGCGGCCCGGGCGAACTGCCGCGCCATCACGGCCGAGCGGAGCGGCTTCTGGCCGTGGCCGGCCGCCGGGCGGCGGACGGCGCCGCCGTGGACGCGGGCGACGAGGCCGGACGCGTCGAGCATCGTCAGGTCGCGGCGGATCGTGCCGGTGGAGACGCCGAAGAGGTCGGCGAGGCGGCGCAGCTGTGCGCCGCCGTCGCGGTTGACGATTTCCAGGATGGCGAGTTGCCGTGTCGAGGCCAGCATCGATGCGACCCCCAGGGTCCGAGGTGTGGCAACGTTGTCAGGATCGGGTGGAAGGTGGGACTGGCGGTGCAGGGTGGTGCCGCGGGCGATCAGCTGGGTCGGCAGGATGACCCACCGCGGCGGGCCGGTGTAGCCGTCGAGACGCTCCAGCAGCAGGCGCGCGGTCTGCCGGCCCATGTTCTCCGCGTCGTGGGCGATGACCGTGACGCCGAGGATGTCGCCCATGTCCAGCTCGTCGAAGCCGACGAGCGCCGGCGGCGACGGATGCCCGTGCAGGGCGCGCAGCGCGCCGGTGGTGATGCGGTTGTTCGTGGTGAAGACGGCGGTCGGCGGCCGGTCGAGCCGCAGCAGCGCGGTCACCGCACGCTGCGCGGTGTCCATGTCGTGGGCGCCCTCGACCAGGTGCTCGCGCCAGTCCGGGACGCCGGCCGCCGCCAGCGCAGCACCGAACGCGGTGACGCGCTCCCGGTGGGTGCTGAGCCGGGACCGGTCGCCCACGATGCCGATGCGGGTGTGCCCCAGCGCCAGCAGGTGCGCCGCCGCCTGCCGGGCGCCGTCGCGGTTGTCCAGCAGGACCGCGTCCGCGGACAGGCCGACGGGCGGGCGGTCGACGAAGATGAACGGCGTGCCGTGGCGGCGCTCGACCGCCAGATGGTCGTGCGTGGGCAGGGTGGAGGCCAGCACCAGCGCCCGGACGCGCCGCTCCAGCAGCGCCTCGGTGAGCTGGTGCTCG
Source organism: Dactylosporangium maewongense (assembly GCF_039531485.1). Classification (NCBI taxonomy): domain Bacteria; kingdom Bacillati; phylum Actinomycetota; class Actinomycetes; order Micromonosporales; family Micromonosporaceae; genus Dactylosporangium; species Dactylosporangium maewongense. Next base: position 9,794 of record NZ_BAAAQD010000016.1, on the reverse strand, counting down.
GACTGCGAGGTCTCGTCGATGTTGACGGTGACCAGCTGCAGGCCGTGCGCCCGGACCTCGCGCTCCAGCCCGCAGGCGAGCCGGGAGTGGAACGGGTTGCCCAGGTCGCCGCCGAGCATCCCGATCAGCGTCGAGGTGTCGCCGCCGCGGCGCAGCTCCCTGGCCGTGCCGTCATCGGGACCTCGGTCACGGGACAAGCCTTTCAGCCCTTGGTCGAGCCGAGCGCCAGCCCGGCGATGAACTGTTTCTGCAGCGCGACGTACACGATGAGGGTCGGGATCGCGGCGATGAGGGCGGCCGCCGCGATCATGTTCTGGTTGGCGACGAACTGGCCCTGGAGATTGGCCAGGGCCGAGGTCACCGGGCGCTTGTCGCCGGTGGAGATGAGCGTGATGGCCCAGAAGAAGTCGTTGTAGATCCAGGTGGTGAGCAGCGTGGCGAGGGCCGCGAGGGCCGGCCGGCACAGCGGCAGGGTGAGCCGCCAGAACCGGGTCCACACGGTCGCGCCGTCGACGACCGCGGCCTCGTCGAGCTCCTTCGGCAGCGTCCGCATGTAGTTGCTGAGGACGAAGACGCAGAACCCGAGCTGGAACGCGACGTTGATGGCGATGAGTCCGAGGTAGGAGTTGTACATGAGGCCGCTCTCGCTGACCCAGTGCGGGAGCGGGATGGCGAGGTACAGGCGGAACAGCGGCGTGATGATGACCTGCTGCGGCAGCAGGTTGCCGGCGGTGAACAGGATGAGGAGAGGGATGTTGAACCGGAAGCGCAGCCTCGACACCACGTAGGCGAACGAGGCCGCCAGCAGGAGCGTGAGCAGCACCGCCGGCACCGTGATGACCAGCGAGTTGAGGAAGAAGTGCCACATGTCGGACTGGGTCCACGCGGCCTGGAAGTTGGCCAGGGTCAGGCTGCGGGGCAGGGACACGTAACCGTGCTCGTTGGTCTCCGCGATCGGGCGGAGCGCGACGTACAGCGCGAACAGCACCGGCGTCACCCAGAGCGCCAGCATGACGAGCATGAACGCCTGCGCGGCGACGCTACCGAGCCGGGAGGGCTTCATCGCGGGGACTCCTCACGGCGGAACGCCTGGTGGAGAAAGATCGTGATCGGGATCAGGGAGATGGCGAGCAGGATGACGCCGAGGGTGGAGCCGAAGCCGATGCGTTGGGTCTCGCCGACGATGTTCTGGGTGACGGCGACGGACAGCAGTTCGAGGCCTTTGAGCGGGTTGCCGCCGGAGGTGATGTACACGAGGTCGAAGGCGCGCAGCGACTCGATGACGGTGACGACCATGACGACGATGTTGATGGGGCGCATGGCGGGGAAGACGACCCGCCAGAAGGTCTGCCAGGCTGACGCGCCGTCGACGAGGGCGGCTTCGCGTAGGGCTGGGTCGACGGCTTTCAGGCCGGCGAGGTAGAGGATCATGACGTAGCCGGCCTGTCGCCAGCTGGCCTCGACGAGGAGGGCCCAGAGGTTGAGTGACGGGTCGCCGAGCCAGTCGATGAGGTTGTCGTCGCCGGTACGGCCGAGTAGCGAGTTCACCAGTCCGAAGTTGGGTGAGTAGATGAGCTCCCAGATGATCCCGATGAGGGCGAGGGAGAGCATCACGGGCAGGAACAGGATGCTCTGGTAGATCCTGGAGCCGCGGATGCCGCGGTCGATGACGACGGCGAAGAGCATGCCCAGTGGGGTGGCGAAGCATGCGAAGACGAGCAGCCAGATGATGTTGTGCCGCACGGCCGGCCAGAAGTCGGGGTACGTGGTGAACGCCTGCTCGTAGTTGCGGACGCCGTTGAGGCAGCCGGGCTGCGGGATGCCGGGCACGGAGGGCAGCGAGTCGCAGGACTGCAGCTGCACGCCGCCGACGCCGGTCCACTTCGTGAACGACAGCCCGACCGAGGCGAGGGCCGGGCCCCAGATGAAGACGACGTCGATCAGCAGCGGGATGCCGAGCATCGCCGCGACGACGAAGCCGTCGCGGCGGGCGAACGCGTTCACTTGGTGAAGATCGTCTTGGCCTGGTCCTCGGCGCTCTTCTGGATCGACGCGATCGTCTCAGACGTCGGACTGTCCACAAAGGTCTGGATGAGCTTGATGACGGCGGTGGCCATGTCGGGCACGGTGTCACGGTCCATGAACTGGGACACGTTCTTGCACTTGGCGATCTCCGCGACGGACTTCTTCTGGATCTCGTTGTAGGTCGGCGCGACCAGACCGTTGGCGAGCCCGACGTCCCAGTGGTCGGTCTCCAGGAACTTGGTCTCGGCGGCGGCAGTGCCGATGTACTCCAGGACGGCCTTGGCGGCCGCCGTGTTCTTGCCCTTCTTCGGCAGCATGAAGCCGTCGGTCGGGGCGTCCATGTAGTACTGGCCGTGCTCGGGGTTGATCGCCGGGTAGGGGAAGAAGTCCAGGTCGGCGAGGTTCGCGGGGGAGTAGTTCGCGGCGACCTGGTTGGAGCCCTGGAACATCATCCCGGCCTGCTTGTTCTCCAGGGCCTTGGCCGCGTCCTGCCAGGTCCGGCCGTTGGCGCCGTTCTGCAGGTACGGCATCAGCTCCCGCCACTTGTCGAACACGGCGGTGACGCCCGGGTCGGTCCACGGCACCTCGTGCTTCATGAGCTTGATGTGGTAGTCGTAGCCGTTGACGCGCAGGTTGATGATGTCGAACGTGCCCAGCGCCGGCCAGCCGTCCTTCTCCGCGAACGCGAGCGGGATCAGCCCGTCGGTCTTCATCTTCTTGCACAGGTTGATGAAGTCGTCCCAGGTCGCGGGCACCTGGTAGCCCTTCGCGGCGAAGACGCTCTTGTTGTAGAAGACGACCCACGGGTAGTTGTACAGCGGCACGAGGTAGTGCTTGCCGTCAATGCCCTTGGAGAGGCTGCGGGCGGCGTCGTTGAAGTTGCCGCCGATCTTCTCCCACACGTCGTCGATCGGTGTGAGCAGGCCCTGCGCGGCGAAGAACTGCAGCCGGTAGCCGGCGAACCAGGTGGCCAGGGAGTCCGGCGTGCCCTGCAGGTAGCTGCTGATGTTGTTCTGGAACGTGTTGTGGTCGGTGGTGTTGACCGTGATCGGCACCTTCGTCGCCGACGTCGCGGCCGCGCACAGCGCCGCGAACGCCTGCTTGGTGGCGTCGTCGGAGTAGTTGGACCCGAACGTGATCGGGTCCGTGGAGGAGCCGGTGGCGGCGGGCGCGTCCGCGTCGTCGCCGCAGGCGGACAGCAGCGCGGAGGCGCCGAAGAACGCGGGTGCCGCGGCGAGGCCCCGCAGGGCGGCACGGCGGGACAGCCGGAAGTCGGTCATGGGACTTCTCCAGGGGGTGAGGGGGTGTTGGAACTTGAAACGGGCATTCAACAAGTTCCAACTCGGTGACTCAAAAGTCACCACAGCAAATCGACAACATGTCATCGTTGTCAAGCGGTCGGAGAAGATCGACTTCGACGAATTTGGCGTGGCAAAGCCGATCCTTGACACTGCCATGATCAAGATGTTCAATGTCCGCAGAGTCGCGCATGTATCAACGTAAGTCAACGCCGCCGTGGTTGACAACGTTGACATCCGATGCGACGCCCAGCTCGCCCCCGTCCGAGGTTCCGCCAACCCCTTCCGGAGGACGACCCCATGCGACATCACAAGTCCCTGCTCCGCGGCACGCTCGTGCTCGCGGTGCTGACCGCCGGCACCGCGTTCGCGATGAAGCCCGCGGCGGCCGCCACCAGCTGGACGGTCACCGGGCCGTCCGCCGGCTCCCCGACGTCGGCCCAGGTCACGCTCAACGACAACGGGACCGTGAGCTTCTCCGTGGCCAACCAGGGCCGCACGATCCTGTCCCCGTCGGCGATCGGCATCGTGACCGGCGCCGCCGACCTGACGAAGGGCCTGACCTTCACGACCCGCACCAGCCGGACCGTCACCGAGGCCTACTCGATGACCACCGGCAAGCAGCGCAACCGGTCGACGACCTACTCGGAGTCGACGCTGTCGTTCACCGGCGCCGGCGGTGCCCGGCTCGACGTGGTCGTCCGCGCCTCCGACACCGGCGCGGCGTACCGGTACGTGCTGCCCGGCAGCGGGACCGTGACCGTGCAACGCGAGGCGTCGTCCTGGACCGTGCCGACCAACACCAACACGTGGCTGGTGCCGTCACACCGCGAGGACCAGGGCTACTGGTTCCAGACGACCGCCGGCGCAGCGGCGACCGCCACCTTCCGCAACCCGGCACTGTTCGACGTCGCCGGGACCTACGCGCTGGTCGCCGAGGCCAACCTCGACGGCCGGTACGCGGCGATGAGCCTGGCGCACCAGAGCGGCTCCGGCACCTACACCGCCTCGCTCGGCAGCGCGATCACCACCAGCCTGCCGCTGTCCACGCCGTGGCGCACCGCGGCCGTCGGCTCGCTGGCCAGCGTGACGACCTCGACCATCGTCGACGACCTCTCCGCGCCGTCCCGGGTGGCCGGCACGTCGTGGGTCAAGCCCGACACCGTCACCTGGTCCTGGCTGACCGAGCACGCCAGCCCGTCGGACGCCAACCGGCAGAAGCAGTACATCGACTTCGCCGCCCGCAACGGCTGGGGCTACGTGCTCATCGACGAGGGCTGGCAGTCCAGCTGGGCGCCGGACGTGGTGTCGTACGCCAGGGCCCGCAACGTGCAGGTGATCCTGTGGTTCAACTCCAACGCCCTGTGGACCTCCCAGCAGCGCGAGCAGTGGCTGCCGCTGATCAAGAGCTGGGGCGTGGCCGGCGTGAAGGTCGACTTCTCCTTCGAGTTCACGCAGCCGACCCTGCAGTGGTACGACGCGATCCTCGCCCGCACCGCGGAGCTCCAGCTGATGATCAATTTCCACGGGTCGGCGACCCCGCGCGGCATGCAGCGCACCTGGCCGCACGTCATGACGGCGGAAGCGGTGCACGGCGCCGAGCAGTACCTGCGCGCCGGGCTCAACACGATCCTGCCGTTCACCCGCAACGCGATCGCCAGCATGGACTTCACGCCGGTCATCTTCAGCCCCTACAACCGGGACACCACCAGGGCGCACGAGCTCGCGACCGCGATCGTCTTCGAGTCCGGCTGGCAGCACCTCGGCGACAACCCGGAGAGCTACGAGTCGCAGCCCGAGGCGATGCGGATCCTCAACCAGCTGCCGACCGCCTGGGACGAGACCCGCCTGCTCGGCGGCAGCCCCGGCCGGGAGGCGTACTTCGCCCGGCGCAACGGCGGCACATGGTACCTCGGCGGCATCTCCGCCATCGCCGCCAAGACGTACCAGACGCCGCTGTCATTCCTCGGCGCCGGCCAGTGGTTCCTGGAGACCGTGCGGGACAACGGCGGCAACCTGCTGCGCGAGACCCGGACCGTCACCAGCGCCGACACCCTGTCGGTGCCGCTGCTGGAGCGGGGCGGGTTCGCGTCGGTCGTCTGCCCGTACACCGCCGGCATGACCACCTGCGGGACCCCGCTCAGCGGCTCCGTCATCCGCGGCGTGCAGTCCGGACGCTGCGTCGACGTGCCCAACAACACCACCACCAGCGGCACCCCCGTCCCGCTGTGGGACTGCAACGGCGGCGCCAACCAGCGATGGGTGGCGACGGGTTCGCGGCAGCTGCAGGTGTACGGGACCAAGTGCCTGGACGTGGTGGGCGCGTCGACCGATGACGGGGCGGCCGTGCAGATCTGGGACTGCAACGGCGGCGCCAACCAGCAGTGGACGCTCAACAGCAACGGCACCATCGTCGGCACCGGCTCCGGCAAGTGCCTCGACGCGTTCGACAACGGCACCACCAACGGCACCAAGCTGATCATCTGGCCGTGCAACGGCGGCACCAACCAGCAGTGGACGAGGAGCTGACCTCCCCGTCACGACCCCGGCCGGGCCACCACCGGCCCGGCCGGGATCGACGCGGGCCCGTCTGCCGGCCGGCTCAGCCGGTGTACGGCGGGCCGGCGGTCATGCGGACCGTGTAGCCGGTCGCGGCCCGGTGGAGCGTGATGTGGCTGCACGACTGGTGGGCGATCCACAGCCCGAGCCCGGCCGACGTGGTGCTGTTCGTCGGCAGCAGGCCGGCGAACGGGTTCCTGGGGCCGGGCCCGCCGTCCTCCACCGAGACGACCATGCGGCCCCGGCCCGCCCAGATCCGCATCCGGACCGGCGGCAGGCCGTGCACGTATGCGTTGGTGACGATTTCGCTGACCGACAGCACCAGCTCATCGACCGGCCGGCCGGCCAGGCCGTCGCCGGCCGAGGCCGCGGCGGTGCGGACCGCGGCGCGCGCCTCCAGGGGCCGCGGGTCGAACAGGTCCGCGACCGGCGGCGCGTGCTCGATCGGGTCGGTGACGGCCGGCCGGTCCTGCAGCAGGAACTCCTCGGGGGAGACGTACTGCGGGCTCGGCACGTGCCGGTCGTGCGGCAGCGCGGTGCGGGGGTGGGTGCGGTCGACGTCGGCGAGGACGGCCGGCGGGGTGGTGCGCTCGTCGTAGGCGCACATGCTCCACAGCGGGAACTCGTCGTAGGCGTGGTTGATCGCCGACTCGTACCGCGCCCATGCGTCCCAGGTGGCGCCGAACTGCGCCGCGGACAGCTCGCCGACGATGCGGATCTGGCCGGCGCCGGCGCCGGCGTGGTCGGCGAGGAGGTTGCGGTAGGAGCGGATCGCCCCGACCGGCCGGGCGTAGACGTCGCCGCCCTCCAGGAACGTCACCGGGCACCCGGCCGGCAGGGCAGCGCGGACCAGCTGGGCGTTGCGCTCGCCGAAGGCGACCATGGTCGGCTCGCCGGCCGCGACGCCCCCGAGCAGGAACGGCAGCACGACCGCCAGGAGGTGCTCGTCGGAGTCGTAGCGGATCGCCTCGTGGAAGTAGCCGGTGTGCCCGGCCGCCGCGCCGGTCCTCACTGGACCCGCTCCACCCGGACGCGGCCCGCGCCGACGATGGCGGCGAGCTCGGTGACGGTGCCCAGCGACGTGCGCAGGACCGCGTCGGCGCCGGCGCGCTCCGCGTAGCGGTGCAGGTGCAGCAGCGCGCGGTGGTCGATGAACCGCAGGCCGGCGGCGTCGAAGACGATGGTCCCGCCGGTCGGCTCGGGCCGGACGTGGGCCAGGGCGGCCGGGAACAGCTCCTCGGCGGCCACGTCGAGTTCGCCGGAGAGGATCGCGGCCGGCCCGTCGGGCGGTCCGGCTCGCAGCGTGAAGGACACGCCGCCGGCGTTGCTCGCCGGGTGCAGGCAGGCCAGCTCGGCGATCGCTCGGTCGCCGAGGACGCCGCGGTCGAACCCGCACACGGCGTGCACCGGGGCGGTCGCGATGAAGCGGTCGACGAGCGCCTCGTAGGCGGCGAACACGGACAACAGGTCGGGGGTGGCGACGAGCGGCGTGCAGTCGGCGACGACCCGCAGCCCGGCGAAGCCGTCGACCACCGCGGTGGCCGACGCGACCGTGAAGGTGCCGACCTGCGCCGGCGGGTCCAGCGGCTGCCCGACCTGGTACGTCTCCTCCAGCGGCACGAACCGGACCGCGCCGGGATGCGCCAGCGCTGCCTCGTCCAGCCAGCCGCCCAGCCCACCCGGGCCGTCGGCCCGCGCGTACCAGATCCGCTCACCGGCGGCGAGACCCTCGGCGAGGAACGTCCTGGCGGACGCTTCGAACTGCCGCTGGTCCTCATACGACCAGCAGGAGTGCTTCGCCGCCACTGCCGCCGTCACCGGGTGCGCCGCCCAAGCCTCATGGTCGTAGCATAGCCGCAGATCACTGACCCTCCCGCGGGCGCGGGACGGCCGGCGCCTTCAGCCGAGGGGCCACAGATGGTCAGGGGTGCCGTTGCCGTCCCACCGCGTGACCTGGCCGCCGTACTGGCTCCTCCAGGGGCGAGCGGCTCACGGCCGGGCGTGGTGCGGGCAGGCGTGGTGCTTGAAGTCGCCGACCTCGTCGAGGGTGATGACGTGCGGGTCCGCGTACACGCGGCGCAGGAACTCCAGGGAGTTGGCCTGGCCGTTGGTGAGGAAGCCGCCACCCCAGGTGACGAAGTAGCTCCAGTCGGCGTGGTAGGCCCGCGTCAGCGCCGGGTCGGGGATCGAGCCGACCTCGCCCAGCGCGACGAGCTTACGGTCGCCGCCGAGGCCGCGCAGCCGGTCGTAGACCGCGCTCACCGGCCCGTGGTCGCCGGCCTGCGGGTAGGAGTCGAAGGTGAGCACGTCGGCCGGGTCGTCGAAGCCGGCCACGTATCCGGTGCCGGAGAACCCCGGCACGGTGTCGGCGACGGTGACACCTTGCAGAGTGCCGCTTTCCGCCTCATAGGTGGTCGACGCGGTGGCCGCGGAGGCGGGCGGGCCGGCGACGGCGACGGTGGGCAGCACGAGGGCCGCGGCGAGCACGATCGAGATATGAGGCCGCACAGAACGCTCCCGAGATCCGACACCACCGATCAGGATCGATCGGGGTCGAACCGTATGGGTGAGTTTTCCGGACGGTCAAGGTGGGCGGAAGGATGGTCCGAAACGCCGCACGGATCGCATGAAAGTCACAGCGATCGATACATTGCCGCCGTGGCGACAGCGGGTGGCTGCGGCCTTGATGTCGACGCGACTCGTCGCGTTCAACCGGTCCTCATCTCGCCGGCGCACTGTACGCGCATGTGGCTGCGGGAGTGGCGGCGTTGGCTGGGGGTCGCCCTTACCGTGGCCGCGGCGGCGGTGGCGTTCATGCTGCTGCGCGGGTCGCTGCCCGCTCCGGGCACCGTGCTGCGGTCGCTGCTGGCGGCCCAGTGGTGGTGGCTCGCGGCGGCACTGCTGGTCCAGGCCGGTTCGGTGCTCATGTACGCGGTGCAGCAGCGCCACCTCCTGGCCGCCTACGGCGGCGCGATGTCGACCGGCCGGGCGGTGGGCGTGTCACTCGCCCGCACCGCCCTGTCCACGGCGATGCCGGCCGGGGGCCCGGTGTCGACCGCGTTCGCCGTCCGCCAGTTCCGCGCGCACGGCCTGACGAGCGCGGCCGCCCTCGCCACCACGGTCCTGGCCAGCATCCAGGCGAGCGCGGCGATCGTCCTCGTCTACCTCGCCTGGTGCGCGGTGGCCGTGTCCACCAGCGCGACCGGCCTCCTGGCGGTGTCGGCCGCCGGGGCGCTGCTCGGCGCGGCCGCGGTCGTGCTCCGCCGCCGGCTCCGCGGCATCCGGCCACGCACCGTGCCGGAGCACCCCGGCGCCCCGCCGGCCGGGGACAGGCGTGCCCTGATCCACACCCTGGTCCGCCTCGGCGTGGACACGACCCGGGCCTGCTGGTCGCTGCCGGCCAGGTGCTGGCTCACCGCCGGCGGCGCGGCCGCCGCGCGCAGGGTGTGCGACCTGGCGTGCTTCGTCGCGGTCGCCCAGGCGTTCCGCCTCGACACCGGCACGATGGCGCTCGTCGGCGCCTACCTGACCGGGCAGCTCGTCCGCCAGATCCCGCTCGTCGCCGGCGGCGCCGGCCTGGTCGAGGCGAGCCTGCTCGCCTCGCTGGTCGCCGCGGGCGCCGGCGACTCCGCGGCCGCGGCGGCCGCCGTCCTGACGTACCGGCTGCTGTCCTGCTGGCTCATCGCGCTCGTCGGGCTGCCGGTCGGGGTGGGCCTCAGCGCGACCGGGCAGCCCGCCGCCCTGCTCCAGCGCCCTCGCGGCCTGCGCTCCCGCCTGTCCGCGCCGCTGGCGGTGGGCGACGGCAGCGCCTAATTGGCGGCGGGCGGCGGTAGTGCCTAGCGGCTCGGCGGGGGGCCGCTCGGGCGCGGGCCGCCCCCGCCGCCCCGGCCCCCGCCCGGGGGGGCTCCCGGC